>NZ_QEHL01000014.1:0-55717 GCF_003116525.1 Pseudarthrobacter sp. AG30 | reverse complement strand
CCGATCACGTTGACACAATCACCACCGGCCCCGTTAAGGTCGTTCCCGGCGGCGTCTTTGGCATCGACATTAAAGTTCAGCTGCGTGTCGAATTTCCCGTCCTGCGGCAGGTACACGGTGTTTTGGGCCATGGCCAGGATCTTCCCGGTTCCTGGCTGCACGGTGATAAGGGATGCGCCCCACTTGCCAAGGTTTGGCCCGGCAGTGGCATCGACTTGCTGTTGCGCCGCGTTCTGCAGCCTGCTGTCCAGAGTGGTATTGATCGTCAGGCCGCCACGGTATAGCCTCCTTTCCCGTTCCGACACGTTGGAGCCGTAGGCCGGGTCGTTGAGCACCAACCGCGCAACGTAGTTGCAGAAGTACGGTGCCATTTGGGCGCCGGCGCAGCCTTGCCGGGAGGGTGTGAGCTGCAGGTCAGGTCCGGTCGCGACCGCGGCGTCGTACTCTGCCTGTTGTATTTTCCCTTGCGCGAGCATGTTGCCCAGGACCTGGTTCCGGCGGGCGATGGATTTGTCCGGGTTTACGGCTGGATCGTAGAAACTCGGGCTGTTCACCAACCCGGCAAGGAGGGCGGCCTGCGGCAGGGTTAATTCCTTCGCGGTCGTGTTGAAGTAATACCGGGCCGCAGCTTCGGCGCCGTAGGCGTCCCGGTTGAAGAACACAATGTTCAGGTACCCCTCAAGGATCTGTTCCTTGGAGAACTTTTTCTCCAGGGCGATGGCCAGCTTCATCTCCCGCAGTTTGTCGCCAATTTCCTTTTGCCCGTTGAGGACTATTTCGGATTCGCGGCCCGAAGAAGCAAGGGATTCGTTGATGACGTTGGTGACATACTGCTGGGTCAGCGTGGAGGCGCCCTGCCGGGCGCCGGTGGTCAGGTTGCGTGCCAGGGCACGCAGGATACCCTGCCCGTCGACTCCGCCGTGCTCGAAAAACCGGCTGTCTTCAATCGCCACGATGGCGTCCTTGAGGTACGGAGACATCTCATCCAGCGGAACGCTGGAGCGGTTCTCCGCGTAAAAAGTGGCGATGATCTGTCCGTCCGAGGCCAGGACCTTGGTGGATTGTGAAGGAGGTTCGACCGCCAGTTCGGCCGGCAGACTAGCGAACAGCGCATTGGAGCCGCTCAGAGCCGCCCCTGCCACCGCTGCCCCGGGCACCAACAAACCAGCAACCAGGACGCCCGCCAGAACGCTGGCCGCCACAAAACCCAGCAGCTTCCCCGGCCCAGTTGCACGCGTGCCGGACCACCGCCCAGCCGGTGGAATATCGCTCATAACATTTCCCTTCTACAGTTCTGATGCTTGCTGAAATCAACCCGGTCTTCGGCGCCCGGTACTGTCACGCGCACGGCTTGTGCCCGGCTACCTGATCTGGTCCGCCGGCAGGGCACTGTAGGCCGGGACGGAACCCGAATGTCGGGTATGTGGCGGATGGGGTCCTGAAGACGCGGAGCCTCCGGTGCCGCGCCAAGAGGGTCTCCTCCCTGCCCGCGAGCCTGAAAGCCACACTCCAGCGCAACCAAGCGCCTTGGGAACTGCTCCCGATGTGGAGTGGGCCTGGTTGTTGTAAGGAGAGTTGTGTCCCGGATTCAGACTGTCAGCAGTGGGGACGTTGGCGTGAATTTGCCGCAACGGTCCCGGGGCTGCGCCGGGAGAGCCTTTTTTATCTCCGGCTAATTGTTTATGTCCGGCTGATACAGAAGTCACCGGGCGACGGCGCAGCACCTAGATACACATAGTGGGGGCGCTCGTCATCAGTCCTGGGCGCGGCCTGGGTGTCAAACGCTGCAGAAGGTGGCTGCGCCGACAATGAAGTCTTGGCTGCTGAGAGGACGCAGCTCGAGCCAGTGTGTGACATGTTGGGGCAATCAGCGGCAGTGATGCAGGAAGACCGGCCGCCGGCTTTGCCCTCACCACCAGCCGAAACGGGGGAGTGAGCACTCTCGGCGGCGGCGGCGATGTTTGGGCCCCCCGACACCGAGGTATTGGCCGCCGTGGCATGAGCGCCGGCCAATATGTGCAGAGCCAACATAGCGGCAGCGACGGACAGAAGAACGGTCACCAAGCCCGCCCGCCGGAGAGACGACGCGACGGGGCCGATTCGGGCCACAGTCATAGGGTCCTCCTTCCGCAAAAGCACTGGCACGTATAAGAGTAGCGGCAGGCGCCGAAAGTGCCGTGCACTTCGGGCACCTGCCGGTACAACTAGGTGGCTCAATGGGCTGCTCCGCGGTGTCGGAGGTTGGGAAGGGCCGGGTTCCGGGAACCCTTTCGCGCCGAGGTCTGCTTCATCTTTTGCCGTTGGCCGGGTCCTGTGCACCTTCCGGCAGCCCGGCCTGCCACTGTTCGGTTGCGGCCAGACCAGTGCCTCGGCCTCTGAGACCCATCCTGACCTGAAACGCGCCTGTCCCGGGCGTCCTCTAGAGTGTAGAGATGCGCCTGCTGCACAGAATTACCTCCCAGGCCGGGCGCTTCGGCTGGTTCGGCATCTCGGCGGCGGCTGCAGGTGTTTTCCTTACGGCGTGCTCCCAGGTAGTGGACGTAAAACTCTGCGAAGGACGCGGCAAACCCGGCATGCGCGCCGATGATGGTGGCTCTGCCCAATTCTGTCGGGGACGCGACGTCGGGCAAGACCAACAGCCAAGCCACAGCCGCATGGGGAGATCCCTCCCGGTTGATCCTCCGTTGCGGCGTCAACGTCCCTGGCCCCACCACGGACAGGTGCGTTAGCGTCAACGGGATCGATTGGCTGATCAAGGAAGGGGATACGGTGTGGACACTGACGACCTTTGGCCGTGATGCTGCCACCGAAATTCTGATGAATCCAGACCAGATCCCTTCGGCAACGGCCTTGGCGGATCGTTCCGCTCCGGTAGCCAAGATCCCGGCAACAAGAAAGTGCCTGGGGCAGGAAGACAGCAGGTGAACCAGGAAGGTGTCCACGTGTGAACCTATCCCTCACCGAGTCCACACGTTATTACCGGAAACAGCCGCTCCGGCCGGGAAACTCATCAATGGAGCGTCCTGTATCTGGAGCTGCCCCAAGGAAACGGCATTGCCGGACGACAACAAGCCCGCCTGGCTTAGGCTGCCCCACGGAGGCCATCATGTTATGGCTGAACGGGGTGTAAGCCACCGCTGCAGCAGTGGGCAAACCGAGGCTTCACCGGAGCACGCACGGGCAGGACACGATCTCAGTCAAACGTTCCACCGCACCCCGAGACCTCCCCGTCCCGCTGGCGCTGTGGGGAGATCTGGCGGACTCCCTGCTGCGAACCAGGAACAGGGCCGGCTCGGCTTTTGCATCCCATTTCAGCTACATGCCTAAATGGCGCGGCTCCCGCGTCGTTGATGTGTCAGGACAACACCCATGAGCAAGAAGTACATGACCATCTCGTCGGTTGCCGTTGCCGCCGCTATCGCCGTGACCGGTTGCTCAGCTGACTCCGGCAGCAGCATGCCCGGGATGAACCACGGCGGTGACGGTCCCGTGCCGTCATCAACTTCCCCGGCGGCTGCCAGCTCCCCGACCGCAACGGACCCGGCCGATGTCGCGGGGACCGGTTCAGACCGCCGAATAATGAGAATGCCCCCCTGACGGTGGGCATCGCCGGGGCGTTGCCCACTGTGGCCGGAGGAATCTTTTACTTGGCGCAGCGTCGGTCCCGGAACTCGGGCCACCAAGGCCGTTCCAGACGAGGGTGACAGGTGCAGCAGGTGCCCCGCCTTGCGTAGATCCTACTGGCTTCCCCAGCAACAGACGGGCTCCGGTTGACGCCCAGGAGCTCCATTAGCTTCATCCACCACCACCTCGACGGATCCGACACTGGCTCGAAGCTGCGCTCCATACATTGTCAGCTACGCCCAGACCGGGTGATCCCGGATTGGAACCAGCTGGTGGAAAACACCTTCAATACTGCCGGCATCCCTGTGGGAGACACGGGCCCGATGTTCAGAATTACGCCACCCCGATTTCCAGCCAGTCTGGCCAGCTCGGGACCTATATCGGCAACAGCCAGGTCCTCGGCTCCGGTCTGAAGGGAATAACGAAACCGCGGTTCACCCGCTACCTGAATGACCGCCAAGGGCGCCGTCACTATCGTCCGCGCCGGAAAATGACAGCCCTTGGCAGCCCGCCTAAGGCTCGCGATGGAGACGGTCGCGTCCCGGGAATCCCCGCGGTGTCCTTTATAGTCCCAGCCTGTCGAGGAGGGCGTCCTCTTCGTCATCGGAAGTGTTGCGTTTGCGGGCTTTGTCCTCCCGGCGGACCTGTAAAGCCGGGTCGTGGGAGCCGCTCTGCCTCTGGTCCTCGTGTTCCTCCTTGGCAATACGGGCCTGTTGGCGGGCCGCGTGCCCGAACCCAACGAAGGCAAGTATTCCAAAGGTGAGCCATTGCATCGCGTACGAAAGGTTCGATCCTTCCTGAACAGCCGGCATGGAGAGCTGTTGCGGCGAAACGTCGGGCGCAGGCGACTCGGAGGCCATCAGCCCGTAACTGCCGGTCAACAGTGGGTACTCCAACTGCTTGGCATAGACAGGCAGGGCGATACTCGGCAATTGACCCTCAGGCGCCGTCCTACCCTCAAGCGCCTGCTCGGACGGTTTGATCCGGATTATAACCTCAACATTTCCCGCTGGTGGAGATGGGACAACATCGGGGTACCCAGACCTTAAGTTGCCGATGGGTAACCAGCCCCTGTCCACTATCACCGTGTCGCCCGTGCCGAGTCGGAAGGGAACAAGAATCTCATAACCGGGCGCGGAATTGTTTGGCCGGTTCCTGACAATCCGCTGATCCTGGGGCAGATATCGACCACTAAGCGTCACCGTTGTCCATTTAATTTCCGGATCAGACACCGAAAAATACTGTTCCACCTGCTCGAACGGCACAGGAGGTTTTACGTAGTTTTGCTGGACGCGCCGGATTTCAGCAACCGCCTGGTTGCGCCGATCCATCTGCCATTTGCTCAACCCTGCGCAGGCCGCCGCGACAACAACGGCAAGGACCAGGAAGCTCAGCCAGCGCCTTGTCAGCAGGAACCGGTAGTTCAAGGCGACCTCCTCTGGAGACGTGGGGGCTCAATCAATCCCTGGGTGGCGGGTTGTTTGAGGAACCGCATACGCGGTATCAGGCGTGGCAGGTTTGGGGTAAGGCGCAGGAATGCCGAGAACACCCATCCAGCGTAACCGTGCTGAAGGAAATCCTTTGCCTGCTCTCAGACGGGACGGCGCTCCCCAATTGACGTGACCAGAGGCCCCCGCTTGAAGATTGAGACTTCGGGAAGCACGCCCGCGCAACTTCGGATGACGTTGCGGCAGGCATAAGCGGCCGTCGAATGCGACAGTTCCTGGCCGCCATGCTCCTCGATGAGCCTGGCAAGTATGGCTGTAACAGGTTTGGATGGCCTCGGTATGACTAATCAATATCCGGCTGTGTCCTTGATCAGGGAGCCGGCAGAGACCGTTTCCGCAGGGTATCTGTCGGAGGACGAACGGATCACGATTGCGGACCGCTACCGCGGCGGGCACAGTCTTTGCTTAAACGTGCAGGAGCTGGGCAGGGCGCCGTCGACGTTGAGCCGGGAACCGCCGAAACCGGCACCAATGCGGCAGTTACCGCCACACCATGCGCAGAAGCTGGCCCGCACCCGCCGTCAACGCCCCGGGCAGGGCAAGATCGCCGGGAGACCCGAACTGCGGGAATTCATCCAGAAGCACTTGAGCAAGTGGTGGAGTCCGGCTTGATCTGCCGCAGGATCAAGGCCCTTTTCCCTGACCGGCCTGAGCTGCATCTGGTGCACGAGACCACCTAGCAGGCCCTGTATCGAGCGGGCGCACCGGCGGTGGGTTCGGTCAACCGATGGACGAGCAAGCCCTATCTGTCCCGCGGGTATGCGCCTGCACCGGTCAACAACGCACTGATCCGCGCGAACAACTCCACCTTGACTCCGGCCAGACCAGCCCTCCGCCGTATCCATCGACTGATGAATCCAAAGTTGAAGCTGGGGCGATATAACCGTCACAAGTGCCCGTCGAGTCATAACGTGGGGCCAGAATGACCGTCCTACCGGCGCCACAAACCTGTCACAGCCAACGGGGATTCAGGTCCCGACTGTCCTTGGAAGCACCCTTGTTGGGCCATCCTCACCTACCAGCGGTAGAGTTCTCCATGACGCCCTTGTTAGGCGTCATGGAGAACTCTAGATTGCAAGCGTCCACCGTAGCCGTTGGTCCTTTGGGACGGGATTTGGAGCAGTGGCAGGCAAGCAAGGAAACATGATTAATCGGGACGAAAACCTCCAGTTCTCCTGTTTCTGGCCCTCAGGCCGGCATGCCGCTGTCGTCCAGACGGCTGGTCCTGGTTGCTGCTGCATGCATCCTCGTCGGAATTTTGGCGGGGCGGTTCCTGTTCGCAGGGCTGATTTTGGCGGCAGCGGGAATGGCTGTACTCGCGGTCGCTTTGTCGTATGGAACTGGCAGCTGCCGGTTCTCCCCGGTGACTTGGGTTGTCTGCGTCGCCGGGGCTGTGTGGACTGCAGCGACTGCCGGGTACTGGCTGTCAGTGACTACAGCTGCCGACACTGCACGAGAGGTTCCTGCTATTGCGTCGCCGCTGTTCGACACTGGCGCGGCCAGTCTCGTCATCATGGCCGGAGGAGTAGTGACCGCAGCCGTTCTACGGACAGTGAGGGGACGGAGGCTTTCGTGATACCGGCGTTGTCATCCTTGTCGTGGAGGAGCTGCGGCGACGAGCCGGCGCTTGACATATCGATCGAAGGCCACGGACGTCCCCCGAATCGGGCCGCGAAAGATTTCCCATGCGGGGTTAGCTCCTGATGGCTCAGGGACAAGGGCGCCCCCATGCCGGGCACGGCTCATCATCTACTGTGACGGGCTCCCGCTGGCAGGCCAACCGGTTACTCCTGGTGATCCTGGCTCCGCTGGCACTGCTGACGTTAGTGGCCATGATCTGGATGTGGCCATCAGGCAGCAGGGAAGGCATCGCCCTCAACAACCCTTATTCCGGCGCCCCCGGGGCCACGTTCGAGAGCGGCAGAATTCAGCGGGTTCTGCACGAAGGTTGCGTTCAGGCAGGAAACCAGGGCAGTCAGGTCCAGGCGGACACGGAGTGCGTCTTTGCATTTACCGAACCGGACAAGGGCGGCACGCCTGTGAAAGTGATCATTAATCCTGATGTGGCAAAGTCCCATGGTGTCAAAGCGGGGGACAACATCACCTACGTTGACCTGTCGGCTTCCCCTGGCGTGGCTTCCAGCCCTGCGGCTCCGCGCTACATTTTCGTGGACTTTGTCCGCACGGTTCCTGTTCTGCTGCTGGCCATGCTCTACGCCGTCGTGGTGGTCACCGTGGCACGTTGGCGCGGGCTGCGTGCGCTTATGGGCCTCGTCGGGGCGTTTGCGGTTCTGGCAGCATTCATACTGCCCGGCCTGGCAGAAGGGAAACCCCCGGTGCTGCTGGCCCTTGTGGGATCTACCGTGATCATGATGGGCATGCTGTACTTCGCCCACGGGTTTTCCGCGCGCACGTCCACAGCTCTGCTTGGCACTGTGTTCGGGCTCGGCATCATCGCGCTGCTGGCCGCATGGTCAACGGATGCTGCGAACCTGTGGGGAAAAGCAGGTTTTGAAGCCTCAACCCTGTCCAGCATCTCCAGCAACATCTCGATCTCGGCGATCATCCTGTGCGGGCTGATCATCTCGGGGCTCGGGGTGCTGAACGACGTCACCATCGCGCAGTCATCCGCCGTGTGGGAACTCTACGAGCTTGCTCCGGAAACGACGGCGCACGACCTCTTCACGTCCGCCATGCGCATCGGCCGCGACCACATCGCCTCGACGGTTTACACCATTGCCTTCGCCTATGCCGGAGCCGCGCTGCCTGTCCTGATCATTGTGATGCTCTATGGCCGGCCGTTAGGGGAAGTGCTGACCAGTGCCGAGACCTCGGAGGAAGTGGTTCGCACGCTGGTTGGCTCTGTGGGTTTGGTCCTTGCGATCCCTGTCACCACCCTCATCGCCGTCCTGGTCGTCAAGGCAGAGGGCGCACGAACTCGGCCCGGCCGGCCCACGTCGTCAGGCATAACCGTGCCCCGGGACCGACCACCATTTTGGCCGGACAGTGCTCTGTGAGCAGCGGGGCGCGCAAAGAACAGCCGCCCCGCTGCTGGCTGGGTTTACTTAGCCAAGCGCGGCGAGGAGCTCATTGCATGCTGTCTCGCAGCGCTGGCAGGCGTCGGCGCAGATCCGGCAATGCTCGTGCATGCTGGCATGCTGTTCGCATTCGTCGGCGCAGGCTTTGCATGCTGTGGCGCACGCCTGGAGTACGGCGCGGGTGATGTTGGCGTCGTAGCCGGTGTGGCGGGAGAGGATGTTTCCCGTCGTGGCGCAGAGGTCGGCGCAGTCCAGATCTGTGCGGATGCACTTGACCAGTTCAGCGACCATGTCCTCGCTGAGACAGGCATCCGCGCACGCGGTACAGGCTTGGGAGCAGTCATAACAGGCTGCGATGCATTCGGCGAGTTTATGCTGGTCAATACCGCTCAGGTCCTTGGGGTAGGAGTCCAGGAGCTTGTGGGTTGTTCCATGTGTCATTTTTCTCTCCTTATCGTGTGGTTACGCTGACTGTGGTGCGTGCTGCAGTGCCGCGTGGTGGTGGCGGCCTCCGCGGTGTATGGGCTGTATCTTCTCCTGTCTCTATGGTGTTGGGACTGCTGTCCGTGACGGGCGGATGGACGGAATGAAGGCGCTGGGCCTACCGGGGCATGGCTTGCGCGTGAATTTTCAGGGCGCGGTCTTTGGCTTGTCGGGACGTTTCGGCTTGACGTGTCCTTCCGGCATGGCGGTACAGATCCTGGGCCCAGTCAAATTCCGCTGCGGCGGCCGCGTAGAGACCTTCGTCGAAAAGGCGCCTTCCTATCTGATGGCGCACGAGAGCTTCCCTGGTTCTGGTATGGGCCAGCCGGAGCGCTTCTTCGTGAAGCCGCGCGGCCTGCCTCCATTGGTAGGTCCTTTGGTAGGCATGGGCCAGGACAAGTAGAGCGTTGAAAGGATCCTCGGAGGTTTCCAGGAGCCCACGGCCTTCGGTGATCGCTTCATCCCCGCGGCCCAGCAGGGTGAGGAGCCAGACCCGTTCCACGGTTGTGCAGTCCGCGAGCCGCGACTCCATGGCGGCCCGGTCCACAACGACGTCCAGCAGCGTCCCTTGATCGGTACGCCACATTTTCTTCTCAGTTTCCATCAGTATCCATTCATTCCTGCTGTCCGAAAACGACTTCCTGGGTGAGCCGCCGACCATCCCCATGGGAACGGGCCATCAACAACGTTCCTTCCCGGACCGTGCAAGCTTTGCCGAGAGCCCACTTGGTTCCCCGCCTGGTCTCATTGAGCCTGCGCGCTGACGATCAGGGATTTGAGGGTGCCCTGGTTGGCCAGGCCAAGGATCCTGCTGGCGACCCGTCCCCGTTTGTCTAGGACAAGGGTGGAGGGTACGGCCTGCGGCGGGACGTACTGTGCCATGGCCAGCAAAATCCCGCCATCCTTATCCTGCATGCTCGGATAAGTGATCCCGAACGTCCGCTCGAAAGCAGTCGCGGCCTGTTCCTCGTCCCGGATGTTAACGCCGTAGAACCGGACTCCGTCGGGTTGAAACTGCTCCCAGAGGGACTCCAGGCGGGGGGCTTCGAGACGGCAGGGGGCACAGGCGGCGTACCAGAAGTTGAGTACAACAACTCTGCCGGCCCAGGTCGCTGAGCTGATCACCGTCCCGTCGTAGAGTTTGCCGGTCAGTACGACCGGCGGGGTCTGCTGCGCGGGGGCATATTCGGTGACGGACCCATCCCCGGCGATGTAGTTCTTGTTATCGCCCGCCTTCGCTTGGTCGGTCAGCGCGTCAGTGGAGCCGCATCCTGCCAGGGCTGTGATGCCCGCTGCGCCCAGGAGGGCGGTGGCGACCAGTCTTCGCCGCGTCAGGACAGCGGCCGTTCTCTGGTCAGGCCGAGGGGGAGAGGGGGTGTGACTTGATGCACGATCGTCCCTTGCTGTTGTGAGTGAGGCCCGGTTCGCAGTGACTTCAGGAGGGGAGCAGCCCTCCCGGGTGCCCTGTGTTTGGGCCGGAGATTTTGGGAGTGTCCTTCGCGAGGCGGCCTGGATGACGTGGCTGGTGGCTCAGGTCGGTAGCAGGGGTTGGAGTTCTCGCGCGTTCGGGAACTGTGTGAAGGCGCCATGGCAGTGGGGATCAGGGCGGACCTTGGGGCAGGTGGGTGCGGCCGTTCAGGTGTTCGCGGTTGAGAGCCTCGAGCTGGTCGTCGGTGAGGTTGTCGTAGGAGCGTGCTTCATTCCGGTCGCTGCGGGCGAAGCGGACGAACATCAGGATGATCAGTGGCACGTCGACTGTTTCTGCCAGGAACCACAGCAGGTCACCGGCGAGTTGTTGGTCGCGGAGCGGTCCCGGGAGCCAGCCCGCATGCCCGCTCAGGCCTTGCGTGGCCCCGTCCAGGATTTGCGGGCTGATCCGCATCATGATCCCGGGCACGGCGTCGGCGACCAGTTCAATGAAGACGTAGATGAATTCGACGATGATCATCGCGCTGACGGTTTTGGAGGAGGCATCTTCGATGATGGGCACGACCATCAGCATCCCGGTGAGCGGCACGAGAACGGTGAGGGCCATGTCCCAGAACGGGCCGGTCCGCAAGGGGTAGAACAGGGGTGTCAGAAAGAGCGTGAAAATTCCCAGGCCCAGCAGCGCGGCGACCACCGTGTTGGCCAGGGCCTGCATCACCGGGTGTCCCAGGAACCGGTCCAGCCTTGCCGTCCCGGCGGGCCCGAGGGTTGCCCGGGCCAGGGTGAGGGGTTTGCCCGCGGTGACGAGCAGCGGAACGATGAACAGGTATGAGGTGATTTTCAGGGTGAAGACCCACCGCAGATCGTGGCTGTACACGCCGGTGAAACCGAAGCTCAGCACCGCAAAGCTGCCCAGGCCCAGGGCGTAGAAGGTTGCGGTCCGCCGCCACGGCCAGCGGACCCTCCGTTGCCGGGCGGCCCGGAGGCCGCGGGCGTAGAGCAGTGCGGCCGTGGTAAAGAGAGCCAGGGCTGGCCAGTTCATCGTCCAGGAGGTCAGGACAACATCCAGGGGCGGCATGCCTGTGCTATTTCGTCTCGGTGCGTCCGGCGATGACAGCGCCAGCGAGGAGCAGTACAGCGCCGGTGGGGTAGCCGATGAAGATGTCCTCCGTGATGCTCGGTCCCTGCCCTGTGGGCGCGAGGTGGGCGACCCAGTGAGCGATGGCCACGAGGGCGCCGAGGGCCATGAGGACCTGCCCGGTGCGAACCAGCCGCCGGTGCCGCCGATAGCGTGACTGGGAATCGGTCGGTTGTTTTGGCTTGCGGTAGTTTTTCATGATGGTCCTTTTCGGGGCGGGTCAGCCGTTGGTTCCGCCGGTGCAGGCGGCCCCGGGTTCGGGTGCGTTCTTGGATTGCGCGTAGGCGCGAATGAATACGGGGATACGGGCGTCGTCGGCTGTCGTTAGTTCGAGCTGTGTTCCCCATGCCGTCGTCTTTACCGGTGCTGTTTGGTTCGTGTCCGGGCTGAGGAGCACGTACGGTTTGTCCCGGGCCAGGCCGGTGAGTGTTGCGATGTCGGCGGCGGCGAGGTCGGGCTTGTAGGTCAGCCACACGGCGCCATGCTCCAGCGAATGGACTGCACTTTGTTCGTTGATGGGGGTGGTGTAGACCCCGCAGTTCGTCCAGATCGGGGCGTGGTCTCCTCCCACGCCCGGTTCCTGAGGATACTCCACAGCCGTTTGGACGTGGTTGCGGGAAAGGCCAGTGAACGTCTGGACGCCTTGAATGGGTTTGCGGGCCTCGTCCGCCGCTTGGTTGCGTTCCTGGAGGGAGCCCACCACGGTGATGGCAACAATGGTGATGATGGCAGTCAGGAGCAGGCCAAAGCCGCCATAGACCAGAAGGTTCCATTTGCGTTGCTTTGCTTTCTGTTTCGCGCGGATCGAGGCGACGATCGCCTGGTGTTCACTGCGTCGCTTGGCTGCGTTGCTCATAGCGGTGCTCCTTTGCTTTGAATGTCGGTAGTAGGCCGGGTCGTGCTGACGTTCCGATGCACTACTGCCGAGGGCGGCCGGCGCTGGCGGACCTGGAAGAGCACCAGCCCGGCGAGGAACACCAGCGCCGCAACCCAGGTGTTCACCCGGAGCCCCAGAATGGTGTTGGCGGGATCGGAACGGAGCAGCTCGAACACGAACCGGCCGGCGGTGTAGAAGGTGATGTACAACGCGAACACCGACCCGGCGCCTAACACATACCTGCGGTCCAGGAACATCAGCAACGACGCCGCCGCGAGGCACCAGAGTGATTCGTAGAGGAAGGTCGGCTGGAAGTAGCCGATGATGTCGGGGCTGCCGTCGGGTCCGGTCAGCGCCTGCCCGGTGGCCTGGTTCATGGCATGGATCTGGAGTTTCCAGGGCAGGTCGGTGGCCTGGCCGTAGAGTTCGTTGTTGAACCAGTTGCCCCAGCGTCCCAGCCCCTGGGCGATCAGCAGTCCCGGGGCAGCGGCATCCACGAACGCGGTGAAGGGGACCCCGGCGCGGCGGGCGCCGATCGCGGCGCCGACGAGTCCAAGAGCGACCGCTCCCCAGATCCCCAGGCCCCCTTCCCAGATCCTGAGCGCACCCCAAGGGTCTTTTCCTGGAGCGAAGTAGAGCTGGTTGTCGGTGATGACGTGGTAAAGTCTTCCGCCGACAATGCCGAACGGTACCGCCCAGGCCACGATGTCCAGGGTCTGGGCCGTGCTGCCGCCCCGGGCCCGCAGCCGCCGTGCGGTGAGCCACACCCCGAAGACTATGCCCGCCAGGATCGCCAGGGCATAGAAGCGTACCGTCAACGGCCCGAGTTGGAAGGCACTGACGGTAGGGGAGGGGAAGAACAGTTCTGTCGCGACAGGGGTGTTCATGGCCGGGTCCCTTATTTGATGTAGGAGAAGACGGCCATCATGCCGCGTTCGGCATGGTAGGCGTTGTGGCAGTGGGTGAGCCACTGGCCCGGGTTGTCGGCGTCGAAGATCACCGTCACGGTCTGTTTGGGCCGGACAATGACAGTGTCTTTGCGTGCCCCGCCGCCGGAGACCTGGAACGTATGCCCGTGCAGATGCATCGGGTGCCACATGTCGGTGTCGTTGATGAAATTCACTTCAACCCGTTCACCTGCCTTGATATCGAAGGTGTTACCGTACGGGTTGTTCATGTCGAAGCGTTTGCCATTGATGCCCCAGTCGTAGTTCATCATGCTGCCGGTGAGGTGAACGTCATGGGTCCGGTCCGGGGTTTTGTCCGCCAGCGCGACTTTAGGATCGGCTTTCAGCTGGCCCCCGTCCACCACCGTACCTTCCAGTTTGTTCGGGAGTACGGCGGGCAGGGGCTTCCTGCCGGTGCCGGTGCTGATGAACCCGAGTGCCTGGCCGGTCTTGCCCTCGGCCAGCGCCATGACGGGGGTATAGCCGTCCCTGACGGTGAGGAGCGCATCGATGCGTTCGCCCATACCGAGGACCACGGCGTCAACGTCCTGGTGTTTAACCGGGAACCCGTCGGTGTGGGTGAGGGTGATTTTCTGTCCCGGGATCCCTACCCTGTAGGCGGTGTCCCCGGCGGCGTTGATGATCCTCAGCCGGATGACCTCCCCTGCTTTCGCGCTCAGGATCTCGGCCTGGTCCGGTGCCTTTGAGTTGAACAGGTGGAACGGGTAGCGGACGTCCCCGGCGTCACCGCCCAAAAAGTCGCTGCGGGAGCCCATCAGCATATGGCTCAAGCCCGATGATCCTTGCGAGGGGGAGGAAGTCGATCCCATGGATCCGTGGTCCATTCCGGGCATGGACCCGGACATGGGCATGCCGCCGGAGAGCTCCTTCACGACTTCGTCCGGGGTGCCGGTGATGCCGTCGAGCCAGTCATCGAGCATGATGACCCAGTCGCGGTCGTAGACAAGTTCCTCGGCCGGGTCTTCGATGACCAGGGCACCGTACAGGGCGCGTTCGCGCTGCATCTCCACGTGGGAGTGGTACCAGTAGGTGCCGGGGTGGGCGAGCCGGAAATCGTAGGTGAACGTGCCCCCTCCGACCACGGGGTCCTGGGTCAGGCCCGCGACCCCGTCCATGTCATTGCGCAGGGCGAGTCCGTGCCAGTGGATGCTGGTGGCGTCTTTGAGGTCGTTGACGAGATTCACGCTCAGGCGGTCCCCGGCCTTGGCACGGATGGCTGGTCCGGCCAGTGCGCCGTTGTACCCCCAGGTGGTGATTGTCTTGGTTGCCACCGCGGCAGTGAGCGCAGCCGCTTGCAGGGGTTGGGTGACGGTGTTCCCGGAAGAGGGGCGCACGGCTTCACGTTCGGCGACGGCTGGGTCGGTGGCCGTCATGCGTTGCGCCGTCGTGGTGCTGGGTTTAGTGCTGGCAGTGCATGCGGCCAGGGCTGCGGCCGCGGCGGTGGCGACCGATAGGCCCAGGAAGCGGCGCCGGTCCAGATGGTGATTCATAGCGACTCCTTGCTAAAGCGGTGCTTGCGGCCCCGCCTGTGTCAGATGGGGGTGAGGAAGGTCCCGGAGAGGTTTTGCAGCTGGTAGATCCAGCGAACCCAGACTCCAGTGACCATGAGGATGCCCAGAATGATGAGCAGGGCGGCGCCGGCGGTGTTGACGGCCCGGATGTGTTGACGGACGAAGGTCAGTGCGTTGCTGACCCAGCCCAGTCCCAGTGCGGTGAGGGCAAAGGGAATGCCCAGGCCCAGGCAGTAGGCAAAGGCCAGCAGCGCGCCGCGCCCGGCGCTGCCGGTGGTGACGCTGAGCGACAGGACAGCACTCAGGGTCGGTCCCATGCAGGGGGTCCAGCCGAGCCCGAAGACGACGCCGAGCAGCGGGGCCCCGGCCAGGCCGGTCCGTCGGCCGAGGCTGATTTTACGGGTCTGTTGCAGCCACGGCATCAGCCCCAGGAGCGCCAGCCCCATCAGAATCACTACAATGCCCATGCCGCGCATGAGTGCGTCCTGCCAGCGCAGCAGCCAGGAGCCAATCGCACCGAATGCCGCGCCGTAGAGGGTGAAGACCGCCGCGAATCCGAGCACGAATAGCCCCACGCCTGCCAGGACGCGGCGGCGGTTTTTCGGTTGCGTGGGGTCGGTCAGTCCGGAAACGAAACCGAGGTAACCCGGGACCAGCGGCAGGATGCAGGGGGAGAGGAAAGATACCAGGCCCGCGGTCATCGCCAGCGGGATGGCGATCAGCAGCGCACCGGAGGTAACGGTGGAAGCAAAAAACCCGCCGATATCCATCAGCGTCAGGCGGCGTCAGCAGGGCGGAAGGTTGCCCCGCCGTCCGTGGATACGACGAGCCCGCTCATCGTGGCGGCCCAGATCCACGGGGTGCCCCCGGATCCCTCGGAAGCGGCGACGGCCTGGACACTGCCGTCAATCTTTCCGGTGCTCCTCCAGCTAAGGCCCCCGTCAACGGAGAGATAAACGCTGCCGTCCGGGGCGACCCCGGCCGCTTCCGCGGCGCTGGCGAAAGCGGCGAACTGAATCACCGGTGCCCCATGGATCATGGTCCACGTGGTCCCGGCGTCGGAGGACCGTCGGAGACCCTCGGGAGTCGTTGCCAGCACGGTGTCGCTGTAGGGGTTGCCGGCCAGGACGGCCGGGGCGAACCCGGCAGACGATGTCTTCCACGTCGAGTCATCCGTGCTGGTGCGCATGGTCCCGTCAAAGCCGACAATTCCGGACTTGGTCGTGGTCAGCGCATGGAAGTCCGACTCCCCTTGCCGGGAGACCTGTGCCCAGGTCTTTCCCCCGTCACTGCTCTTGAGTAGTCCCAGAGGGTTGGGCATTGTTGAGTCTTTGCCTGGATGGCCGGAGGCGTAAAACACGCCCTCGTCCATGGCCGCCGTGAAACCCATCAAGTCGATGCTGGGTCCGATTTTGACACCCGTGTTTTTAGAGATGTCGAAGAGCCCTTCATGGGTCGCCAGCAGTATCTGCCCGGTTTCGGAGTTCACGCTCAGCCCGTGAACGTGGGAGCTGGGCCGCCCTGCTGCAGCCGGGGACGCGGCATCGGGCGCGCTGGCTGTGCCAGGGGAACAGGCTGACAGGGTCAACAGCAGGGCGCCGGCGGCGGCGAGGGCAGCGGCAGGCCGGCGATGGCGTGAAAAGTGTAGGGGCACGGGAAACTCCAAAGGACGGACCGGCCAACCGGGCGGACCAGGGTAACCGGGAAGGGTGACAGGGGAGGTGCCGGCCCCCCAGGGGGAAGAGAGCCGGCACCCGTTGGGGCGCTGACTACAGAGTGGCCAGCAGGTCCTTCATTTCCTGGATCTCGGCTTCCTGGGAGCTGACGATGTCCTTGCTGAGCTGTACCGCATCAGTGTTCTTGCCATCCGTGGTTTCGGTCCTGGCCATCATGACGGCACCTTCATGGTGGGCGATCATCTGGGTAAGGAACAGCTTGGCGGCCTCGGCGCCCTGGGCGGCTTCGAGCTTGGCCGTGTCATCGGCGCCCATCATCCCCTCCATGCTGTGCGCTGAAGCCGTACCGGTGGGCATGGCTGTGGGCTGGCCCCAGCTTTGAAGCCACCCGGTCATCTTGTCGATTTCCGGGCCCTGGGCTGCCTTGACCTTGGCGGCCAGGTCAGTTACGGCGGCAGGGATACCCTGCTTCTTGAGCATCATGTCGCTCATGGCCACGGCCTGGGTGTGGTGCGGGATCATCATCTGCGCGAACATCGTGTCCGCATCATTGAAGGCAGCCGCAGCCGCCGCTGAGCTTGCGGGGGCGGCGGTGGATGACATCCCGGAGCTTCCGTGGTTCATCCCGGACATGCCGCCGCTCTCAGAGCCGCCAGATCCCGACCCGGTCGAGCAGCCGGCCAGGGCGATGGCCGCGGCGATGGCGGCAGCAGAAAGTGTCAAAGTTTTTTTCATCAAAATCAGGGTCCTCAAAGTATCAGCGGCGCAAGTGCGCCCGTGGGCTGGCATGCAGCGGACCGTGCGGGGTCCGGCTTGTTTCATGCGGGCCGATGGCTGGAGTATGCGCCGGTGAAAGGCACGGCGCAGAGGAGTGATTTACGTCCGGCTGATACAGAGATCACCGGGGGAGGCGCTGGCCGGTGAGTAGGCATACGTGCTGCCGAGCACGGCGGCTGCACCAAAATCGGGCAGCTCATAGGGCGCTGGCCCAGGCAAGGGGGCGGAGAGAGTCGTGGTTCCCGGGGCCAGGACACAGGCCCCTCCACCGGCTGACATCTTGGTGCACGGCCCTGCAGGGGCACAGGAAGAGGAGGAGGAGGAGGAACCCGTGGCCGCCGGATCACTGGAAGCCACGCCTGCTGACATCCCGATAGCCTGGGTATGGCTGGCCGGCGTGGTTTGCAGCTGCATCGTCCCCCTCAAGCCTGACATTGACATGGCGGGGCCTGAGGGCATGTCGTGGGCGCCGATCATCACATGCATGCCGAAAATGCCAAAAATGATGGCCAGTGCCGCAGTCAGGAACCCGGCCCGCAGGAAGAAGGCGGTGAGACGACGACGGTGTACTGCGGTCACGACACTTCCTCCTTTTCGGTACAGGTTCTTTCAATACAAGGGTAACCGGCAGGGTGTTCCTGCAGGTCTCCTACTGGTCAACGCGCCCGGGCGGCATTCCGTTTCACCGTCCCTCACGGCAGCGGAGTGCTCCGGATTATCTGTGACGCCTGGTTTCAGGCGCTAAGGCCGCCCTCGCCCGCGGGCCAGCGGGCTGTATACGCTGGCCGTGGGACCTCTCCTGGGAAGCGCAAGGCCCCGGAGGATGGGCGCCGGAGAAATGCGGATGTTACCTGCTGGCCAAGGTGTACCCCGCGGCCGTCACAGCCTCCCGCATCGCTGCCGCGTCAGCCATACCTCGCACCCGCAGGCGGGAGCGGCCGCCAGGGACGAGGTCAACGGAGGCAGATTCCACCCCATCAAGGGCAGAGACTGCCTTCTCGACCGTCTGCACGCAATGCCCGCAGGTCAAGCCGTCCACAGCGAATTCAACGGTACCGGTACCGTTGGCTGCGGTGGGGGCAAGGGCGGCTTCAGCCGAGCAGCAGCTGCACCCCGACGCCGCGGCAAGCGGCAGCTGGGTACGGATTTCAGTTTCACACATGTCAGTTTCCATTCCTTGACGAAGGACCAATGGGCGCTGGGATTGAACGGCTGTGAAAGCCAGACGCTGGGCGCCGGCCGGGACATACCACTTCACTGACAACAACAGAAACTATACCGGGAGGGGGTATTGGGCAGAAGTAGATATAGCTGTGATCTACGTCTCCTGTTATTCAAATGTGACAACTGATGCCGGAGTGAAGTACGGTCTAAGTCGTGCCGGTTTCTCCGAATGCGGCACTCTCGAGCAGACTTGCCTAACTCTGCCGCTGCCCGGGATCCGTTCGCAACTTTCGTCCGGCAGAGACGGGGAAACCAACAGCGACCTGCTTCGGGCAGGTCTTGGGGTGAAGTCGCGCCTGGTGCCATGCGTGTACCGGCCGGCCGGGTGTCTCCCATCCGAATCCGACAGCTAACCTCGCAGGCAGTGGGAGAGGCCTTTTCATGCCCATGCGCAAAAGTCATGGCCGCCATCGTGCGGTCCCTGTCCAGACCAGTGCCCTTGGGGTCCTGTCCAAATCTGTTGCCGGCAACGCCGGTGTCGCAGGCCGCCAGGCAGCTGTTATTGCGGCTGCTTCCGGCCTTGTCCTGACCAGCGGTATTGCCGCGCAGGCAGCCGAGGCCCCACCCCAGCGTGATGCGGAGCCGGCCTCGACGTTGGAAGTTGCGGGCCAGGTCCAGGCGCCGCTCACCGCGGACTCCACGGTCCAGATCTCTTACGAACGTCCCGCGGTAGAGACCACCCCTGCCCCGGTGGTGGAGGCACCCAAGCCGGTCGTGGCGGAGACCCCCAAAGCGTCGACGGCACCTGCCCCGGCCGCGAAACCGAAGGCGCAGATTACCGTCGCTCCGGCCGCTGCAGCCCCGGTCGCGGCACCGGCAGCCGGGGGCATCAACGCTATTATGGTTTCCTCCGCCTACGCCCAGATCGGCATGATCCAGGACTGCACGCGGCTGGTGGAAAACGCCCTTAACGCCGCAGGGATCCCGGTGGGAGACCTTGGCCCGATGCAGTTCATGAACTACGGCACGGTGGTGACCGATCCTCAGCCCGGTGACATGGTCATGCAGCCCGGCCACGTCGGGATCTACGTCGGCAACGGTCAGGTCCTCAGTTCGGGCCTGAACGGCAAGAACGAAACGGCCGTGCACCCGCTGACGTGGATGACTTCCAAGGGCGCCGTCACCTTCGTCCGCGCTGGCAAATAAACCACTGAAGGCCGGCGATTCACTGCCTTGGGGGCAGTGAATCGCCGGCCTTCAGCATCCCGTGGCATAGCGGGAATCACTGTAATGGTCAGGTGCCGGCCCGAGGTTGGCTGGCAGGCTGGTCCCGGAGGACGGCGTGTGACTCAGGGTATATCCGACCCGCTCAGGCGGTGTCTTGAAAATGACTTGTCCGCACCATTCTCCGGGCACGGCCTGCCCGCGCGGATGACCTGATCAGAAGACTGTCCACCAGTTGGGTGTGACCCGTTACAGATGCATCTCCAAGCGACCCAGGCAGGCTCCTGTCACCTAACCGGGTTAATGAGAAGAGGAGAGCACACTATGGCGATCATCGCAGAGGAATTCGAGTTCGTCGTCGGAGTCGACACCCACGCCCGCACCCACACATTCACAGCCGTTCACTGCGCAATCGGTGCCGTGGTCGACACCGCGGTGTTCCCAGCCACCTCCGCGGGAATGGACTGAGCTATCACCTGGATCCGGCGCCGCACCGGCGGGGAACGAGTACTCGCAGCGGTCGAAGGCACATCCTCCTATGGCGCCCAACTCACTCAAGCACTGCTGGCGGTCGGCATCGACGTGGGCGAAGTCAGGCCACCGGCACGCTCGTCACGGGCCCTGACCGGCAAGTCCGATCCCATCGACGCCGAAGCCGCTGCCCGCTCCGTCCTTGGACGTCCCCGCGAGCAAGTCATGGAACCACGCGCGGCCGGAACCCGGGCAGCGATCAGGATCCTGTTGGCCTCCCGGTCCCTGCTGGATCACCAACCGACAGCCAACCGCAACGCCCTCACAGCCCTACTCCGCGGCACCGACCTCGGAATCGACGCCCGGTCATCCCTGCGTGATGCTCAGATCAGCACCATCGCAGCCTGGCGCAGCTCCAACGTCGTGGACCCCATGCTTCGAATTGCACGTGCCGAAGCCACACGCCTGGCATCGGCCGTCAAAGACCTCACGATCCAGCTCGCCGCAAATCACAAGGCCTTGGCCCAGCTCACCGAAGAACTGGCTCCAGGACTCCAAACCACACCCGGAGTCGGTCCCGTAACAGGGGCGATCATCATTTGCGCCTACTCCCATCACGGCCGGATCCGTTCAGAGGCGGCCTTTGCCGCCCTAGGCGGCGTTGCGCCACGCCCTGCGTCCTCCGGTCACACCACCAGACACCGGCTCAACCGCTCCGGCGACCGCCAACTCAACCGCGCCTTCGACGTCATCGTCCGCACCCGAATGAGCTTCGACACCGCAACCAAGGACTACGTCGCCCGCAGCCGGGCAACAGGCAAATCAAACCGTGAGATCCGCCGGAACCTCAAACGCTACGTCTGCCGCTCCATCTTCCGCCAACTCCAAACCACCATGGCTTGACAGAACCCATAGAAGAGTCATTTTGTGCGGCTGCCGAAGCGGCGCAGCCGCAGCGAGTTGCTGACCACCAGGACCGAGCTGGCGGCCATCGCAGCGCCGGCGATCATCGGATTCAGCAGCCCCAGCGCGGCGACCGGGATGCCGACGGCGTTGTAGAAGAACGCCCAGAACAGGTTGGTCTTGATCGTGGCCAGCGTCCGGCGCGACAGCTCGATGGCCTCCGCGACCTGGCCCAGGTCGCTTCCCATGACCGTCAAATCAGCCGCAGCGATGGCGACGTCCGTGCCGCTGCCCATGGCGATGCCCAGATCCGCCTGGGCCAGGGCTGCGGCGTCATTGACACCGTCCCCGGCCATGGCCACTGTCGCCCCGGACTTCTGCAGTCGGCCCACGGCCTCAACCTTGCCTTCGGGCAGGACCCCCGCCAGGACATCCTGGGCCGGGATGCCCACCTGGGCGGCCACGGCTAACGCCGCCGAAGCGTTGTCACCGGTCAGGAGAACAGGACGGAGCCCCAGCTCCTTCAACCGGGCGATCGCGGCGGCAGAGCCGGGTTTGACCGTGTCGGTGAGGCTGACCAGACCGGCAGCTTCCCCATCGACACCCACCCAGATCACTGTCGCGCCAGAATCCTCCAGCGCCCGCAGCAACTGCCCCCCACCGGCGGGGCCATCAATACCGTTCTCCTGCAGCCAGCCGGCACGCCCCACGACGACGGCGCGGCCGTTCACCGTCCCGCGCACGCCCCCGCCGGGTGCGCTGTCAAAGCCCGCCACTGCTGGAAGCGGCCCATCCCTTCTTGCTGCCCGCACGATGGCGTGCGCAACGGGATGTTCACTGGCCGCCTCCACGGCCCCGGCCAGGACGAGCAGCTCATCCTCGCTGGTCCCGCCCAGGGCCTGGACAGCTGAGACGGACAGCTTGCCGCTAGTGACCGTTCCGGTCTTATCCAGCACGATGGTATCCACGGTCCTGGTGTCTTCCAGAACCTGCGGTCCTTTGATCAGGATGCCCAGTTGGGCGCCGCGGCCCGTTCCGGTCAGCAGCGCCGTGGGGGTGGCAAGACCCAGCGCGCACGGGCAGGCAATCACCAGTACGGCCACCGCGGCCGTGAAGGCCGCTTGCGGATCACCGGTGCTGAGAAGCCATCCTGCGAAGGTGGTGGCGGAGACACCAAGGACCACCGGAACAAAGACCGCGCTGATGCGGTCCGCCAGCCGGGCGATTGCCGCCTTCCCGCTTTGGGCCTGGCTGACGAGTTTGCCCATTTGGGCGAGGGTGGTCTCACTGCCCACACGGGTGGCTTTGACCAGCAGACGGCCGTTGGCGTTGATCGTCGCTCCGATCACCGTGTCGTCCACGCCGACTTCGACCGGCAGTGATTCGCCCGTGATGAGGGAGGTGTCCACCGCGCTCTGGCCCTCGACGACGAATCCGTCGGTCGGGATCTTTTCCCCGGGGCGGACGAGGAAGACATCGCCGGGGACGAGTAGATCGACAGGGACCTGGGACTCTGTCCCGTCCCGGACCACCGTGGCTTCCTTTGCTCCGAGGTTCAGCAGTGCGCGCAGGGCATTGCCTGCCCGCTGCTTGGCGTTGGCTTCCAGATACCGGCCCAGCAGCAGGAAGGTTGTCACCACGGCTGCGACTTCGAAGTACAGGGCATGGGCGCTCATGTCCATGCCGGGGTGCTGCGTCAGCGCAGGATCGGCTAAAAGCTGCCACGCCGAGAACAGGAAGGCGGCACTGACACCGATGGACACCAGGGTGTCCATGGTGGAGGCCAGGTGCCGGGCGTTGATCGCCGCCGCCCGGTGGAAGGGCCACGCGGCCCAGCTGACGACCGGGGCGCTGAGGGCAAAAGCAACCCAGCCCCAGTGCGGGAACTGTGCGGCGGGAACCATGGAGATCACCAGAACCGGCAAAGTAAAAATCGCGGCCACCAGAAGCCGGGGCCGCAGGGTCCCGGCAACGGCCTTCGCTGCGGCAGCCTGGTCATCCCCGCCCGCATCGGCAGGGTGAGCGGTCGCCGCCGCATCCTGCTGCGCCTTGTCCGCCGCTGCCCTGTCGGCTTTGAGCCCAGCCGCATAGCCGGTGGCGGCCACCGTGTCGAGAATCTGCTGGTCCGAAATGCCGTCCGGGACGATGACCCGGGCGGATTCCAGCGGCAGGTTTACACTGGCGTCGACGCCCTCAAGTTTTCCCAGTTTCCGCTCTACCCGGGCAACACAGGACGCACAGGTCATGCCCTGGATGTCGAGTTCGATGATGCGGGTGCCGGAGGCGAGGGTTTCCGTATCCACGCCTAACCGCCGGCCACGACGGTGTAACCGGCTTCAGCTATCGCCGCGTCGATCCGCTCCGCGTCCAGCTTGGCCGCGGACGTGATGGTGGCGACCGAGACGCCGTCCTTGTTCAGGGAAACGTCCACGGCAGCGACGCCCTCAAGTTCCTGCAGCTCTTCGGTCACCGATGCCACGCAGTGGCCGCAGTGCATCCCGGAAATATTGACCGTTGTCGTCACGCTCATGCGTTTCTCCCTAATCTTCTACCGCAGCAGGCGCCCAATGGCGTCCGTCGCTTCCTTAACCTTTGCTTCGCCGGCCTCATCCGAGGCGGCTGCAGCGTTCACCACGCAATGTCCTATGTGTTCTTCGAGCAGCCCCATACTCACGGCGTGAAGGGCTTTGTTCACCGCCGCGACCTGGGTAAGGATGTCGATGCAGTAGGCATCCTCACCGACCATGCGGGCGATGCCTCGTACTTGGCCTTCGATGAGCTTCAACCGGCGAAGGTAAGCCTCTTTTTTGTTGCTGTACCCGTGGTCCGCAATCGCGGCGGACGGGAAGCTGTCACTTTCATGGGCCATGATGGTCCTCTCCATAACCCTCCCTTTATATACCCCCGCGGGGTACCGATTCAAGTACCCCCAGGGGGTATTCGGCTGCGCCACAGCCGTTCATGAATTGCGGCACGGTTGTCACCTGCCCCCAGCCCGGAGACATGGTCATGCAGCCCGGCCACTTCGGCAACGGCCAAGTCCTAAGCTCCGGCCTGAACGGCAAAACGAAACCACCGTCCACCCCTGACCTGGATGACCTCCAAGGCGCCGCCACCTTCGTCCGCGCAGGCTAACAAACCACTGAAGGCCGGTTGTTCAGTACCTTGGGGGCACTGAACAACCGGCCTTTGGCGTGCCCGCCGCAGCAACAGCATGACGCACCTTTCCACATGCTGTTGCCGCTGATTCCGGGCACTGTACGGACGGATCCCCTGATGCGGCACCTCGGGTTCGGTTCCGCCAGGTGGAGCGCCGCCCGCCACGGGACTTCGGACCCTTGCGGTGACCACCAGCAGGGGAAACACTGAGGCACACGTGAAGAACTGGCGGAAGGCGGTGCCCATGGGCGGGAATGGTGTATTCAGGATCGTGGTGGGGGTGGATGGTTCCGCTCCCTCGCGCCGGGCTTTGGAGTGGGCAGTGGAAGAAGCGCGGCTGCGCGGCGGGAAAGTTCGCGCCGTGACCGCCTGGGCCTTCCCGCCGGTGACGGTAGGAATGGAAGGCCTGATCCATGACCCAGACCTCTTTCCCCAGGCTGCCCGCCGGCTCCAGGACGAAGCGCTGAAGCGGGTGGACAGCAAAGGGGTCCCCGTCACCGGCGAGGTCGACCAAGGCACCGCGGCCGCGGTCCTCCTCCGGGCGGCAGAGGACGCTGACCTGCTCGTTGTTGGCTCCCGGGGTTTGGGCGGGTTCACAGGGTTGCTGCTCGGATCGGTATCCAGTCAGCTTGTTCATCATTCGCCATCCCCGGTGCTCGTTGTCCGGTCCCGGCATGGTGCCGAGGAATGAGCCGTTCCGGCAAATACCGGAGGAAAATTCCTGAAAGCAGAGTCTGTGACAGCTGACCATTCTTCCCACCATCCTCAGACCGCCCATGACCGGCCAGGCCCTTCAGGGCATGGCCTCAGGAGCAGGTTCCAGGCGTTGTGGCACGCGCTGGTCGGTGCGGTCGGCCTGATCATGGGGCTCCTGCCGCACGTCCTGCACCATATTGGGCTGCTCGCCGGGACGGCGCTGGTCGCCGGATCCGGCGGCACCGCATTGTTCGGCGCGCTCGGGCTGCTGGCGTCCGTACCCATGCTGATCCGCCTTTACCGGCGGTTCGGCAGCTGGGTCGCCCCCGCTGTGGGTTTGCTGGTCTTCGCAGCCATGTTCTCCCTGTCCGCGTTCGTCATCGGCCCGGCCATCAGCGGCGCCGGAGGGGACGCGACACCTTCCCCGGCGCCCACTGCTGACCACACCGATCACCCGGGCCACTAATCAGCGCCCGGGGGATCCGGTGCGGGGCTAGTTCGCGCCGGCCAGGACGTAGCCGGAGGAGCTGACCGCTTCCGCCAGCGCTTTCCGGTCCGCGGTGCCGGTGACGGTCAGCCGCGACGTGCCGCCGGGCACCAGGTCCACCGTTGCCGACTCGACTCCGGCTACCCCAGAGACGGCCTGTTCAACGGTCCGGACGCAATGCCCGCAGGTCAGCCCCTCCACGGCGTACTGGGCTTGGACCCCTGGGCTGCCGGGCCGCTGATCGGCGGCAGCTGCCGGGTGCGTGTCCGCGGCCGGGGAGCAACAGCTGCAGCCCTGCTGGGCCGTGGAGGCCAGGGGCAGTTGGGTCCGTGATTCAGATGTTCCGCACATGTCAGTTTTCCTTCAAGCTAGGGATAGGAAAGGGGATGTTGCGGTTGAACGGCTGTGACGGCCTGAGCCTGGACAAACCACGTCACTGGCAACACCACAAATATACCCCCTAGGGGTATGCGTGGCAAGGGGTTGCCGCGCATCCGCAGGTACCGGGCTGCGGGCCGGGACGGGGACGTTAGGCACTATCGGGCCGGGTCAACGGGCACAACACTTGGGGCATGAGCATGCGACATCTTCCCGCTCCGGGGCGTATCCGGCCCGGGCCCTGGACGCAGGGACTGCTGACGGTCCTGATCGCGGTGGCCGCCGTGTACCTGGTTACGAACCATTGGCTCCATATCCTGGACGCGTTGCCGTACCTGTGGGTGGTGCTGATGTTGTCCATGCATTTGTTCATGCATGGCGGGCACGGCGGACATGGCGGGCACGGCAGCTCCACGCATCAGGGGCACGGCGGGCAGGAAGCCCCCGGCGGGGGTGGCGGCCATGTCCACTGACTACGGGTATGACTTGTGGGGGCTCGTGATCATCAATTCGGCGGTGTTCATCATCTTCGCGTTCAGTTTCGTCCGGCCCCGGACCAGGCTGGACTGGCGCGCCCTGGGCGGTTTCTCCGCGTTCATCGTGGCGCTGTTCACGGAGATGTACGGTTTTCCGCTGACCATCTATTTGCTGTCGGGGTGGCTGGGGAACCGGATCCCGGGTGGTGACCTGCTGAACCACAACACCGGCCATTTGTGGCAAGACCTGACCGGCTGGCAGGGCGATCCGCACCTAAGCCCGCTGCATCTGCTCAGCAACGTGTTGATCGCGGCCGGATTCTTCCTGCTCTACCGGTCCTGGCAGGTCCTCTTCGCGGCCCAACGGGACCACCGCCTCGCGGTCACGGGCCCTTACGGCCGGGTGCGGCATCCGCAGTACGTGGGGTTTTTGACGATTATGGCCGGGTTCCTGCTGCAGTGGCCCACCCTGCTGACCCTGGTGATGTTCCCGGTCCTGGTCATCGTGTACCTGCGCCTGGCCCGGAAGGAAGAACGGATGATGGAGGCCGAGTTCGGTGAAGAGTACGCCGCATACCGGCGCCAGGTCCCCGGCTTCGTCGCCCGGTTAGGACGGCGGACCGCCGGCACTGGAGGGCGGACACCGAAGGAGGGGCTGTAGTGCCCGGGCGGGCCCAGGCACCCCAGGAAGTAGCGCCATGCTCTTCCTGGCAATAAAGAACCTGGTCCAGGAAAAGACCCGGCTGCTGATCAGCGTCGGCGGGGTCGCGTTCAGCGTGCTGCTGATCATGAGCATCCAGGGCCTGTACCAGGGCTGGAGCAACAAGATCGGCGAATACATCCGCACCCTCCCGGCCGATTACTGGATCACCCAGACCGGCGCGACGGACATGTTCCACACCCCGTCCGTGCTGCCCCTGACCGTCCGGGACTTCCTCACCGGGGTTGACGGGGTCTCCAGCGCCAAACCGTTCAGCGGCCGCCGGGTCGCGTTCGCGCACAACGGCAAGGACATCAACCTCTACGTCATCGCCGACGACACTGAGAACAACGTCGGCGCCCCGGCCCGGGTGGTGGATGGCAAGTCCGTCCCCGGCAAGGGCGAAATCATCATCGACCGGGTGGTCGGGCGCAGCCAGGACATCCGGATCGGGGACACCATCCCGGTCGCCGGCCGGACGCTGAAAGTCTCCGGCTACTCCGAGGGGGGATACATTCTCAGCTTCTCCTTCGCGTTCGCCACCAAAGAGGACGCCGAAAGCATCCTCCAGCTTCCCGGGGCCACCAACTTCTTCCTCGTCACCGTCAAAGACGGCAGTAACGCGGGCGCGGTCGCAGAACGGATCGAGGCCGACCCGGCTGTGGACGCCATCACCAAGGACAGGTTCGTGGAGAACAACACGAACATCGTCCGGGACACGTTCCTGCCCATCATCCTGGTGCTGCTGTTCATCGGGATTGCCGTGGGCATGACCGTCATCGGCCTGACCATCTTCACCTCAACCATCGAAAAGGCACGCGAATACGGTGTCCTGAAAGCCATCGGTGTGAGCAACCGCCAGCTCTACACCGTCGTGATCGAACAGGCCATCACCGCGGCCGTGCTCGGGTACCTCCTCGGAGCGGCCCTGGCCCTTGCTGTCAATGCGGCCGCAGGAACCTATGTGCCGGAGTTCATCACGGAAATCCGATGGCTGGACGCCGCCTGGATCCTCGCGGTCACCCTGGTGATGGCCGTGGTGGCGTCACTGCTGCCGGTGCGCCGGCTGTCCCGCATCGATCCGGCGGAGGTGTTCCGGGCATGAGCGTTGTCACCGTCCAGGACGTATCCAAGACCTTCGGGTCCGGCCACACCGCAGTGACCGCCGTGGACCACGTATCCCTGAGCGTCGACGCCGGGGACATCGTGCTCGTCATGGGTCCCTCCGGGTCCGGAAAGACAACCCTGCTGTCCATGATTGGCACCCTCATGTCCCCCACGAGCGGCCGGATCCTCATCGCCGGCCAGGACACCTCCACCCTTTCTCCGGCACAACTGTCCCGGATGCGGCTGCGCGAATTCGGTTTCGTCTTCCAGACCTTCAACCTGCTCTCGGCCCTCACCGCGGAGGAAAACGTCATGATGCCCCTGCTCACGGCCGGCGTGCCCCGGAAACAGGCGCGGGCCAAAGCCCGGGCCGCCCTGGAACAGCTCCGGCTCGGACACCGGCTGCGGAACCTCCCCCGGGATCTCTCCGGCGGGGAAAAGCAGCGGGTGGCCATCGCCCGGTCCCTCGCCAACGATCCCCGGCTGATCCTCGCCGATGAACCGACCGCCAACCTCGACGGAAAAACAGGGCAGGACGTGACCCTGCTCCTGTGCGAAACGGCCTGCAGCGAAAACAGGGCCGTCATCATCGTCAGCCACGACCAGCGGCTGCGGACCGCCGCAAAACGCGTCATCACCATCGAAGACGGCCGTCTGAGCACCGAAGAAGCCGGGGAACACAACCTGCATTGCAGCATGCACCCGGAAGCGGCGCCGACATGAAGATGACCGACCAGGAACTGCTAGTAGCCCTCGCGGACCCGGCCGAGGACCCGGCCCGGCTGGAACGGATCAGCACCGAAATCAAGACCGGATTCGGTCTGCTCTCACCCCGGCTCGGCAAAGCGGTCGCGGTCTTCGGCTCCGCCCGGCCCGGGCCCTCGGATCCCCGCTACGCCGTGGCCCGGGCCCTGGGCGCAGGGTGCGCGGAGGCCGGGTTCGCGGTCATCACCGGCGGCGGACCCGGCCTGATGGAAGCGGCCAACCGCGGCGCCATGGAAGCCGGCGGCACCTCCGTCGGGCTCGGCATCGAACTTCCCCGCGAACAGTCGCTGAACCCCTACCTCGATGTGTCCATGACCTTCCGGTACTTCTTTGCCCGCAAGCTCATGTTCGTCCGCTACGCCTCGGCTTTCGTGGTCCTTCCCGGCGGATTCGGCACACTGGATGAACTCTTTGAGGCACTGACCCTCGTCCAGACCGGAAAAATCCACGAATTCCCCGTCGTCCTGATCGGAACCGCGCACTGGGCCGGGCTCACGGACTGGATCCGGGACCGGCTCCAGGACCAGGGCTTCATCACGCCCGAAGACATCCGCCTGCTGCGGTGCACCGACGACATCGACGAGGCCGTCGAACTAATCCGGCAGTGCCACCTGCGCCAGCTCGCCCGGTGAACCCGGAGGCGCGATGAACCCGACGGGCACGGACCAGACCAGAAGCGCCCCCTGCCCGGCCATAATGCTCGGCATCACCGCAGCCTGGGGCCTGTGCTTCCTGGCGATCCGGCTCGGGCTCCAGGACGCCCCGGTCCTGTGGTTCGCCGCCCTCCGGGCGCTGATCGCGGCGTCGGAGTGGCTGCTGCGCTGCTTCTCAGAGCAGGCGTGCTGTCTTCTCCGTGGGCTGCGCACCTGGTGCGAGGCATCTTGCCGGGCTTGGCTTACGACAGCCGTGTACTCCTGGCGGGACCTACTCACCGCGCGAACACCTTGTGCCTGTCATCGGCAGCGGCCTCTCCCTGCTCCTCTCCGGAAACAGCCACCAGCCTGTGCCGAGCGGGTAGCGGCACCTTGTTCTTCCTTCTGGCTGGTAGGCGCAAACTCCCCAGCAGGCCATGCGTGGGACCAAAGCCTCTGATGCGCCAGGCCGCGCGGCAGCATAGTGAAGCCCAGAGGATGAGGCGCGCGCAAGGAAGAAGGAACCGACCATGATGTTCTGGGACGGAAGCATGGGTACCTGGGGGTACGTCATGATGGTGGTGAGCTTCGTACTTTTTTGGGGTGCCATCATCTCTGCTCTCGTGATCCTGGCACGTTCGACAAGCGGCGGTGGTCGACGGTATGACAGCGGCGGATCCGCAGTATCGCGCGCAGGGCTGGCCGAGACCCTCCTCGCCGAACGCTTTGCCCGCGGTGAGATCGACGAGAGCGAATACGCAGCCCGCCTGACCGTGCTTCGACGCAAACCATGAAATTGGTGTCCCGACTTTCCCTAGATAACTTGAAGTATACCCCCTTGGGGTATACGTTCGGGGTAACCGGAAAGCGACGTCAAGGGCAACCCCCTCACGCAGTGAAGGTCTGGAAACGGGGTTCCCGAGCGATGCTCGGCTTCCTCAAGCACGCCTGCGAAAGGACGATCATGACAATTCAACCCAACCCCGCCCATGGAAGAGCGGCAACGCCGGAGCTAAAGAGCACTGTTGTGGAAGTCCGTGGCCTGCACTGGGCCACATCCAAAGCGGTCATAGAGCGGGTCCTCTCGCAGCGGCCCGGAGTTGCAGGGGTTGAGGCGAACCCCGTTGCTCAAACCGCGACCGTGAGCTTTGACCCGTCCGTGACCTCGGTGAAGCAGATTTCCGGGTGGGTCCGGGACTGCGGCTATCACTGCCGCGGGGAGTCCGTCCCCGACCACGTCTGCTACCCGATGGAAGAACACCACACCGCCGGGATGAAGCACGCCACGCTCACGACGAAGAGCACTGCCCACCCGCACACCGGTCACGCCCATCCCGGTACAGCACCGGCCGGGCCACCACAGGCGATGGAGCACGTTCACCACACCGGCCATGCCCCTGCACCGGCGGAACCGGGCACAGAGCATACCCACCCGGCGACGGACGCCCACGCCGGCCACGCAGGGCACGGCCCGGGGATGCAGGGTGGGATGGCCCGTACCCCGCAGGACATGATGGGGCACGGAGGCCACCACGGCGGGATGTCGATGGATGACATGGTCAAGGACATGCGCAACCGTTTCCTGGTCGCAGCGGTCCTGTCGATCGGTGTGACGCTTTGGTCCCCGATGGGCCGGGACATGCTCGGCTTCACCGCCCCGACACCGTTCGGGCTCCGCGATGACGTCATGGCTCTGATCCTGTCCCTTCCGGTCATCTTCTACTCCGCCTGGATCTTCTTCGACGGGGCCTACCGGGCGCTTAAGGCCCGCACCCTGGACATGATGGTCCTGGTCGCAATCGCCGTGGGCACCGGATGGCTCTACAGCGTCTGGGTCACCCTCACCGGGGGCGGCGAGGTGTTTTATGAAGCCGCGACCGTCCTGGCCTCCTTCGTGCTGCTGGGCCACTGGTTCGAAATGCGGGCCCGCGGCGGGGCGAACGAGGCCATCCGCACCCTGCTCGAGCTCGCCCCGCCGGTCGCGGTTGTGATCCGCGATGGCGAGACGGTCGAGATTCCCACCTCCGACGTCCAGGTGGGGGACCTGCTGCTGGTCCGGCCGGGATCGAAAATCCCCGTCGACGGGAAAGTCGAAGAGGGCCAGTCAGAGGTCGACGAATCCATGGTCACGGGCGAGAGCCTGCCGGTGACCAAGACCATCGGATCGGACGTGATCGGCGCATCCATCAACACCACCGGTACGATGCGGATCCGGGCCACCAAGGTCGGAGCCGACACCGCCCTGGCCCAGATCGTCGCCCTCGTCCAGGAAGCCCAGAACTCCAAAGCCCCCGGCCAGCGGCTGGCCGACCGGGCCGCGTTCTGGCTCGTCCTGGTCGCCTTGATCGGCGGGACCGTGACCTTCGCGGCCTGGCTCGCCCTCGGCGCCGGGCTCCAAGCGGCCATGCTGTTCGCCATCACCGTGGTCGTCATCACCTGCCCCGACGCGCTCGGCCTGGCCACACCAACGGCCATCATGGTCGGCACCGGTCTCGGCGCCAAACGCGGCGTCCTGTTCAAGAACGCCACCGCCCTGGAAGTCTCCGCCCGGATCGACACCGTCGTGATGGACAAAACCGGCACCCTGACCAAGGGCGAGCCCGAAGTCACCGACGTCGTCGTCGAAGGCATCGACAAAAACACCCTGCTGGCACTGGTCGCCGCCGTGGAAAAGGAATCCGAACACCCCCTGGCCGCCGCAGTGGTCCGCCATGCCCAGGCGCAGGGCGTACCCGAGCTTGCGGCGACGGAGTTCCTTAATGTTCCCGGCCACGGCGCCGGAGCGACCGTGGACGGACACCGGGTCCTGGTCGGGAACCGCAAACTCATGGTCGATGAAGGCATCGACCTCGGACCCCTGGCGCAGGTGCGCGAGGAACTCGCCGGCACCGGACGGACCGCCGTGCTCGTCGCCGTGGACGGCCGGCCTGCTGCGGTGATCGCCATGGCAGATGCCGCGAGGGAGACTGCCGCCGCGGCGGTCGCTGCCCTGCACGAGGCCGGAATTGAAGTCGTGATGCTCACGGGCGACAACGAAGCCACCGGCCGCAGGATCGCCGGCCAGCTCGGCATCGACACCGTCATCGCCGAAGTGCTTCCCGGCGACAAATCAGCGAAAATCGCCGAACTTCAACAGGCCGGGAAGAAAGTCGCCATGGTCGGTGACGGCGTGAACGACGCGCCGGCCCTGGCCCAGGCCGACCTCGGTATCGCGATCGGCGCCGGCACCGACGTGGCCATCGAAACCGCCGACGTCGTCCTCATGCGCTCGGACCCGCTCGATGTGCCCATCGCGCTGCGGATCGGCAAAGGCACCCTGCGCAAAATGCGCCAGAACCTGGGCTGGGCCGTCGGATACAACGCGATAGCCCTGCCCATCGCGGCAGGAGTTTTCGCCTTCGCCGGGATCGCCCTCAGCCCCGAAATCGCGGCCCTGTCGATGTCCGGATCCAGCTTCCTCGTCGCCGTCAACGCCCTCCTGCTCAAACGGCTCCGGCTGCCCCGCCCGGAAACACCCGAAGCCACCACCACCCATGAAACCCGGCCGCTGGCCCCGGCGGGCACCCGATAGGCAACCCGCCCATGGACCCAAGCCTCATCGCCCAGGTACTGTTCCTGCGCGCCGCGTGGCGACAAAGGGACCACTGGGACGACGCCCACATCACAGCCCACCAGGAACACGCCCTCCAAGAACTCCGCCGGGCGGCCTATGCCGGCTCCGAGTTCTACCGGCACCACCACGCAGGCCTCCACAACGCCCCGTTGGACCAGCTGCCGCCCGTCACGAAAGCTGACCTGATGGAGCACTTCGACGAGGCCCTCACCACACCGGACCTCAGGCTCGCTGACCTCGAAAACCATCTACGGGCCCTCACCCAGGCCGGAGGGGATCCGGGGCTGCCCTGGCAGGGCAAATGGTGGGCCGCGGCAACAGCCGGCACCACAGGCCGGCGCGGAACCTTTGTCTGGAACCGCACCGAATGGGCGACCGTCCTGGCCTCCTACGCCCGGGCCAACGACTGGGCCGGGATCTCCGCCGGCATTACCAGGCCCCTGAAAATGGCGCTCGTCAGCTCCCGCATCCCCACCCACCAGTCCGCCGTCGTTGGAGCATCCCTGCGCTCCAAAATCGTCCCCGCCCTCCGCCTGGACGTCACCGCCCCCATGGAAGAGACGGTCGCTGCGCTGAACGGGTTCCAACCCAGGATCCTGGTCGGCTACGCCTCAGCACTCAAACCCCTCGCCGCCGAGCAGCGTGCCGGCCGCCTACGCATCGCTCCGCAAGGCGTCATGTCCGCATCCGAGGTCCTCAGCCCCCATGCAGCAGCCGAACTGGAAGCCGCCTGGGGAAGTAAACCATTCGATGTCTACGCCGCCACCGAAACGGCAGGGATCGCATCCCCCTGCACCTACCGGAACCGTCACGTCTACGAAGACCTGCTCATCATCGAGCCCGTAGACACGGCAGGAAACCCCGTCCCAAACGGAACAACCGGCGCGAAACTCCTCGTCACAGTCCTGTTTTCCCGGACCCTCCCACTCATCCGCTACGAAATGTCCGACACCATCAAACTCGGCGGGCGGGGGTGCCCCTGCGGCCGCTCCTTCACTGTGCTCCAAGACATCGAAGGCCGCCTCGAAGACGTCCTCCACCTACCAGGGGAACAAGGCACCATCCACATCCACCCAATCGTCTTCCACCACATCCTCGACGAAGCCGGATACAACGGATGGCAGGTCATCCAGGAACCGACTAAACTCCGTGTGCTCCTCGCCGGCCTCGCCCCGGGAGCCTCCACAGAAAACGTCCGCACCGCAGTAACAGCAGCGCTCAAGAAAGCCGGCGCAGCAGCCACGGACGTAGAAGTGCACATCACCGAACACCTCGAACGAACTACCCTCGGCAAAGCCCCGTTCGTCCGCGCATTGAAGGAAACACAATGAGCTGTGCCCTGCCTTCTGAGACCCAGTCTCATTGGGCAGGCACCGTCCCCGTTGCTTGTGACAGCACGAAAGGCAGGACTTCCAATGAACGACCCCCGATCTACACGTATCGAGGAATCTGTCCTCAGCCCGGCCCAGCTTGACCGCATCAATGCCTGGTGGCGGGCGGCAAACTATCTGTCAGTAGGACAGATCTACCTCATGGACAACCCGCTGCTGCGCGAACCGCTGCGCCCCGAGCACATCAAGCCGCGGCTGCTGGGGCACTGGGGCACCACCCCCGGCCTGAATTTCATTTACGCCCACCTGAACCGGGCCATCATGGACCGGGACCTGGACATGATCTACATCATGGGCCCCGGGCACGGCGGACCGGGCCCGGTGGCGTCGGCCTGGCTGGAAGGTACCTACAGCGAAACGTACCCGGACATTTCCCGGGACCTGGCAGGGATGAAGCGGCTGTTCCGCCAGTTCTCCTTTCCCGGCGGCATCCCCAGCCATGTGGCCCCGGAGACACCGGGGTCCATCCACGAGGGCGGGGAACTCGGATACGCGCTCTCGCACGCCTACGGCGCAGCGTTCGATAACCCGGACCTCATCGTGGCGGCAGTCATCGGTGACGGGGAGGCCGAGACGGGCCCGCTGGCTGCGAGCTGGCACTCGAACAAGTTCGTGAACCCGGCACGGGACGGCACCGTCCTGCCGATCCTGCACCTGAACGGCTACAAAATCGCCAACCCCACCGTCCTGGACCGGATCAGCCATGACGAACTGGACTCGCTGCTTCGCGGATACGGCCACACACCGTATTACGTCGAAGGCTCGGATCCGGAACCAATGCATCAGGACTTCGCCCGGACCCTGGACGCCTGCCTGAACGAGATTCTTGAGATTAAGCGCGCCGCCCGGGAGGACGGACGGACGGAACGGCCCCGCTGGCCCATGATCGTCCTGCGCTCTCCCAAGGGCTGGACAGGCCCGGCGGAAGTGGACGGGCTGAAGGTCGAGGGAAGCTGGCGTTCGCACCAGGTGCCGTTCACCCAGGCCCGCGAAAACGACAGCCATCGTGCCGTCCTGGAGCAGTGGCTGCGCAGCTACCGCCCCGAGGAGCTCTTCGACGACGCGGGTGCGCCGGTGGCGGCGGTCGGCGGGTTGCATCCGGCGGGGGAGCGGCGCATGAGCGCAAACCCGCACGCCAACGGAGGGCTGCTGCTTCGCGACCTGCGCATGCCAGACTTCGCCGACTATGCCGTACCCGTGGCCCACCCCGGCACCGGGGCCGTGGAATCCACCCGGATCCTGGGCACGTTCCTGCGGGACATCATGGCAGCGAACATGGACAATTTCCGGGTCTTCGCCCCGGACGAAAACAACTCCAACCGGCTCGGCGCCATATTCGACGCGACCGAGCGGGCCTGGAATGCCCGGACTGTTCCCGAGGATGACCATCTCGCCCGGAACGGGCGGGTTATGGAAATCCTCTCCGAACACACCTGCCAGGGCTGGCTGGAAGGCTACCTGCTCTCCGGCCGGCATGGATTTTTCTCCTGCTACGAGGCGTTCATCCACATCGTCGACTCCATGTTCAACCAGCACGCCAAGTGGCTGACCACGACCAACGACATCCCATGGCGCCGGCCGGTCGCTTCCCTGAACTACCTGCTGACCTCCCATGTGTGGCGGCAGGACAACAACGGGTTCTCGCACCAGGACCCGGGGTTCATCGATCATGTGATCAACAAGAAAACCGACGTCATCCGCGTCTACCTGCCACCGGACGCCAACACTCTCCTGTCCGTGGCAGACCACTGCCTGCGCAGCCACCAGTACGTCAACGTCATTGTCGCCGGCAAGCAGCCCCAACTGCAGTACCTTGACATGCATCAGGCGATCGTGCACTGCACCAAAGGCATCGGCATCTGGGACTGGGCGAGTTCGGACGCGGACAGGGAACCCGACGTCGTCATGGGCTGCGCTGGGGACGTGCCAACGATGGAAACCCTCGCCGCCGTGGACATCCTCCGCGGCCGGTTCCCGGATCTGAAGATCCGCGTGGTCAACGTTGTTGACCTCATGCGTTTGCAGGATGACACGGAACATCCCCATGGCCTCACCGGTCGGGACTTCGATGCCTTGTTCACCACCGACAAACCGGTGATCTTCGCCTACCACGGCTACCCATGGCTGATCCACCGGCTGACGTACCGCCGGACAAACCACGACAACATCCATGTCCGCGGCTACAAGGAGGAGGGCACCACCACGACCCCGTTCGATATGTGCGTGCTCAACCAACTCGACCGGTTCAACCTGGCCATCGACGTCATCGACCGGGTACCCAGGCTAAAAGACGTTTCGGCGCACGTGCGCGAGGAACTCAAGAACAGGCTCATCGAGCACCGTCAGTACATCCGCACCCATGGCGAAGACATGCCGGAAATCCGACACTGGGAGTGGACGTCCGCGCCGGGCCCCGTCACCAGCCACGCTGATGAAGTAGCGGAACCGGAATAGCATGACGCAGGTCCACTCGGGCGGCCGCCGCCCCTCCACTGCATCCGGACATGGGCCGGCATTGCCGTATCAGGCGGTACTGTTCGACATGGACGGGGTTGTTACCCAGACCGCCGTCGTCCACGCGGCGGCCTGGAAGCAGCTCTTCGACTCCGTTCTTCAGGACCCCCGGCTCACCGGGAGCCCCAGGAGGGATCCGTTCGACGAGAATACGGATTACAGGCAGTATGTCGACGGCCGGCAGCGCGAAGACGGAGTCACTGCCTTCCTCGCCTCCCGCGGCGCCGGGCTGCCGGCCGGCAGCCCGGCCGACGGGCCCGACGTCTGGTCCGTCCATGGGCTCGGCGCCCGCAAAAACGACCTGTTCCTCCAGGCCGTGACGCGCGATGGCGTCCAAGCCTACCCCGGAACCACGGCCCTGTTGGCCCGCCTGCGTGCCGCAGGCATCCCCGTGGGCCTGGTCACCGCCAGCCGAAACGCCCGGGCCTTGTTGGCCGCTGCCGGCGTTGACACCGCATTCGACGTCATCATCGACGGAGAAGTCGTCGCCGGACAGGGCCTGCCCGGCAAACCCGACCCTGCCATGTTCCTCGAGGCGCTGCGCCGGCTTGGCGTGGCACCGCGCCGCGCAGCGGTTATCGAGGATGCCGCCGCCGGTGTCCAGGCAGGACGCCGCGGCGGCTTCGGACTGGTCGTCGGCATCGACCGCGCCGGGCATCGGGAACAACTGGAACTCGCCGGCGCTGACATTGTTCTCGGCGATGTCTCTGAGCTTGATCTGGGGGCTTCACGCACCGATCCGTGGGCGCTGGTCTACGAAGGGTTCGACCCTGCCCACGAAGGCCACCGGGAAGCGTTGACCGCTCTTGGCAACGGGTACATGGCAACACGGGGCACCCGGCCGGAACGCGCTGACGACGGCGTCCACTATCCCGGGACCTATCTTGCCGGCGTCTATAACCGGACGACAAGCACCATCCACGGCCGCGATCTGGAAGAAGAGCATCTGGTCAACGTCCCCAACTGGCTGCCCTTGGATGTACGCATCGGCGACGGGCCGTGGTGGTCCACCGGGGATATTCAGGTCAGCGATGAGCGAAGCGAGCTCGACCTGCGGCGCGGCCTGTTGATTCGCCACGCAACCCTGAATGGCCCGCACGGGGAAAGACTTACCGTCGAGCAGCGTCGGCTGGTCTCCATGCACGATCCCCATCTGGCCGCACTGGAGACTACTCTGACAGCCCACGGTTTTAACGGGACCGTGGGCATCCGGGAAGGAATAGATGCCCTGGTGGCCAACACGAATGTCCGCGACTATGCCGGCACCGGGCAACGGCACCTGACCGATCCTGAATTCACCGAAACGGACAGCAGCACCGTCCTGTGCGCCGTCCAGACCAGCCAGAGCAGGATACGCATCGCCCTGGCCGTCCGGACGGTGTTCGACGGCGCCACGCCGGCAACACCCCGGGACGCCGGGAGCGACGGCGGACGCTACCAGCGACAGTTCGACCTCCGGCTGACCGACGGAGAACCCGCGACCATAACCAGGACCGCGTCGCTGGCAACCTCCCGCGACGGAGCAATTTCCTCGCCCGAGGCCGCGGCCCTGACAGCGCTTTCCCGCGCTGACGGCGGCTTCACCGCACTGCTCAAGGACCACGAAGCGGCCTGGCGGCGACTGTGGGAGCTGTTCGGAACCAGCCTCGACGGCGACCGGCAGTCCCGGCTGGTGCTCAACCTGCATGTGTTCCACCTGCTGCAGACCATCTCGGTGCATACTGCAGCCCTCGATGCCGGCGTGCCGGCCCGTGGCCTGCACGGGGAAGGGTACCGCGGGCACGTCTTCTGGGACGAACTGTTCGTCTTCCCCGTGATCGGTCTCCGGCTCCCGGACGTCAGCCGGGCCCTGCTGGAGTACCGCTGGCGCCGGCTGGATGCTGCCCGTGACGCTGCACGCACCCAGGGACTCCGGGGGGCGCTCTTCCCCTGGCAGAGCGGCAGCGACGGTCGGGAGGAGACGCCCCGCCAGCTCTACAACGCCCGGTCCGCCCGCTGGATGCCGGACAACTCCAGCCGCCAGCGCCACGTCGGACTCGCCGTCGCGTACAACGCGTGGCAGCATTTCCAGGCCACGGGGGACCGGGACTGGCTGGCGGCCCGCGGCGGGGAACTGATCATCGAAGTGACCAGGATGTTCGCCTCGCTGGCCGACTATGATCCGGCAGGGGACAGGTTCCACATTTCAGGGGTGATGGGACCTGACGAGTATCACGACGGGTACCCGGAGACGCCCGGGACCGGCCTGCGCGACAACGCGTACACCAATGTGCTGCTCTCCTGGCTGTGTGAACGCGCCGCCGATGTGCTGGCAGAACTCGCAGGCTATCCCGGCGATGACCTCACCGGACGGCTGCAGGTCACGGCGGAGGAGATCAGCCGCTGGTCCCGGCTCAGCCGCCGGCTCGCCGTGCCGTTCCATGCCGACGGAGTCCTCAGCCAGTTCGACGGTTATGAAGGCCTGGCAGAGCTTGATTGGGGGCGGTACCGCACCATGTACGGCAATGTCGGGCGGCTCGATCTGATCCTCGAAGCCGAAAACGACGCCACCAACCGGTACAAACTCGCCAAGCAGGCCGACGTCCTGATGCTGATCTACCTGTTGGGGCCAGCGGGCGTGATCAGGCAGCTGCACCGGCTCGGCTACCCGTTCACCGAGCCAGATCTGGAGCGCACCGTGGAATACTACCTGGCCCGGACCGCCAACGGATCAACCCTCAGCCGGGTGGTGCACGCCTCGGTACTGGCACGGATTGACGAATCCCGGGCCTGGCAGGTCTTCCGTGAAGCCCTGGTCGCCGATCTGGACGACACTCAGGGTGGAACCACCCGGGAAGGGATCCATCTCGGCGCGATGTCCGGGACCGTCGACATCATCAGCAGGGCTTTCGCCGGCCTTCAGACAGAGGCCCACGCGCTGACCTTTTCACCCCGGCTCCCGGCCCGGCTGGGAAGTGCCGGGTTCCAGGTCCTCTACAGGGGCCACCGCATCGATGTGTCCCTGAGCGCGGAAACGCTGCGGGTTCATCTGCAGCCCTGCAGCGCACCCCCTGTGCGGATAGGCGTCGAAGGACTCTATCAACAGCTCGCCGGCGGGGATGAAATGGACTTCTCCAGGCACCGAAGAAAACAGGAACCCTCGGGGCTGAGCACCGCCGTCGACAAAACACCGCAACCGCAAGTGGGAAGGCATACCAATGAATAAGACCAAAGTGGCCGTCAACGGATACGGAGTCATCGGCAAACGGGTAGCCGACGCCGTCCAGCTGCAGCCGGACATGGAACTGATCGGCGTCGCCGACATCATCACCGACTGGCGGATCCGCTCCGCCGCGGGACGCTTTCCCCTGTTCGCAGCCACCGCCGAAGCCCGGGACGCCATGGCCCAGGCAGGCCTGAGTATTTCCGGAGACCTGGAGGACCTGCTGGCCCAAGCGGACGTCGTCGTCGATGCGACCCCCAAACATGTGGCGGCCGGCAACCTGCCCCGCTACCGGGCGGCAGGGGTGAAAGTCATCCTGCAGGGCGGTGAATCCCACGACACCACAGGGCATTCATTCGTAGCGCAGGCCAACTACGACAGCGCACTGGGCCGGGACATGACCCGTGTCGTCTCCTGCAACACGACCAGCATCGTCAGGGTACTCGGGGCCCTACGGGATGCAGGACTGCTGGCCAAGGCCCGCGGAGTCCTCATCCGCCGGGCCACCGACCCCTGGGAATCACATCTTGGCGGGATCATGAACACCATGGTCCCGGAACCGAAAATACCGTCCCACCAGGGCCCGGACGCCAGGACCGTCCTGCCCGATCTGGACGTCGTCACGATTGCAGCCAAGGGCGCCCACACCCAGACCCATAACCACTACTGGACACTCCAGCTCACCCGGGCCGCCAGCCGGGAGGAGGTCCTCGCAGCGCTTCGTGCCGCACCCCGGATAGCCTTCATCCGGATGGCTGACGGACTGGTCGCGCTGAACTCGACCATCGAACTGATGAAGGATCTTGGCCGGCCCCGCGGAGACATGTGGGAAGTCGCCGTCTGGGAGGAACTGGTCACCGTCGACGGGGATGAGGCCTACCTGACGTACCAGGTCTACAACGAGGCCATCGTCGTACCCGAAACCATCGACGCCATCCGCGCCCTGGCCGGATCCGCCCCGGACGCAGTGACATCGATGACGATGACCGACTCAACGCTGGGCATGAGGCAGGACTTCCTCGCCGAACATCTGCCCTTCATGCCGGGAGGCCAGCCATGAACCACGACCACCAGCATCCGGCCGGCGGCCAGCCCGGGACGCCGCCTCCCGTGCAGCCCGTTCAGGACCGCAGTGCCCTGTATCTGCGTGGCGGGCTGACTGTCCTGATCATCATCGCCGTCTTCTACCTTTTGACCAATCACTGGCTGCACGTGCTGGACGCACTACCCTACGTGTTCGTGGTGGGGATGATGGCGATGCACCTGTTCGGCCACGGCGGCCACGGCGGCCACGGCGGCCACGGAGGCCACGGAGGCAGCCCCGACGGAACTGCAGGACGGAGTTCGGGCAATGTCAACTGACTTCGGGTACAACCTGTGGTTCCTGGTGATTCTGAACTCTGCAATATTCATCATCTTTGCCTTCAGTTTCGTCAAACCGAAAACGAGCCTCGACTGGCGGGCTTTCGGCGGCTTCGCCGCATTCATCGTCGCGCTGTTCACGGAGATGTACGGCTTCCCGCTGACCATCTACTTCCTCTCCGGCTGGCTGGGAAGCCAGTTCCCGAACCTGAACCTCCTGACCCACAATTCAGGACATCTCTGGCAGGACCTCATGGGGTGGCAGTGGGACCCCCACCTGAATCCTCTGCACCTGCTGAGCAATGTGCTCATAGCAGCCGGTTTCATCCTGCTTTATCGCGCATGGCAGGTTCTATATGCCGCCCAACGGGAACACCGGCTGGCTGTCACTGGTATCTATGCCCGCCTCCGCCACCCGCAGTACCTGGGGTTCCTGACCATCATGTTTGGTTTCCTGCTCCAATGGCCGACCCTCCTGACCCTGATCATGTTCCCGATTCTGCTAGTTGTTTACCATCGGCTCGCCCGCCGGGAGGAAAAAACAATGGTGGCCGAATTCGGCGAGGAATACCTCGCCTACGCCCGCCTGGTCCCAGGTTTCATCCCCCGGTCGAGCAAGAACAAAGGCGTACCGCGTATTCAGGGCGGCACTGACCAACCTCAGTAGCCATGGTTGGGCTTGCGGGGACCCGGTCAGGCGCACTCAATGCAGGAATCATCCATGTTGGGAGCCATCCATGCGAACGAAACCCGGATCTGGAAGATCCGGCGACCGCGACACCAGACATCCAGTGTCGCGGTCGCTCTTTGCCGCAAGAACATGCGCAGCTGTCCTGCTGGCCTGCTTCTTCCTCGTCGGAGGAGTTCCAGCGGCCCCGCTGGCGTCTGCACATGAGGGAGACCCTTCCTCAGAGGGGTATCTATTGGTTCAACAGGCGCTGGGGCACCTCGTCCACGATCCGGGGAACATCGGGCCCGCCCTGGAGAAAATCGACGCGGCCCTCGCCGCGCCGGACCAGGACGGGGTATCCCGGGCTGAACTCGAGCAGGCCAAGGCCGCCCTCCAGGCGGGAAATTCAACTCAGGGACGTGCCCTTCTGCAGGAGTCCATCACGGTGGCCCTCAGCACTTTGAAGCCCGCGACCGGCGAGGAGACCGGGACAACAGTTCTCCTTGACCCGCTCCCGCCCCGCAGTGGCCTGACCGGAGCGGACTGGGGGATTCTGACTGTCTCCATGCTGGCGATTCTCACGGGACTGGTGCTGGCATACATGTTCCGCCCGGCCGAAAACGTCCAGGAACTCCGGTTGCTGCTTGCCTGGAAGCACAGACGCCAGGATCTGCCACCAAAACATGAGCGGTCACGCCGGAAGGAGCGGTGAATCTGACATGAACGATGAAACGGCACGCCTCGGCGGCCAAACCCCGGCACATGCCCCGCGCCCTGGTCGGTTCCGGCGCCTGATGGATGTGATCGATGAACGCCTCGGCATCGGCGCCCTGGGGTACGGCGTCCCCGAACACGCGAACTCCCTGGCCTGGAGCCTGGGGGGTGTGACAGCAGCAGCCTTCGGAATCCTGCTGCTGAGCGGCATTCTGCTGGTCCAGTTCTACAGCCCCACACCGGAAACGGCTAACCAATCGGTCCGCGGCATCGTCAACGACGTCTGGGGCGGAAGCGTTCTGCGGGGGCTGCACTTTTGGGCCTCCCAAGCAATGTATGTCACCGCGGCCCTGCACCTGATCAGGGTCTTCGTTACAGGCTCATTCAAACGCCCGCGCGAAGGAAACTGGCTTATCGGCGTCGCACTTTTCGCACTGATAACCCTCGCCCTGTTCACAGGAACGGTCCTGAAGTGGGACCAAGAGGGCTTTGAAGCGCTGGGCCACAACGTTGAGATCGGGAATCTGCTCGGCGGGGCAGGGTTCTGGTTTTCCGCCGAGTTCGCTAATCAAGTCTCAATCCTCGTGCGGATCTACGGCGCGCACGTGGTGATCCTTCCAGGGACCATCCTCGTCCTCATGACTCTGCACGGGCTTCTGGTAAAACGCCACAAAATCTCTCCGCACCCTTCCCTGCCGGCCGATGTCTCAGGGGAACAGGCCGCGGCTGCGGAACCGACCGAACCCTTCACCCATCACCTGCGCCGCATCGGCGCGTTCGGTCTGGTGCTGGCCGGCGTGCTTGGGATCCTGGCGGTTTTCCTTCCACCTCCGGTGGGTGCGACACCGGTCGCCGGAATCGAAGTGACCAGGCCTCCGTGGAATTTTTGGTGGCTCTACACACTGGAGGACTGGTTCGGTCTGCCCGCCATCCTTTTTGCTGAGATCGCGTTTTTCCTCTTCCTGGCCGCGGTTCCCTTTGTGGACCGGAGCCGGTACCGGCTGTGGCGACGGCGCCCCGTTTCGATCGCCGCCGGTCTTGTGCTGTTGCTGAGCATCCTGACGCTCACGCTTCTCATATTGTTCCTTCCGGTCAAAGAACATCTGGGGGCATGAGCATGCGCACGCCACCAACACTTCCTCTCGCGGGCCGGCGGGCACGGCGGGCATTTTGGATGCTGGTCACTGCCGCAGTTTTGTCGGCAGGTTCATTAACGGGCGCTCTCGCTGCGGCCCCTGCCCCTGCCACTGGCTTATGGACGGCCGCCAGCGGAACCATCCTGGCCGTCTCGCTGAGCCTCGCTGTGCGTATTCTCAACTTCCAGGACCGGGCACGCGGTGCACCGGATCAGCGGCCCGAGAGGCTTTCTCCCGGCGCCGTTCAGGACAACTCATGAGCGCTGGCCGCCTCGTCGAACCAACAGCCCTGACCACTTCGCCGGATCTGCCTAATAAACAAGAAGAGGCCAAGCCGATGGCTGTGCCGGCCGAAAGACTCTCCGGTGTCCCGCCGATGAAGGAGCTGCTGTGCGCATACCCCCGACAGTAGTAAGTGCCGGACAGGTCGGAGACCTCCGGCGGCCCAACCCCATACGGATGCTGTGGATTACCTTTGCCTGGGGCTCGTGCTTTCTGGCGATCAGTATCGGTCTGAAGGACGCCCCGCTCCTGTGGTTTGCCGCGTTGCGTGCGCTCATAGCCGGCGCAGTGCTTCTCGCAGTTGCGGTATTCCGGCGGGAACCGACGCCGCGCGGGGCACGGACCTGGGCCCTGATAGCCGTGATGGGAATTGTCAATGTCACCCTGGCTTTCAGTGCCATGTTCGGCGGTCTGGCCGGTCTATCCACTGGAGCCGCCTCCGTCCTGGCCAATGCACAGCCCTTGCTCATAGTGCTTCCGGCCTGGTGGATATACAAGGAGCGCGTGTCGGCGCGAACGCTGGCAGCAATGGGGACAGGCTTCGCCGGGCTACTGGCAGTTGCCCTGCCCAGCGGGACCGGCACCGGTGCGTGGCTGTCAATCACGGCGGCTCTTGCGGTCACCGCAGGGACGTTGATTTCGAGGCAGGTGAAAGCCGATGTCCTGCAGGTGATTGCCTGGCATTTCCTGATCGGTGGCGCAATTCTTGCCGTCATCGCCGTGCTGACAGAGGGGGCGCCGGTCATCAACTGGGGTGTGCGCTTCATCGGCATTATCCTGTACGTTTCCCTCGTGGGTACCGCTGCGGCCTTTCTCGGCTGGTTCACAGAAGTCCGGCAGTGCCGCCTGGACGCGGTCACGGCATGGACCTTCCTGGTTCCGGTCTTCGGCATCCTGTTGTCCATGGTTGTGTTGGGTGAACGCCAAAGCAGTTGGAGCTTGGCGGGCATGGTCCTGGTTATCGTGTCCATGGTTGTCCTTGTGCTGCCGCGAAGACAGCCCGCCCCGCAAAGGCCTGAAAACGTCCGGAGACAGTAGACCACGGCACGCTGCATGGACGGGCAAGGCGTGCAGGAACGCGCGGGACGGCCTTCCACTTCGAAGACTCCCAGATCACGCAGAAATCAGAACGGACAATGACACCGAACATACGTATGCACCGCTATCAGGAAATCAGCGAGGTCCTGGCCCGGCACGGGCTGGGATTCCTCGTGGGCATCACCGGACTCGAGCGGTGGGTCCCGTTCCACCTGGGGCTCATAGGCCATGAACGAAGAGCCGAGCCCTACACGAATCCGGAGCACTTGCGGTTGGCCTTCGAGGATTTGGGACCGACGTTCATCAAGCTCGGCCAACTCCTCTCCACCCGCCCTGACCTCTTGCCGCCTCAGTATCAGTCGGAGCTGGCCAAACTCCAGGACGGCGCCCCGCCCGTGCCAGGCCCAACGATCCGTCAGCTTATCCGCGACGAGCTCGGGGCCGAGCCGGAAGAGGTGTTTGCGGACTTCACCCTCGAACCCTTGGCGAGTGCGTCTATCGGCCAAGCCCATGCAGCAACTCTTCACGACGGAACACCCGTCGTGGTAAAAGTCCGGCGGCCCGACGTCATTCCCATGATCGAGGCGGACCTGGATATTCTGCAGAACCTCGCGGTCCAGATCAGCCGCCGGTGGGAAGCGGCGGCTGACTACAATCTCCCCGGCATAGCCGCGGAGTTTGCACAGACTCTGAGGGCAGAACTCGACTATCTGCAGGAAGGGCGGAATGCGGAGCGATTCGCCCACAACTTTGCCGCCGATCCCGAAGTTCACATTCCGCGCGTTTTTTGGGAGACAACTACATCCCGGGTGCTGACGCTGGAGCGGATCGTGGGGATGAAAGTCAATGATCTCGCGGCCCTGGACCGCGCAGGGATCGACCGTGCTGCGCTGGCTGTCCGGTCCGCGGGCACAGCAGTCAAAATGGTCTTCGAAGACGGGTTTTTCCATGCCGATCCGCATCCAGGCAACCTGTTCATCGAACCCGGCGGCCGCATAGGTCTCATCGACTTCGGCATGGTCGGCGAGGTGAACGACAAGCTGCGCGACCAACTCGGTGTCCTGCTGACTGCATTGGTCCGAAGCGACCCGGCCCGTGTCGGCTCCGCTTTGCTGAACCTTTCCGTAACCCGACAGCCCGTGGACCGAAGCCGGCTGCGCTCGGACGTCACCCGGTTTATTGCCCTCTACGAAGGCCGCCAACTACGTCAGATCGAAATCGGTCGGCTGATCACCCAAGCGGTCGCGCTGATGCGCAACTATCACCTGCAGATGCCTCAGGAACTGGCGAAGCTCCTGAAGATGATGATCATGGCTGAAGGCATCGGAGTTGAACTGGATCCCGGCTTTAATCTGAGCGTGGTACTTGCCCCGTACGCGAGAAAGATGATGTTCGCCCGCTTCGCGCCGCAGGCGTTGGCCGCGCGGATAGCCGCAGCCGGTGCTGACGCAGCGGAACTGGCCGCGGACCTGCCGGAATTACTTCGTCGCGTCGTGGATACCCTTGACACAGGAGGCATGGAAGTCCATTTACGGGCCGCGGAGCTCGAACCCCTGGTCGGGCGGATGGAACGCATCGGCAACCGCCTGGTAGCAGGCATGATTGCTGCGGCGCTGATCGGAGGTGTCGGGGCTCTGACGGCGGGGGATAAGGAACGTTGGGGCAGTTGGGAGAGACCACTAATGCGCGCCGGGCTGGGCGCTGGCGGTGCGCTTGGCGCTTATCTGGTCTGGACTTCACGGGGTGCGGGGGGATCACCTCGATGAGGAGTCAAGATTCCGGCCGCCAGACCGGATCCTGCTGCGCATCCATACTCCTGGCGGGCTCGGCCCGAATGCCTCCACCGCCAATCCATGCCTGTCAGTCTCAGCGACATGAAACTGCAACAGCGAAGGATGCATCGTGAAGGATCGAGGCTGGGATGGGGAAGCGAAGGACACCGGAAGAATCGCCCTCGTGACGGAGAGCGCTCCCGGGGCGGCCAAGGTCCAAGGGAGGACTACGTCTGCAACCATGACGGATTGTGCCGCCTGCGTTGCCCGGCCATCGTCGCTACCACAACGGGTGGCGTCCATCCAGGCAGCCATCGCCGCCGAGAGAGAGCCACTGGTCGTCCTCACACATCTGCTGCAGCTGTGCCGGGACGAGCATCCCATACTGCAGGAGCGGATCCAGGATGCCGGCTGCCGCGCTAAGGCCGATCTGATCACAGCCGGCGTCAGGGCCCTGATGCCCACCACATCAACCGAATCCGAGCTGCGCCCTCAGGTTGCCGCTGCCCTGGCGGCGGCGCTGACCGCAGACGAGGGCCTGCCCGCCGTCGTTGTCGCACGGCTACTGGCCGAACTCCTGGATGAACAGTACTGCCATAGCTTCCGCGAATCCTTCCGCCGACGGAGCCCCTACCAGCCAGGCGTTGGTGATCCCATCCCCCTGGACAGTCCAGACCTCCGACATGTGACCGCGCTGACCGCCACCTCCCCGCCGTGGCGGCTGGCCAACCGTCTGGATGAAACCCGTCATGTCCGGCTTGCCGGAGAATGGGCCACACAGTTCCAGGTCATCTTCGACTACAGTCTCGCCCGCGAGCTCAGCGGGATCCTTGGTCCCGACACCATCGTGGCAACCTGCCATCCCAACCGCACTCTGGCTGAGTTCCACTTCCCGGCGGACGCCAGCGGGCGGACCTTCCCGATCCGCCCGAAAGATGAAGACAAACAGCATCAGGAGATAGACCGGCTGGTCCATGCAGCAGTCGCAAACGGCGCGAGCATTGTTGTCCTGCCCGAGCTGTGCGTTACCGAGTCCCTAGCCGCCCGGCTGCAGAGCTGGACCTGCCGGACCGGCGGCCCCAGGATGCTGGTCGCAGGCAGCTACCATCACGACGACGAGCACGACGGGTCGCCGCGGCGGCGTAACACGGCCACCGCCTACCTCCGCGGCGTGCCTGCCCCGTTGACCCAGGACAAGCACTCCCCGGCCGACCGGCCGGTCAACGAAGATATCCAACCCCAAGGCTGGCCGCAGCTACGGGTCCATGTCAGTGACGATGGATGGCATCTGGTACTGGCAATCTGTCGGGACCTGCTCAATCCCCACGCCGTGCACGCTCTGGCCGAGTCGGGCGCGAACCTCCTGCTGGTACCGGCGATGAGCGATACCCTCGTTGCCTTTGGCGGCCCGGTGGCGAACCTTGTAGGATCCGGCCAGGCCTTCGTGGCGGTAGCAAACAACCCAGCAGATTTCTCCGAACCAACCGACCTGACGGTCCACCGTCCTGCCCGGGCGCTGTTCGGTCATCCGGGTTTTGGGCAGTTGACCCGGCTGATGCAACCGGCCAACTCCGCTCCCGGAGTGGGGCTGCTGCGCGTCCAAACCGGACAACTTCAATGGCTCGACTCCGACGCCGACGCCGACCGGACAAGGCCGAGCCACGGCCCGTCCGTGCGGCCGCCATGGGCCGACACGTTGGCCCGGCTGACCGGACATGATCGTCCAGAACCGAACTGCCAGCCAAACCCGGTCACACTTAACCAGGCTGCAGTGCTTGTGCTTCTCACAGACAGCCCGCACGGCCCGTCCGTGCTCCTCACTGAACGGGCATCCGATCTAACCAACTACCCGGGACAGCTGGTCTTCCCGGGCGGCGCTGCCGAACCCGGCGACCACGGTCCGGCCGCTACGGCGCTCCGCGAGGCCCGTGAGGAAACCGCATTGGACCCGGGCAGTGTGCACGTCCTGGGCGTTCTCCCCGCGATCGCCCTTTTCGAAAGCGGGTTCCTGCTGACGCCCGTCATCGCATGGTCTGCGGGGCCGGTCTTCACCGGTACGGTCAACATAGCCGAGGTCAGCCGTATCACCACAATTCCGTTGTACCAGCGGAAAGGCACTGGACAACAGAGACAGGACCCTACGCAGGAGGAAGAAACCGCGGTGGAACGCGAGCCGTCGACGATGGGAGCGGGCACGAGCGCGATACTTGACATGCTCAGAGGCATGCTTTGGGGCCCGATGAGCGCCGGGACAACGGGGCACTGACAGGGCCGACGAAGCACTCGCCGATAACGCCGGTCATGCTTCAGTCCGCGGCACGGAAGAGGCTGGCCCTGACCGGGAAACCCCTCACAGCGCCCGTCACAGGGAGCCTGGCCTGCGGCCTGGCATCTTTCCTTAACTGCAATTTTCATCAGGTACCTTGCCGCTGAAGCCTGTATGGGAGACTGATGGCAACCAGTCAGGTGGGACCTCAACGGACGGCGGAGATCATGGGCGACGGAGAGGGATTCAGGATCGTGGTCGGGGTGGACGGCTCTGCGGAATCACGGTTCGCTGTCGAATGGGCCGTCACCGAGGCCCGTCTCCGCCACGGACAGGTACGGGCAGTAACCGCTTGGGAGTATCCTCCCGAGGCGGCCGGTATGGAAGCGATGATCTGGGATAGCAACATTTTCGAGCCGACCGCCCGGGGAATGCAGACGGACACATTGAAGGGGGCAGACACCGAAGGTGTCGACGTCACCGGTGACGTCGTCCAAGGGCCCACAGTCACCGTCCTTATAAATGCTTCTATGGACGCCGACCTGCTGGTCGTTGGTTCCCGAGGGCACGGAGGATTCACCGGGCTGCTGCTCGGATCCGTGTCCACGCAGGTACTCCACCACGCCGCCTGTCCCGTGCTCGTAGTCAGGACCAGGCCCAGAGTGACTATGTCAATCCTTCTTGGCCCCGGGCAGACGGATATATCTGGCCCCACCAGCGGTTGTTGGAGCTTTATCCGCAAAGAGCGGTAACTCCAGGACCTGCAATGTGACAGTCAAAACCCAAGCCGCAATTGCAGTAGACGTTCTCTGAAGGACGAGAGCTTGGTGAGACTTGACATCTAAATCTATATAGCTAGATTTCTTCTATGGACAACTTGGGACGCGTTACGCCGGCAACAGCGCTGGTCCTTGAAGTTCTGCTTTCGGTCGAGAAGGTCTGGGGACTCCAGATCATCAAAGACGTGGGCAAGAAGCCCGGCACTGTCTATCCGATCCTCGACCGGCTTGAGGCGGCGGGTTGGGTCCAGGGTGAATGGGATTCAACGGAGGAGCGCAAGGGACCGCGCAGGCGCTACTACCGCTTGGTCGCGGAGGCCCGCCCATTGGCGAACGAGTACGTCAATGCGCAACGGGCAAAGGTTTCGCCGCCTGCATCGCGACCGTCGCCGGCTATGAAGGAGGGCCAGTGGTGCGTGACGTGAGGCAAACCGAGACCCTCCTGGCCCTATGCGTATTGCTGACGCCTCGGCATCTCCGGGCTGTTCGAGAGGAGCAGTGGAGAGCCGATCTGCGGGACGGACCGCGGCTGGGTATCTCGCAACCATCTCTGATCTTTGGGGCGGTCTGTTCATCCATTACTGCCAGGTTTTACGAATTGCTGTACCGCTGCAGCATGCTGCTGTCGCGTTTCACAAAGGGGGAAAATATGAAGCTGGTACTAGGCATGGTCGGCGCGGCCGTGGTTCTCATGGGCGGTGCGGTCGCCGGGATTCAGGCGAGTACGAAAGCGGAACCGGCGGCAGCGCCTTCGAGCATGGCGGACACAAGTCATCCTGAGTGCTATGACGCCGCAAAGATGAATGACCCTAACGATTTCTGCTATCAGACCATCGGGCCCTGGAACAGCAGGCTTCTCACTGTCGATGAAGTCCGTACGGCCGTAAGCCTGGAACAGATGATCAGCGCAGGCAGGCCTGCTGAGGAAATCCGCCGCTACTACCCGGAATATCAGCCAACCGCCAAGTAGGCCCTACATTCAGAGCTACCTGGCCGAGTTGAAGGCGTTGAAGCCAATGGTTCCTTGCAGCCATTTGCGTCCGTGGATGCCTATCAGACGCGGGATTGTTGCGTTGAAAGTTGGCACTAAGAGCTTGAGTCCAACCTCAAAGTTTTGAAGCCGCCTCTGCTGTCGTTGGGCAGGACCCTGGTCCTGAATGTGCGATGGTTTGCTTGGCCCCCACGCTAGCCTGTGGCTTGTTGGGCGATCGTGTGGGCGAGGCGGTATGAGTCGGTGCCGGTTTCGATTATGGCGCCGTTGAAGGTCAGCCGGTCAACGATCGCGGCACATAAGCGAGGATCTGTGAAGGTTTTGGTCCAGCCGGAGAACGATTCGTTTGAGGCGATGGCGATGGAGTTTTTCTTTCCCGTTCGGTCAGGACCTGGAACAGGAGTTCTGCTCCTCGGCGGGGTTCCATGTAGCCAAGCTCATCGATGCACAGCAGGTCCACGCGCCCGTAGCGGGCGATGGTCTTTGCCAAGACTTTCTCATCGGCAGCTTCGACGAGTTCGTTTACGAGCCGGGTGGCGAGGGTGTATTTGACCCTGTAGCCCGTCTCGGCGGCGGCAGTGCCGAGTCCGATGAGCAGGTGGGATTTGCCGGTTCCGGAGTCTCCGATGAGGCAAAGGGGTTGTCCTTTGCGGATCCATTCCCCGGTGGCCAGGGTGTGGATGGTGGCGGGGTTGATGTTCGGGTTTGCATCGAAATCGAAGTCCCCGAGCCATTTGTCCCGGGGAAAGTTTGCGGCTTTCACGCGGCGGATCGAGGAGCGCCGGTCCCTGTCGTCGCACTCGGCCAGCAACAGCTCGGCCAGGAAGCCCTGGTAGGAGAGTTGTTCCTTCCCGGCGACGGTCAGGGCTTCGTCGAGGGCCGCGCGGATGGTGGGCAGGCGAAGCCGACGGCAGGCCTGGTCCACGGCGGCGACCGCTGCCTGCTCGGTCAGGCCGCGCCTCCGGCGCAGGGTCGGGGTGATGGTGGTGGCCGGTGCGGTGGGGCTCATGAGATGTTCTCCTTCGACGCGGTTCCTGCAGGGTGTTCGGAACGTTTGGCCAGCAGCTCGTCATAGGCATTGACCGAGGGCAGGGGCCGGCTGTCAGGCGGGAGCCCGGCAATGACGGCGGCGGGGTCCATGAGTCGGCGCTGGGTGAGACTGACAACCCGTTGCACTTTCTCTTCAGCATGAGCACCGGAATGACGGTCGGAACTGGCCCCACCCCGGAAAGAGATCGTGGCGTGTCTGCGGGCTTCGACCGCGACGACGTCGGCGCTGACCGCGCCCACTACCAGCGCCGCGGTGATCCCTGCATGGATGTCTCCGGCATCCATGGACCGGTGGAGGAGCAGGACGTCGATCAGTTCGCGGGTCCCGTCGGCGTCACCGTTGACCCGGCGGGAGGCGGCCCAGAAGGCTTCGTGGGCGGACGTGAACGCCCCGGACTCCCGTGCCCGGGCCAACGCGGTGGAGCCAGGCAAAGCGCCGGGCTTGGTCTTGAGGACCTCCAGGTAATGGTCCAGCTGGACCGACTGCGCGCCTTTGGCAACGATCCGCTGATGCCTGGCCGCCACCGCGCGGCCGTCGAACACTACAAGCTCCGATGCCCGCAGCGAGACCCGGACTCTTCTGCCAATGAACCGCGCCGGAACGGAGTACTTCACCATCCGCACCGTGATCATCGAGGACCTATCAACTCGAGGGGTCAGCACCAGACCCGGATCAAACTCATCCGCCGGCAACGGGGCCAGGAACGGCCGTTCAATCTCGAAGTCCTGACCGATGGTGCGGATCCTGTCATTGATGCGCCGCCCGTCGTCCTGAGCTTCCCATTCGCGAATGCGGTCGTTGAGCTCGTCCAGGGATTGAGCGACAGGCATAGGCGAGAGTCTGTTGCGCCGAAACCAGCCAACCTCTCCTTCAACCCCGCCCTTTTCATGAGCCCTTGCGATACCAGGCTGGCAATAATAGGGATCGAAGCCGTAGAACGAACGGAACAACACCCACCGCTCGTTCTCCCGACGCTGCCGGCCCTGCCCGAACACCACCGCCGTGACCGCGCTGGTGAGATTGTCATAGCGGATGTGTTTGGTCGGGATGCCACCAAGAACGTTGAAGGCCTCGATGTGGCCCTCGAGAAAGGCTTCCTGGGCCTGAGTCGGGTAGATCCGGTGGATGGCCCTGCCCGAATGCGATAGCCGGAAGATGAACATGTGACACTTCGTCTTCACACCGTTCAGCACGACATAGACCTCGCCGAAGTCCACCTCGGCCTCCGCGCCGGGAGCATGTTCCTGAGGGACGAACACCTCGACGCGGCGGCCGGCCTCCACATCAATCTGGGCCCGCCGGACCCTTACGTAATCACGCACTGTGGAATACGAGAGCTCCTGGGCACTTTGCTCTTCGATGAGCCGGGCCAAAATGCGGCGGGCGGTATGACGCTGCTTCCGCGGCGCCGTCATATCCTCGATCAGCATCGCATCGATCGCGCCCTTGAACGGTTCCAGCCTCCAGGACACCCCTTGTCTCTGTTTGCGCTCCGGAGGGGCGGCCGATTCCAGTGCCTGCCTCACCGTTCGTCGATGAACTCCGTACCGGGCTGCCCATGCACGAACCGACAGGCCCTCAACCCGGGCGTCCCTTCGGATCCGCGCGAACAACTCCACTCTCGACTCCATCCAGACCAACCTTCCGCCGCATCCATCCACTGATGAATCCAACGTTGAAGGTGGGGCCACAAATAACCGTCACAAGGTGCCCGGCGAGTCACGAAGTGGGGCCAGATATACCCGTCCTACCGGGGCCATCCAAACCTGTCACAGCCACCCAGAGCGCACGGAGATGGATAGGTCTTCGGACAGCGGAGGCACAGCGGGTGATCCGGCGTCCTGCGGATGCCCCGATGAAGCCATCACACTGGCAGCATCGCGACGGTAAGCGTCGTGGTCTTGGGCGCCGGTCCATCGCAAAGAAGTAGCTGCTGGCGAGTTTGGTTGGGAAGATTCAGCTGAATCGATGGCTGACAGAGCCGAGGTTCGATGGCAGAGACCACATTCGGGCACGGATCGGCAGGAGGCATCTTCAAGGTCGGCCGTCGGTTCCTGTATATGATCACTACGAGTGAGCCTTTGGCCCACCGCCAGGGCACACTAGCACCGACCGCTAGGAGCGGGAACGTCGTCCCGATAGTCGCATGACTGAGGGTTATTTTTTGGGGGCAGTTGAAGTGATGTTCGGGGAAGGGTTGTTCGCCAACGGCCGGCCTGATGGCTGTGACAGGGTGGGAATCAAGCGGTCGTCGCAACACATCGACGGTAAGAAAAGCTGGTGCCCCGATGCAGTGCGGCGCCGTGGGTCCGGTCTCGAGGCCCCGGCCTCAGATGTGCATGTCGTACTCCGGCTCTCTGAGACTCCCACTCTCCAGAACATCTCGTCCGTATGTCCGCGAGTCAGACCTCCATCGCGTGCCAGAGGCCGCTGTCCGGATTGACTTGGATCTCCTGGTCCCTGCGGCCGCAGAAGAGCGCGTGCCGCGAGTCCCATAGGGTGGTGGCCTTCCCACCAGGCGCTTCGAGGAGGCTTCGTGTGACGTAGCGGGTGAAGTGGCCGAAGCCCGGAGCGATACCGCGTAGGTGCTCGTGACGACCGTTGATCGCTTCGACCGGACCGTTCGATGCGCCTCCACGCTTGTAGAACGCCGGCACCTGAGCCCGTCCGGGCCACAGCGTCCCGCCCAGCCGGGCAAGCTCTTCAAGCCCTTCCGGCAGGCCCTGCGCAACTGCTCATTCACTTTCTGCATGCCACGCTTGCTGGTCCGCCCTTCGGTATGCTGAAAGGCGTCGATGGCGTCCTGGTACCCCAGGTAAGTGACGTCCAAAGCAATGTGCTCATCGTGGTCGGCCCGCTGGCGTTCCAGCCAGGCGTAGCCCGGCCGGGGGCATCCTGACGGTCTCAGATCGAGAGCCGTCACAGCCGAGTGACAGTTCCAGAACCAAGGAGAAGCATCCATGAACAAGAACGAGCTGGCCCAGTTGGGCCTCGACACGGATGGCCTTACGCCGGACGCCGACTACGTCCCGAACCCCTTCACCGCCGATGACGGTGTGCACGTCGACCTCGTGTACCGCGCGTACCTGCAGCTCGAGCAGATCAACGCGCTGGGCGGTATCAGCCTGCTCGGCGGCTCGCGCGAGCGGCTGGAGGACATCTATGGCGGACTTGAGGACGGCATGGACCTGATGACGGCCGTGGCGCGCTTTGGCGACGATGAGCAGCAGCATCGCGCCCGACAGCTCATCGCGGCAGGGAAGATCAGCGGCTCCTGACAGGCCTCGACGGAACCCCGACAGCCCAGGCTGTCGGGGTTCTTTCTTTTCGTCATGCAGACCGAGCTGGCGAGAACCCGGGTTTGCCGGGGCCCGGCATGCGTCGCGCGGACATCAACTGAACCAGGCTAGCCCCAATCTTCCCCTGGGCAGGGACCGCGGGAACCTCAGCATTTGGTTCCATAGCCGCTCATTATCCGTCCATGCCCGGCTGCTGTCTCTTGGCAGATCCATGCGCCTAAACAATCAGAAGTCCGACCCTGGTGTTCATGTGGTGTTCGCACCGTTCTGCCTGATATCGCAAGGATCGCAGCACGGTCCGCTCACACCGTTATTTGCATTCCTCCGGGAGCAGGCAAGACTATTCACGATCAGTGTGTGGCGACGAACTTCACCACCATCGATGCTGCGGCGTGGTGATCAAGTCGACCGGGGCGCATGCCGACCTGTCAATGGCCATTAGTTTCT
>NZ_QEHL01000068.1:0-257 GCF_003116525.1 Pseudarthrobacter sp. AG30 | reverse complement strand
TGTTTCCTGACAAGGCTGGAAGGAAAAGTTCTGCATAATTTTAGTGAGAGCAAGTTTCATATTCATGAGAGCAAACCTCATGCCAAGGCAGTTCCTGGGTCCATTCCCAAAGGGCAGATATACATAAGGATCAATGCTGCCCTTGTTCTCTTTGCTTAACCTTTCAGGTTGGAATTCTTCATGCTCTGGCCAGTTCTGTGGGTCATGGTGAAGAGCATAAGATGGAATCATCACTGTTGACCCTTTGGGGATATACA
>NZ_QEHL01000013.1:0-4884 GCF_003116525.1 Pseudarthrobacter sp. AG30 | reverse complement strand
TGAGTATGACAGTCTGATCGGAGCCCACTAGGACGGCCCGAACGGTACCCACCAGCCGGACATGCCGAACCTAATGACGGCTTGAATGGTACCCACCTGTGAACGTTGATCCATCCAGTGTTGGATCGACGACGGGAGGGCCGGGATGGGGTCAAGAGTGGAGTTGTTCGCGCAGATTCGGAGGGATGCCCGGGTGGAGGGCGCGTCAATCCGGGAGCTTGCCCGCAGGCACCAGGTGGCGCGGAAAACCGTGCGTAAGGCGTTAAGTTCCCCGGTCCCGCCAGAGCGTAAAACTCCTGTACGGTCCTCGCCGCGGCTTGATCCTTATAAACCGACGATCGACGCCATGCTCGTCGAGGACACGACGGCGCCGAGGAAGCAGCGTCACACTGCCCGGAGGATTCTTGCCCGGCTCATCGAGGAGCATGGAGCGGACGAGTTGTCGTATTCGACGGTGCGTGACTACGTTCGGGTCCGCCGGGCGCAGATCGATGTGGAGGCCGGCCGCCGGGTTGAGGTATTTGTTCCTCAGGAGCACGCCCCGGGCGCGGAAGCGGAAGTGGACTTCGGTGAAGTCTGGATCGTGCTGGACGGGGTAAAGACGAAATGCCACATGTTCATCTTCCGGCTTTCTCACTCCGGCAAAGCCATCCACCGGATTTACCCCACCCAGGCCCAGGAAGCGTTTCTGGAAGGCCACGTCGAGGCGTTCAACGAGATCGGCGGCGTGCCGGTCAAACATATCCGCTATGACAACCTCACCAGTGCCGTCAGGGCCGTGGTGTTCGGTCAGGGGCGGAACCGCCTGGAGAATGACCGGTGGGTGTTGTTTCGCTCGTTCTATGGATTTGATGCCTTTTATTGCCAGCCAGGTCTTGCCGGCGCTCACGAGAAAGGCGGGGTCGAGGGCGAGGTGGGCTGGTTCCGCCGCAACCGGCTGACCCCGATGCCCGTGGCGAGGTCCCTTGATGAGCTCAACGACTGGATCCGGAGCCGGGAGGTTCAAGACGATCAGCGGCGGATTGATGGCAGGATCCGCACTATCGGCCAGGACTTCGCCGCCGAGCGCCCGTTCCTGGCACCGTTGCCGGCCGACGAGTTCGATCCCGGTCTGGTGTTGAACCCGAGAGTGGACCGGTCCTCAATGATCACCGTGCGGATGGTGAAGTACTCGGTGCCAGCACGGTTCATCGGTCGGCGGGTCCGGGTTTCATTGCGGGCATCCGAAGTTGTGGTGTTCGACGGCCGCGCGGTGGCGGCCCGGCACCAGCGGATTATTGCCAAGGGCGGGCAGTCGGTCCAGTTGGACCATTATCTGGAGGTCCTCAAGACCAAGCCCGGCGCTTTGCCTGGTTCCACTGCTTTGGCCAGGGCGCGGGAGTCGGGTGCTTTCACCAGCGCCCATGACGCCTTCTGGTCTGCCTCGCGCAGGGTCAACGGTGATGCCGCGGGGACCCGTGAACTGATTGACGTCCTGCTGCTGCACCGATCGATGGAAGCCGAAGACATCGAGGCAGGGATCACCGCAGCCCTTGGAGTAGGTGCCGTCAGTGCCGACGTCGTGGCGGTTGAAGGCCGCCGACATGCCTCCAGCATCCCTGCTGGTGGGTCCCGTCCTGACCGTCATCGCGGTGCTCATGCTGAAGCGAAAGTGCAACGAGTTGTCAGCCTGACCCAGCGCCGGCTGATGGACCCGGCGGCGGTCATCGCCGGGCTCCCTCCAGACAAGCGGCCGCTCCCGGCGATCAGCGCCTATGACGAGCTGCTGGCCAAACGCACCGAACACTCCGCAGGAACCGCGTCGAAGGAAAACATCTCATGAGCCCCACCGCACCGGCCACCACCATCACCCCAACCCTGCGACGGCGCCGCGGTCTGACTGAGCAGGCCGCGGTCGCGGCCGTGGACCAAGCATGCCGCCGATTGCGCCTGCCCACCATCCGGGCGGTTCTGGACGAAGCTCTGACCGTCGCGGGGAAGGAACAACTCTCTTACCAAGGCTTCCTGGCCGAGCTGCTGCTGGCCGAATGCGATGACCGGGACCGTCGCTCCTCAATCCGACGCGTCAAAGCCGCGAACTTTCCCCGGGATAAATGGCTCGGTGATTTCGATTTCGACGCGAACACGAACATCAACCCCGCTACCATCCATACCCTCGCTACCGGCGAATGGATTCGAAAAGGTGCACCGCTATGCCTGATCGGGGACTCCGGAACCGGCAAATCCCACCTGCTTATCGGGCTGGGCACCGCCGCGGCGGAGAAGGGATACCGGGTCAAATACACTTTGGCCACCCGGCTCGTGAACGAACTCGTCGAAGCCGCCGACGACAAAGTCCTCGCCAAGACCATCGCCAGATACGGCCGAGTGGACCTGCTCTGCATTGACGAGCTCGGCTATATGGAACTGGACCGGCGCGGCGCCGAACTCCTCTTCCAGGTCCTCACCGAACGCGAAGAGAAGAACTCCATCGCCATCGCTTCCAACGAGTCGTTCTCCGGCTGGACCAAGACATTCACCGACCCGCGCCTCTGCGCCGCGATCGTTGACCGGCTGACGTTCAACGGCACCATCATCGAAACCGGCACCGATTCCTACCGCCTCGCCCACAGCCTGACAAGGAACGCGCACTAAAAGGTAGCCGCGGCCGCCCGCCCCACGAACACATAGGTTGTCGTTGACCACTTCATGCCGCGCAACAGGACAGTTTGGAGACGTCAGTAGTGAAGGACTGGGCTGCTATCTTGATGCCTTCGGCCATGGTCAGATAGGGGCTCCAGAGATTCGCGACCTGATCAACGGTCATCCCGGCCTCCAGAATGTAAATCCCTGCGGCGGCGATGTCCCCGGCGTCCTTACCCACGACAGTGATCCCTACAATCCGACCCGTGTCCGCGTCGGCAACGATCTTGATGAAGCCGCGGGTATCACGGTTCACCAGCGCGCGAGGGATAAATTTGAGCGGCAGAACCCGGCACATGCACCGGATCCCTGCCTGGTTCGCTTCCTTGTCCGTCATCCCGACAGCGGCCAGGGCAGGGCTGGTAAACGTGACCCGGGGCAGGTGCCGGTAATCGACCTCACGCCCGGCACCCTCAAAGGCGTTCTCCACCATCAGGGCCCCGTGCGCGGCGGCGACATAAACGAACTCCGGGTGACCCGTCACATCACCCGCGGCCCAGATCCTCGGATTAGTACTGCGAAGGCTCCCGTCGACCAGGACTTCCCCGCGGTCCCCGGTTTCAACGCCGACCATGCAAAGGTTCAAATCCTCCGTGACCGGGCGCCGGCCTGTTGCCATGAGCAGGCGCGCGGCCCTGAATTCCTCGTTTCCTCCTGAGACGGAAGCATCCACGACCACGTCCCCCGACACCTCATCGGTCCGGACCGAGGACGCTGTCGCTCGACGGACGACCCGGATGCCCTCATCGGCGAAGACACCGGCGAGGGCATGCCCGGCTTCAGGCTCTTCGGCCGAGGCGAGCTTGGACCGGACCAGGATGGTCACCTCCGTGCCGAGCCGGGCGAAAAGCTGCGCCTGCTCCAGCGCCACATACCCGCCGCCCACCACCAGCATCGAAGCGGGAACGTCCTGCAGCTCCATCGCACTCGTGGACGTCAGATAATCCACCTCGTCCATTCCCGGCACTTCAGGGATCCAGGGGGTGGAGCCGGTCGCGACCAGGTAGTGTTCCGCGCTGACTGTCTCGGTGGTTCCGCCCGGGGCGGTGATGTTCAAAACCGGTGCGGCTGCGGTTCCGGCGAACACCGCCGTCCCCCGCTGCAGGTTCCATCCATAGCCCGCGGCGAGATCCACATACTTCTCTGACCGCATGGATTCGACCAGTGAGCGCTTCCCGGCGACCAGTTCGGGCATATCCACCGGCTCTGCGGAGGTGCTGATACCGGGGAACCGTCCGGAAGCATCGAGGGCGACATGGCGGGCTTCCGCGGCGGCCAGCAGGGCCTTGGACGGGATGCAGCCCGTGTTCACGCACGTGCCTCCCACAGTGCTGCGCTCCACCATCAACACCCGCTTGCCACGGCTGGTTGCCCGGATGGCCGCAGCGAAAGCAGCCCCGCCGGAACCGATAATGGCCAGGTCATAATCGAAAGATGCTGCCGACACGAGGGACTCCTGAAGATGGAAGGGAAGCAGCCGCCAGCACACCTGTTGCTCAACCGACCGCCATGTGCAGCCTTCAACCGAAGACCAGCTCTGCATCCCATTCTCAACCTTCCCCTACACTGGAATGTCAAGGAATCGCCGTCCTGGCCGCCTGCTAAGAAATGAGTTCATGATGCGTATCGGTGAGGCCGCGGCAGCGGCAGGGATGACAACCAAGACGCTGCGTTTCTACGAGGACAGCGGGCTTCTCCCGGCAGCGAAAAGATCCTCTAACGGCTACCGGGACTACCATGACGACTCCGTGGCCAGGCTCGAATTCATCCGCCGCGGACGGGCCGCAGGCCTCGCCCTGACCCAAATACGCGAAATTCTTAGCCTCCGTGACGCCGGAGAAGCCCCCTGCGCCCACGTCCAAGACCTTCTCTCCAACCAGCTGGCCGAACTGGACCACCAGATTTCTGAACTAATGGCGCTGCGATCCATCGTCGCCGGCCTTCACGCCACTGCCGCGTCCGGGACCGACGCAAGCTGCGATCCCGAACAAATCTGCAGCTACCTCTGACGCACTACTCCGCCAGACGCCAGCTTCCAACAACCGGGACCCCGGGTATCGTCCCAACCCGCGGCAGTGTTTTCACAGACCCAGAAACCACGCCAAGAACCCCTAGACACCCTCACAACATCATCCCCGGACGTCCGACGGGTGGGTACCGTTCGGGCCGTCCTAGTGGGCTCCGATCACGTTGACACAATCA
>NZ_QEHL01000067.1:0-291 GCF_003116525.1 Pseudarthrobacter sp. AG30 | reverse complement strand
GCGGCGCGCGCTTTCACCGATCACCACCACATAGAGATGGTATTTTGGCTTTACCGCCAACACGTGCCAGCTGTCTTTCATGCCAGCCAGCTGCGCCATCCGGGCCTGTTCGTCCAGCACCTCGTTGTTATTCACCACCACGTCTTTGACAAAACGAAAGGCCGGATAACCGGTGTCAATCACCTTGAATACACCGCCCCAGGCAAGGTTTTGCACCGGCTGGAGAAAGAAGATCCCGATGCTGAACAACAGGCCCAGCGTATCCATTTTTCCCCAGCGTGATGGCTCAAC
>NZ_QEHL01000066.1:0-414 GCF_003116525.1 Pseudarthrobacter sp. AG30 | reverse complement strand
CCCTACTTTCTTGTGCGTATTTGCGTGTTTTGCGCAGTTTTGTAAAATCCTCAACAACGTGAAGAAGTGGCAGATCCCGCGATTCATCAACACGGATGAAGCGCCCGCCTATGGTCGCGCGCTTGCTCTGCTCAAACGCGAAGGCCGGTGCCCGTCTGACGTTGAACACCGACAGATTAAGTACCGGAACAACGTGATTGAATGCGATCATGGCAAACTGAAACGGATAATCGGCGCCACGCTGGGATTTAAATCCATGAAGACGGCTTACGCCACCATCAAAGGTATTGAGGTGATGCGTGCACTACGCAAAGGCCAGGCCTCAGCATTTTATTATGGTGATCCCCTGGGCGAAATGCGCCTGGTAAGCAGAGCTTTTGAAATGTAAGGCCTTTGAATAAGACAAAAGGCTGC
>NZ_QEHL01000012.1:0-488091 GCF_003116525.1 Pseudarthrobacter sp. AG30 | reverse complement strand
GGTCTTCGACTCCGTGCTGGGGGACAAGCCGAACCAGGTGGACAAGCAGCGCCCGGAAGTGTCGGTCACGGCGGAGCAGCTGCTCGACGTCTCCTCCGCCGACGGCCAGGTCACCGAGGCCGGGCTGCGCCTGAACCTCTATGTGGCCGTGGCCTACACGGCAGTGTGGCTGTCCGGAAACGGCGCCGTGGCCATCCACAACCTGATGGAGGATGCCGCCACCGCGGAGATCTCCCGCTCGCAGGTGTGGCAGCAAATCCGCAACAAGTCCATCCTGGCGGACACGGGCAACACGGTGACCAAGGAGCTGGTGGAACGGATCCTGGGCGAGGAGACCGAGCGGCTCCGGACCGAGTTCGGTGACGAGGCCTTCCGCCGCTACTACCAGCCTGCCAGCGACCTGATCGCGGACATCTGCCTCTCGGACGGCTACACGGACTTCCTCACCACCCCCGCGTACGAACTGGTGGGCTGAGATGGCAGCACCCAAACCCTCCCTTTCGGCTGCGGACCTGGCCCACATCGACGGACAGCTGGCCGCCACGGACCGGCTGCTGGAGCAGAACTACCCCGGTGACGACGGCTCACGCCAGCCCGTGCACACGGTGTACGTGCCCGCTGACCGTTTCACGCCGTCGCTCGCCGCGGACTGGGGCGCCCAGGCAACCGCGACGGCGGCTGCGCACGGCGGCTTCGAAAAGCTGGGGCGGCTCCTGGGCCACAACGAAGGCCTTGCGGGGGCGGTAGCCACCCGGGTGGCGGCCAAACTGGCTGCCGAGCCGATCGAGGACTTGCGGCTGGACTTCGAAGACGGCTTCGGGGACCGGGGCGATGACGCCGAGGACGCCGCCGCGGTTGCCGCAGCGGCCGCGGTGGCCGCCGCCGTCCAGGCCGGGTCCGCTCCCCCGTTCATCGGCATCCGCTTCAAGTGCTTCGAGGCGCCCACCCGTGCCCGCGGCCTCCGCACCCTGGACCTGTTCGTCTCCGGCCTTGCCGCCGCCGGCGAGCTGCCGGACGGCCTGGTGCTGACCCTGCCGAAGGTGACCACCGTGGCCCAGGTCCAGGCGATGGACTACGCGGTGTCCCGCCTGGAAGAAGTCCACTCCCTGCCCGCCGGACGACTCCGCTTCGAGGTCCAGGTGGAGACGCCGCAGCTGATCCTCGGCCCTGACGGCACCTCCCCGGTAGCGCAGCTGCCGCATGCCGTGCCCGGCAGGATCAGCGGCCTGCACTACGGCACCTACGACTACTCGGCATCGCTGCAAATCTCCGCGGAGTACCAGTCCATGGAGCACCCGGTGGCCGACTTCGCCAAGGAAGTCATGCAGCTGGCCGTGGCCGGCACCGGCATCCGGCTCTCCGACGGTTCCACCAACATCATTCCGGTGGGCGACAACGTGGAGAACGCCTGGCAGCTGCACGGCCGGCTGGTCCGGCGGTCGCTGGAGCGCGGCTACTACCAGGGCTGGGACCTGCACCCCGCCCAGCTGGCCAGCCGCTTCGCAGCCACCTATGCCTTCTACCGTGAGGGCCTGCCTGCCGCGGCGGGCAGGCTGCGCAACTACGTGGAACGGACCGAAGGCGGGGTCATGGACGAGCCCGCCACCGCCCGGGCCCTGGCCGCATTCGTACTCCGCGGAGTCCAGTGCGGCGCCGTCGGTGCCGAGGAAGTCCAGGCGCTTGCCGGCGTCGGAATTCCGCAGCTGACCGGCCTGGCGCATCCTCGGCTCGCCACCACTTCCAACTCCTAGGCAAAGGATCCCTCTCATGGGCAAGTACTACTCCCCCACCGGCGGACTCCCGCCGCAGACCCACCTGACCACCGAGCGTGCCATCGTGACCGAGGCGTATACGGTGATCCCCAAGGGCGTCATGACGGACATCGTCACGTCCAACCTGCCCGGCTTTTCGAACACCCGGTCCTGGATCATCGCCCGTCCCATCTCCGGCTTTGCCACCACGTTCTCCCAGCTGATCGTGGAAATCGGCCCGGGCGGCGGGGCTCCCAAGGCCGAGTTCGAGGCCGGCGTCGAAGGCGTCATCTTCGTAACCCGCGGCAAGGTCAACCTCACCCTGGACGGCGAACTGCACCCGCTGGAGGAAGGCGGCTATGCCTACCTGGCCGCTGGTTCGGAGTGGGGCCTGGAGAACGTTTCGGACGACGTCGTGTCCTTCCACTGGATCCGCAAGGCCTACGAACGGCTTGAAGGATACGAGGCGAAGTCCTTCGTCACCAACGAGAAGGACGTGGAGCCCACGTCCATGCCGGACACGGACGACGTCTGGAAGACCACCCGGTTCACGGACTCCAACGACCTCGCCCACGATATGCAGGTGAACATCGTGACGTTCCAGCCCGGCGGCGTGATCCCGTTCCCGGAAACCCATGTCATGGAGCACGGCCTGTACGTCCTGGAGGGCAAGGCCATGTACCTGCTGAACAACGACTGGGTGGAGGTGGAAGCGGGTGACTTCATGTGGCTGCGCGCCTTCTGCCCGCAGGCCTGCTACGCCGGCGGGCCCGGCGAGTTCCGGTACCTGCTGTACAAGGACATGAACCGCCAGGTGAAGCTCACCTAGGCGCGCACTCCGGGCCTGTAAAGACAAAGCAGGGGCTGTTACGGAAGATCCGTAACAGCCCCTGCTTTGGTATTCAGGCACCCGGGCTCAGGCGCCCGGGTTAAGGACCACTTTGATACAGCCGTCTTCTTTTTTCTGGAACTTTTCATACAGGGCGGGCGCGCCATCCAAGCCCGCACGGTGGGTGACCAAGTCCATTACGCCCAGAGGATCGTCGTCGTCCTCCACCAGGGGGAGCAAGCGGTCCGTCCAGTTACGCACGTTGCACTGCCCCATCCGGACCTGAAGTTGCTTATCGAACATGGTCAGCATGGGCAGCGGGCTGGCCTGGCCGCCGTAGACGCCGCTCAGCGACAGGGTGCCGCCGCGGCGGACCGCGTCGATGGACGCATGCAGGGCGGCCAAACGGTCCACGCCGCCTGTCTCCATGGCTTTCTGCGCCAGTTTGTCCGGCAGCAGCCCAAGCGCCTGGTGTGCAAATCCTGCCAGGGGGGAACCGTGGGCTTCCATGCCGACGGCGTCCACCACCGCGTCCGGGCCGCGCCCAGCGGTCATCTCCCGGAGCTCGTCCCCAATGGCCTTGCCGTAGTCGAGCGTTTCCACGCCGTGCCGCGCCGCCATTGCGCGCCGTTCGGGGACGGGATCAATACCGATCACCCGGAAACCACGATGTACGCCAATGCGGCCGGCGAACTGGCCCACGGGTCCCAGCCCGAACACGGCAAGGGTGCCGCCCGCCGGGACATCCGCGTACTCCACGGCCTGCCAGGCGGTGGGCAGGATGTCGGAGAGGAACAGGTACCGCTCATCCGGAAGCTCCTTGCCAACCTTCACAGGACCGTAATCCGCGTGCGGCACACGCAGGTATTCGGCCTGGCCACCCGGAACGGAGCCGTAAAGCTCGGAATACCCAAACAGCGCCGCGCCGGAGCCCTGCTCCGTGACCTGTGTGGTTTCGCATTGAGACTGCAAGCCCTGCCTGCACATGAAGCACGTGCCGCACGAGATATTGAAAGGGACCACGACGCGGTCGCCTTTGCGGAGGTTGGTGACCCCGCTGCCCACCTCCTCCACGATGCCCATCGGCTCATGTCCAATGACATCGCCCTTGTGCATGTAGGGGCCCAGTACCTCGTACAGGTGCAGGTCGCTGCCGCAAATGGCCGTGGACGTGATGCGGACGATCGCGTCCGTCGGTTCCTGGATCACCGGATCAGGAACTTCCTCCACGCTTACAGAACGCTTGCCTTGCCACGTCAGTGCTTTCACAGTTTCCCTTTCGCGCTGCTTTCCCTGGTGCAGTTCGGGTGGATCAGTTGCTCCCGCGCGCCAGCAGCCGGCCAATGGCGCTTGAGCCAAGGTTTTCCAGCAGGTGACGGGGGCTTTCATAGACCTCGACGGCGCCCGCGGCCCTGAGTTCAGTCGCGCTGATTCCGCCGCAGGTGACGCCGATGGCGGGAATATCCAGCGCAGCAGCAGCCTTCATGTCCCACACGGCGTCACCGACATACACGGCGTTCGCGGCGTCGATTCCGAGCGCTTTCAGGGCCGCCGCGAGGATGTCCGGCGCAGGCTTGCTTTCCTCAGCGTCCTTGGAACTCGTGGCGGCATCGATAAAGGCGTCCGCGTCCAGCACGGAGCGCATTACCTGCAAGTCCCTTTCCCGGGCCGAGGACGCCAGTGCCACCGCCAAGCCGTCCGAGTGGCATTGCTCCAGGAGCTCCTTTGCCCCTGCGAAAGCACGCAGCGAGGGCCAGTGCGAGGCATACAGGGCGCCGTGGCTGGCCATGACGTCGTCGTCTTCGGAGCGGTCCCGGTCCGGCGGCAGGAGGTTGTCCACCAGGCGGGCGCCGCCCATGCCGACAAAGTGGTGGATGGCCGCCATCGGAACATCGTGTCCGTACTGGCGGAACGCGCCCCACCAGGCGAGCGTATGGATATAGGACGAGTCGATCAGCGTCCCGTCAACGTCAAAAAGGACTCCGTGGCGTCCATTGTCAGGCGGCGAAGAGGCTCCGGGCATCAGCCGACGGCCGTCCGCCGCACATCCGGCGCTTTTTTCCGTTTCGCCGCGTCTTCCTTCGGGGAGCTGACGGGCCGCACCCGCTCCCGTATCACCGAACCCGCGCCATCCAGGCTCTTGTCCCGAATGAGTCCCGTGCCCGCGATTTCCCTGGCCATGGCAATGCCTGCGACGGCCGCCCGTTTAGTCGGGAAAGTCACTGAAATGGCCATCAGGTTCCCGCTTCCGTCCATCATCCTGATCCGGTATCCGCCGTCAGGGGCATCCACGAGTTCAAAAAATCCGGCCACAACTATCACTCCTCCGTCAATCACGGCATTGTGCTGGGGAGCACTCCATGAGGTGTTAGTAAGTATACTTATCTATCCCGCGAAGGAGAAGTTGCGGCCCCGGCCCGCGCCGCCTCAGCGCGAGTCCGCCCCTTCCGGCGGAATGAGAGCGTCACTGCGCCGAACCGTATCCTGATGCAGTTCCAGGGCGCTAGTCACAAGGGCGAAGTGGCTGAACGCCTGCGGCGTGTTACCCAACTGACGGCCGGCTTTGACCGCCCATTCTTCGCTCAGCAGCCCCACATCATTGCGCAGTTCCAGCAACCGTTCGAACAGTTCCCGTGACTCTTCGTGTCGACCGGCGCCGAGGAGCGCCTCCACCAACCAGAATGAGCAGGCCAGGAAGACGCCCTCATCCCCGGGCAAGCCGTCGTCGCTTTGTTCCGGCCGGTACCGCAGCACGAACCCGTCCTGGGTCAGCTCCCGTTGGATGGCCTCGATGGTCCCCACCACTTTGGGATCGTCCGGGGGCAGGAAGCCCACCCTGGGAATCAACAGCAGGCTGGCGTCCAGCTCAGGCCGGCCATAGGACTGGACGAACGTGTTGCGCTCCGCGTCGTAGCCGTTGGCCAGGATGTCCTGCCGGATCCGGTCCCGCAACGCCTCCCAGCGCTCCACCGGCCCAGGCAGCCCGGAGTCCCGCACTCCCTTCACCATCCGGTCCGCGGCCACCCATGCCATGACCTTGGAATGCGTAAAGTGCCGGAGCGGCCCCCGCATTTCCCAGAGCCCGTTGTCCGGCTGGTCCCAGATGGTCTCCAGGTGCTCCATCAGGGCAATCTGGACGTCCCAGGCCTCGTCCGTGTGCTTGAGCAGCGAGTTCCGGGTCAGCGCCAGGCAGTCAAGGACCTCACCCCATACGTCCAACTGGAATTGCTCGGCCGCCGCATTTCCGATCCGCACCGGAGCGGAATTCTCGTAGCCCTTCAACCAGGGCAGTTCCATCTCCGGCAGCCGCCGCTCGCCGTGGATCCCATACATGATCTGCAGGTCCGCGGGGTCTCCTGCCACAGCACGGAGCAACCAGTCCCTCCAAGCGGCCGCTTCGGCCTTGTACCCGGCAGCCAGCAGCGCCTGGAGGGTCATGGTGGCATCCCGCAGCCAGCAATAGCGGTAGTCCCAGTTGCGTTGGCCGCCCGGCTGTTCCGGCAGCGATGTTGTGACAGCGGCGACGATCCCCCCGGTGGGCGCGTAGGTAAGGGCCTTGAGGGTTACCAGGGAGCGCACCACGGCATCCTGGTACTTCCCTTGGACCGTGCATTGCGAGGACCAGCCCTGCCAGAACTCGAACGTGCTGTGCAGGACTTTTTCCGCCTCGACCGAAACCGGCCGGCCCACATGGCTGGGAGCCCACGTCAGCACGAACGGCACTTTCTCGCCCGCATTGACCGTGAAGTCGCTGACGGTATGCATGTTCTCGCCGTGCAAGGGTGCGGGGGTCACCAGGTAGACGGCGTCCGGGCCGGCGATGGCGTGCAGGCCGCGCTTGTCCTTGCGCACCCAGGGCACGATATGCCCATAGTCGAAGCGAAGCACCAACTCGCCGTGCATCTTTACGCTGCCGCTGACACCCTCGACGATCCGGACGATGTCGGCAACGGAGTCGCGGGGCGGCATGAAGTCTGTGACGCGAACCGTTCCGTCCGGCGTTTCCCACTCGGTATCCAGGATCAGGCTTCCGTCGCGGTAGCTTCGGCGGGTGCAGGTACCACCGCCTTCCGGAGCCAGCAGCCAGCGCCCGGCGTCCGGTGAGTCCAGCAAGGCGTTGAAACACGCAGGGGAATCGAACCGCGGCAGGCAGAGCCAGTCGATCGAACCCTCCTTGCTGATGAGGGCACCTGTGTGAAGGTCGCCAACGACCGCATAATCCTCAATTCGCGCCATGGCATTACCCTGCCACACAACACTGTAGGAACATCGAAGAATGGCAGTCCACATCGGTACCTCCGGCTGGAGCTACGACCATTGGGAGAACGTCCTGTACCCGCCCGGCCTGCCGGTCCGGGACCGGCTCCAACGCTATGCCGCCAGGTTCAGCACAGTTGAGCTGAATGCCAGCTTCTACCGCTGGCCCCGCGACACCACCTTCGCCGGCTGGAACAGGCGGCTGCCACCCGGTTTCAGCATGTCGGTCAAGGCTCCCCGCGGCCTTACCCACGCCCGCAAGCTGTACGCACCCGAAGTCTGGGTGGAACGCATCGCCCGGTGCTGGCATGAACTGGGGGACAAACGGGCTGTGCTCCTGGTCCAGCTGCCGCCGCAGTTGGGCCGCGACGACGCCCGGCTGGAGTACTTCCTGGCAGCGGTTCCGGAATGGATCCGGGTTGCCGTTGAGTTCAGGCACCCCAGCTGGGACTGCCCGGAGGTGTTTTCCCTGTTGGAGCGGCAGCAGGCGGCCTATTGCATCATGAGCGGCGCCAACCTGCCGTGCATCCTGCGCGCCACCGCGCCATTTACCTATGTCCGCCTGCATGGTCCCGACCACGAGCACTTGTACGGCGGCTCCTACTCGGAGGCCGACCTGCACTGGTGGGCGGACCGGATCCGCGAATGGGACAGCGGCGGCCTGGACGTCTACGCGTACTTCAACAACGACGGCGGCGGGAACGCCGTGCGAAACGCCGAAACACTGCGTGGGATCCTCGGCGCCGGCTGATCCGAACTCCACGCTGTGGCAGAGTGGTGGCATGGACACGGCTCCCCAGCATCCGGCCCGGAAGACGGCACGCAAGCCCACGCAGGCGGTGCTGGCCCAGTACGCCCTCTCCGGGAACCAGGCCTTCCGGCTGGCCCACCGGGTCTCGGACGCGGTCAACAGCCTGCGGATCCGGCTGGCGAAGCGCTGGAATTTCGTGCCGCAGACCATCGCCTACCAGGGGTACGGTTCCACGACCCGGGTACGTGTGCTGGGCCGCGTGCTGCTGACGCAGAAGCCGCTGCCGGGAAGCCGGGCGGAGCGGGAAGCGAAAATCGGCAACCAGAACATCCGCGGCTGGCGTGCCTTCACTGGCGTGCCGCTGCAGTTTTCCGACGTCGAGATCACCATCGGCGACGTCGTCACCCACATGACCGCGGACCGGGGCGGACTGATCGACACCGAAGTGGACGTCCAGCTTCCCCCCGGCTGGCACACGGCGGTCCTGCGCGCTGAGGGAACCGAACCGGCCGAGGCGCTGATCCAGGTGATCGCACCGGAGGTGAAGTTCGGAATCGTCTCGGACATCGACGACACCGTCATGGTGACCGCGCTGCCCCGGCCCTTCCTGGCGCTGTGGAACACCTTCGTGCTCAGCGAACGGGCACGGATGGCCACTCCGGGCATGGCGGTGCTGCTGGACCGGCTGACCATCGAGCATCCCGATGCCCCCGTCATTTACCTGTCGACGGGCCCCTGGAATGCGGCCCCCACCCTGGGACGCTTCCTGACCCGCAACATGTACCCCAGGGGCGCGCTGCTCCTGACGGACTGGGGCTTGACCCAGGACCGATGGTTCCGGAGCGGCCAGGAACACAAGCGGCGGAACCTGGATCGCCTGGCGCAGGAATTCCCGGACATGCGGTGGCTCCTGATCGGTGACAACGGACAGCACGATGAAGCAATCTATTCGGCGTTCGCCGCGGAAAACGCCGACAAGGTGGCGGCCATCGCCATCCGGCAGCTGTCCGTCAGCGAATCGGTGTTCGCCGGCGGCCACTCCGAAGACGGTGACCACACCTCATCAAAAGTTCCGTGGATCTACTCCCCGGACGGGGCAGGCATCGCCAAGCAACTGGCCATGCTGGACCTGCTCCGGGGCTGACCCCGAACCGGCCCGGCCCCGCACGGTCTAGGCGCTGGCACCCAGCGCCGCGCCGTCGTCGGGCGCTTCACTGCCGTCCAAGGCCTCCGGAACAACGGCCTGGGCGATGGCGGCATCCGCGGCCAAGGCGAGGTCGCGTTCCTCGATGAGCTCCTGGAACCAGAAGTAGGAGGCCTTGGGCGTCCGCTCCAGGGTCTCGAAGTCCACGTGCAGGAGGCCGAACGGCTGCTTGTATCCGGCGGACCATTCGAAGTTGTCCAGGAAGGACCATACGTAGTAGCCGCGGAGGTCAACCGATTCCGCTTCGCCGCCTGGGGCCGTGGCCTTCAAGGCGGCCTCAAGGTGGTCGGAAATGTACTTCAGCCGGCGCTCGTCGGGAATGAACCTGGTATTGGTGGACTTGTCCCGGACAATGATGTCCTCAAAGCTCGCTCCACCCTCGGTAATGATCACCGGTGGCAGGTTGGGGTACCGCTCCGCCATCTCCTTCAGGGCGACCGCCATGTACTCGGGCTTGACCGGCCACCCGTAGGCGGTGATGTCCGCTTCAGGCCACGCCTCGACGTGGAACGGTGTGGCACCACCGCCTGCTGCGTTGAGGTCGCTCCCCATCGCCTCCGCCATGCTCGGCGGCACCGCGCCGCTGCCGGGCCCCACGGCGACCTTGGTGGGCATGTAATAGTTCAACCCGTAAAAATCCAGGGGCTGCGAAATGATCTGCATGTCCTCCTCGGGATGCTCGAAGGAGCTGAAGAACTTGGCCGCCCGGATCACGTCCGGGTACTTGCCGGTCAGGACCGGGTCCGCGTACAGCCGGTTCTGGCCCAGGTCCATCAGGCCGGCGCTGAGCTTGTCCAGCGGGTTGATGGAGTTCGGCACCATGGGGGAATAGACGTTGGTCATACCGATCTCTCCCGGCACCCCAGCGGCACGGAGTGCCTGGACCGCCAGGCCGTGGCCGAGCAGCTGGTGGTGGACGGTGGGGAATGCACCCAGGGCCAGCTCCTTGCCGGGTGAATGCACTCCCAGCGAGTAGCCGTTGGCGCTCACCGTTGCCGGTTCGTTGATGGTGACCCAGCGGGCCACCCGGTCGCCGAACGCATCGGCTACGAGGCCCGCGTACTCCCCCAGCCGGTAGGCCATGTCCCGGTTCATCCAGCCGCCCGCCTCGTCCAGCTCCAGCGGCGTGTCCCAGTGGTAGATGGTGGCCATGGGTGAGATCCCGTTGGCCAGGAGTTCATCCAGGAGCCGGTCGTAGAACGCCAGGCCCGCACGGTTTACCGGCCCGGTTCCGCCGGGCTGGATGCGGGGCCAGGAGAACGAGAAGCGGTACGAGTCCACGCCCAGCTGCTTCAGCAGGGCCACGTCCTGCGGCATGCGGTGGTAGTGGTCGGTGGCTATGGCCGGGCTTTGGTCCCCCACGATAGCCCCGGGCTTGGCGGCAAACACTTCCCAGCCGGACTTGCCGCGGCCGTCTTCGTCCAGCGCCCCTTCAATCTGGAATGCTGCGGTGGCGACGCCAAGCGTGAACCCCGGGGGGATAAGCGCTGCGAGGTCCTTGGCGGATTTGTGCATGGAGGCCAGCCTTTGTTGCAGTGGTTCGGGTACGTCTCAGGATTACACAGCAGGGACAGGCTGACGAACAGCAACTCCCTTGGCCGGCACGTTGGCTACTGCGAGCCGAAGAGGAACTCCTTGGCGTGCGCCACTGCCTTGCGGAAGGCGTCATTGCGCAGGGTCACCAGATGCTCTGCGTCGCCGTCGGACGGTTCCAGGTACCCGGTGTAGCCGGGCCGCAGGACCCAGATATCGCCGGCAGGTGGAAGGTAGAACACGCCGAAGGACCGTTGCTGCGCCTCATCGGCCGTCCAGATGGGGACCACTGCCAAGGCAGCACCGGTGGCCGGGTTGATCCACTGCGCCCGCGGCATGGGCTGCTCATGTGCTTCCGGGTCCAAAAACGGCGCAGTTCCCGGGCCCCACCGCTGCTCGAAGCGCTCATGGAATGCAGGAATCAGCGGTGAATCGTAGCGCCGCCACTCACTCATGGGGTTTCCGCCTCCTTGGATGAAGTCCTCTGTGCCCGCCAATGGCTGCCGGCGTCCCCACCCGAAGGCAGGGACGCCGGCGCAGCGCCACGGATCCTAGGCGTCGATCTGCTGCATGCCGCCTTGTTGGGTCTGGATCTCGATCTTTCGCGGCTTGGCTTGCTGGGCAACCGGGATCCGCAGGGTGAGCACGCCTTGGTCGTAGGCGGCCTTGATCCTGTCGGTATCCAGGGTGTCGCCCAGGATCAGTTGGCGGCTGAACACGCCGCGTGGACGCTCGGACGCCACCAGTTCCACGTTGGGCTGCGTGGGGTCCTTGCGTTCGGCCCGCACCGTCAGGACGTTCCGTTCCACGTTCAGGTCCACGGAGTCCACGTCCACGCCGGGAAGGTCGAACGCCACCACGAATTCGCCGTCTTCCTGCCAGGCGTCCATCGGCATGGCTGCCGGGCGGGCGGCGGTTCCCAAAACCTGCTGCGCGAGCCGGTCCAGCTCACGGAACGGGTCCGTACGCATCAACATCATTTCCCACTCCTTCAGCTTCAAGGTGTCGGATATCCGGCCACCCACCACCTACTTATCTATGGTGGTGAATGTAGATTTTTTATAGCACCAGTGGGAAAATCGGGCAAGACCCTGTTGCGCGGATTTTTTGGGAGAACCCATGACGGAACCTGCAGGCGGCCGGCCCGGCCGCTCCCCCGGCCCACGCGCCCTGTACGCGATCTCGGTAGCGGCGGAACTGGCAGGCACCGGACAGCAGAACATCAGGCTGTACGAGGCGAAAGGTTTGCTGACGCCTGCCCGGACCGCAGGCGGCACGCGGCAATACAGCGAGGAGGACATCGCCGTGCTGCTTCGGATTGGCGAACTCCTCCAGGAGGGATTGAACCTCGCCGGTGTCGCCAAGGTCCTGGAGCTGGAGGCAGCAAACCTGAAACTGCACCGGGCGCTGAAACGGGCGCGGTCAAGGCCTTAGCGGGGCAGGAAGCCAACCGGCCGGTCGCGCGGGTTCACTCCTGCGGCGATTCCGCTTTGGAGAGCTCCCCGGTGATCGGTTCACCTTCGATCCTGGCCGTCCGCCAGGTGTCGAGGGCGATGACTCCGCCGAGGATCATCAGCGAGAGGGAGAACGACGCCAAGGTGTCAGTGGGCCAGTGGTAGCCCAGGTAAAGGCGGCTGGCGATTGCCAGGACAATTCCGATGCCGGCTCCAATAAATCCGAAAAGGGCCGCCCGCCGGCTGCGGCGCCGGGACACGATCAGGTACGCGCCCACCAGCAGGAAGTCGCAGGCACCCAGGACATGCCCGGATGGGAACGAGAACGTTTGGTCCGCACCGAACAACATCTGGTCCACCGGCGGCCGAGAGCGCTGCACGATGTGGAGGATGATCTGCGAAACGATCACCCCCGCCAGCATCGCGGACGCCAGCAGGATGGGCCGCCAGGCATGTTTGGCCGCGAAGCCCCAGACGAGGATCACCACCAGCACAATGATGGGCAGGGCGATGGGTCCAAAGAACACCGCCAGGAAAATCATGATGGCGGTCACGGTGCCCGAACGCGTGGTCAGCAGCCAGTCATGCACGGGTTCGTCGGCCACCGTCAATCCAGTGGACTGCACCACGCTGACAAGGATGGCGATAAAGAGCGCCAGCCCCACTACGGAGAGGATGACCGACGCCCGGTACAGCCCGCGCCGGTCCGCCACGTCCACGTAGCGCTCCTCCACGACGAACTTCTCGTTGAAGGTATGCCACTTGCCGGCCTTGTGCTCCGCAACCCCGGACCCTGATGATCTCTGTACCAATGTGCTGCCTTGTCCCTGCGCCGTGATAAATGCTTAGGGCTGAACACTATCCCGGTGAGGGCCCATTCACTCCATCATGCGCCCGGCAATCGCGGCGGCCGCGGGAAAAACGCAGGCGCTACCCGATGCCGCCCGCCGTGCCGGAGGGAGCGGCTGCGTGGTTCCGCCAACTGTGCTCGGGTTCGAAGCCAAGCATGCGCCGGGCTTTGTCGATGGAGAGCATGGTTTCGTGTTCGCCCAGTTCCTTGGTGACCTTGACGCCGGGGAAGACCTCCGCGGCGAGGCTGGCGCTCGAGCGGCTCATAACGGTGTCTGCGTTGGCGATAATGAAGGCTTCAAAGCCGGGCTTTGCGTTCTCCAGTGCCCGGGCCACTGCCTGCGCACCGTCCCTGCCGTCGATGTAGCCCCATAGGTTCCACTTGCGCAGCGTTGCGTCCTCATCGAACGAGGGGAACCGCTCGTAGTCAGACTCGTCCATGACGTTGGAGAAACGCAGTCCGGTGATGCTCAGCTCCGGGTCCCAGCGGGTCAGTTCCACGGCCATCCGTTCCTCCAGCGTCTTCACCAGGGAATAGGTGCTCTCCGGCCGGGGAGGGTATTCCTCGTCCACCGGAATGTAGGGCGGGTCGACGTCGAACGGCAGGCCGAGCACGGTCTCGCTGGAGGCGTACACCACCTTCTTGATGCCGGCCCGTCGCGCTGCTTGGAAGACGTTGTAGGTGGAGAGCATGTTGTTCTCGAACGTCGCGGCGTCCGGAAGGATGCCAGGGGCGGGGATGGCACCAAGGTGCACCACGGCGTCGAATCCGTCGTGGCGGTCATCCACGCCCAGGAGCGCATCCACCACCTGGCCGTAGTTGCGCAGGTCCACCACCAGCAGGCCCGGGCTCCGGCTACCCGCGCGGTCCAGGTTGAGGACCTGGTGGCCGTCGTCGGTAAGCCGGCGCACCACGTGCCGGCCAAGTTTTCCGCTTCCGCCTGTAACCGCAATTCTCATCAGTGTTTCCTTCTGTTCGAGTCCACCATGCTTTGCTCCGGTCAGGATGGCCGTCGCGGTGCTGCCAGGAATTGTTCGACGGCGGCAATCGCCAATGCGGTAATCTCCCCCGGATCCCCGCTGCCGTTGACGGATACCAGGATTCCCCGGCCCGCGTACACCGAGACTACTTCATGCGTCTGGCGGTGGTAGAGGTCCAACCTGCGTCGGAAGACGTCGATGGTGTCGTCGGTGCGGCCTTGTTCCTGCGCCCGCCGGTGCATGCGCTCTTCCAGTTCGGCGTCGGGAGCGCGCAACTCGATGACAGCGTCCAGCCCGTGCCCCTGGGCGGCGAGCATACTGTCCAGTTCCGTTGCCTGCGGTGCCGTGCGCGGGTAACCATCGAGCAGGAAACCGTGGCTGACGTCGCCATCAAGGAGGCGGTCCTTCACGAGGGCATTGGTGAGGTGGTCGGGAACGAAATGGCCGCCGTCGAGGTATTCGGCAGCCTGGTTCCCCAGCTCCGTCTTCCGGCTGACGTTGCTGCGGAAGATATCCCCTGTGGACACCGCCGGGACCCCGAAGTGCCTGGCCAGGTGTTCAGCCTGGGTTCCCTTGCCGGAGCCCGGCGGGCCGATGATAAGAAGCCTGGTCATGTTCCTGTCCTCCCCGGCGGGCTGCCTTTGGGTTGGCGCCGCATCCGGTGGCCGGCTCCCGCTTCATTGTGCCGGTTACCCCCTGCATGGCGCCAGCGTCCGGGCTGTGACGGCGCAGCGGGCATGACGTTTCGCCTTCCTTGCGGATGTATATACTCTGGTTATCGGTTTAGCAGCGGGCCGTTGGAAAGTTCTTCGATCCAGCGACCATCACCGACTCCCCGCCCACATTGCGGGGCGTTTGTGTGTTGCCGGCTCGTTTTGACCTGAGCGAATGGCACCAAGAAACAGTGGCCAGCGAGTCAACAGCTAAACCCGATACATCCATAACCGAGTACCTGCATGAAATTGTCCTGGACAGCTCCGACGTCGAGGACTTCCTCAATGAGTTGGCGCAGGTCTCCGCGCGCAACCTCTCCGAACCCGGCGATGAGATGCTGTGCGCCGTCACCCTGCTCAGGCAGCGGAAGGGCACCACGGTAGCCAGCAGCAGCGCTGAGGCACGGGTCATTGGACGGTTTGAGCACCGGTTCACCGAGACACCGGGCATGACTGCAGCAACTGCCCAGGAAACTGTCCACGTCCCGGATCTCAACGCTGATGGCCGCTGGCCCGACTACTCCTCAGCTGTGCAGGCAGAGGGGATCCGGTCCGTCGCGGCGCTCCCGTTCCGGCTGGAGGGCGACACCAAGGCAGCCTTGCTGCTCTACTCCGGCCGTGCGCACCGTTTCGAGGGCCGCATCATGAAATGCGCCGAGGATTTTGTCAGCCAGACCTCGCTGGCCCTGCGGCTGGCGATCCGCTTTGCGCACTTCAGCGAAACGGCGGCGAACCTCCGCGCCACCCTGGAAAGCCGGACCGTCATTGACATGGCGGTCGGGATCATCATGGCCCAGAACCGGTGCAGCCAGCAGGACGCCTTCGACATCCTGAAGACGGCGTCAAGCACCCGCAATTCCAAGCTTCACGATGTGGCCGCCGCCGTGGTCCACTCCCTGGGCCAGGGACCCGCGCGGACACATTACGACGGATAGGGCCAGGGCCCCGGAAACCCGGCACAGGGGCGATAGACTGTTGCCAACTTTTTCGCCGGGGGGCTTGGATGGAACAGCAGCGCACCTGTCTTGTCGTTGAAGACAACGACGACATCCGCGGACTGATTTCAATAGTCCTTTCACGTGCGGGCTTCGTAGTGAAAGCCGTTGGCACCGGGTCGGAAGCCATCGCCGCGGCGTCCGACCCAGGCATCGCCCTGGTCACCTTGGACCTGGGACTCCCGGACATGGACGGGCACGTGGTTGCCCGTGCCATCCGCGCCAGGAGCTCTGCCCCGTTACTCTTCCTCACGGCCCGCTCGGAGGGGGATGACGTCCTGGCAGGCATGGCGTCCGGGGCCGCCGCCTACCTCACCAAGCCTTTCCACCCCAGGGAACTTGAAGCGCTGGCACGGCGGTTGTGCCCCACACCATTGGCAGAGGAGCCCAGCACCACCGGCACCTCCCTCTGCTGAGCGGAGCGGCATAGGGCGACGACGGGACTCCCGCCGCCGCCCCGAGGTTTCCTTACTTGGAAAGGAACCCGAGCAATGCCTCGTTGACCTCTGCGGCGTGCGTCCAGAGCAGGCCGTGCGGCGCTCCTTCGATCTCGACGTATTCCGCCGTGGGCAACGCCTTGGCGAACTGCCGCCCGGTCGAGTCGATGGGCAGGATGTTGTCGGCAGTGCCGTGGACGATCAGGGCGGGAACATCGATCTTGGGGACGTCCTGCCGGAAGTCCGTCAGCCAGGTGGGCTGGGCGGCAACGGACGCGGTGGCACCGGCACCGGCGGCGAGGTTCCAGCTGGCGTCGACGGCTTCCTGGCTGAGGCGCGGAGTGCCCAGGAAGGTGTCCGAGTTGTAGAAATTCTTGAAGAATTCGGTGAAGAACGCATACCGGTCGGCAGTAACCGCGGCCTTGAGGCCGTCAAAAACGTCCTGCGGAACGCCGTCAGGATTGTCGTCGGTCTTGAGCAGGTAGGGCTCCAGGGATCCGAGGAATGCGGCGCGGGCCACCCGCGCCGAGCCATAGGTGCCAAGGTAGCGGCCCACCTCGCCGGTGCCCATGGAGAAGCCGACCAGCACCACGTTGTCCAGGTTCAAGGTGGTCAGCAGGGTGTTGAGGTCTGCCGCGAAGGTATCGTAGTCGTAGCCGTCGGCAGGCTTGCTGGACTTGCCAAAGCCGCGGCGGTCGTAGGTGATGACCCGGTAGCCCGCGCCAAGGAGCGCGGCAGTCTGTTTTTCCCAGGACGATCCGTCCAGCGGATAGCCGTGGATAAGCACCACGGGCTGGCCCGAACCGTGATCCTCGTAGTAGAGCTCGATGTCGGTGCTGTTCTCCGTACCAACGGTAATGAAAGCCATCGGGGTAAATTCCTTTCGAGACTGGCCGAAGCGGCCGGCGTCACGCCGTGCCCGTACCCCTCCTACTGTAGGTGGCCGCGCTGGCTCGCCCGCGATGGCCGTCCGACAGACAGGCGTGCAGTGCGTCCCGGTCCGCGTTGTGACACTATATGCGCATGAATGCAGATAAGAATGCTTGCTCGCTGGGGACGGACAGCCAGTACGTGGAGTTGGCCGTGGAGGTCTTCTCGATGCTGGCTGACGCCACGAGGGTGCGGATCATCCTTGCCCTTCGCGACGGCGAAATGGCAGTGGGCGCCTTGGCCGACACGGTAGGCAAATCCCCCGCTGCCGTGTCCCAGCACCTGGCCAAAATGCGGCTGGCCAGGATGGTATCCACCCGGCAGGACGGGACGCGGGTGCTGTACCGGCTGGAGAACGAACACGCCCGGCAATTGGTGGCTGACGCCATTTTCCAGGCCGAACACGCACTCGGCGGCGAACCGGCGCACCACCGCGCACCCGCCCACCACGCACAAGGGAGCGCCTCATGACCGGGCCGCACCAGGAATCAACGCATGCGCACAGCCATCACGACAACGTCCACGCCGGCCACCATCACCACCACGACGACGATGCGCACAATCACGACCACCACTACGGGCACGGGCACGACCACGACCACGGGCACCATCACCATTCCGGCTTCAAAGGATGGCTTTTCGAGCTGTTCGTGCCGCACACCCACGATGCCGCGGATTCCATCGATGACGCCATGGAGGCCAGCACGGAGGGCATCCGGGCGCTGAAGATCAGCATGTTCGTCCTGCTGGCCACCACGCTGCTGCAGTTCCTGGTGGTCCTGTTCAGCAGTTCCGTGGCCCTGCTCGCGGACACCATCCACAACTTCTCCGACGCCCTGACCGCAGTGCCACTGTGGATCGCCTTCATCCTGGGGCGCAGGGCCGCGACCCGCCGGTACACGTACGGGTACGGCCGGGCAGAAGACCTCGCCGGCCTGTTCATCGTGGCTGTGGTGGCCCTTTCCGCTATTGTGGCGGGTTGGCAGTCCGTTGACCGGCTCATCCATCCGCAGCCCCTGCAAAACCTGGGGTGGGTCATGGCGGCGGGCCTGATTGGCTTCGCCGGGAACGAGGCGGTGGCAATCTACCGCATCCGGGTGGGCCGCAGGATCGGTTCTGCGGCGCTCGTGGCGGACGGTGTGCACGCCAGGACGGACGGCTTCACGTCGCTGGCCGTGGTGATCGGCGCCGTTGGCGTCATGCTTGGTTTCCCCTTGGCGGACCCGATCGTGGGATTGGCCATTTCCGCCGCGATCATGGTGCTCCTGTGGGGAACGGTCCGCAGCATCGGGCGGCGGCTCATGGACGGCATCGAGCCGGAACTGGTGGAACTCGCCCAAGCCGCACTCGGAGGGACTCCCGGGGTCCTCGCGGTCCGGCAGCTGCAGCTGCGGTGGTCCGGCCACCGGCTGCAGGGGTCTGCCCGACTGGAACTGGCCGAAACCGGGTTGTCGCAGGCGGCAGAGACCCTGGACCGCGCCGAGCACCGGCTCCGGCACGCCCTGCCGAAACTGGACCACATGCTCCTGGCGCCTGAAGCCCGGCGCTAGGGCCCAAACGCAGGAAGTGACCCCGCCGGATTTCGCCGGCAGGGTCACTTTTTGCGTCGTGTGTGTGGTTCCTAGGCCCGGGCAGCCTTGCCGGGCAGCGCCAGCTTGAACACCTTCGCCCAAGACGAACCCACCTGCTTGAGCAGCGGACCGGTGGTGTATTTCAGGCCATAGCGCTGGCAGATCTCGCGGACCCTGGGGGCCACCTCCGCGTACCGGTTGGAGGGCAGGTCCGGAAAGAGGTGGTGCTCGATCTGGTGCGACAGGTTGCCGGTCATGAGGTGCATGAACCGGGAGCCCGAAATGTTGGCGGAGCCGATCATCTGGCGAACGTACCAGTCGCCCCGGGTTTCACCCTCCACCATTTCTTCGGTGAAGGTGTCGGTGCCTTCCGGGAAGTGGCCGCAGAAGATGACGGCGTGGGCCCACACGTTGCGGATGGCGTTCGCGGCGATCGTGCCGAACAGGGCCTGCTTGGCGGAGCCGGTGAGCATCGCGAGCGCAGGGGTGGCAGCGTAGTCCTTGGTGAACTGGGTGATCACCTTGCGGCCGAGGGCCTTGAGGTCCTTGAGCAGGGCCTCCTTGGACTTGGTGCCTTCCTTGTATTCGGTCAGCTCGAGATCGTAGACGGCGATCCCCCACTCGAACACCGGCGCAAGGATCGCATTGAACAGCGGGTTGGCCAGGTTGATGGGCTTCCACGGCTGGTTCTCATCCATCCGGAGGAGGTTGTATCCGACGTCGTTGTCCTTGCCCACCACGTTGGTCCAGCGGTGGTGGAGGTCATTGTGCGTGTGCTGCCAGGAGCGCGACGGGGTAACGAAGTCCCACTCCCACGTGGTGGAGTGGATATCCGGATCCCGCATCCAGTCCCACTGTCCGTGCAGGATGTTGTGGCCGAGCTCCATGTTTTCCAGGATCTTGGCAAGGCTCAGGAGCGTGGTGCCGGTAACCCAGGCTGCTTTGTTCTTGCTGACCAGCAGGGCGGCCCGGCCGGAGATTTCAAGCCCGCGCTGGATCTTGATCATGCGGCGGATGTAAGCGGCGTCTTCCGCACCGCGCTTTCCCAGGATTTCGTCCCGGATGGCGTCGAGCTCACGGCCGAGCTCCGCCACTTGTTCGTCGCTGAGGTGCGCTGCCGCCGGGGGCCGGACCGTGGGGCTTCCGGATTCTGCGAGCTTGCCGGGGCGCGTTCTTGAGCTTCCCGTGGCCGTGGCCTTGGCGGGTGAGATTACTGACATACCGTGGTGCTCCTCAGATTTCGAGGTTGACGGGTCCGGCGGCTGCCGAGACACACGTTTGGATAAGTTCGCCGGGTTCGCCATGGACTTCCCCGGTGCGGAGGTCGCGGACCTGGCCGGCCAGGAGCGGGGTGAGGCAGCTGTGGCAGATACCCATCCGGCAGCCGCTGGGCATCAGGACCCCGGCGTCCTCGCCGATGTCCAGGATGGGGGTGTCGCCGTCGGCCTCCACCTCCCGGTCGGAGGCCTCAAAGGTGACCAGGCCGCCGTCGTGGCCTACACCGGCGTTGAAGGTGGTGTTGAAGCGTTCGATCATCAGGTTGCCGGCGTCTCCGGCCACTGCGACGTCGGTCCCGGGCGCGCCGGTGGTCAGGGCTGCCCGCTTCCACAGCGCTTCGGCGTCGTCCAGGAAGCTGTCCGGGCCGCAGGCGTAGGCTGACCGTTCCTTCCAGTCGGGACAGATCTCGTCCAGCTCCCGGGTGCTGGAGAAGTCCATCCGGCCCTGTTCGCCCGTGTACCAGTGCGCCAGCCGGAAATTCGGGAACTGGTCCGCCAACTCGGCCAGTTCCTCGCGGAAGAGGCTGTCACCCGGGGTGCGGGCGGAATGGACCAGGACGACGTCGGCATCAGGCCGCCGCGGGACAAGGGTGCGGATCATGGACATCACCGGGGTGATGCCACTGCCGGCCGTGACCATGAGCAGGGGCCTGGGATGCTCAGGAAGAACAAAATCACCCTGCGGCGGGGCAAGGAACAAGACGTCGCCCGGCTTGGTGGTGCGCACCAATGTGCCGGAAACAGCTCCGACATCGGTAACGGTGATGGCGGGGTCCTTGCCCGCCGGGGCGCTGAGGGAGTAGGAGCGCCAGTGGCGTACGCCGTCGAGTTCGACGCCGATGCGCGCCCACTGCCCGGCAAGGTGCGCCTTCCAGCCGCGCCCGGGACGGAAGAAGATCGTGGCCGACTGGGCCGTCTCCTGGACCACGCGGGTCACGACGCCCCGAAGCTGCCGGGCCGAGTAGACAGGGTTGAACAGGGACAGAATGTCCTCTGGCGCCAGAGGCGTGGTCAGCACAGAAGCCGCTTGGGCCAGCTGTCGTAGCCGGATCATGCGATCAAGCCTAAGGCGGTGTGAGCCATATTTCTCTCTCTCCGTCATATGACCGTTCCGCAGTCACACAGTAGTAGGGGCGCGAAGCCCCCACCACGCTCTTCAAGAGTAACGGTTAGGTCTCACGGAAAGTTCCCCGGCGTCAGCGGCGGCGCCATCCCAGGGCCGGCGCAACGTGTTCCACGATGGTGCCCAGGAGCTTGGAGTTGTACTCCACGCCCAGCTGGTTGGGGACGGTCAGCAGCAGCGTATCGGCCGCCTGCACTGCCGTGTCTGCCGCCAGCTGCTCCGCCAAGAGGTCAGGTGCGCCAACATAGCTCTTGCCGAACCTTGCGGTGAAGCCGTCAATCACGCCCACCTGGTCGCGGCCGTCGCGGAGCGCGCTGCCCGCAAAGTAGTAGCTGTCCTCGTCATCCACGATGGGAAGGACGCTGCGGCTGACCGACACCCGTGGAGGGCGTGTGTGTCCTGCCGCGGCCCACGCCTCCCTGAACAGCTGGATCTGTTCAGCCTGGAGTTCATGGAACGGAACGCCGGTGTCCTCCGTGAGCAGGGTGGAGCTCATCAGGTTCATGCCGAGTTCAGCAGCCCACACCGCGGTCTTCCGGCTGCCTGCGCCCCACCAGATCCGGTCCGCCAAACCGGGCGACTGGGGCTGGACGGGCAGGAGTCCGGTGGCACCGCCGGCGTACCGGGGGTCTGCCTGGGCCACGCCCGCACCCGTGATGGCCTGGCGGAAAGCCGCCGTATGGCGCCGGGCCATGTCCGCGTCGGTCTCCCCGGGCTCCGGCCGGTATCCGAAAGCCGAAGCGCCGTTCCGGGCAGGTTCGGGTGAGCCGCGGCTGATTCCCAGCTGCAGCCTGCCGCCACTGATCAGGTCTGCCGCAGCCGCTTCCTCCGCCATGTACAGCGGATTCTCGTAGCGCATGTCAATAACGCCTGTGCCGATTTCCAGCTTGCTGGTGAGCGCGGCAATGGCAGAAAGAAGTGGGAACGGGGAGGCCTGCTGGCGGGCGAAGTGATGGACACGGAAAAATGCGCCGTCAACTCCGAGTTCTTCGGCGGCTACCGCAAGATCAATCCCCTGGAGCAGGGCGTCGGCCGCTGTCCGGGTACGGGAACCCTGTCCGGGACCCCAGTGGCCGAAGGAAAGAAATCCGATGCGCTCCATACTTTCCCCCAACCGCGCGGCAGCCTGCCGAATTCCCGGCTGGCATGATGGCTGCGTGGATATTCCTGAAGGAACCGTCAGTGTCTTCAAGACGATTGTGCTGTTCGTCCTCGCCGCCGCAGCCGAAATCGGGGGCGCATGGCTGGTCTGGCAGTCCGTCCGCGAGGGCAGGGACTGGTGGTGGGCCGGACTGGGCGTGATCGCCCTGGGCGCCTACGGCTTTGTGGCCACCCTCCAGCCCGACGCGCACTTCGGCCGGATCCTGGCGGCGTACGGCGGAGTGTTCGTGGCCGGTTCCCTGGCCTGGGGCATGGCGTTCGACGGTTTCCGTCCTGACCGGTGGGACATTGCGGGGTCCGTGGTGTGCCTGCTGGGCGTAGCACTGATCATGTTCGCGCCGCGGAGCGGAGCGTGACGGTAGCTAGACTCTAGCCACGACGAAAGGCGGAGAGCCGTGGAACGGACGGACTACTGCATCATTGGTGGCGGAATCGTGGGCCTTGCCACCGCCTACCACCTCCTGCGGAAAGAGCCCGACGCATCATTGGTCCTGCTGGAGGCGGCCCCTGTGCTGGCTTCGCACCAGACGGGGCACAACAGCGGCGTCATCCACTCCGGCATCTACTACGCCCCGGACAGCCTCAAGGCCCAATTCTGCAAGGCCGGAGCCCGCCAGACCAAGGATTTCTGCCGCGACCACGGCATCAGGTATGCCGAGCCGGGCAAACTTCTGGTGGCAACCTCGGCGGTGGAACGGGAACGGCTGGACCGGCTTGAGGAGCGTGCCGCCATCCACGGCCTGGACTGCGAGCGGATCGACGGGGCCGAGCTCAACCGGCGCGAACCCAATGTTGCTGGGCTGGGGGCCCTGTTCATCCCAAGCACCGGCATCGTTGACTACCCGGAGGTGGCGCGCAAGCTGGCCGAACTCATCACGGCCGCCGGCGGACGCGTCTACACCGGAGCCCGGGTCACCTCCATCGTGGAACACGCCGGCCACGTGGAGGTTGGGACCGACGGGGACGTCTACGCCTGCCGCCGCCTGGTGGCCTGCGCCGGGCTGCAGTCGGACCGGCTCGCCGAATTGGCGGGTATGAAAATCGACGTCCAAATCGTTCCCTTCCGCGGCGAGTATTTTGAGCTGCCGGCCGCAAAATCGGACTACGTCAAACACTTGATCTACCCGGTGCCCGACCCGGACTTGCCCTTCCTGGGCGTGCACCTGACGCCCACCATCGACGGCGGCATCACCGTAGGACCCAACGCGGTGCTGGGCCTGTCCCGGGAGGGGTACGCCAAGTTCTCGGTCCATCCGAAGGACGTGGCCCGCTACCTGCGCTTTCCGGGGTTGTGGCACGTGGCGAGGTCCAATGCCGCCACCGCCGTGCGGGAGGTCCGGAACTCCCTGTTCAAGGGAAGCTACCTGCAGGAATGCCGAAAATACGCGCCTGGCCTGGCCAAAGGCGACCTGCTGCCCCGCGAGGCAGGCATCAGGGCGCAGGCGGTCCGCCGGGACGGCACGCTCCTCCACGATTTCCTGCTGTCAGGGACCGACCGGATGCTCCACGTATTGAATGCCCCGTCCCCCGCAGCCACTGCCGCGCTCCCCATCGGTGAGCATCTGGCCGGCAAGGCGGCACTCCGCCGGGCGCCCTGACCGGAGTCCGTGCTTTGACGGCGCGGCTACACTGGGCCCGTGACCAACAGTGAGCATCCGCCCGGGACCGCAGCCCCGCCGCCGCGCGGACGGCTCGCCGAACGCCTGTTGCCGGGCGGCGAGGAACCGGATCCGCGGTTCACCCTCGCGAACGAACGCACCTTCCTCGCATGGATCCGCACCTCCCTTGCGCTGCTCGCCGGTGGCATTGCCATCGAAGCCTTTACCTCAGGCCTTTTCATCGAACCGGTCCGCAAAGGCCTGGCCATCATCCTCCTTCTCATGGGCATGATGCTCAGCGGCGGCGCTGCCATGCGGTGGCTTCGCGTGGAGCGCAGCATGCGCAACAAAGCACCGCTTCCGCTGCCTTTCTTCGTCCCCCTGCTGGCCGGGGCAGGCGCGCTGGCGGCCGCCGTCGTCCTCGTTTTTATCCTTCTGCGCTGATGGCATCCGGCGCACCCCGGCCGCACGGTGATCCGGGTCTCCAACCCGAACGGACGGCGCTGGCCTGGGGCCGGACCATGTTGGCGCTGGTGACGGCGAGCGCCTTCTTCCTTCGCTGGCTTCCCGCGTACGGGCCGCCCATCCTGATGCTCCCGGCGGTGTCCGGAGGCGCCGCCTTGGCCATCTACCTCACCCAGCGCCGCCGCTACCGGGCGAGGTCCCACGGCCTGGCCGGGGAGAGCATCGAAGCGGACCTTTCGGCTGTGCTCTGGACCGCCTTCGCGGGCGTGGTCCTGGGCGCCCTCGGCGTTGTGGTGGTGGTGACGGGTTAGCAGCCGAAGCTAGAACATCGGCAGGACGAAGCCGCCCAACAGGGCCACGGTGCCGATGGCCGTCAGGCAGCGGCCCAGGACTGACGCCGTCCTGCCCGCCTCTTCCGGTACGGTGGACTGCCACTGGGTTGGGCGTTTGGGGTGGTAGTAGATCGGCAACGTGTCCCCCACGGCCATGTCCCTGATGTCGTACGGGGACATGGGGGCGTTGTGCACCTGGTGCTTCCGGTCGTACCAGCGGAACCCGACGCCGGTGGAGTCCGAATACACCACGGCTTCTGCCACGTCCCACGGGTGGATGAAGCGGCGGAGGAACCCGGTGTAGAACAGCAGTCCCAGCCCGGCGGGCAGGCACAACCAGGTCAGTACTTCCAGGATGGGACCTGCCATATCGAGCGCAGTGGACATGAAATCGATGGTACAGCGCGGGACTGGTGGCTTCAGCACCAGCTACGTAGGCTGAAGGTGACCGGACCGGAGTGAGGGGAAGCCCAATGAATGATCAGGATATTTTGACGCACATCCAGGCCCTCGTGGAAGAGGAGCATGCGCTGCGCGAGGGGTCCGCCGGAGGCCAGGCTCCGGACCAGGCGCGCCTGAAGTACGTGGAGGAAAGCCTGGACCAATACTGGGACCTGTTGCGACAAAGGCGGGCCAAGAAGGAATCCGGGGAAAACCCCAACGAGGCCCAGGCCCGTCCCGTCAGTGAAGTGGAGGGCTACAGGCAGTAGCTTCGCGGCACGGAAGTGTTCCGCCGCCCCTGGTGGGGCGGCGGAACCTTTTTTATGCCGTTATTGCCCCGGTGCAGCGCTTAGCCGATGGGCTGCGGCATTTGCTCCACGACGTACTGGACGTCCAGCGAGTCTCCCGTCTCCGGATCCGCCATCTCCACCTTCCAGCTGCGGGCGAACTGGTTGACGCCGCCCGTCATCGCCACGGTGCCGGAAATCAGCACGGTGCCCGGCTGGTTGAGCCCGCGCGCGGCCAGCACCTCCAGCCAGTAGTCCGGGGTCAGCAGGGCCTCGAGGGAACTGTCCTGGATGAGGGTGTCCGGGGTCTCCCCCTCCCCTACCCAGCCGCGCAGCGTGATGCGGTCCAGGTGGTCCCGCACATCGTCAAGCCGCCACGCCTTGCGGCCAAGGACGTCAGGGCTGGCATTCTTGCTCCACGCCACACCATGCACTTCGAGCTCACGGTCCGTGTGATCGCAGGCGACGGTGAGCAGGACGCCGTCGTCGGTGATGACCAGCGCCCATTCCGCCTCACCGGACGTGCGTCCATGCTGGACCCGGACCTCGGATACCTGCTGCGCGAGGTAGGGCGAGACGGGGTACATGGCCGGAGTGGTGGTGGGGCCGGGGACCCCGAGCTCGGCAAGTTCTGCGATGTGGGCCTGCACCTCATCCTGCTCACGCCCCGCGTAGCCGGCGTTGAGGAGGTGCCGGACCTGCACGTTCTTGATGCTGCCGTCGGGAAGTTCAAAGCTGAGAGCCGTCATGGTGCCGTCCTTTTCGAAGGCCGCGGAGCCGGTGCACCGCGGGAAAATTAACAAACCGGAAACCGGAAACAGTCGCCAATGTACATCCAGTATGCGTAATGTATACATTTAACGCCAGCGTGACAGGCGTCACCTCAAAATCCACTGTGGAGGACACAATGAGCAATTCTCCGGTTTCTGGTGCGGGCGCAGCGTCCCAGTCAGGCCCGCCAATCCGTCCGAAGGGCCTGGTCAAGGCATTTGCGGCAAGCCTGACCGGCACGGCGCTGGAGTGGTATGACTTTGCCGTCTATTCCGCGGCGGCCGCTGTCGTTTTCCCCATCGTTTTCTTTCCGTCCTCCGATCCCCTGACCGGCACCATCCTCGCCTTTTCCACCTACGCGGTCGGCTATGTGTCACGGCCCGTGGGCGGCGTGGTCTTCGGACGGCTCGGTGACCGGATCGGACGCAAGAAGGTCCTGGTCACCACTTTGATGATCATCGGCGTGGCAACGGTGCTGATCGGCGTCCTTCCGGGCTACGACAGCATTGGCATTGCCGCCCCGATCATCCTGGTGCTCCTGCGCTTCGCCCAGGGCGTGGGCGTGGGCGGTGAATGGGGCGGCGCAGTGCTGCTCTCCAGCGAATACGGCGACCCGCAGCGGCGGGGTTTCTGGGCCTCGGCCGCGCAGGTGGGTCCGCCCGCCGGGAACCTGCTGGCCAACGGTGCGCTGGCGGTCCTGACCCTGATGCTCACCGAACAGCAGTTCATCAGCTTCGGGTGGCGCATCGCGTTCCTGGTCTCCGCACTCCTGGTCGGTTTCGGCCTGTGGATCCGGCTCAAGCTGGAGGACACCCCCATCTTCAAGGCGATCGAAGCCCATGGAGAACAGCCCGCCGCGCCCATCCGGGAAGTGTTCAGTACGGAACTGCGGCCACTCGTTGCCGCCATCCTGTGCCGGGTGGGCCCGGACGTGCTGTACGCGCTGTTCACCGTCTTCACCCTCACCTACGGCATCCAGGCGCTCGGCTACGAACGCAACCAGGTGCTCACCGCCGTCCTGGTGGGCTCGGCCTTCCAGCTGTTCATGATTCCCCTCGCCGGCGCAGTCTCGGACCGTTTCAACCGGCGTCTGGTCTACGGCGTGGGCGCAGTGGCCGGCGCCGTGTGGACCTTTGTCTTCTTTGGCGTCCTTGGCGGCAACAATGAGCCGATGCTGATCGTGGGCATCGTCCTGGGCCTGGCGGCGCACTCCTTCATGTACGGGCCGCAGGCCGCCTTCATCGTGGAGCAGTTCTCACCCCGGCTCCGGTCCACGGGCAGTTCACTGGCCTACACCTTCGCAGGCGTCATCGGCGGCGCCATCGCACCCTTGTTGTTCACCGTGCTGCTGTCGCAGTTTGGCACCTGGATTCCGGTGGCCATCTACGTTGCGGTCGCAGCGGCCGTAACCCTAGTAGGGCTTGCCCTGGGCCGCGACAGCAACACCGTGGAGGACCAGGACTACCGCCTGCTGCTGGAAGGCAGTGCTGAATCCAGGGCGGCCGGCGAAGCGGCTCGCGTGTCCGGCGCAGGCGAAGCCCGGTGATCAGCTCCGCAGGAGGATGTCCCGCGTCACCGCGAGGTGATGGTCGATAGCCTCTTTGGCACGTGCGGAATCGCCGGCCACCAGGGCATCGAGGATGTCCTGGTGTTCGGCGCACACCGCCTCGCGCCTGCCTCCGGTGCGGAACAGTGCGGCAACGCCCACCAGGACCTGGCGGACATGCAGCTTGCTGTACGTTCGGGAAATGAGTTCGTTTCCGGCGGCGTCGATGAGCTGCTGATGGAAGAGCGTGTCCAGGCGGATGAATTCGCGGGCATCGTCCGGTTCATCGTTGTTCGGAATCTGCGCCTGCTGCCGCAGGGTGTCCTGCATTTGCTTGGCGGGCACCCGGTGTTCGTCAATGACAAGCTTGGCCGCATGGCTTTCCAGCACGCCGCGAAGTTCCATCAGCTCGGAAATCTCCCGGCCGGTGACCACCGGAACGTAGGCGCCCCGTTGCGGAATAAGCTCCACCAGCCCGTCGGAAACCAGAAGCAACAGCGCCTCGCGCACCGGAGTGCGGGACACCCCGATGTCCGCCGCAAGCTCCTGTTCGTTGAGGAAGCGGCCTTGCAGTTCCGGGTCCGTCAGGACGTTCTCGCGCAGGTAGGCGTACGCCTTTTCGCGGCCCGAGGCGGCCGAACCCGAAATTTTTACCATACATTATGTATACAACAGATCGGAGATCTTCCATGCGTATCGCCATCGCCCAAATCATCAGCAGTGCCGACACCGCGGCCAACCTCGGCATCATCAGGGACTACGCAGCCCAGGCGAAAAACGCCGGCGCACAGTTGGTGGTCTTCCCGGAGGCGGCCATGCGGGCCTTTGGGAACTCGTTGAAAGACATTGCCGAACCGCTTGACGGCCCTTGGGCGGGCGAAGTGCGCCGCGTCGCCAAAGACCTGGACATCACCATCGTGGCAGGCATGTTCACCCCCGGCGCGGAAGGGCGCGTCCGCAACACGCTGCTGGTCACCGGCCCCTCCGTGGAGGCGTCCTACGACAAGGTCCACCTTTTTGACGCATTCGGCTTCACCGAATCCAAGACGGTGGACGCCGGGCAGGCGCCGGTAACGTTCGAGCTCGACGGCACCGTGTTCGGCCTGGCCACCTGCTACGACGTCCGTTTCCCGGCCCTGTTCACGGCCAACGCCAACGCGGGAGCACACGTCAACATTGTGTGCGCTTCCTGGGGAGCCGGCGAGGGCAAGGCCGAGCAGTGGGACCTGCTGGTGCGTGCCCGGGCACTGGACAGCACCACGTTCGTGGTTGCGTGCGGCCAGGGCGATCCCGAAACCATCGGCGCAGGCCCCGCAGGTGCGGCGCCCACCGGAATCGGGCACAGCGCCGTCGTCACTCCCCTGGGTACCGCCGTGGTGTCACTCGGCGGAAAACCTGAACTCGCCGTCGTCGACATCGATCCGGCGTCCGTGGACTCCGTACGCGCCACGCTGCCGGTCCTGGCCAACGCCCGCAGCTTCTGAACGGGCGAATCGCCGTTCACGGCGCCGAAACATAAGGCGAAAAGACGCACGACGGCGGATTCTCACCCCTGGAGCAGCCGGAAACCCCGCGAAGTCCGCAGCATCGCGGGGTCCGGCGGCCAGGACGATTCCTCACGGTGGGGGCGCGTTTACATTCCTGAAACATGGCTGATACGTGAACTTCACGCAGGAGCGATTTGTGTAACGCGGCCGCAACTTTAAGCGGCACTGGCTGAAACACGCGGCACGAAAAATGGACCGCGGGGGAAATGCCGCGGGGCCAAAAGGGCCCCGCACAACGTTCACGCTGCGAAGGGACCCACCAGTGGAAATCACTGCCCAACACGTCTGGCTGATGATTTCAGCCGCGATGGTACTGCTGATGACTCCTGGCCTTGGCCTCTTCTACGGCGGCATGACCCGCGCCAAGGCCGCCCTGAACATGATCATGATGAGCTTCATCTCTGCCGGCATCGTCGGCGTGGTCTGGGTCCTGTGGGGTTACTCCATGACCACCGGCGACGGTGTGCTGGGAGTCTTCGGCAACCCCTTCACCAGCTTCGGCCTGCAGAACCTCATTGGGTCCCCGGACCTGCTCAAGGCCGGGTACAGCGCCACTTTTGCCATCATCACCGTGGCTTTGATCAGCGGTGCCATCGCCGACCGCGCCAAATTCAGTGCCTGGGCCCTCTTCGTGCCCGTCTGGATCACGGTGATCTACTGCCCCCTCGCCTACATGATCTGGGGCGGCGGCCTGATGAGTGCAGGCGGCGCCGTCACGGCAATCTTCGGCCAGGTCATCGACTTCGCCGGCGGCGCGGTGGTGGAAATCAGCTCCGGCACGGCCGCCCTGGTGCTCGCCATCATCGTTGGCCAGCGGCACGGCTTCGCGAAGGACCCCAACCACCGACCGCACAACATCCCGTTCATCATGCTGGGCGCAGCAATCCTATGGTTCGGCTGGTTTGGCTTCAATGGCGGCGCCGCAACCAGCGTGGAGCAGGCCGGGCTGATCTGGGTCAACACCCTGATAGCCCCCGCCGCGGCGATGCTGAGCTGGCTGGTGACCGAGAAGGTCCGCCACGGGCACCCGACCTCCCTGGGCGCCGCCTCCGGCGTGGTTGCCGGCCTGGTCGCCATCACGCCGTCCTGCGCAAACATCAGCCCGCTCGCGGCCGTAGGACTGGGCCTGGTTGCCGGGGTTGCCTGCTGCGTGTTCGTGGACCTCAAGTACCGCTTCGGCCTCGATGATTCGCTGGACGTCGTGGGAGTCCACCTGGGCGCGGGGCTCATCGGCACCTTGGCGCTGGGATTCATTGCCCTGCCCGTAAACGGCCAAGGAGGCGGACTCTTCTACGGCGGCGGCATCCAGCAGCTGGTGGCCCAGGCGGCCGCCGTCGTCATTACCCTGCTGCTGTCCGGAATCGGGACGGCAATCATTGGCCTGGTCATCAACAAGACGGTGGGGTTCCGTGTCAGCCATGAAGCTGAGACCGCCGGCGTGGACCTGTCCGAGCATGCGGAAACGGCCTACGCCTTCGGAGAAATGGGCTCGGGCTTCAGCGCCCTGGGCCACATGCTGAACCACCACGCTGCCCACGCCGCCGCGGGACCGGCCAAAGCCGCTGCACCAGCCGAGGCCGGGGTGCCCGCCAAGGAAGACGCGTTCGCGTAGCTTCTCCGCCCGGGAACTCTGTTTCCGGGACCCGCGGCCGGGCGCTGCCGGCGCCTGCCGGCCCGGACCGCCTGGAGCTACTAGTCAGCAAGGATCTTGTAGAGGGCCCGGCGCGTTTCATCCATCTTTGCGACAGCTGCAGCGCGCTGTTCCCCGGTCACACCCGCGCGGAATTGATGGATGGCACCCATTAGCTTTCCAATGCTCTCGTGGAAGTCCCGGTCTGCACTGTCGGGCTCTGCATTCCAGGCGTTTTCCATCTCCTCTGCATGCTCTGCCACATAGGCCCTGCCCGCATCGGTGAGCGCGAACTCTGTTCCCCGGCCTTCGCTGAGCGCCTCGATCAGGCCTTCGTCCACCAGTTGCTGGAGGGTGGGGTAGATCGATCCGGGGCTGGGCCGCCACATGCCACCGGTCTTCGTGGCAATGGTCTTGATCAGTCCGTACCCGTTGGATGGCGCCTCGGCCAGGAGGGAGAGGATGGCCGCGCGGACGTCCCCCCGGCTGGCCCGCCGGCCGCCGCGGCCAAAACCGGGACCGAACCCGGGACCAAAGCCCGGGCCAAAACCGGGTCCAAAACCGGGTCCAAAACCGGGTCCGAAGCCGGGCCCAAACCCCGGCCCACGGTGCCCGTGCGGCCCCTTGTGGGCCCTCCCCCGCTCGAAGCGGCCTTTGGCGAACTCCGGGCCGGGGTGCTTGTCGTCGAATATGCCTTTCATAGCGGCATCGTCCTTTCACTTCAGGTATCTCGCTGATTACTTCAGCGATAGTTAACGATATGTCGGTAACTATCGCTGGTCAAGACTTTTGACGTGACCAAATCCTGACCGTCAGGCCTCTGTTACGCCGGTGGCCGGCGGCGTATCCTGATCACACCCTGGAGCACGAGGGCTGAGGAATGGCGAAGAAGCGGAAGCGCAGGCATGGATTTGGCGCAGCCGTGGGACGGCTCGTGGGGTTCATTGCAGCCAGCATCCTGTGTGGCGTATTGGCTGCCAGCCTGGTGGTCCCGGCAGTGGCAGCCGCGGGCCTCGGCGTCAGCTCCTCCATTGGATTCTTTGACAACCTGCCTGCGGAACTGACGGTGCAGCCGCCGTCACAAGCCACCAGGGTCCTGAGCGCCGACGGCCAGCCGATCGCGACCCTCTATGCGGAGAACCGCGTTCGGGTGCCACTGGACCAGATGTCACCGTTCATCAAGGACGCCATTGTTTCGATCGAGGACAGCAGGTTCTACGAGCATGCCGGGGTGGATCCGCAGGGCATCCTCCGCGCACTGTTTTCCAACCTGACCAAAGGCGGCGAGCAAGGGGCGTCAACCATCACCCAGCAGTACGTCACGAATGTCCTCAATGAGTCCCAGCTTTCACAGGACAGGCCGGATGCGGTGGTCCTGAGCGGGCAGAAGAACCTGGGCGACAAGCTGCGGGAGATGAAGCTGGCCATCGCCCTCGAGAAGAAGTACACCAAGAACCAGATCCTCGAGGGCTACCTGAACATCGTCTTCTTCAGCAGCAACGCGTACGGGATTGAGGCGGCGGCCCGCTACTTCTTCAGCACCACGGCAAAGGACCTAACCCTGCCGCAGGCGGCCCTGCTGGCCGGGCTGGTGAACAGCCCCACGTTCTACAATCCGGCCATCCATCCGGACAACTCGGCAGTACGCCGGAACCAGGTCCTGTCTGAAATGCTGCGCCTGGGCAAGATCACCCGGGCCCAGCATGACGAGGCGGTGGCCGCTCCCATCGAATTGAAGGTCACAGCCCCGGAACAGGGGTGCGCCAATGCCGCCATGGCGCCGTACTTCTGCGATTACATTTCCCGCCTGATCCTGGACAATCCCGCGTTCGGGCAAAGCGAGGCCGAGCGGGAGCGGCGGTTGTACCGGGGCGGACTCACGATCGTGACCACCCTGGACAGCAGGCTCCAAGCTGCGGCCCAAGCACAGGTGGACGGGACGGCAGGCGCCAACCCGGACCGCTGGGCCGCATCCCTGGTGAGCATCCAGCCGGGCACCGGCAAGATCCTGGCGATGGCCCAGAACACGGTGTTCCTTCCACAACCGGGCAAGTTCGACACGAACCTGAATTTCAACGTGGACGCCAAGGACGCGCAGGGGAACGACCTCAACGGGGCAGGCGGGTTCCAGCCGGGATCGACCATGAAGCCGTTCACGTTTGCCGAGTGGCTGAACGAGGGGAAGGCCCTTACCGCGGTGGTGGACGCGTCACGCCGGGTCTATCCCCTCGACTTCCCGTGGAAGGACAGCTGCGGCAAAGTACTGGGCGCCTATGACACAGCGCAGAACAATCCCACGCTCGGCGCGGCGGACGACCTGCAGAACGCAGAGGACGGCTTCTACCGGCCAATGCCTGTCAATTTCGGCCTCTACAACTCGATCAACACCGCCACGTTCGCCTCGGCAGCACAGCTCGACTTCTGTGGCATCCAGAAGATGGTGGACTCGGTGGGCCTGCATAGCGGACTGGACAGCACCCCGGTCAACATGCACCAGCTGGGCAACTTGCTGGGCGGCACAGGAGTCGCACCCCTGACCCTTGCGAACGCTTTTGCCACCTTCGCCACCGAGGGCCGCTATTGCACGCCCATCGCCCTTGTGGAGGTCACTGATGGCGCAGGCGCGAAACTTCCCGTACCGGCCCCGGACTGCCGTGACGCCGTCAAGCCTGAGGTGGCCCGTGGCGTGAACTCGGTGCTGCAGGACGTTTTGAAGCGGGGATCAGGCGTGTGGATCAACCCGAAGGTGCAGGACAAGTTCCCCACCGCAGCCAAGACCGGAACGTCGAACAATAATGGCTCCACCTGGGTGGTGGGCTACACCACCGGCCTGGTCACCGCGTCCTTCTTTGGGGATGCCCTGGGAGGCCAGACGCGTGCCGGCCAGAACGTCACCATCAACGGCACGTTCTATCCCAGCCTGGACGGTTACATGATTGCCGGGCCGCAGTGGGCCAACTACATGCTCAAGGTGGCGGCCCTGTATCCCGCAGCACCGTTCGCTCCGCCGCCAGCATCGATGATTGGCCCAAATCCGACACCGAAGCCCTAATACCCGAGTCCCTGGTACCCGAAGCCCTGATACCAGCGCGGGATCGGCCTGCGCCGCAAATTGCGCTAGCCCCGGCCGGGCCCTTTCCACAGCCGCTGCCACCAGGAACGCACAGGCTCCGGCTCCGCGGGTACTTCCACAACGCGCGCTGCCCGGCGGTTCCGCCAGCGGTCCAGTTCCACTTCTACGTCCCGCGTCTTCGTGATGACCGGCGGACCGCCCTGCAATTGCCGGCGTGCATCGACAACCCGCTTGTTGAAGTCCTGCAGGAGGTCCTGCACCTGCTGCTCCGTGGACAGGGCGTCGAGAGTCGCATCAAGGTGGGCATCCTCAGCGCGGAGCAGGATGGCTGCCGGCCCCAGGCCGCTGATATTCTCCCGCTGGATCAGCCCCTTGACCCACCAGTCCGGATCATAGGAATCGCCAAGGCCGGGAATCGGTTTGCCGGCGTACTTGAGGTTGTCGAACTTGCCCTGCGCCATGGCATCGCGGACCAGGTATTCCGCGCGGGCGGCGTCGCTGACCTTCCGGCGCTTGTCGCGCTCCTGAGCGTCCAGGGCATCCAACGTGGCTTCTTCCTCGGCGCTGATGCCCGCACCGCGGTATGAACGCACTTCGGCCGCCCGCTCCAGCCGCCTCCGGAACCCCGCCGACCCGCCACTCATTGCCGCCACCGCCTCACCTCAGGTTGGTCCGCCTTCCAGTATTGCGGCGCCGGCCTGCGCGTTCAACGCCCGCAGGTGGGCGGACGACGGCGGGACGTCCCGCCGTGGTCCGCCCATTTGGCGCCGCCGCAAGGTTCCTGCCGGTTGCCGGGTTCAGATGCAGGTTCAGATGTTGGCGGGCTCTGCGAGGATGCCGTCGATCTGGCCGGCGGCCAGCGTCATCCCTTCCTCCATCCCCATGGCAACCATCTTCTCCAGCTGCTCTTCGGACTCGAACGCGGAATGGATGGTCATGCGCGTCCGCTCCCCCAGCGGCTCGAGCGTGACCGTCGCATGGGTGACGCCCAGGTCGCCCGTGGGGTTTCCGTCGCTGTCCGCGAACCCGTCGTCGAACTGAAGCTCCCGGGGTGCCTCGATGGCCGTAAACTCCCACCAGCCATGGGCCTTCTCGCCCTCCGGGCCGGTCATGTAGTAGTTTGCGCGCCCGCCGGGGACGAAGTCGTGCCGGTGGAACGTAGCCGGCCAGGTGGGTGGTCCCCACCAACGCTCGAGCTGGCGGGGATCTTCCCAGAGCTGCCAGACGCGTTCGACGCCGGCGTCGAACTCGGCGACCAACGTGAGGGAGAGCGCCTCGGGGTTCTTGTCCATACTGATGACTGCCATGGCCGTGCCTTCCTAACCTTCAGCAAGAATGTCTGCCATCCTGGCGGCCCGCTGCCGCCAGATCTGTTCGTATTCGTCGAGCAGCCGCCGGGCTTCCTGGAGCCCTTCGTGATTGCCCCGGACAACCTGCTCCCTTCCGCGTTTTTCCTTCGTGACCAGCGATGCGCGTTCCAGCACCGCCACATGCTTCTGGACGGCGGCGAAACTCATGGAATAGAAGGCCGCGAGCCCGGACACGGTGTACTCGCCCACCGTGACCCGGCGGACGATGTCACGCCGGGTGTGATCGGCGAACGCCTGGAAGAGGCGGTCACGTTCGGACTCACGGAGCTGATCTACAACCATTTGGTTGTACGTTAGTCCGCCAGTATGGAGGTGTCAATGGGTTTCTTAACAGCCTTGGACGCCGGAACGGCCGGCATACAGTTACGCCTCGAAATGGGTCCTGACGCCATTCCCGGTCAACTGCTCGATGAGTTCGTTGGCGACATCCCGGAGTTTCCGGTTGCGGTTGCTGGAGACCCGGGCGAGGATATCCATCGCCTCCTGCTGTGAGCAGCGGTTCTGCGCCATGATCACCCCACAGGCAAGGTTGATGGCGGTCCTGCTCTCCAGGGCAGCCTCCAAGTTGTCAGCACGGTTCCGGGCGGTATCGATGCGCACCGACAAATGCAGTGTGTTCTGGGCGGCGGCCGCAAAGCCGAGTGCCTTTTCGAGGACGTCCGCTGTGAATACGCCGGGCCGCGAGGCGAAAAAATTCAATGCCGCGGCGGTCTCGCCCGTGATCTCCAAGGGAACACCGAGCGAGCTGTGGACGTTGGCCGCCAGGAGCGCCCGGTTGTATTCAGGCCATCGCGAATCGGACTCGACGTCGTCGATCAACACCAATGACATCTCACGCAACGCCTTCACGCAGGGACCATCACCCAACGTCTGTTCCAGCTGGTCCAGCTCCAGGGCACGTGCACTGCTGGCCGCAGCCGTGGTGGGCCGTCGCTTCATCTTCAGGGTGACGGCACACTCCACCACACCCCCGCCTGCCTCTGAAACGGCGGCGGCGGCAAGGCGTGACAACCCGGAAAGGAACTCGATGCCATTCTCTGAGCCCACCAGGATGCTCTGGAGGTCTTGGGCAGATTCAGGGTCGGATGAACTCAACATGTCCTCCAGCGAACCGCCACCCACCCATCCAGTCAAGCCCTCGCTGCCTGGGCGGGTTTCGGACGGTCCGGGCCGCGCGGAGCCCCGGTGCGGGTATGGATCTATGCTGGGACCATGGCGCAACTTCCCCTTGACGAGCTAACCGCAGTGATCGCTCGCATCCAGGGATTACTGCTAACGGAAGAAAAGGTCACAACCGCCATCCGTTTGCTGGCCCGGGCCGCCAAGGAATCAGTCCCCGGCACCATCGGGGCAGGCGTCTCACTCATCGACGGCCGGGGACGCCGTACCAGCAGTGGATACACCGACACGATCGTTTCCCAGGCGGACACGGTTCAGTATGAATATGGCGAAGGACCTTGCCTTACGGCGTGGGCGTCAGAGCGGCCCGTGCTGGTCACCGACCTCAACGTGGAACAGCGGTGGCCCCAGTGGCGCAACGGCATCGCCGGGCTGCCCATACTCGCAGTAGTCAGCGCGCCGCTGTTGGCGGGGAAGGAATCCCTGGGTGCCCTGAAGTTGTACGCCGCAGCCCCCGACACCTACGACCACGGGAGCGCTGCACTGCTCCAGCTCTTCGCAGCGCCGGCCGCCACGTTGATCTCCCATATCCAGGCCAATGAGGCTCCGCATCGGATGACGGCGGAACTCCAGGCGTCGCTGTATACCCGCGACTTGGTCAACCGTGCCACCGGGGTCGTCATGGAACGGATGGGTTTGCGGCAGGAAGACGCCGTGCGGTTCCTCATCAGGCAGGCCCGGGAGGAAAAAACATCGCTGCAGCAGGTCAGCGAACGCGTCGTGGCCGGGACGCCGGCCTCCGGAACCTAGGTTCGCCATGGGCTTCGACCCCAACGAACCGGAACAGCGACGCCAACTCAGAGCCGCGATGAAGGCTGCCGACATCTCGGTCCCCGACCTCTGGCTGAAGTACTTTGGCCTCTCCGGAGACGCCGGCGAGTACGAAGTGGAGGCCTACCTGCAAGGGCTTCTTTCCCTCCCACCGATCCAACGGGACCTGCTTGCCTTGGCGGCGAACGAGCTGATCGACGACCTTCCCCGGCCCCGGGCGCCCTACTCCGACGATTTCAACGGCTCCCACCGCTCCGAAACGGAAGACAGCGGCGAAAAGGACGGCGGCGACCAGGACGGTGGCCACCGTGCAGGTTCCGACGGGTAGCGCGTGCCGGCGCCCGCGTACCAATTGCGGGTGCGGAGGCGTAGTGTCGGATATAGGAGATTTCCGGATAGCCAGCAGATCCAGGGGTTGCCACACGGGCCAGCCGCGCAGAGAGCGGGGGTCGCAAGCCGGGAGCAGCAACCCTGGCGTACTGAGGATCGAGGCCCGATGGCCAAGGAAAATATCATCTCCCCGTCAGACAGGCTGCAGGACCTGCTCCTGGACAGCCCCGGCTTCCCGGACTTCCTCCTTGGCCTGGCAACTATCTCCGCTGCGCAGCTGGGCGCGGACGGCCGCACCATGGAGTGCACCATCACGGTGGAGCGGAACGGCGGACTCGCCACCGTGGCCGCGAGCAGCCAGGAAGGGTACCGGCTCGACGAGACGCAGTATGGTTTCGACATTGGACCCTGCCTTACGGCCCTCCGGCAGCAAAGAACGGTACTGATTGGCGACCTGGCCAGTGATCTGCGCTGGAGCCGGTACTTGGACAGCATCGCTGAAGACAATGTCCGCTCCGTACTGGCGGTCCCCATCCACACAGACTCCACCGCACGTGCAGCGCTGAACTCCTACGCTTACACCACACATGCCTTCAATCCGGACACCATTGCCTTCGTGGAGGACCACGCGGCCTCGATGTCCCGCATCCTCCGCCTGGCGCTGCGGTTGCATGCTCCGGAGGCCCCTGGAGACGATTTCCGATCTGCGCTCAAATCCCGCGCCGTTGTGGACGCGGCCGTCGCCCTGGTCATGCTCCAGACCCGCGGCGGCAGGAACGGCGCCCTCACGGTGCTGCAGGCCGCTGCCGCATCAAACAACAAGCGGATCCGGGAAATTGCTGCCGAGATCGTTGATGGGGGCTACATCCCGGGATCGCCGGATGGACGGCAATGATGAACGCGGACTGGATGGGTGGCCCGGACCAAGTGAACGAGGCAGATGCGCACCGCCGGATTGCAGCGAAGCGGTTCCAGGCCTCCAAGGTGACGCTGGTTGAACTCTGGACGTACTACTACGGCATCGGCGGGGACGTTGACGAACTGGCTCTGGATGCCTACCTCAATGAAGCCCTGCACCTGCCCGCAGCACAGGTGGGACTCGTAACGCTGGCTATGAACGAATTCATTGGAGGCGACGGCGCATGACCGACAACGAAGGTTCCCTTCCTACCGGATTCAGGAGTGGATGGGATGCAGATTTGTCGCTGCAGGAACTCGTCCTTGAGAGCAGCGACATCAGGGCATTCATGACGGAATTGGCCGTCCTGGTGTCTTCCCGGCTGAGCGTCCCCGGCAACACCATCCACAGCGGCGTCACGGTTATCCGGCAAAAGAAACCCGAAGCCGTTGCCGCCAGTGACGCCGCCGCGAGCGCGTTGGATGAATTGCAGAACGGCTTTGGCGAAGGCCCCTGCCTGACATCGCTGCGCGAGGAGCGCACCCTCCTGGTTCCCGACCTTGCCGCCGAAACCCGCTGGCAGGACTACGTCCGGACCGCCTTGCATCAGGGGGTCTCCTCCATCCTCGCCGTCCCGTTGGATCTCGGTGGAGATGGCGAGGCAGTGCTGAACCTCTATTCCGGCCGCACCAACGGCTTCTCGGTCGAGGACATCGCAACCGTGGAGACTTTCGCCCGGCACGCGGCAAACTCGCTGCGCCTGGTCTTGCGGATTGCCCGCTTGCGTGAAACCAGGAACGACCTCTCCGCGGCCATGCAGTCCCGGACAGTCATCGATATGGCGGTGGGGGCGGTCATGGCCCAAAACCGCTGCACCCGGGACACGGCGTTCGGCATCCTCACCCGCGCCTCGAATACCCGGAACATCAAGCTCCGGCAGGTGGCCGCCGCCGTCATTGCATCAATTTCCGGAGAGCAAACGATCCCGGCGCACTTCGACGAATAGACGCCGCGCCCCGCTTAAACGTGACGAGAAACACCCGCAATAAAGCGCTTTTTGGTTTCGAGCGCCGTTCCTGCTTGGGCACTATGGATATGGAGGGCGGGCAAGCTCCCGCTCCGAAATCCTGGTGACGCAACGAGGCCCACCGGTGAGCGCAGGCCACCGATCCCCGAAGCGTGGACAGGCCACTCCAGCGGCCCGATGGGGGCCGCACTGACGAAGGAAAGTACTGAACAATGACGTTTAACGCTGCCAAATCCGTGACGCTGAAGATCTGGGACCGGGCGTCTTTCCACGAGACCCTTGATTCCGCGGTAACGGACCTTTCCGCCCGGCACAACACCACCACCTGCCGCATCGCCGTCACGTGCAGCGGCCCCAACACCTTCACGCTGAGCGTTCGAGGCGACGAAGCGGCCCTGGCGGCCGTCTAAGCAGCGCCCCACGGGGAGCGGACGACGACGGGACCTCCCGTCGTGGTCCACTCCCCTTTTTCACGCCCCCAGTCAGGTGTGACAGGGGTCACTCAAGAAACTGCGTGACGTTTTCCGCCCTGGCCCCGTCCTTACTTGTGAAGGCGCAGAACGCGCCCTTGGAACCCTTTCCAGAGCAAACAAGGAGTGACGCAATGACTACCCAGGCGCAGAACCCCGCAGCAGTCCAGCAGAAGAAGGCAGCCACCGCACCCGGCCATGAACTGTCCCCCGCCAATGGCGCGGACGGCCGCGGACGCACCACGGTGGCCGACGGCGTGGTGGCAAAAATCGCCGGCATCGCCATCCAGGAGATTGACGGCGTGTACGCGCTGGGCGGTGGGGCAGCCCGCGCCATTGGCACCCTCCGCGAGAAGGTGGGCCAGAAGGACCTCACCCAGGGTGTCAGCGTGGAGGTCGGCCAGACCCAGGTGGCCGTGGATGTCACCTTGGTGGTCGAATACCCGCACCCCCTGCAGCAGGTGGCGGACCGGGCCCGCGATGCCGTCTACACGGCAGTGGAAGACCTGGTGGGCATGGAAGTCACCGAGGTCAACATCACCATCACCGATATCCATGTCCCGTCCGAGGGCGATGACGCGGACGACGCCGAGCGCGAACCGAGGGTCGCATGACCCCCGTCGTCGCCGGCACGGCCGCAGGGGCCGTGCTGGCTGTGGCCGCCCTCGCCTTCGGTTTCTGGGGCTTCCTGCTGACGGCCATCTTCATGGCCATCGGCGCGGTCCTGGGCCGGGCGGCCGAGGGGCAACTGGACCTCGGCGCCGTGCTGGACGCCCTGCGCGGCCGGCGCTCGTCGTCGTGATCCGCCGGGGCCATACCCGGATCGCCCCGGCTGCCCTGCGGCACACCTTGGAAGCCGTGGCCGCCGGCGCGTACGGCGTGCCCCGGGATGACGTTTCCGCCGCCCTCCGGGACGATGCCGGAAAACTCGGGGTCGATCTCCAGATGCGGCTCCCTGTTCCCCCGCTCCTGGCCGCGGCCCCGGCGGGAAGGGAGCAACACTCCACATTCGAGCAGGCAAACATTGCCCGGCTGAGGATCGCCTTCGCCGGGCGGCGGATCACCGGGATGGACATTGGCCGGATCAACATCCAGCTCACCGCGGCCCCACGGGCGGCCAAAGCAGCCCGCACGGACCGGGCACGGAAACAGGACGGGAGGCAGCCATGAACCAGGGCCGCATGCAAAAGCGGATGCTCCGGAGGGAGACGCACTCATCGCGCACCGGACTGTCCTTGGCCACGGCCGTGCTGCTGCTCGCCGGCTTCGTGTGGCTGGGGGCCGAGTGCGTCCTCGCACTCCTGGGCCGCGGTCCGCTCGTGGCCGGCCCCGATGCCATGGCGAATGCCATAAGGGACCTGCCACAGGCGGTGCAACCGGCCGGGCTGACAGCAGCCGGTACCGCGGCGGCGGTACTTGGGGCAGTGCTTCTCGTGGCTGCGCTCAAGGGCGGCCGCCGGGGCCGGCGGACCATGCACAGCGAGCGCGTGGCGTTGGTGGTGGATGACGAAGCCATTGCCGCCGCCGTTTCACGCCAAGTGCGCCTGGCCGCCAACCTGGCGCCGGAGCAGGTGAGCACAACGGTAGGACGGCGCCGCGCGCACGTGTCGGTCCGGCCGACGTCGGGCCAGCCCCTTGACCGGGAAGCGCTCACCGAAGCGGCAGCCCGGGAAGTGGCTTCCTGCCGGCTGGCCAGGAACCTGGCAGCGGATGTGGCCATTGCCGCGGAAGGGGCAGTAGGACGATGAACAACACGAACAGGGCAATGAACAGGACCTTTCTGGCCCTTGCCGGAGTGATCCTGATCGGCGCTGGAATCCTGGTGGCGGCCGCCGGGCTGAGCGCGGACGTACGCACGGGCTGGACCGCCGTCGCCGGCAGCGCCTTGACGGCGTGGCAGGCCCTCCGGGACACCGCGCCGTCGCCGGAACCGCTGGGCAGCTGGTGGTCCTTGGCCGTGCCAGCGGTTCTGCTGCTGGCGGCGCTCACCACGATTCTCTGGCTGGCCCGCCAAGCCGGCGGCCGGACCAGGACGGCGGCGCGGGAAGACGACCCGGAACTGGGGGCTACCGCAGTGGAGGTCTCCTACCTGGCAGCCGCCGTGGAGGCGGCGCTGGAAGGCAACCGGTCCGTCGTCGGCAGTTCCCTGACCGCGTGGCGCCGGCGCGGCTCCAAAAACGCCGCGCGCACCTCCCTGCGCCTGACCCTCCAGGCACGCCGCGGCGCCTCGCCGCGGGAGGTGGCGGACGTGGCCGAGGAACTGGTCCGCAGCATTGATGCACTGCTGGGCCATCACACCGACGTCCTGGTCCGAATAGGAACTGGAACCAGGACCAAACTGGCCCGGGCACTGCGCGCGGGCTAGCACGAAACCGAACACGACAGAAAGGCACACCATCATGGGACTCGACGACAAGCTCAACAACGCGGCAACCAACCACCTCGGCGCCGCCAAGGAGGGTGCCGGCAAGCTGACCGGCAACGAGGAGCTGGAACGTGAAGGCCAGCGGGACCAGGCGCAGGCGAAACTCCAGGAAGCGGGCGAGAAGGTCAAGGACGCAGCCAAGAGCATCGGCAGCAACCTCAAGGACGCTGCCGCCAAGGTCAAAGAAGGTTTCCGCAAAGACTAGCCAATCCCGGCGGCAGGCCCGCGGCACCGCCACGGCGGTCCGCGGACCTGCCTGCCGCGCGTCAGGCGTTCGCGCCGATAGTGAAAGCAGGGTTCGGTGACAGGTTCACCCTTGATGCGGGACCAGTTGGATCTGGTCCCCGATGCCATTTTGGTGGGCAGGGCGGCCGACGGCGACACGGCGGCCTTTGAAGCCCTCGCCCGGCGCTACGGCCCACACATGCGGGCCTCCGCGCGCAGGCTGACAGGTTCCTACGCGGACGCCGACGACGCCGTGCAGGAAGCGCTGGTCCAAGCGTGGAAGCAACTGGACACCCTGCGCGACCCGGCGGCCGTCAAAGGGTGGCTGCTGCGGCTGACCGGCAGCCGGAGCATCGATTTGCTGCGCCGCCGCAGGAACCACACCAGCCTGGCCGGCGGGGAGGACGACGCGCCGCCGGACACTGTCTCGCCCGGAGCCGGGCCCGAGACGACAGCGGTGGCCGGCGCCGGCATCGAATCGCTGAAGGCGGCCCTGGCCACCCTGCCCGAAGAGCAGCGGCGCTGCTGGATCCTGAAAGAGATCAACGGACAGAGCTACGAAGAAATTGCGCAAACCCTGAACATCAGCCCAGCCAGTGTCCGGGGGCGGCTTGCCCGTGCCAGGACTGCCTTGGTCCGCGAAATGGAGGATTGGCGATGAGCATGCCCCACGACACATTCGAGTGCGGCCACACACTTGAGGAACTCAGCATCTACCTGGACACGGGTGAATTCGCCGACCCGCACCACCTGGAATCCTGCCCGGAATGCCGCAACGGGCTCGACTCCCTCCGCCGGCTTTCCGCCGCCGGCAACGAGCTCTTTGCCAGCGACGTTGCCGCGGCCGGCAGTGGCACGGACGAGTGGATGAAGGACATCCTGGCGAACCTGGCCTTGGAACTGCGGCCCGGCAGGACCATCCCGCTGCGGTCCGACGACTCCGCCGACACGCTGTCCGAAACGGAAGGGGCCGTGCTTGCGCTGGTCCGGTCCGTGGCTGACAACCTGCCAGGGACAGTAGCCGGACGCGTAAAGCTCGACGGCGACGTCACCCTCCCCGGAGAGCCGGTGACGGTCCGTGTGGACCTCGCCGTGCTGTTCGGCCAACACCTCATGGACAGTGCGGCATCGCTGCGGCAGGACCTGGCCGAGGCGTTGGCGAGGCACACGGAATTGACCATTGCGGCCATCGACATCACCATCACCGACGTCATCGACGCCCCCCGGGAGGAACAGTGACCACACCATTGAAGAACGTCGTCATGGCGGTCGACGGCGTCACGGAAGTATTTCCCGCACGGAGCCTGTGGCAGCGCCTTCCGGCCCGGGCCGCGTCCGTACTGAACCCGCGGGCCGCGGAGCCGGAAAACGACGCCCTGGTGGACGTCCGTGACCAGGACGGCCGCACCGAGGTGACGGTGCGGGTAGGCGTCAGCGCGGAGGCCCGTACCCCGGATGTGGTCCGTGGTGTTGCCGCCGCGGTCCGGAAGCACTTTGCCCCGGCGGACGTTTCCGTGAAGGTCACGGTGGCGCGGATTGCGCCCGCAGGCCCGGTGACGGCAGGAAGCCACGACGCCTAGGGACGTTCCCCGCACGCCCCGGCCCTGTCACGACCGGTCCATACCGGCGGCTCCATCCCCGCCGCTTCGTGCCGGAGCAGGACCGGCGTAGCATTCGTCAGGTAGGCGCAGCCGGCCCGGGAGGCATGAGTTGAACAGCGAGCGGAAACCACGTCGGTTCAGTCCCAGGTCCCTGGAACTGCCCGTCATCCAGGCGCCCATGGCGGGCGGGCCGTCCACTCCGGAGCTGGCGGTTGCGGTCAGCGCCGGCGGCGGCCTGGGTTTCCTGGCCGCCGGCTATAAGACGGCGGACGCGATGCGCGCTGACATTGAAGCCGTCAGGGAACACACGGGCGCGCCCTTCGGTGTCAACCTCTTTGTCCCCCAGCCCTCCGTTATCACTCCCGACGCCCTGCAGCGCTATGCCGCCTCGCTCGCCCCCGACGCCGAACGCTTCGGCGTCGAACTGGGGGATCCACGGCACGACGATGACGGCTGGGACAGGAAGCTCGAGGTCCTGCTGGACCTGGCACCGGCGGTGGTGTCCTTTACCTTCGATTTTCCCGGTGCAGACGTTGTGGAATCCCTGAAGAAACGCGGCGTGTACGTCATGGCCACGGTGACCGGCCGGGACGAGGCACTCCAGGCACTTACCCGGGGTGCGGATGCCCTCTGCGTCCAAGGGCCCGAGGCCGGCGGCCACCGCGGCACCTTCGACTCCGCCGGCGCCCCGCCGGAGGTGCCCCTGCACGGGATCCTCGAGGAGCTGTCCGACCTCGACGTGCCCCTGGTCGCGGCCGGCGGGATCACCACTGCGGACGAAACGCGGGCCGCCCTCAGCATCGGTGCAGCAGCCGTCCAGGCCGGCACGGCTTTCCTCCGCGCCGACGAAGCCGGAACCAAACCGGCGCACCGGGCGGCACTGGCGTCCCCGGAGCATTTCACCACCACCGCCGTTACCCGTGCATTTTCCGGCCGCAATGCCCGCGGGCTGTACAACGCGTTCATGCGCCGCCACGACGCCGATGCCCCCTACGGGTACCCGGAAATCCACCACCTCACCACTCCCCTGCGTGCCGCGGCGGCAGCCGCGGGGGATCCGGAAGGGCTGAACCTCTGGGCAGGCATCAACTACCGGACCACCATGGCGGGCCCGGCCGCGTCGATCCTGCGAAGCCTCGCGCCGTGAGGCCGGTCCGGCGTCGTCCTTCACCCACGGGTTAAGCACGACGGCGGGCCGGCCCCTTTCGGAGCCGGCCCGCCGCACGTGGTGGTGCCTTAGAGGGTGGCGGTATCGATCACGAACCGGTACCGGACATCCGAGGCGAGGACGCGCTCGTAGGCCTCGTTGATTTTCTCGGCCGGGATGACCTCGATCTCGGCGCCCAGGTGGTGCTCGGCGCAGAAGTTGAGCATCTCCTGGGTTTCACGGATGCCGCCGATCATGGAACCGGCGAAGGAGCGGCGCCCGCCGATCAGTGCGAAGGCGTTGACGGGAAGCGGCTCGGCCGGGGCACCGACGTTCACCAGCGCGCCGTCCAGCTTCAGGAGGCCCAGGTAGGAGCTGATGTCGATCGAGGCACTGACCGTGTTGATGATCAGGTCGAAGGATCCGGCGAGCTCGGAGAAGGTGTTCTCGTCGCTGGTCGCGTAGTAGTGGTCGGCGCCCAGCTTCAGGCCGTCTTCCTGCTTCTTCAGCGACTGCGACAGGACGGTCACTTCGGCGCCCATGGCGTGGGCGAGCTTGACGGCCATGTGGCCCAGCCCGCCGAGGCCGACGACGGCAACGTTCTTGCCGGGGCCGGCACCCCAGTGGCGCAGGGGTGAGTAGGTGGTGATGCCGGCGCACAGCAGCGGCGCGGCAACGTCGAGGTCGATGCCCTCGGGGATGGTCACCACGAAGTCCTCGGTGACCACGACGTGGGTGGAGTAGCCGCCCTGGGTGATGGTGCCATCGCGGTCAACGGCGCCATAGGTGCCCACGTTGCCCTTGAGGCAGTACTGCTCCTCGCCCTTCTGGCAGTTGACGCACTCCTTGCAGGAGTTGACCATGCAGCCAACACCCACGCGGTCGCCGACTGCATGCTTGGTGACGGCCGAGCCAACCTCGGTGACGATGCCGGCGATTTCGTGGCCGGGGACCAGCGGGTACTGCTGCGGGCCCCAGTCGCCGCGGACGGTGTGGATGTCCGAGTGGCAGATGCCGGCGAACTTGATTTCGATCATGACATCGTGCGGACCCACCTCGCGGCGTTCAATGGTGGTGGCCACCAGGTCCTCCGTTGCGGACGGGGATGCATAAGCCTTGACGGTAGTCATGGTTCTCCTCTGATCTGTTGGGGGATAACTCGATGCTACAAGGGCTTCCCTGGTGAAACCCTGTGCGTTGGGGCGGCCAGGGTGGCCCTGTTGTAACTGGTCTTGGGAGTCCTACCCTCGACGGCCTCCAGTCGGGGGCAGGACCGTGGTCACGGGCGCAGGAGCACCTTGATGGCCCGGCGTTCGTCCATGGCCTTGTACGCCTCCGCTGCCTGTTCCAGGGGAAGTTCAAGGTCAAACACCTTGCCGGGATTGATCTCGCCGCGGAGGATCAGGTCGATCAGCTCGGGCAGGTACTGCCTGACCGGGGCAGGGCCGCCGTGCAGGTGGACGTGCGAGTAGAAGAGGTCCCGGCCGGGCAGCGCCACATCATGGGAGACGCCCACGAACCCTACGTGGCCTCCGGCGCGGGTGGCGTGGATGGCCTGCAGCATCGATTCCTGGGTGCCCACGGCCTCCAGCACCGAATGCGCGCCAAGGCCGCCGGTGAGTTCCTTGATCTTTTTCACGCCTGCGTCACCACGTTCTTCGACAATGTCGGTGGCACCGAACTCGCGGGCCAGTGCCTGCCGGTCCGCATGCCTGGACATGGCGATGATCTTCCCGGCGCCCATCTGCTTGGCTGCCAGGATCCCCAAGAGCCCCACCGCGCCGTCGCCCACGACCGCTACAGTCTTGCCAGGGCCCACCTCGGCTGCCTTGGCGGCGAACCATCCGGTGCCCAGCACATCGGAGGCGGCAAGCAAGGATGGAATGTGTGCGTCGTCGGGCATTTCCGGGGTAGCCACCAAGGTGCCGTCCGCCAGCGGGACGCGCAGGTATTCGGCCTGGGCGCCGCCCACGCCCTGGCGGTGGACGCAGCCGCTTTGGTAGCCGGAACGGCAGATCTCACAGGTGTTGTCCGAGGCGAAGAAGGACCCCACGACGAACTGGCCCGGTTGGACGTTCTTCACGTCGGCGCCGATTTCTTCGACTATGCCCACGTACTCGTGGCCCATGGGCTGCGGCCGGGCCAGCTTGTCGGCGCCTCGGTAGGGCCACAAATCGGACCCGCACACGCAGGCGGCAACGAGCTTGATGACCGCGTCCGTGGGCCGCTGGACGGCTGGTTTGTCACGGTCCTCGACGCGGACGTCTCCGGGGGCGTGCATGATGGTTGCGCGCATGCTGGGTCCTCCAAATGCTGAACGGCTGAAAGCGGACAAGTACATCAAACCCGCAGCGCCGGCAGTTGGCGAGGGTCTTGCCGAAACTGGTTTTGGCAGACCCTCCTTACGGTTCGCGGAATCGTCGTAACGTGGTCCCTATGGATAACCGAGCCGAGGTACGGCAGTTCCTCTCCTCCCGCCGTGGACGCATCACCCCCGAGCAGGCAGGCATTGAACCGTACGGCGGCCGGCGCCGGGTCCCGGGGCTGCGGCGCGAGGAGGTAGCCCGGCTGGCGGGCGTCAGCGTGGACTACTACACGCGCCTGGAACGGGGCAACCTCAATGGCGTCTCGGACAGCGTCCTGGATGCCATTGCCGGCGCCCTGGAACTGGACCGGGCCGAACACGACCACCTCTATGACCTGGCACGGACAGCCAACACCTCGGGACGCAAGCGGGCTGCGGGCGCCGGCGGTTCCGCGTCCACGGCGGTGCGGCCGGAACTGCAGTACCTCCTGGACACCATCACGGGGGCACCGGCCTTTATTGGCAACAACCGTTTGGACATCGTGGCTGCCAACACCCTGGGCTATGCGCTCTATTCGGACATGTACCGCACTCCGTCGCGGCCGGCCAACCACTCGCGGTTCATCTTCCTGGACCCCCGAGCCCACAACTTCTATACGGACTGGGAGCGGGCAGCGAACACCAACGTGGCCATCCTCCGCCGCGAGGCCGGCCGCAACCCGCATGACAAGGGGATCGCGGAACTCATCGGCGAACTGTCCATGCGCAGCGACGAATTCCGCACCCTGTGGGCCGCGCACAACGTCCGGCGCCACTACGCGGGCACCAAGTTCTTCCAGCACCCGGTGGTGGGGCTCCTTGAGCTGAACTACCAGGTCCTCGGGCTGGAGGAGGACCCCGGACATACCCTCACCGTGTATCCGGCCACCCCCGGCAGCCCCTCCGAGGAAGCCCTCAAGCTCCTTGCGTCCTGGGCGGTCACCGAGAATATTGCCGGCTTGGCCCAGGGCCGCGTGCGGGCCTGACATCGGGCCTGACACCGGGTTACCGTTCCATCCTCAGTCAACAGAAAGCCGGTGACCTGTCCGTGCGTGACCTAAGAGCGGATCCGTTCGTCATTGAAGGGCTTGAACGGCTCAGCCGTGAGGCCTTTGGTCCCGCCGGGTTTGCCCGCGGGACTGAGGAAGTGGTGCAAGTGCTGGTCCACCGGGGCTCCAGTACCCTGGGCCACGGCTGTGCCCGTACCGGCGGCAAACTTCGTGACCTTGTGGATGGCAAGGAAGAGTTCTCCTACGAGGCGCTGATCGTATGGCTGGACGAATACCGCAGCCGGGCCTACGAACCGGGTATCGGAACCTGGACCTCGGCGGAGGTCCATGTTTACCCTGACCGCCCCGGAGTGGTGGAGCTCTTTGATGAGGAACTTCTCAAGAAGACGGACGACGGCCGGTGGCACCCCGGCGCGGAACCGGCTGGTGCGTCCATCTGGGCACGCCAACTCCTGGCCTACCCCCGGACGGCGGACTGCATCCCTGACTGGATGTGGGCCATCTTCACTGCGGAAGGGGTAGACCCGCCGCTCTACAATCCGGAGTTCGGGGCGGTCGACTGGAACAACAGGCGCCGGCCGGTGGAACGTTGGGGGACGGATCCCGGTGCACGGCCGGCCGTCATCGACCCTGCGCTGGAACCGGGGTTCTTCCAGGGCCTCGGCAGGAGGCTTTTCCGCGCCTGACGACGGGCCTTCGCGGACGTCCAGTCACATTAACGTCCGTTGCGGTTCATGGCGCCGGGTTGCCTGCTTTGTCTCCAGGATGGCGCCATAAGTAGCGCCATTTCGCCGCGTTGAGCGTCCGTTGCGTGGTGCTGGCCAAGATCCCACAGGCCGTGTTTAGGTGTTTCCACGGCACCGGCCAAGCCGTACGCACCACCTGAGGCATCAGCGCAAAAACACGCACCCAGCGCCGTTCAGGCGCCACCAACCTCCCACGCCCACCCGGGCACCCATCCCGGGTGCCGTCGTCGTACCCGGAATCTTCCCGAAAGGAACACCATGTCCTTCCCAGCATCCCCGCCCCGCCCCGGCCCCGCTCGGACGTTTACCCGCCGCCGCGCCCTGGGCGCCCTCCTGGCCCTGCCTGCCGCGGGGCTGCTCTCAGCCTGCGGCGGTGCCGCCACCGCGGGCGGCGAACGCATCAGCCAGTCATCCCTTGGACCGCTGGCCGCCTCCGTCCCGGCCGGGACCACCATCACGGTGGGAGATCCCAGCATCAAAGTGGCCTTGGAACTGTCCGGCCTGATCAAGGACCTGGACGGCTTTACGGTGGAATTCGCCAACATCTCCGGCGGCCCGCAGACCACCGAGGCCTTCCGCGCCAACGCCCTGGACGTCGGGTCAGTGGCGGACATTCCGCCCATCCACGCCACCTGGACCGGGCTGGACGTCCGCATCATCGCCGCCGGCTACCGGCAGGACGCGGTGAACCACCCCATCTACGAGCTCGGTGTGGCGCCGGGAGCCGGCATCCGCAAGCTCGAGGAGCTGCGCGGGAAGAAAGTGGCCTACTCCCCGGGCCAGGCACAGGGCGCCCTGGTGCTGCGCATCCTGGACAAAGCCGGCCTCAAGCAGGAAGACGTCAAGCTCGTGGAGCTCCCCAGCACCGGGGACGCCTACGCCACGGCGCTGGCCAGCAAGCAGGTGGACGCGGCTCCGCTGGGCGGCGTCCAGATCAAGCGCTACCTGGCCAAGTACAAGGCCGACGGCGCCAGCACCCTCCGCCACGGGCTGCGCGATGATCCCAGCCTCCTCTACTCCCCCGCCAAAGTCCTGGCCGATCCCGCCAAGGCTGCCGCCCTTGCCGGCTACGCGAAGGTCTGGGGCAAGGCGCAGCGCTGGATCGAGGACCACCCGGCCGAGTGGCTGGAGGGCTACTACGTCAAGGACCAGGGCCTGTCCCGTGAGGATGGCCAGTACCTGATCGACGCCACCGGCAAACGCGACCTGCCCACCACGTGGACCGACGCGATCGCCCGGCACCAGGAAACCATCGACCTGCTGGCGCGCGAGCAGAAGAAGCCGCAGTTGACGGCGGCAGATCTTTACGACACCCGCTTCGAGGCCATCGCCGGCACGGCGTTCGCCTCCGCCGCCAAGGCTGGCGCGGCATGAGCGCGGTCCTGGACCGTCCCGTCGTCGCACCGCACCAGGACCCGGCGCAGGCTGGCCGGCCAGACGTGCGGCCCACAGGCAGGAGGCTCGGGCCCGGACGACGACGGCGGCTCGCCTGGGTGGGCCCGTCCGCTTTGCTGCTGCTGTGGACAGCTGCTTCCGCCACCGGGGCTCTGGACCCGCGCATCCTCTCCGAACCCTGGACCGTCGTGGCCGCCGCCGGTGAGCTCATCGCCGACGGCCGGCTCCAGGAGAACCTGGCGATCTCCGCCCAGCGCGCCGGCCTGGGACTGTTCTTCGGCATCCTGGTGGGAGCGGTGCTGGCCCTGCTGTCCGGGCTGAGCCGGATCGGTGAAGCACTCATCGACGGGCCGGTGCAGATCAAGCGCGCCATCCCCGGCCTGGCCCTGATCCCACTGCTCATCCTGTGGTTCGGCATCGACGAGACCATGAAGGTCCTCACCATCACCCTGGGCGTCTTTGTCCCCGTCTACCTGCAGACCCATGCCGGGCTGCGCGGCATCGACCTGCGGTTCGTCGAACTTGCCCAGACGGTGGGCCTGGGCCGGGCCGGCTTCATCCGCAAGGTGGTCCTCCCCGGAGCCCTGCCCGGTTTCTTCCTGGGCCTGCGCTTCGCGGTGACCGGCGCCTGGGTGTCCCTGGTGGTGGTGGAACAGATCAACGCCACCAGCGGGATCGGCTACATGATGGAGCTCGCCCGCACCTACGGCCAGACCAACATCATCATCCTGGGCCTTGCCGTCTACGGCATCCTTGGCCTCCTCTCCGACGGCATTGTCCGTTTCATCGAACGAAAGGCCCTCTCATGGCAGCGCACCCTGGCGGGCTGACCGCCCTCGCCCCCTCCCCCGCCGGCACTAAGTCCGGCGCCGCTGTTTCAGTCCGCGGGCTCATCCGCAGCTTCGGTACCAAGAGTGTCCTGGACGGTGTGGACCTGGACATCGCGCCCGGCGAGTTCGTGGCCCTGCTCGGACCCAGCGGCTGCGGCAAGAGCACGCTGCTGCGCGCCCTCGCCGGGCTGGACCACGACGTCCGCGGCAGCGGCGTGATCAGCGTCCCGGACCGCGTCTCCGTGGTCTTCCAGGACTCCCGGCTGCTGCCGTGGGACAGCGTGCTGGGCAATGTCACCCTGGGCGTCCGGGAGCACGACGCCGGGGCCCGGGCCCGCAAGGCCCTCGCGGAAGTGGGGCTCGCCGGACGTGAAAAAGCATGGCCGCACCAACTCTCCGGCGGCGAACAGCAGCGTGTGGCGCTGGCCCGTTCACTGGTCCGCGAACCCCAGCTGCTGCTGGCCGACGAGCCGTTCGGCGCCCTGGACGCGCTGACCCGGATCAGGATGCACGGACTGCTCCAGGACCTGGTGGCAGCACATCGTCCCGCCGTCCTGCTGGTCACGCACGACGTGGACGAGGCCATTGCGCTTGCTGACCGGATCGTGGTCCTGGACCAGGGCCGGATCGCCACGGTCCGGCCCGTGCCGGAACCCATCCGCGCCTCCGCAGACGCCGCCGGACACGAGGCCCTCCGCCGCGATCTCCTGGCCGCACTCGGCGTCGAAGCAACGGCGGGCCACTGACCCCGGTGGCTGCGCCTGCCGAAACCCACGCCCCTTCCCTCCATCCAGCAAGGAAACAGCCATGACTGCCAACAACCAGCCCACCGACCGCCAGCTTCACCTCAACGCCTTCCTGATGAGCACTGGCCACCACGAAGCATCCTGGCGGTTGCCGGAAAGCGACCCGCACGCGGGCACGAACATTGGGCACTACCAAAAGCTCGCCCAAACAGCCGAGCGCGGCAAGCTCGATTCGATCTTCTTTGCCGACTCCCCCGTCCTGTTCGGCGAGGTGGGCCGCCGCCCGGGCGGCAAGCTGGAGCCCACCGTGTTGCTGACCGCCATCGCGGGCGCCACCGAACGCATCGGGCTGATCGCCACCGCCTCCACCACCTACAACGAGCCGTTCAACCTGGCCCGCCGTTTCGCCTCGGTGGACTGGGCCAGCGGCGGCCGCGCCGGCTGGAACGTGGTAACCACAGCCGGCCCCGACGCCGCCCGGAACTTCGGCGTGGACGATCAGCCCGCCCACGCCGTCCGGTACGAGCGTGCCGCCGAATTCATCGAGGTGGCGCAGAAACTCTGGGACAGCTGGCAGGACGACGCCGTGCTCGCAGACAAAGCCGCCGGCGTATGGGGCGACGCGGACAAGATCCGCACCATCGACCACCAGAGCAAGCACTTCAAAGTCCGCGGCCCCCTCAATGTCCCCCGCTCACCGCAGGGCCATCCCCTGATTGTCCAGGCCGGATCGTCCGAGGACGGCAAGGACCTCGCCGCCCGTTATGCGGATGCCGTCTTCACCGCACACCAGACCCTGGCCGACGCGCAGGACTTCTACCGCGACCTCAAGGCCCGCACCGCAGCCGCCGGCCGCGACCCGGAAACCATCAAGATCCTGCCGGGCATTGTCCCGGTCATCGGTGCCACCGAGGAGCAGGCCCTGGAGCTGGAGCGCGAACTGGACCGGCTGATCAAGCCGGAGTACGCCCGGATCCAGCTGGCCAGAACCCTCCGCGTGGACCCGGAGGACCTGCCCCTGGACCGCCAACTGCCGGCCAACCTGCCCAGCGAGGATGAGATCGAGGGCGCCAAGAGCCGCTACACCTTGATCGTGCAACTGGCCCGCCGCGAGCAGCTCACGGTGAGGCAGCTGATCGGCCGGCTGGGCGGCGGCCGCGGACACCGCACCTTCACCGGCACGCCCGAGCAGGTGGCAGACGCCATCCAGGAATGGTTCGACGGCGGCGCGGCGGACGGCTTCAACATCATGCCGCCGGTGCTCCCCTCCGGGCTGGAAACCTTTGTGGACCAGGTGGTGCCCATCCTCCAGGAGCGCGGACTGTTCCGCACCGAGTACACCGGACGGACCCTGCGGGAGCACTATGGGTTGGCGCGTCCGGAGAACCGGTACGCCGGAGCTGCCGCCCCTGAACTGGCCTCGATCGGTTCGGCGTTTTGATGGGCAGGCGGCGGCGGCGTTTGCGGCAGCAACTGTGTGATACCGAAGCATGACGGGGGTACTCCCTAGACTGGCAGGTGGACATTGCGCCAGGACTAACGAAGGAGTGCAGGATGAGTGGAGTAGTGGTTGTAGGCGTGGACGCGAGCCCGTCGGCACGGAAGGCAGCGGAAGTGGCCTTGGGCCTGGCGGAATCGCTGGGAGCATCACTGCATGTGGTGACCGGGTTTGAAAGCGAAACCGCCGAAACTTTCGGCGTGGGTTCGGACAAGGTCAGGATTTCCAATGCGGACAGCTCGGAGATCGTGGCGAAGGACCTGGCCAACTCCCGGCCCGGGGTGGAGGTCACCCACTTCGCTGCCCGGGGCAAGCCCGCCGATTCCCTGATCAAGGAAGCGATCCGCCTGGACGCCCGGTTGATCGTGGTGGGTAACCGCAGGATGCGCGGCATCGGCCGGCTCCTGGGCAGTGTCGCCAACAGCGTGGCGCACAACGCCCCGTGCGATGTCTACATCGCCAACACCTACGACGACTGATCCTTCCCGCGACGAGGAGAGCGGACGGCGCCGGATTCTTCCGGCGTCGTCCGCTCTTTTTCCTGTCCGGGACGGGAGCTAGGCCCCGTATTCCTCGTCAGTGACGTGGTCGAGCCAGGTGACCACCTGGCCGTCCGCATCAGCTTCCTGCATGGCCACGTGCGCCATGAACCGCTCGGGGGTGGCCCCGTGCCAGTGTTCCTCGCCGGGTTCGATGTAGACGACGTCGCCCGGGCGGATTTCCTGGACCTCGCCGCCGCGGCGGGCCACCAGGCCGATGCCGTCGGTGACGTAGAGGGTCTGGCCCTTCGGGTGGTGGTGCCACGCGGTGCGGGCACCCGGGGCGAAACGGACATGGGCGCAGCCGATGGCCGACTGTTCATCGGGATTGCGGATCCCGTCGATCTGCACCGTCCCCGTGAACCATTCCTTTGGCCCGGCGCCGGTCTGGCCGCCGCTCTTGGTGAACTTCATGGTCTCCTCCTGTTGATTCGGTTAGCTGGAAATCCGTTGGTCACGCCATCCGGTGCGTGGCCTTGGCAGTCACGAAGGCCAGGACGCCGGCGGCGGACAGGACCGTTGCGCTGGCAACGAAGGTGCCGCCGTAACCGGCGGAGTCGAACAGGAGGCCGCCCAGGGTTGAGCCAATGGCGATCGAGGTCTGGACTACGGCCACCATCAAGCCGCCGCCTGCCTCGGCGTCGTGCGGCATGGCCTCGGCGACCCAGCTCCACCAGCCCACCGGCGCGGCCGTGGACAGCAAGCCCCACAAACCCAAAAGAACCACGACGGCGGCGAACCAGCCGCCGGCCGGCACGAGCAGCGCCGCAATGACGGCCATGAGCGCGGGAATGGTGGCGAGCGTCCGGTACAGGCGTTTCCCCAGGAACCGGCCGATCAGCATGGTGCCGGCAAAGCCTGCCACGCCCAGCACCAGCAGGACCAGGGAAACCGTAGCCGCATCAACCCGCGTCACCCGTTCCAGGAACGGGCGGATGTAGGTGAACAGGACGAACTGTCCCATGAAGAAGGAACCGCATGCGGCCATGCCCCAGGCCACCGGGCGGTTCTGGAACGCGGCGAAGATCGCCAGGACGCTGCCGGCTTCCCGCGGCTTGTCCACCGTCATGGACGGAAGGCTGAACCACTGCCAGGCCAAGGCAACGGCGGCCAGTGGAACCAGGCAGAAGAAGGCCGCCCGCCAGCCCATGACGGCGCCCAGCCAGCTGCCCAGCGGGGCGGCCAGGACGGTGGCGAGGGCATTGCCGCCATTGAAGATCGCCAGGGCCCGCGGCACCTGGTGGGGCGGGACCAGCCGCATGGCGGTGGCCGCGGAAAGGGACCAGAATCCCCCGATCACCACGCCGATGAGGGCGCGGCCGATCATGAAGAGCAGGTATCCCGGCGCCAGGGCCACCAGTGCCCCGGAGACCGCCATCAACGCCGTGAGGCCCAGCAGCAGGGCCTTGCGGTTAAGGCTGCCGGCCAGGCGGGAGACGGACAGGCTGGTGAGGACCGCGAACAGGCCGGAGACCGCGATGCCCTGCCCCACCATCCCTTCGGAGACCTGGAGGTCCGCTGCCATGGGTGTGAGCAGGCTGACCGGCATGAACTCCGAGGCGATCAGGGCGAAGACGCACAGCGACATCGCAAAGACGCCTCCCCAGTGGGCCTGGCGATGCTCGCTGCCAGAGGTTTGTTGCGGCGCCCTGGTACTGCTGGTTGTGGTTTCGGGAGACATACAGTCCATCAAAGCGTGGTCCCGAAGCCCTAGCGAGGGCCCTGCTGAAACGGGTCTTGGCAGACCCCCCTTTAGCGCGGCAGTGCAGCCGACGGAATGTCCCTGCGTCGTATGCCTCGTGGTTCCGGCGGCCGGGGCTTGTAGACCCAGGCCACCAGCACCACGGAGATGAGCATCAGCAGGAACCAGGCCACGAGTTTCTCCAGGCCCACCGGATGCCAGCCTGCGGCCTGGCTGGGGTAGAGCCAGGCCCCGGACCAGGTGGCAATGTTCTCGGCGATCCAGATGAACAGTGCCACCAGCAGGAAGGAAACCACCAGCGGCATGCGGAACTCCTTGCGGAAGACACGGAAGTGCATCACGCAGCGGCCATAGACAACCACGACGGCGGCCAGCAGCACCCAGCGCAGATCCCAGATGTAGTGGTGGGTGAAGAAGTTGGCGTAGATGGCGCCGGCGAGGATGGCAGTGATCCAGCGCCTCGGGTAGGCAGCGAACCTGAGGTCGAAGAGCCGGTAGACACGCACCATGTACGAGCCCACGGCGGCATACATGAAGCCGCTGAAGAGCGGTACAGCCCCGATCCGGAGGACGCCCTCGGCCTCGTAGGACCAGGAGCCGACGTCCGTCTTGAACAGTTCCATCACGGTCCCCACCAGGTGGAACAGGACGATGACGCGCAGCTCCCTCAGGGTTTCCAGTTTGAACGCGACCATGAGGACCTGGATGACGACGGCGGCGAGCGTCAGGAAGTCGTTCCGCGCCAGCACCGCATCGTCCGGGTACCACAGCCGGGCGGCCATGAGCACGGCCAGGAGCGCGGCTCCGAAGATGCAGGCCCAGCCCTGCTTGAGGCCGAAAACGGCGAACTCGGTGAGCCGTGCCTTGGCGCCGCGGGCCGGGGCCGTGGCCAGGAAGCGGCGGGCGTAGTCGTCGGTCCTCTGCTCGACGGGGGTGGAACTACGCACGGCTCCCCTGGCGCTGCTGCAGCCGGCCGTTCCCGTGCAGGTCCTTGTCGAGCTCGCCCAGGCAGTAGTCCTTGAACCAGTGCCGGGTTCCCCGTGGAAGTTTGGGGTAGGCCACCGCCAGGACGCGCATGGTCAGGTTGAAGCGCCGCTCGTGACGGTCGCTCCAGGCGAGGCCGAAGTCCTTCCGCAGCTGGCCCGGCAGCAGCCCGGCGGTCAGGAAGCGGGCCGAGGGCATCATGGCCCGGTACCAGAAGGCGGTGTTTTCCGGGTACAGCAGGCCACGGCCAACCTGGGCGCCTTCGGCTTCCACCCGCAGGGCGGCGAGCTGCTCCTGCCAGTAGCGGCCGAACGCTGCCCGGTCCGCGGGCCACATGGCCGGCGGGACCTGCAGCGCCGTACCGAGCCGTGCATAGTCCCGATACATGGCGTCCGCGGCGGCTTCATCGAGCGGGCCGTAGATCTTCTCGATGACGGTGAGTGCTGTGTCGTAGAGCGTGGCCGCCACCCAGAGCTGCAGCGCGGGATCGAAGGCGCTGTACCCGGCGGACGATTCGTCGGGAATGCGCCGCACGGGGGCATGGGCCCGGTTCACCCTGCGGCGCACCTCATGCACCTGCTCATCGGTTCCGTACACGACGGCGTAAACATAGGTGAGCGTGCCCTTGAGCCGGTTGACGGGACGCTCGGTGAAGATGCTGTGTGCCGCCACCCCGCGGCCGATGGCGGGATTGGCAAGCTGCAGCAGGATGGCCCGTCCCGCCCCGGCGAGCAGGATGCCTTCCGCCCGGTAATCGGCCACTTCCTGCACCATGTGAAAAGGGTACCGGAGGGGCAGGACGGCAGGGCGGGGCGTTGGTCCCCCCATTGGCCGGGCGCCCCCCCTGCCAACAGCGTCCGGCTAGTGCTGCACCGGCCGCAGCGAGGTGATCATCTTCCTGATGTCCGAATACTCGGACGTGCCCCGGTACTTCCGGGCGAGGTCCAGGTACGGGAGCGACGGGTCCCCTGGCGTCGCGTTGTTGTTGGGGTCGTAGGACGCCCCGAACATGGCAGCGTTTGGGGGCCACCTGAAGAACTGGAAGATGGGGCACGCGTCCGGTCCGCTGGCCGCGGGGCCCGAGGTGATGCCGTAACCGGCAGCCGGGGTGCTGTACAGGCCGGGGGTCGGGGCATTCGCACGGGATTCGAACACGAACTGCGGCACCTCTCCGCCCTGGACAAGCGCCGGGACGTCCACCGTGTCCAGGATTTCGTAGGGGTACCTTTCGGTGCAGGTGGATCCGGTGGCCATGTTGGTCCTCAGCGTGGCCATTATCTTTCCGGCCTGGTTCCGGACCTCGGCGAATGCCCCGCCACCCTCGGCCAGTTCACCCGCGGGGTCCTTGACGCGCCAGCCGGCGGGAAGGTCGAACGCCATGCTGCCATCCGCCGTCGTAAACGTGGTCCAGGCCGCCGCGGCGGAACTGACCGCGGGAGCGCCGGGCGCTGTTTCTGCGGGCGGTGAGGACGGAACGTCCGACGGCGTCGGCGGGGCGGGCGCTCCGGTCGCCGGTGCGGAGGCAGCAGCGGAGGACCGCGATGGCTGTGGACTTGCCGGCTGCGGAGAGCAGCCCGCCAGCAGCACCATCACGAGGGCGGCTGCCGCGAGGGACGGTTCAAACCTGCGCACCACACCTCCCCGGGCCCGACGATGACCCTTCAAGTGTGGCGCCGTATTCCCTGGCGGAGGAGGGCCAATGGACCTGCCCTTCCCCCGCCAGGAACCAGCGTTACCGCTCCAGCAGCGACACGTCCCGGACGGCGCCCTTGTCCGCCGAGAGGGCCATGGCGGCGTAGGCGCGCAGGGCAGCGGAAACCTGGCGGTCCCGGTCCTTGGGCTTGTAGCCGCCGTTGACCTCCAGCTTCTCGCGGCGCTCGGCCAGGACCTCGTCAGAGACCTCCAGCTGCATGGAGCGCTGCGTGATGTCGATGCTGATGATGTCGCCGTCCTCCACCAGGGCGATGGCGCCGCCGGAGGCAGCCTCCGGCGAAATGTGGCCGATCGACAGGCCGGACGTGCCGCCGGAGAAACGGCCGTCGGTGATGAGGGCGCACTTCTTGCCCAGGCCGCGGCCCTTGAGGAACGACGTTGGGTAGAGCATTTCCTGCATGCCGGGACCGCCGCGGGGGCCTTCGTAGCGGATGACCACCACGTCGCCTTCCTTGACGGTCTTGTTCAGGATCTTCTCCACGGCTTCATCCTGGGATTCGCACACCACGGCCGGGCCGGAGAAGACCCAGATGGACTCGTCAACGCCTGCGGTCTTCACCACGGCGCCGTCGACGGCCACGTTGCCGTGGAGCACGGCCAGGCCGCCGTCCTTGGAGTACGCGTGCTCCACGGAGCGGATGCAGCCTTCCGCCGCGTCCGTGTCCAGGGAAGTCCACTCGTTCGACTGCGAGAACGCGGTGGAGGAGCGGACGCCGCCGGGGGCCGCGTGCCAGAGTGCCTTCGCTTCTTCGGTGGCCTTTCCGCCGCGGATGTCCCAGTCATCCAGCCAGCCGTCCAGGTCATTGGAGTGGACGGAGTGGACGTCCTTGTGCAGGAGTCCGCCGCGGTTCAGCTCGCCCAGCAGGGCCGGGATGCCGCCGGCACGGTGCACGTCCTCCATGTAGTAGGTCTTGTCCTTGGCAACGTTGGGTGCCACCTTGGCCAGGCAGGGCACCTGGCGGGATTTGGCGTCCATCTCGGCCAGGCCGTAGTCCACGCCTGCCTCCTGGGCGGCGGCCAGCAGGTGCAGGATGGTGTTGGTGGAGCCGCCCATGGAGATGTCCAGGGCCATGGCGTTGTCGAAGGCCTTGGCAGTGGCGATGGAGCGCGGCAGCACGGACTCGTCGTCGCCGTCGTAGTAGCGCTTGACCAGCTCGACGACGGTGGCGCCGGCCTTCTCGTACAGCGCCTTGCGGGCGGTATGGGTGGCCAGTACGGAGCCGTTGCCCGGCAGGGACAGGCCGATGGCCTCGGTGAGGCAGTTCATCGAGTTGGCGGTGAACATGCCGGAGCAGGAACCGCAGGTGGGGCAGGCATTCTCCTCGATGAGGTTGATGTCGGCATCCGAGATGGACTCGTCCACGGCGTCGGCAATCGCGTTCACCAGGTCCAGTGACCGGACGGAGCCGTCGGTGAGGGTGACTCGGCCGGCTTCCATCGGGCCGCCCGAGACGAAGACCACGGGGATGTTCAGGCGCAGGGCCGCCATGAGCATGCCCGGGGTGATCTTGTCGCAGTTGGAGATGCAGACCAGGGCGTCGGCGCAGTGTGCGTTGACCATGTACTCCACGGAGTCGGCGATCAGGTCGCGGGACGGCAGCGAGTACAGCATGCCGCTGTGGCCCATGGCGATGCCGTCATCCACGGCAATGGTGTTGAACTCGCGCGGCACGGCACCGGCGGCGAGGATCGCATCGGAGACGATCCTGCCCACGGGGGCAAGGTGGGTGTGGCCGGGGACGAATTCGGTGAAGGAGTTGGCCACGGCGATGATCGGCTTGCCGATGTCCGCGTTGGCGACGCCGGAGGCGCGCAGCAGTGCGCGGGCTCCGGCCATGTTGCGGCCGTGGGTGACAGTTTTAGAGCGAAGTGCAGGCATGCTTACCATCCTGCGGGCATGCCCCTCCACACGGAAGACGCTCTTACTACTAGTAGCAGGAGTACCAGAGTAATAGTATTTTCTGGTGACTGAACCAGGGCGCCGCAAAGAACTCGGCCTCTTCCTCCGCGCCCGCCGGGACCAGGCGCTCCGGGCGGATTACGGCCTGCCGCCGATCGGCCGGGCGCGCGACCGGGGACTGCGCCGCGAAGAGGTGGCGTTCCTTTCCGGCGTCAGCGTCACCTGGTACACCTGGCTGGAGCAGGGCAGGGACATCAGCCCGTCCCGGCAGGTGCTGGAGGCGGTCAGCCGGGCCCTGCATCTCTCGGCAACCGGCGTGGGCTACGTCCTGTCCTTGGGCGGTTACGCAGCAGCGGCCCCTGCCGGCCCCGCAGCCGATTCCGCCCCGCCCCATATCCAGCGCCTGCTCGATGCACTGGACCCCAATCCGAGCTTCGCGCTGTTTCCGGACTGGGGCGTGGCCGGCTGGAATACGGCCTATGCCGCCCTGTTTCCGAACATCGCCACGGTGGCCCCGGCGGACCGCAACCTCCTCTGGCTGGTGTTCACCGATCCCTACGTCCGCAACCTCCTGCCGGACTGGGAAACCACCAGCAAGCGGTTCCTTGCCGAATTCCGCGCCGAAGCCGGGCAGCGGCTCGGTGATCCGGACATCCAGTACCAGGTGGAACGGCTGAAGGAAGCCAGCCCGGAATTCCGGCAGGGCTGGGACCTGTACGACATCCTGGGCTTCGAATCCCGCGAGCGCCTTTTCCACCACCCGGCCGTGGGTGTGCTCCAGTTGGAACACCACCAGGTGTCCCCGTCCGACCGGCCGGACCTCCACATCGTGGTGTACACCCCTGCACCGGGCAGCGACGCGGCCGCGCAGATGAAGTCCCTGCTGGCTCGAAACGGTTAGGAAGCCCCGGCGCCCAAGTACGCGAGGGCCGCAGCAGCCTGCGCCTGCGTAGCCACGCGCAGGGTGGGATCCACGGCGGGCAGGAAGAACGGTGAGTGGTTGGCTGGAATATCGGTGTCCACGGTGCCCGCTGCCACCGCTTGCCGGTAGGTTTCCCGAGGCACCGACCCGACAACCCAGTACACGTACGGGGCCCCGAAAGCGTCGGGGATGCGGCTGAAATCCTCCGACGCCGTCTGCGGGGCGGTGCGGTAGACGGCGTCGGCACCGAACGTCGTGGTGAAGGCCGCCGTGACCCTGGCGTTGGCCTCGGGATCGTTGCTGGTCAGCGGGTATTGGTCGTAGTACTCGAACTCCGGTTCCTGAGGCGAGCCGGCCGCGACGCACTCGCCGCGGACGATCCGCTCGATGGCGGCGAGCATCCGGCTCCGGACCGCCATGTTGTAGGTACGGAGGTTGAGCAGTAGTTCTGCCCGGTCCGGGATGATGTTGGCCGTGGCACCGGCGGTCACCGAGCCGATGGTCAGCACCGCGAACTCCCCCGGGCGCGTTTCACGGGACACCACGGTCTGCAGGCGGAGGACGATCGAGGCAGCCAGCACCACCGGATCGACCGACTTGTGCGGCATGGATCCGTGGGCTCCCCGGCCGTGCACGGTGATCCGCACCGAATCGCCGGCCGAGAGGATGGGACCCGGCGTGGTACCGATGGTTCCCGCCTCGGTGGGCATGACGTGCTGGGCCAGCGCAACGTCCGGCCGCGGGATTCCGGCGGCCAGGCCGTCGTCGAGCATTGCCCGGGACCCCGCCGCTGTCTCCTCCGCCGGCTGGAACAGGACAACGTAGGTGCCGCGCCATCCGTCCCGGTGGCCGGCAAGGTACCGTGCCGCGCCCAGCAGGGCCACCACATGCAGGTCGTGGCCGCAGGCGTGCATGACGCCCGGGACGGTGGAGGCGAAGGGCGCCCCGGTGGCCTCAGCCACCGGCAGGGCATCCATGTCCGCCCGCGCCAGCACGCAGGGACCGGCGCCGTTGGCGAGGACGCCCACGACGCCGGTCCCCCCGAAGCGCCGGACGTCGAAGCCCGAGCGGACCAGGTTGTCCGCTGCGGCGGCGGACGTTTCGTGTTCGGCGAGGCCCAGCTCCGGATGCCGGTGGAACTGCTCGTACAGCGGAATCTGCCAGGCAAGTTCCTGCCCGATGCTGTCCTGAAGGCTGGCCATGAGGTCCATTCCGGCACTCCTCCCGGCCGGCGGCGCCGGCCCTTTTTCGGCCACTCTAGGCCAGGACCCCCTGCCGCACCACGGCCGGCTGGAATTGCGCACCCGCGCCCGGGAAGACCGGTACGTCAATCCGCGCGTGCGTGTGGACCTCCGTGACCGAGGCCTTGGTGTGCCGGGCAATCTGTTCCATGGTGGCGACCCACATGCCGTCCATCGCTTTCACCCGCTCGATCAGCTGTTCAAGGGCCACGGCCTTGGACGGCCGGCCGGAAATGAACGGATGGTTGGTCAGGACGAAGCAGCTGCCCTGGGAGTGGTGGGCCTGCGCCTCGAGGGTCCACATTTCCAGGACCTTCGCCGGGCTTTCGATGACGCCGCTGCCGGTCACACCGGGGTAGAAGGCGTACTGCTCCCAGTCATCAAGGGTCCAGTCCACGGGGATCTCCACGATGTCCCTGGGATCATCGGCGGCGACGGCGAAGCGGTAGGGGGCATCGCCGTCGAGCAGGCTGGAATCGTAGAGGAAGCCGCGGTCCGCGAGGAGGCCCGGGGAGTGCCAGTTCAGTTCCCACCACGGTGCCCGGTACCCCACCGGCCGGACCCCGGCCACCTTCGCCAGGGCTTCGAGGCCGCGGTCAAGGTAGCCGGCCTCGGTGGCGGCGTCGATGCCCTGCATCGGTTCGTGCAGGTAGCCGTGGTGGCCCACCTCATGCCCGCCGTCGACGATCCGCCGGACCACGTCCGGGTAGGACTCGGCGGTGAAGCCCGGGATGAAGAAGGTGGCTTTGATGTCCTGGCGCTCGAGGATTTTCAGGAGCCGCGGTACGGCGACTTTGGGACCGTACGACTGGTGGGTCATCAGCGACATGCGCCGGGTGGAGCTGGGGTCGTGGGCGATCGTGCAGGACTCCGCGTCCACGTCGAAGGTGAAGGAGGCTGCGGCTTTGGCGCCGTCGGGCCAGGTGACCGGATGCAGGGCGTCCGCGATGGCGGGCTGGTTCACGGGAAATCCTTTCGGCGGGCGCAGGGCGCCCGCCAGGTGTTGGGGGATGGGAAGCTGTGCGGCCTAGCGGGCGGGCAGGACAGGGGCGGCGTCCGTTTCCTTGCCGCCTGCTCCGGGGGCGGGGTTCACGGCGGTGACCGTCCGGGGCTTCGCTGCGAGGTACCGGATGTGCTGCCGCGGCCCGAGGATGGCGTACACCCCGGCGCTGGTCAGTCCGCCGGCCAGCCAGGACAGGTCCCAGCCGCCCAGTGCCACCGCGATGGGGCCCTGCATGATGGGGATCAGGCCGTACATGAAGAGCCAGGTTGCGAAGATCCCGGCCACGAGGGAGATGACACCGGCCCAGTTGACGCCGGGCAGCCGCTTGGTTCCCACGGCGTCGAACAGGCGCTCCGGCTCGCCCGGCCAGCGCTTGTCCAGCCAGAAGTAGTGCACCAGCATGATGCCGCCCCAGGCGGCCACCCAGGCCACCAGGCCGATCAGCCAGGCGTCGAGCACCGCGGCGAAGTCCTCCTGGAAGATGAAGAAGACGACGGCGGCGAGCGAGAAGACGCCGACGAACAGGTTGAGCTTGCGGCGGCTGATGGAGATATCCAGTGCCTGGGTCGCGACCGAGAACGTGTAGATGTTGAGGATATTGGTGGCGATGGGGCCGTGCAGCACCATGAGCAGCACCGGCAGAGCCATGGCGCCGAAGTTGAGGACGATCAGCTTGCCGGGATCGATCTCCCCGGAGTTGGTGGCCAGGCTGGCGCCCAGGACACCCAGCCAGACCACAGGAATGAACTGGCCCAGGACCGAGGCCAGGTAGACCTTCTTCTTGGGGACGCTGGTGCTGACGAACCGGGAGTAGTCCGCGGCGTAGGTGAACCAGGTGATACCCCAGCCAATGCCGATGGCAGTCATGACGGCGCTCATGGCGGCGATCCGTTCCGAGCCTTCCAGGATGGCGCCGGCCGGTCCGGCGTAGCCCCAGTCGATGTCCATGCCGAACCAGGCGACGGCCGACATGACGGCCAGGATGAGGATGGTTGGCGGTACGGTCCATTTTTCGAAGGCCGCGATGGCTTTGTAGCCGAACCAGGCGATGGCGACCTGCAGGGCCATGATGAAGGTGGCGACGCCGATCTTCCAGGCGTAGTTGGGGGCTTCAGGGTCAACCCAGCCGAGGGTTCCGAAGAGTGCCATGACCAGGTCGAGGATGATCCAGGTGTTCACCGCGCACCAGCCGATGACCAGCAGGGCCTGGATGGCGGCCGGCAGGTAGTTGCCGCGGCGGCCGAAAGCGGCCCGGGCCAGGACCATGCCGGTGGCTCCGGTCTTTTGGCCCAGGAGGACGAAGCAGCCAAAGAGGAGCATGCCGATCAGGTTGCCCAGGACCAGGACGGTGACGGTGTCCGCCAGGCCGAGTCCCAGCTGGATACCGAGTGCCCCCAGCACCCAGTTGATGGGAGCCAGGTTGGCGCCCGCCCAGATCCAGAACTGGCCGGATACCTTGCGTGTGCGCGCTGATTCGGGGATGGGCTGCAGCCAGGCTTCGTGGTCCACGACGTTGTGGTCCTGGCCGGCAGGGGCCGCGTGCCCGTGCGTTGCTGGTGAAAGCTTTTCTTGCATGGGGGCCTCCGTGAGGTGGATAAGTACTCAAAGGCTATGTGGCCCCCATCACAAGGAACAAGATACAATCTGTCGAACAGATTCCCCTACTACGTTACGGAATGTCGTGTCAGTGTTTCTTGGCGAAATACTCGCCCACCCCGCCCTTGCCGCCGCCGATCCCGTACTCCATCCCCTGGGCGTGGTGGCCGATGCGCAGCCGGTGCGCTGGGTCCATTCCAGCGAAGTCCTGGACATCGCTCCCCTGCTCCGTGGCGGCGAGCTGCTGCTCTGCGGCGGGATCACCCTGGCCACGGCCACCCCCGCCAAACGCGAGGACTATGTCCGCGAACTGGCCCAGCGGGGTATCGCGGCGCTCGCCATCGAGACGGGGGGCGCCCTCCCGGAAATCCCTGCGGACATGCTGCGGACGGCCGAGGCATACGGCCTTCCGGTGGTCGAGCTGCGGAAGGTGGTGCCCTTTGTGGGCGTCATGCAGGCCATCAATTCCATGCTGGTCAGCGAGTCGGTGGGGCACCTGCAGCAGGCCGACGCCGCAACCCGTGCCATGGCGGCGGAGCTGGCCCACGGGGCCTCGCTGGACAAGATCCTGGCCGTACTGGCGGGCATCACGGGTTCCGCCGTGCACCTCACCTCCCCGTGGGGAGTGACCATGGGCAGCGCCGTCCCCGAGGGGTGGAGCAGCGGGGTGGACGCGGACGCCGGGGAGGGGCCGGCGGACGACGACGGCTCCGGACCGGGCGCTCACGGCAGCCTTGCCGGCGGGGCCGGGCTGCCCGGCGGAACGGTGGTCAGCGTGGACATTCCAGTGCGCGGCGTCCTGATGGGGCGGCTTGAGGTGCGGGTACCGGAGGCCGCAGACGTGGCGCTGGCGCAGGTGGCCGGGGAACGCTCCGTGGACATCCTCGGGCTGGCGCTGCTGCAGCACACTCCACCCGGACTGCACGCCCTGGCCGGAGCAGAACTGATGCGGGCAGTGCTCAATTCCGCCCCGGAGTGGCGGCTTGAGCAGCTTGCCCCCGGGGCCGGCTTTCCCACGGATTCCCCGGCAGTGGTGGCGGCAATCCATGCGGCGTCACCGCAGGAGGTGCGCGGCGCCGTCGAAACCTTCCTGAGCTCACGCCGGATTCCCTGTGCCGCGTACCTGGACGACGCCGAGCTGGTGGTGATGATCGGCCTCCCCTGCACCGATGCCGCCGGTGAGCGGCGGCGGCTGTTGGGATCGTTGCAGGGCCTGGCGGGGGACCCTGACGCGGTGATTGCCGTGGGGCCCCTGGCCGGCGGGGTGGCTGGGGCTTCCTGGTCGCTGGCAGAGGCGCGGCGGGCCTTGGAGGTGCGCCAGATCCGGCGGCGGAACGCCTCGGCACGCCGGCAGTATCCGGCCCGCGGCCTGGTGGTGGTGGACGCGGAGGATTCCGCGGTTGAAAGCCTGTCCCTGACCTGCCTGGATGCCTCGGCGCGGGAGGCGTTCGTGAACCGGCAGCTGCGGGCGGTCCTGGAGCATGACGCGCAGCGGCAGTCCCAGTTGCTGGAGACTTTGCGGGTATGGCTGGACTCGGGCTGCAACACCGCGCAATCGGCGCGCGAACTGCACTTGGAACGGCAGTCCATGCACCACCGGCTTCAGCGGATCTTTGAGCTGTGCGGTGGCGATCCCCGCGGGACGGGGCGGCTGGCGGCATTGCATCTCGCTGCCCGGATGGCGGGGCTCCCCTGAGAGGCCCGTCCCGGTAAATTTGCCGCCCTATCCTCAAGCGCGGAGGCAGGCCGCTTTGAGTCTTGGCCTGCTCAGCGACGAACGTCGTACCGGGCCAGGACCGCGCCACCGGGAAAGGCCCTGGTCTCCACAAGCTTCAGCTGCACCCAATGGTCCAGGGAGGTAAAGAAGGGCGTCCCGCCGCCCACCAGGACCGGATGGGTGACCATCACGTACTCGTCGATCAGTCCGGCCCGCATGGCCGCCGCGGCGAGCGTGGCACCGACGATATCAATCGGACCGCCTTCCCCTGCCTTGAGCCGCGCGATCTCCGGAACTGCATCGCCGGTGACAAGGCGGGTATTCCAGTTGACCGGGCGGGGCTTGGAGGAGAACACCACCTTCGGCATGTCCCGCCAGCGTTGCGCGAACTCAATCTCCGCCGGCGTGGCACCAGGCTCCTGGTCCGCGGTGGGCCAGTGGGAGCTCATCGCCTCCCACAGCCTGCGTCCGTACAGGGCCAGGCCCGTCGCCGACACGCGGTCGGACCACCATTGGAACAGTTCATCGTCCGGCATGCTCCAGCCGAGGTCGTCCCCGCGAGCTGCGGTATAGCCGTCCAGGCTGACGTTCATGGCGAAGGTTAGTTTGCCCATGGCGCCAGTTTCCCGCGGGCCGGTGCTGGTTGTACAGACCGGCACGGCTCCGACGAGCGCCCGGACAGGCCGTGAAGAAGCCCGGGGCCGCGCTCCTTTGCGTCCATATCATGAGACATTCGGCATACGACAGCGGCCATCTTCCGGATGCAGTGTTTGTGGACATGGACGCCTGGTTGTCCGGCGATCCTGGACCCATCACAGAGGTCCGGGCCGCACTCGCGGAGGTCGGGCCGCCGAGCGGAGCTGGGCTGATAAGGGGCAATGCCCGACCGGACCCGCATCCACCTCCCGTCACGCCTCCGGCTTCGGACGTATGCTTGCCGTGCATTGCTCTTGGGGGCCGGCGCCACGCGTCCGGCGGCCCAGCCGGATTCGAGGGGGCGCACTATGGCCAAGCGGGATACATCGTCGGTAGGTGCACCCTGCTGGGTGGACACGTGGCAACCGGACCCCCGGGCAGCCAAAGAGTTCTACGGCCAACTTTTCGGCTGGAGCTTCGACGAGGCAATTCCCACGTCCGGCATTGACGGTGACTACTACCGGGCGCGCCTCAACGGACGCCTGGTGGCCGGTGTGGGACAGGCCCCGCCACAGTCGCCTGCGGGCTGGCTGACGCACATCCGGGTGGAGGACGTCGCTGAGGCATCGGCACGCGCTGAACAGGTTGGGGGCCGGCGGCTGATGCTCCTGGACGCCCACGCCCCCACTGCGCTGGTTGCCGACTCCTCCGGCGTGCTGTTCTGCCTGCGGCAGGCAGGCGAAAATGACGGCGTTGAGCTTGCCGACCAGCCGAACTGCTGGGCGATGAGTTCCTTGCACACCCCGGATCTTGGAAAAGCCGGGGATTTCTACAGGTCAATGTTCACGTGGGAGCTGAAGTCACCGCCTGACTCCGCCTTCTCACTATGGCTTCTGCGAGACCGTATGGTGGCAGTGGCCACCTCAACGGAGGGCGTGGACGTTCCGCCGAACTGGAGTGTGAACTTCGCGGTGGCCAGTGCAGACTCCACTGCCGACCGGGCCGTTGCGTTAGGGGGCGGCATCCTCATGGCACCCTCGAACACCCCGGGATTCCGGAGCGCGGTGATCAGCGATCCGTGGGGTGGCGTCGTCGCAGTCAGCGCGGTCACAGCGTGAACCAAGTATTCATCCTGGCCACCTGAACATCCGGCCACCTGAACATGCCGGATCAGCTTGCCGGACGGCCGCCCAGACGGGTGGTCACCTTGGCGGCGGCGGCAACGCAGGCTTCGGCCAGACGCTCGAACTGCTCTTTCGATACCCGGAAGCGCGGGGCCGGAATCAGGACGGCCGCTACCACGTCGCCACGATGGTCGCGGACCGGGGCCGCCACGCCCACTTCATCCATGGACGATTCACCGTAGTTGCCCGCCCAGCCCCGCCGCGCCACGTCCTGGAGCCGGGCCTCGTAAGCCGCCAGGCCGGCGTCGTCCATTCCGGGAAAGGTGATGGCTCCGCTCCGCAGCAATTCACGCACCCGCTCGGCCGGCAGCGTGGACAGGAACACTTGGACGGAAGCGCTCATGGCGTCCCGGTACCGGGCGCCCAGCGGCGTGGTGTGCTTGATCTGGTGGTGGCTGGCGATCTGCTCCACGCAAATGGCTTCGTCCCCGTTCCAGAGCATGAGCGCACTGGTTTCGCCGGTCTGCTCCGCCAGTTGCCGCAGCACGGGGTACGCAACGCGCCGTTCCTCCATCTCGGCCAGCAGCGGCCCGGCGACGGCGATCAGCCCCAGGCCCAGCCGGAACCGCTTGGTTTCCGGGTCCCGTTCCACCAGGTTCTCCTGCTCGAAGGTGGCCAGGATCCGGGAGACACTGCTTTTGTGCATGCCCACCCGGTTGGCGATTTCCGTAACCCCCAGCAAGGGTTCGTCCGCGGTAAAGGTGCGCAGGACGGCGATGGCATTGACGACGACGGAAGCGCCCTTGGCGTCCGTCCCGCCGTTGGTGCTGGTGCCTGTGCCGTTGCTGTCGGAAGTCGTTGCAGGAGTCATGGTGGACACCATCTTTCCTCATGGACGGCAGAAGCGGCGCCACGTGCATGGCGCCGCTTCGCTGTGGTGATGGTTAGGCCTGGACGATGTTGTGTTCCGGGCCGAAGGGGAACTTGGTGATGTTCTCCACCGTGTTGTCCTCGCCGATGACCAGGATGTCGTGCTCGCGGTAGCCGCCCGCGCCCGGCTGGCCGTCCGCCACCGTGATCATGGGTTCCATGGAGACCACCATTCCGGGTTCCAGGACGGTTTCGATGTCCTCGCGCAGCTCCAGGCCGGCCTCCCGGCCGTAGTAGTGGCTGAGGACGCCGAAGGAGTGTCCGTAGCCGAAGGTGCGGTTGGCCAGCAGGCCGTGGCTGATGTAGATCTCGTTGAGTTCGGCGGCGATGTCCTTGCAGACGGCGCCGGGCTTGATGAGTTCCAGGCCGCGGCGGTGCACCTCCACGTTGATGTTCCACAGCTCCAGGGACCGCTCGTCCGGCTGGCCCAGGAAGAGCGTGCGCTCCAGGGCCGTGTAGTAGCCGGAGGTCATGGGGAAGCAGTTCAGGGAGAGGATGTCGCCCTGCTGCAGCTTGCGGGTGGTGGCCCAGTTGTGGGCGCCGTCGGTGTTGATGCCGGACTGGAACCACACCCAGGTGTCGCGGACTTCGCGGTCGGGGAAGGTCCGGGCGATCTCGTGGACCATGGCTTCGGTGCCGATCAGGGCCACCTCGTACTCGGTGATGCCTTCGCGGATGGCGTTGCGGATGGCCTCGCCGCCGAGGTCGCCGATGCGGGCACCGTGCTTGATGACCTCGATTTCCTCCGCGGACTTGATCATGCGCTGGCGCATGGCGTCCTGGGAGACATCCAGGAGCGTGGCGCCGGGGAACGCTGCGGCGATCTTTTCGCGGGTCAGGCCCGGGAGGAAGTCGTCCTCGACGCCCAGCCGGGTGGCCTTGACGCCGCGGTGGCGCAGTGCCTCCTGGAGGCCGAAGTAGAAGTTGTCGCGTCGCCAGTCGGTGTAGACGATGTTCTCGCCGTAGGAGGTGCGCCATGGCATGCCGGCGTCGATGTTTGCGGTGACGGTGACCGAGTCGTCCGCGGTGACAACCAAGGCGTAGTTGCGGCCGAACGTGGTGTAGAGGAAGTCGGAGTAGTACTTGATGCCGTGGTAGCTGGTGAGGATGACCGCGTCCAGCTCCTTGGCGGCCATGATCTGGCGCAGGCCGCCGAGGCGGCGCTCGAACTCTGCGTCGGAGAACGTGAGCTTGCCCTTGGTGCCGTTGTGCAGGACCTTGAGGCGCTCGAGTTCGGCGATGGATGAGGCGTTGTCGGTGGTGATGGTCACGGGTGTGCCTTTCGATATTGCGGGCAGGTATTTGGCCGCACATGGGTGGGTAGGAAGGAAGAAAGTTCCGGGGCCCTGCAGGATCAGAGGTGCTTGAGCGGCTTGCGCGAGGTTTCGGCGGCGAACAGGACTGCGGCGAGGGACACGGCGGACGCGGCCACGAGGTACCAGCCGGGGGCCAGCTTGCTCTGGGTCAGGCCGATCAGCAGGGTGGCCATGAACGGCGCGGTCCCGCCGAAGATCGCGTTGGACAGGTTGAAGCTGACGGCGAAGCCGCTGTACCGGACCTTGGTGGGAAACAGTTCTGCCAGGAAGCTGGGCAGTGTGCCGTCGTTGAGGGTGAGCATGCCGCCCAGCAGGATCTGGACCAGGACGATCACCAGGAAGTTGCCGGTATCCAGCAGCATGAACGCCGGAACGGTGAGGAGCATGAACAGCACCGAGGCGGTGATCAGCATCCGCTTGCGGCCGAACCGGTCCGAGGCCATGCCGGTGAGGAAAATGAAGCCGATGTAGCTGGCCAGGGCGATGGTGGTGGCCAGGAACGATTCGGTGGGGCCGAAGCCCAGTTCCTCGGACAGGTAGGTGGGCATGTAGCTGAGGATGACGTAGAAGCCGACGGCGTTGAGCAGCACCGCTCCGCAGGCGATGAGCAGCTGCTTCCGGTAGGTCCGGAACATGTCCAGCGCCGGCGCCTTGGGGGCGGACTCTTCCTGCTCTGCCAGGGCGCGGAAAGCGGGAGTGTCCTCGAGCTTGGTGCGGATGTAGCGCCCGATCAGCCCCATGGGGGCGGCCAGGAGGAACGGCAACCGCCAGCCCCAGTCGTGCAGCTGCCCGGTGCTGAGTACCGAGCTGAGGAGGGCCGCGATCAGCGAGCCCAGGAGCAGGCCCGCAGCCGTGCTGGCGGGCACGACCGCAGCGTACAGGCCGCGGCGGTTGGCCGGCGCGTATTCCACCAGGAAGGCCGACGCCCCGGCGTATTCGCCCGCTGCCGAGAAGCCCTGGACGACCCTCACCAGCAGGAGCAGGACCGGGGCCAGCATGCCGATGGTTCCGTACCCGGGAATGAGGGCGATGCAGAAGGTGGAGACGGACATGATGACGATCGAGAGGGACAGTGCCTTGCGCCTGCCCAGCTTGTCGCCGATGTGGCCCCAGAAGAAGCCGCCCAGGGGCCGGACGAAGAAGGAAATCGCGAACACCGCGAACGTGGCCAGCAGCGCAGTCTGGCGGTCGGCCTCGGGGAAGAAGACGGACGAAATGACGGCCGCGAGGTAGCCGTAGACGGCGTAGTCGAACCATTCGACGAAGTTGCCGATGAAACTGGCCGTGACCACCCGGCGTCGAACGTCCTTGCTTGCCACGGGGCTGCCGGCACCCTGGCCTGCCACGGCGGGGCCGTTGGCGTCAGCGGCAACGGCTCCTGCTCCGGAGGAGTTGGAATTGGTACTCATGGAACCACCATCAGAAAGTATGAGTTGCATTGCTTGCAACGTGGTTGTTTCAACATAGGTGGTGATGAGCGACACAGTCAAGAGGTTTCTGTATCTGCTTCATGATTAAAACCAGTGCAGAACGTCCGGCGGGCAATCACGCCTTCGCTTCATCCGTTCTGACTGGCGTTGCATATAGAGCAACATAGTTGTAACAAGCGCGAAATGTGGGCATTAACGCAGCAATGGCCGCCAAGCGAAGGCTTGGCGGCCATTGAAAGGGTTGGGTCCCTAGCGTGCCGGGACGGGCTCGGCAGCAACGACGGGATGGTCCCGATGCAAGTTTCCCAGTGCGGAGGCGCCCTGCGGCGAGCCCAGTTCGTGGAAGAACTCCACGTTGGCGCGGACGTAGTCTGCCCATTCGTCCGGCACGTCCTCCGCATAGTAGATGGCCTCCACCGGGCAGACCGGATCGCACGCACCGCAGTCCACGCATTCGAACGGATGGATATAGAGTGACCGGTCGCCCTCGTAGATGCAGTCCACGGGGCACTCCTGGATGCACGCTTTGTCCTTCACATCCACGCACGGCTGGGCGATCACGTATGTCATGGGACTACACGCCCGTGTAGACGGTTTTGCCCCAGGTAAAGAACTCCAGGGCGGACCTGCCCTGCTCGCGGAACGTGTTGGTGGAAGAATCCTTGACCCCGCCGAACGGCACGTTCAGGTCCAGCCCGGCGGTGGGTCGGTTGACCTTGATGACCCCTGCCTGGGCCCTGGCGGCGAAGTCGGTGGCCAAGGCCAGGGAGTCCGTGCAGATGCCGGCGGTGAGGCCGTAGCGGGAATCGTTGATCCCTGCGAGGCCGGCCTCATAATCGGGGACCTCAAGGACTGCAACCACCGGGCCGAAGATCTCCTCCGTCACCGCAGGATCGTCGAAGTCAAGACCAGTGAGCACGGCGGCAGGGAAGAACAGCGCCTCGGAGGAATCGCCGTCGTACTTTCCGTGCAGGAGCGTGGCGCCGCGCTTAACGGCGCCGCGCACCGCCGCCTGGTCCTGCTCGAACTGCTGGGCGCTCACCACGGCCCCCATGGCGGATTCCAGGCCGTCTCCTGGGGTGTACTTTGCCGCCTCCGCCACCAAGGCGTCGAGGAATGCCGCACGGATACCGGGGGTGACGTACACCCTCGACGTGGCGGTGCAAGCCTGGCCGGTAAGGCCGAACGCGCCGGCAGCAACCACCTGTGCAGCCTTGGCTGGGTCCGCGTCGTCCAGGACCAGGACGCCGTTCTTGCCGCCCATCTCCAGCTGGACGCGGGCACGCCGGCCGTTCAGGATCTCCTGCAGTCCCAGGCCCACGCTGGTTGACCCGGTGAAGGACATCCCGGCGATGCGCGGGTCGCGGGCCAGCGCATCGCCCACCACCCGGCCTTTACCGTGCACCAGGTTGAACACGCCCGCCGGCAATCCTGCGTCCTGCAGGGCACGGGCCAGGTGGGTGGCAGACAGCGGGGTGAGTTCGGCGGGCTTGATCACCACGGCATTGCCGCTGATCAGGGCTGGCGCCGTCTTCCAGGCCGGAATGGCGATGGGAAAGTTCCAGGGGGTGATCAGGCCAACCACGCCCAGCGGTTCGCGCCGGGTGGTGATGGTGGTGTCCGGCAGTCCGCTGGGCAGCACCTCTCCGGTGGCGGCCCAGCCCAGCGAGCCAAAGAAACGCAGCACGTCCGAGGCACGCTTCACCTCGCCTTTGGCCTCGGCCAGGGTCTTGCCCTCCTCCCGGACCAGGTCCTCGGCGATCGCGGACTGCCGTTCGATCAGCAGGTTGCCTGCAGTGATCAGGATGGCCCCGCGGGAAGGTGCCGGCAGGGCGGCCCAGGCAGGCTGCGCTGCCGCGGCGGCGGTGATGGCGGCGTCAACGTCCTCCGCGGTGCCGCTGGGCGAGAGTGCTGCCAGTTCGTCCGGGCGTGCGGGGTTGGTGCGGCGGGTTTCCGCGGTTCCCAGCCATTGCCCGTTGATGAGGTGCTGGGCGGTTTTGCTGCGATCCAGTGCGGTGGTGTTGGGGTCCAGGGCGGTGGAGGTCATGGCATTCCTTTGGAAGTTGGGGCTAGAGGCTGCGGATGAGGCCGCCGTCGCACCGCAGCGCCACACCGGTGATGTACGACGCCGGGGCGCTGCAGAGGAAGGCGGCGGCCGCACCGAATTCGGCGGGCTCGCCGTAACGGCGGGCGGGGATGGTTTTGCGGGATTCCAGCCGGATGTCCTCCAGCGTGGTGCCGCGGCGCTTTGCCGCTGCCTGGTCCAGTTCGGTGACGCGGTCCGTGGCGATCCTGCCGGGCAGGAGCAGGTTCACGGTGACCCCGTCCAGGGCTACCTCGGCGGCGAGCGTTTTGAGGTAGCCGGCAAGGGCTGCGCGGCCGGTATTGGAGACGGCCAGGTTGGGCAGCGGTGCTGCGACACCGCTGGAGCCAATGGCAAGGATCCGCCCCCACCGCCGTTCCCGCATGGCCGGGAGGGTGCGGGAGACCAGGGCATGGTGCGGCTTGACCAGGAGGTCGAACGCCGCGGCGATGTCCTCGCTGCCCAGTGTTGCGGCGGCTCCGGGCCGGGGGCCGGGGCCGTTCAGGACCAGGATGTCGATCGGCCCCAGGCCGGCCTCGGCCTGCGTCACCGCGGCGTCAACACCCTCGGCACCGGTGAGGTCAGCCTCGACGGCGATGGCCGCAAAGCCCGGCAGGCCGCCGAACGCCTCCTGCAGCTCGTCCACGATCTCCTTGGCACGGACGCCGCGGCGGCCCACGATGGCCACCTTGGCGCCTTCCGCGGCGAGGGCGCGGGCCACGGCGAGTCCCAGTCCCCCCGTGGAGGCGGCCACCAGCGCCGTCTTGCCGGCAATTCCCAGCTCCATCAGTTCCTCCCCGCCGGGGCGAGCGCCCGGTTCAAGTCCAGGGCCATGGCGGCTTCGCGGAGATGGACCTCCATGGCATGCCGCAGGTTCTCGGGAAAGCCGGCCGCCGGGGCACGGACGCCCGGGTCCTTGATCCAGCCCCGCTCGCGCAGGCATTCCTTGCGGATGGCCAGGGCCACCTTGGCCTGCTGCTCGAAGTTGATCAGCGGCAGGTAGGGCACCAGTTGCCCGGCGGCCGCCGCATACCCCTGCTCCCGCCAGGCGCGGACGCAGGCAATCAAGGCCTCGGGGTAGGAGAACCCGGTCATGGCACCGGCGGCGCCTGCCAGGAGCTCGTCCAGCAGCCCCTGGCCGCCGAGTCCGCCGAATACCGAAACCCCGGTACCGGCGTGGAGCTCGGCGATGGCCACACTGGTGGGCGGCGCCTCAGCCTTGATGGCGATGACGCAGGGGCTTGCCGCGACCACATCAACCAGGGCGGCGGTGGAGATGGCGACGCCGCTGGCCAGCGGATAATCCTGCAGCACCACCTTGGCTCCGGTGGCGCGGTGGATGGCGTCCAGGTGGGCGCTGACCACCTCGGGCTTCGCCGAGTTGGCCTGCACCATCACAGCGGCCAGCCGCTGCCCGGCAACCTCCTGGGCGGCGCGGATTTCCTCGATGGCCGGCCTGGTGGCCAACGCTGTTACGCCCACCACCAGGGGCAGTTCCGTGCATTCGACGGCGATTTCGAGGACCTGGCGGCGTTCCTCCGGGGTCAGCGCGGCGGCCTCCCCGAAGACGCCCAGGACGGTCAGGCCCGTGGCGCCGATGGTTTCGTAGCGCTCCACGAGGTCCGAGAGGCTGTCCAGGTCCAGATCCAGCGTGCTGCCCTGGAACGGTGTGGCAACGACGCCCCACACGCCCGGCGTCAATGACTCCCGCATCGGGTTCTCCCTTGGTTTGTTGTTCATCTGGCGGCTTTCCCTATCTGCCGGGCCACGCCGGTTTCCGCTTTTCCTGGAAGGCGCGGACGCCTTCGGCGGAGTCTTCGCTGTCCAGGGCTGCCATCAGGGCCGGCAGCCGCAGGCCGCGGGCTTCCTTGGCGGTGAGGTGCCCGGTCTGCGTGACCATCTGCTTCACGGCCCGGACCGAGGTGGGAGCGCAGGCCAGGACCTGGTCCACCCAGCGCTGCACGGCGGCGTCGAGCTCGTCCGCCGGGACCACCTCGTTGACCAGGCCCATGGCCTGCATTTCTGCCGCGTCAGCCTTCCGGCCGGTGAGCAGCAGGCCCATCGCCTGGGTGTAGGGAACGCGGCGCACCAGCTGGTGGATGCCGCCGTCGAGCGCCAACCGCCCGACTCGCGGCTCCGTCAAGCCGAACTTTGCGCTGTCCGCTGCCACCACGATGTCCGCGCCCAGGACAATTTCCATGCCGCCGCCCAGTGCGTAGCCGTTCACCTTGGCAATCACGGGGATATCCAGCGTGGTCCGCAGGCTCAGGCCGCCGAAACCGTTGGGGTCCAGGCCGGCCCAGTATTCCAGGCCCGTCTTGTCCACGGCGGACGCGGACATGTCCGCACCCACGCAGAACGCCCGGGGGCCGGCGCCGGTGATGACCACTGCGCGGACGTCCGGATCGGCCTCAAGCTGCTCCCAGATGGCGTTGAGCCTGGCCTGGGCCGTGCCGTCCACGGCGTTGAGGACGTGCTGCCGGTCGATCACCACGGTGGCCACCTGGTCCTCGATGGCCAGGGTGACCTGGTCAACCGGGGCGGAGGCCTCCGCCGGTGCCTGCGGCTCCGCTGCAACCGCCGTCACCGGAGCACCCCGAGTTCCTGCAGCCGCTTGATGGTGGCTTCGTCGAAGCCGTTCTCCAGCAGCACTTCCACATTGTGTTCGCCCAGGCGGGGCGCCGCCCGGCGGACGCTCGGCGGGGTGGCGGAGAGCCGGATGGGAGCGTTCAGCATCTTCACCGTCCCCACCCCAGGGTGTTCGGCCTCCACGATCATGCCGTTGGCCTCGGTCTGGGCGTCGGCGAGCGCCTGTTCCAGGGTGTGGACGGGAGCGTTGAGCAACCCCTGTTCCTCCAGCTTGCCGGTCCAGTACTCGGTGGTGTTGGCGGCGAAGTGTTCGCGGAAGATCGCCTGCAGCGCGGGCTTGTTCTTGAACTGCTGTTCCAGCGTGGCGAATCCAGGGCGTTCGGTGAGGTCCTCGTCCAGGCCCAGGGCATCGGAGATCCGTGCCAGCGGGTCCGGTGTGAAGCCGCCCACCATGCACACGGCGCCGTCGGTGGTTTCAAAGACGCCGCTCAGGGGCATGGCGCCCCAGTTGACCTCGTAACCGCGGTTGAGCTGCATGCACGCCTCCTGCATCTGCAGGTGCAGCATGGAGTCGTACATGGTCACCTCCACTTTTTGCCCGGTTCCGGTGGTTTCCCGGGTCCGCAGCGCCAGCAGGATGCCCTGCATCAAGTGCATGCCGGTGATGTAGTCGCACAGGGTGGTGGGGTAGATGGCCGGTTTCTGGTCCTCCGATTCCCGCCGCCACATCACGCCGGAGTACGCCTGCGCGATCGCGTCCTGGCCACCCTTGTGCGAATACGGTCCTACGGGGCCGAACCCGGTTCCGGAGGCCCAGATGATGCCGGGGTTGTCCGCCTTGAGCTCCTCGTAGCCGAAGCCCATCCGTTCCATCACGCCGGAGCGGAAGTTGCTGACCACCACGTCCGCCTCCGCCATGATGGCGTGCAGGACATTGCGGCCCTCCTCGGTGCGGGTGTCGATGGAGACGCTCCGCTTGTTCCGGTTGATGGACAGGAAGATCGGGTTGTCCTGGCCGTCCTTGTCCGGGAACGAGTTGCGGGAGATGTCACCGGCGCCGGGGCGTTCCACCTTGATGATGTCGGCGCCGTAGTCGCCCAGCAACTGGGTGCAGGAGGGGCCCATGAACACCTGGGTGAAGTCCACGATCTTGATGCCGTCCAGCGGAAGCGGGGTGGCCGGCCGCGCGCCCCCGGTGAGGGGCGAGGCAGCGGCGGGTGCCGTCGTCGGGCGTTCTGCCGTTGCCATGCTCATGCCGGCACCGCCGCGTCGGCATCGATGGTGGCGTTCGACGACGGGACGTCGCCGGGGTCCGCGCCGTGCCGGCGCATGCCCTGCTGGATGTCCGCTGCCGCGACGTCGCGGACCAGTACGCCGGACTGGACGGCGAGCGCTGCTGCGACGCCGACGGCCTGGCCCATGGCCATGCACGGCGGAATCTCGCGCGACATCTTCTGCGCCTCGGGGGTGGCGGAGTAGTGGCGGCCGGCCACCAGCAGCTGGTCCACTTCCTTGGGCAGCAGCGAGCGGTACGGGTAGTAGTAGTCCCGGCCGCGGGCCACGCTGTCCTGGAAATGCCGGCGGGAGGTGACGTCCTCCTTGGTCATGACGTATTCGCCTTGCAGCAGGCGGGTCTGGCGGACGCCCATCTGGGAGGCGACGTCCAGCATGTAGCACTTTTCGAATCCGGGGAGGTTGGCACGGACGTAGTCCACGGCTTCGGAGATCTTGTCGCGGGCGGCGAATTCGGCGGCGGTCATGTCCGCCGGGTCCACGCCGTCGTAGCCGGTCATGTGCGGGGCGTTGCACCAGACCACGCCTTCGATGGGGGTCTTGAGCCACCACAGTTCCCAGGCGCCACCGAGGAGGCGCTTGATCTTGCGGTTGATGGCGCGGGCTTCCTTGGGGTTGGCCTGTTCGAAGGCCTCCGCGGCCGCGGTGTCCACGTTGCCCAGCCGGAACACCAGGGTGGTGAGGTAGTTGTCCTTGGCGTAGGCGGCGCCGGCGCGGGAGGCGACGTCGATGTCTCCGGTGGTGTCGATGACCACGTCCGCCGTGAAGGCCTGCGGGCCAAGCTTGGTTTCGCAGACCACGCCCTTGATCACGCCGTTGTCCACGATGGGGCGGGAGAACCAGGAGTGCAGCCGCAGGTCCACACCGGCTTCGCGGACCAGGTCGTTGGAGACGCGCTTCCAGCCGTCAGGGTCGAATGCGGCGGCATAGCAGATGGGCTTGGGGGTGGTGTGGGAGTGGAAGTCGAAGGTGCCGTAGCGGCCCCACTTGTTCCAGAGTTCCTCTGAGGTGCGGCGGTCTTCGGCCGGCGGGACGATGGCCAGGCCCAGTTTCTGGAGCCGCTCCACGTACTCGGAGACGATCCCGGTGACCGTGATGTCCTGGCCGTTGATCATGTCGTCCAGCACCAGCACCATGCCGCCGGAGGCGAGGCCGCCCAGTGAGGAGTAGCGCTCCAGGAGGGTGACCTTGGCCCCGGAGCGGGCCGCGGTGACGGCGGCGGCGACGCCGGCGGGACCACCGCCTACCACCAGGACGTCGGAGCGGGAGATCACCGGGGCGGTGAGGTCCGCGGTAGTGGTGGACAGTTCCAGGGACCCGGTTTTGGGCGCGGCAAAGGTAGGTGGGTTGTTCATGGGGAAATCCTTACTTTCCGACGAAGATGCCGTTGGAGCGGCGGGCGGCGAGGTAGAAAACGATGCTGAGGACGGAGAGGGCGGCCACGTAGACCGGGAACACCCAGGTGAGGTTCAGGGACTGCAACCACACCAGGAGGTAGGAGGCGGTGCCGCCGAAGACGGCCACACCGATGCCATAGCCCAGGGCCACGCCGGTGCCGCGGATGTTCTTTGGCATCAGGGACGAGCTGACCACGTTGTAGAGGGTCATGTTGAGGACCAGCACGATCGAGCCGCCGAGCAGCACGGCCGCGAAACCGCCGATGCCGGGCTGGACGTACAGGAGCATCAGGAAGACGGAGGGAATGGCCAGGACCCGCGTCACCAGGAACCACCGGGACATGGACCGGCCGTCGGCGAGCTTGCCGATGATCCAGCTGCCCACCACCAGGATGGCGCCCAGGATGGTGGTGAGGGCGAAGACGGCGGTGGGATCTTCCTTGAAACCGCTGCGTGCTGCGCTGGGCAGGCCCACGTTCCAGGCGTAGTTGTAGGCCTGGGCAGCGCCGACCACGAACACGATGGCCAGGACGGAGAGCCAATGCTTGCCGACTCCGGACCAGACGGACTTTGCCGTGGTGGCGGCCATTTCCTCGGCCTTCAGGGTTTCAGGCAGGGAACGGCGGAGGTAGAGCACCACGAAGCCGAACACGGCGCCGATGATGAACGGGACACGCCAGCCCCACTCCCCCATGGCCGCGCCGCCGATCACCAGGCTGCAGACGAAGCTGACCAGGGACGCGAGCAGGATGCCGATGTTGACGTAGAAGGACATGATGCCGGCCACGTAGCCTTCGCGGCCTTCCGGGGCGAGTTCCACCGCGTGGGAGGTGGAGAGCGGCGCCTCGATGCCTGTGGAGATGCCCTGCAGGATGCGGCAGGCAACCAGGATGATGCCGGACCAGGCGCCGATGGTGGCGTAGCTGGGCGTGATGGCGATGACCAGGGTGGTGCCGGCCATCAGCATGATGGACAGCAGCATCACGCGGCGGCGGCCGATGCGGTCTGCCAGCGTGCCGAGCAGGATGCCGCCCAGCGGCCGGAAGGCGAATCCGACGGCGAACACGGCCAGTGCGTTCAGGGTGGCCGAGAGCGGCTCGTCATTGGGAAAGAAGTTGGGGCCGATGAAGGCGGACAGGAGGCCGAAGACCATCCAGTCGTACCATTCCAGGGCGTTGCCCAGGCCAAGGCCCAGGAGTCCCTTGCGGACTTCGGGCGTGAACTTTTCGCGGTTGCGGGGGGATGAGATGGTGGAGCGGGGTGACGGGACTGCGTTGTCCGTAGCTTGGATGTCGAGCATGGAAGTGTCCTTACGCTGGCGCCGGGAACGGCGCAGGAGGGTATGACGCAGCGGCGCCTGTTGGAGGAGGCGCATGCTGCGAAGGTGGCAAGGATTGTCCGGGGCCACGTGGGGTCCGGGCAGTTAAGGGTGGACGTCGGCGCCGGCGGGGACCGGTATGCCTACCACTTGTGTGGTGCGTTCACCCAGATGGCTACGCATACCTCTTCGTAGCTGTTCTTGTACCAGTGCGGGGTCTCTGCCGGGTAGGTGATGGAGTCGCCCTCTTCCAGGCTGTAGCAGACGCCGTCCAAGTAGACGTCCTTGCGGCCCGAAATGATGTAGCAGAACTCTTCCCCGCTGTGGGTAAAAGGTGTCGCGCTGGTGTCGTGCCCTGGGGGCGTACTGATCCATTGCGCTTCGATGGTGCCGTCGCGGTCCGGGGTGAGCAGTTCATGGACTGCTTCGCCCACGGATTCGCGGGTGACGTTTTTCAGGTTGCGCCGTGCCGACCTGCGCACGACGGGGGATTTTGATTGTTCCTGGCCAATGAAGAACCTTCCCACGGGAATGTCGAGTCCATGGGCCAGCTGGGCAAGGGTCGTGAAGGACGGGTTGGCCATGCCGCGTTCGATCTGGCTGACGATCGCCTGGCTGAGTCCGGTGATGTCCGAGAGCTTGGCGAGGGTCATGCCCTTCTCCTTGCGCATGGCCCGCACCTTGTTTCCAACCGTGGCCAGCAGTTCGCTGGTGGCTGGAGGTGCGGTGGTGCTACTCTCGGTGGTCATCGATTGTCTTTCACTCGGTGAGCTAACTCACACAACTATAGTGAAGATTTCTGCCCAGTCAACGCTTTTTCTTAATTATGTTGAATATTGGCCCTGAACCCTCAAGGGAACGGGCCTAAAGGCACAGGTGAAAGCGGCTGCACGGATCCATACTCGTGCCATGGACGACGCAGCACGAAGACCGGACCGGATCCTCCTCGCGCTGGTGGGTGTGGTGGCCGTGCTGGTGGTGGTTGCGCTGGCAGTGGTGTTCACCCGCGGTGAGCCGGCCCCACTTGACCAGGCCAGCCCCGCCGGAGTGGTCCAGCGGTACAGCAGGGCCGTGATCGACGGCGACATACCCACCGCGGAAACCTTCCTCACGCCGGGTGCCCGGAGCAGGTGCTACGGCTCCTATTCCGGCGAACCCCGTCCGGCCCGCATCGTGTTGATTTCGACGACGGAGCGGACCGATTCGGCCACCGTACGGGTTTCGATCGTCCAGTCCCCCCGGGGCGGCCCGTTCGGTCCGTCCGAGTATGAAATGGAGGACGCCTTCTCGCTCCTGAAGGTGAATGGACAATGGATGATCGACCAGGCGCCGTATCCCCTGATGGCCTGCACGGCAGTTCCGGCGAAGCCGTGAGCACCCCGGCAGGAATCGTTGCCCCCGTCCCGGCCGGAGGCCTGGCAACCCTCCGCCGGCTGATCATGTACGGCCTGCTTTTTGCCGTGGTGGTCATTGCCGCCTCGGGCCTGGGCGGACTCCTCGAGCGGCTCTTCCGGACGGCAACCACTCTGGTTTCCGGTGATGTGGCCGGGCTTGCCCTCTCCCTCGCCTTCACCCTGATCGGCGGGCCGCTGGCCCTGCTGCTGTGGTGGCTCGTGTGGCGGCGCCTCGACGACGCAGCCGAGCGCACCGCCGCGGGCTGGGGCTTCTACCTGACCGGGATGTACGCCGTCTCGCTCATCATCGCCACCACCTCCCTGCTGGACCTCGCCTCCTCCTTCATCGGTGCGAGGGACAGCCAGTGGCCGTCCCCGCTGGCCAACGGACTGGTCTGGGCGGCCATCTGGGTGTGGCACCGGTGGATGTGGAAGCACCCCCGCAAGCCCTCGTCCCACCTCGAGGACGTGCGGGCCGTCGTCGGCTCCGTTTTTGGCTTGGTGCTGGGCGCCGGCGCGGCGATTGCGGCGTTGAGCGCGCTGCTGGACATTGCCATCCGCGGTTTCACGGCCGCTGCGTCCTTTGAACCCTGGTGGTTCGATGTCCTGCGTTCACTGCTGTGGGCGGCCGGCGGAGCATTGGTGTGGTGGTGGCACTGGTTCCACGAGGGCGGCCGGCGTTTCCGGACCGGCCTGGTGGACGTTGCCATCATCGCCGTCGGCATCTTCGTTGCCGGCATCACCGCCCTGGGTGGCCTGGGCATAGCCCTGTTCGTGCTGCTGCGCCTGGCCTTTGACCGGACCGATCCCCTGACCGCCCCGCTGGAGCCGCTGGCCCCGGCCATCGCGGCCGCCGTCATCGGAGCCGTGATCTGGCGCTACCACCGCACGGCCTCCGTCCGGCGTTCCACCCCGACCCGGCGTGCCAGCCTCCTGGTGACATCCGCCGTTGCCCTGGCGGCAGCAGCCTCCGGGGTAGGCGTGGTGGTCAACGCACTGCTGGCTGCCGCCGTCTCGCCGCTGGCGGGCGGCGCCACCCGCACCCTGCTCCTTGGCGGCATCAGCTCGCTGGCAGTGGGAGGCCCGGTCTGGTGGCTGGCGTGGAAGCCGCTGCACCAGCCCCGGACGGCGGACCAGATCCCGCCCGGGCGGCGCGTGTACCTGGTGGCGTTCTTCGGAGTCAGTGCCGTCGTTGCCCTGATCACGCTGCTGGTGATTGGCTACCGGCTCTTCGAGTTCCTGCTCAGTGACATCACGGCCGGGAGCGTCCTGGACCGGATCCGCGCCCCCTTGGGCCTCCTGGTGGCGGCCGGGCTCGTGGCGGGATACCACTTTGCATTGTGGCGGCATGACCGGACACTGCTCGCCGCCGCGGCCCCGGCGGGCAAGCGGGTGATCGAGCACATCACCTTGGTCAGCGGCTATCCGCCAGGCACCGTAGACCCCGAGGCCCTGGCCCGCGGCATCGCTGCCGCCGTTGGCGGAGCCAAGGTGACCACCTGGCTGCGGACGGACGACGGCGGTCCCGGCCCCACGCCGTCGTCTGCCCTTCCGCCTTCCCTGGAGGAGCTCACGGCGGATGCGGAGGCAGCGCTGGGCAGCGTGGCGGCACGGCACGTCCTGGTGCTTGCCGGCCCCGCCGGGAGGATGGAAATCATCCCGCTGGCGGGCGCCGATTCGCGGGCGCCGATAAGTGGGGAACCTCGGCGCAGGGCCGCCGTTCCGGGTTCCCAGTAGCGGAGATCCTCAAGATTTGCGCAGTTTATCCCGGCTGTGGACTAACCCTCTTCCCATGCCATTGGAGGGCTCCTAGGGTGTGCATACAGGCTTGTCGAGGGGGACGCGTGAAAAGCTCAGTTGAAGATCCTCAAGGCACCGCAAACCAGGATGCGAAGCAGGCGTCCGTGCCTGAGGTAGACGCAGATACTACCGTCCCCGAATGGTCATCCGACCTCCTCCTCACGCTGCACAGCCAGGTCCGGTTCACCCGCGCCGACTGGCCCTGAGCCCCTGCGCCACCCCGCCTTCCTTCCGGGGCGTCCGCGCGCATTAAATCCGCGTTAAGATTCACGGCCCTGCCGTTAAGGATCCGTTAGGCCCGCCTTACAGCGCCACAACGGGCTATTCACTGGAACCAGGCCCCGCTTCCGGGGCAACAGTGAAAGGAACCTGATGGCCGACGTGGCTGTAATTGGAATCTTCGCGGCCTGCATGGGATTCGTCATGTGGATCGGTCACCTGCTGACCGCCGCGGCCCGCCAGGAGAAGGCGGAGGACTGGCAGTGAACGGGGACGCACTCATGTGGCTGATCCTGCTGCTGGCAGGGCTTGGCCTGTTCGGCTACCTGCTCGCCGCCCTGATCAAGCCCGGGAAGTGGTGAACGGCCGGTGGCCTTTAACGCTCCTTCCTTCCTCATCCAGGTGGCGGCCCTGGTGCTGGCCCTTGCCGCAGTCCACAAACCACTGGGCCTCTACCTCGCGCGCGTCTTCGACGGCACCGCTTCGAGCCGCCCGGAACGGCTGTTCTACCGGCTCGCCGGCGTGGACGCCGGCAGCGAACAGGCGTGGCCAACATACCTCCGCAGCGTCCTGGTGTTCTCCGCCGTCTCCATACTGGCGGTGTTCGCCCTCCAACGGGCACAAGGCCTGTTTCCCGGCAGCCCGGCGCTGCCCGGAGTGGACCCGTGGGTGGCCATGAATACCGCCATCTCCTTCGTCACCAACACCAACTGGCAAACCTATGCACCCGAATCCACAATCGGCATTGCAGTCCAGATGCTCTTGCTCGCCGTCCAGAACTTCCTCTCGGCAGCAGTGGGCATCGTGGTGGCCGTCGCCCTCATCCGCGGCATAGCCCGAACCAGGACGGACAGGCTGGGGAACTTCTGGGTGGACCTGGCCAGGACGTCATTCCGGGTCCTGCTGCCACTGGCTACCCTCGCCGCCCTGGTGATGGTTCTCGGCGGTGTGGTGCAGAACTTCGCCCCCACGGACGTCACCAACAGCGCCACCGGAGTCTCACAGGTTGTCCCGGGCGGCCCGGTGGCATCCCAGGAAGCCATCAAAGTCCTCGGTACCAACGGCGGCGGCTACTTCAACGCCAACTCGGCCCACCCGTTCGAAAACCCGAACGCGCTGGTCAGCCTCTTCCAGGTGTTCCTGATCCTGCTGATCCCCTCGGCGCTGCCGTATGCCTTCGGCAGGATGGTGGGCGACCAAAAGCAGGGGCACACGATAGCCGGCGTCATGGCCACGCTGTGGCTGGCATCCACCGCGCTGACCGGCTGGGCAGTAGCCACCGCGCAGGGGACCGCGACGGCCGCCGCCGGCGGACTCGGCGAAGGGTTCGAGAGCCGCTTCGGCCCGGCGTCGAGCGCGATCTTCGCCGCCTCCACCACCCTCACCTCCACGGGCGCGGTGAATGTAGCCCACGATTCCTTGCCGCCCCTGGCCGGTGGCGTGGCAATGGTCAACATGATGCTCGGCGAAGTGGCGCCGGGCGGCACAGGGTCAGGGCTCTACGGGTTGCTCATCCTGTCCATCATTTCCGTGTTCATCGGCGGCCTCATGGTGGGCCGCACCCCCGAATACCTGGGCAAGAAGATCGGCCCCACCCAGATGAAGCTTGCGGCCCTGTACATCCTGGTGACACCGCTGCTGGTGCTCACCCTGGCCGGGATCACCGTCCTGCTCCCGGATGCAATGGCCAATGCTCCGGCCACGGGACCGCACCAGTTCAGCGAGGTCCTCTACGCCTTCACCTCCGGTGCCAACAACAACGGTTCAGCATTCGGCGGCATCACCACTTCCGGCCCCTATCTTTCGACGATGCTTGGCGCGGCCATGCTGCTGGGCCGGTTCCTGCCCATCGTCCTGGTTCTTGCCCTGGCAGGTTCCCTGGCCCGGCAGGCCCGGATTCCCGCATCCACCGGCACCGTCCCCACCCACGGCCCGCTGTTCGGCACACTGCTGCTGGGCGTGACGGTCATCCTGACCGCCCTGAGCTACTTCCCCGCACTCGCCCTGGGACCCCTCGCAGAAGGACTCCTGAAATGACCCGGTCCACCATGGACACCGCCCCCGGGGCGGAAACCCAAACCTTTGCCGACGGAAATCCGCTCGGCACCCCCGGCGCGCACAAGCACCACACTAAGGCACCCGCCAAACTCACGCCGGCCGTGGTTGCAGCGGCCCTGCCGCTCGCGGTCCGCAAGCTGGCCCCGGGGCAGATGATCCACTCGCCCGTCATGTTCACCGTCCTGGTGGGGGCCGCGCTCTGCACGGGTATCTCCGTGTTCCGGCCGTCCGTCTTCGGCATCACCGTCACCGCCTGGCTCTGGCTCACGGTCCTGTTCGGAACCCTCTCCGAAGCCATCGCCGAGGGCCGCGGCAAGGCGCAGGCTGACAGCCTCCGCGCCGGCCGCAAGGGAGTCCAGGCCCGGCTGAGGCTGCCGGACGGAACCACCAAGGAAGTACCGGGCACGGAACTGCGCCTGAACGACGTGGTGGTGTGCGAGGCCGGTGATGTGATCCCCTCCGACGGCGAGATCATCGAAGGCCTGGCCAGCGTGGACGAGTCCACCATCACCGGTGAATCCGCGCCGGTGATCAGGGAATCAGGCGGGGACCGTTCCTCGGTCACCGGCGGAACCCGCGTGCTCTCCGACCGGATCGTGGTCCGGATCACGGCCGAACCGGGCCAGACCTTCATCGACAGGATGATCCAGCTCGTCGAGGGCGCTGTCCGGCAGAAGACACCCAATGAGATCGCGCTGCACGTGCTGCTGGTGTCGCTGACCATCGTCTTCCTGGTCGTCACCATGACGCTGGCCCCGTTTGCCGCCCTCGCCGGCGCAGCGCCGTCGCCCATTGTCCTGGTGGCACTGCTGGTGTGCCTGATCCCCACCACCATCGGCGCGCTGGTCCCGGCCATCGGCATCGCGGGCATGGACCGGCTGGTCCAGCACAACGTCCTGGCCACGTCCGGGCGTGCCGTGGAGACGGCAGGTGACATCACGTCCTTGCTGCTGGACAAGACAGGAACCATCACGTTCGGCAACCGCCGTGCCGTCCACTTCCACCCGGCAGCGGGCGTGGACCGGGCCGAACTGATTGAAGCCGCGCGGCTCTCCAGCCTGGCGGACGAAACCCCGGAAGGCCGGTCCATTGTGGACCTCGCGGCCGAACACGGCGTGCTGGGCCCGGACCTGGCCGCCCTGGAATCGGGCGCAGAGCCGTTGGCGGTGGTCCCTTTTTCGGCCACGACGCGCATGAGCGGGCTGGACCTTGGGGGCCGGATGATCAGGAAGGGCGCGGCCTCCACCGTTGGCAGCTTCGCCGCCGATCTGGGCGCCCGCATGCCCGGGGAGGTGGAACGCCAGGTGCAGGATATTTCGTCGCAGGGTGGCACTCCCCTGCTGGTTGCCACGGCCGATGCCGCCGGCGCACGGGTCCTGGGGACCATCCATTTGGCGGACGTGGTGAAACCGGGCATGCAGGCCAGGTTCGCGGAGCTGCGCAAAATGGGGATCCGGACCGTGATGGTCACCGGCGACAATCCGGTCACCGCCAAGGCGATCGCCGCCGAGGCCGGGGTGGACGACTACCTGGCCGAGGCCACCCCGGAGGACAAGCTGGCGGTGATCAAGAAGGAACAGGCCGCGGGCCGCCTGGTGGCGATGACCGGGGATGGCACCAACGATGCCCCTGCGCTGGCGGCGGCGGACGTGGGCGTGGCCATGAACTCCGGCACGCCGGCAGCCAAGGAAGCCGCGAATATGGTGGACCTCGATTCGGACCCCACCAAGCTGATCAACATCGTGGGAATCGGCAAGCAACTGCTGATCACCCGCGGCGCGCTCACCACCTTCTCGGTGGCCAACGACGTCGCCAAGTACTTCGCGATCGTCCCGGCGCTGTTCACGGCGACGTTCCCCGGGCTTGGGCTGCTGAACATCATGGGCCTGGCCACGCCGTCCTCCGCCATCCTGTCGGCCGTGATCTTCAACGCGTTGATCATCATCGCCTTGGTGCCGCTCGCGCTGCGCGGGGTCAAGTACCGCGCCATCTCGGCCAGCCAGGCCCTGGGCCGGAACCTGCTGGTGTACGGACTCGGCGGCCTTATTGCCCCGTTTATCGGCATCAAAATCATCGACCTCCTCATCTCCCTCATCCCCGGCATCGGCTAGGAATCCCCATGAATGCGCTCACCGGTTATCTCCGACAGTCGGGAACGGCCATCCGTTTCCTGTTCCTCGCCACCGTGGTGCTTGGCCTCGCCTACCCGGCCGCCGTCTTTGGCGTCGGGCAGCTGGTTGCCCCGTACCAGGCGAATGGCTCCATCCTCCGCGACGGTGCCGGCGCGCCCGCGGCATCGGCGCTGATCGCCCAGGTGAAGGACGACGACGGCACGCAGGACCCCGCCTGGTTCCACGCCCGTCCCTCCGCCGTCGGCTGGGACCCGGCGTCGTCGTCGGCCTCCAACCTGGGCCCCAACGACGCCAAGCTGACCGATGCCGTCAACGCCAACCGTGCCGCCGTGGCGGAGGCCGAGGGCGTGCAGCCGTCCGACGTCCCCGCGGACGCCGTCACCGCCAGCGGGTCGGGGCTGGATCCCGGCATCTCCCCCGAGTACGCCCGGCTCCAGGTACCGCGGGTTGCCGCCGCCCACCAGTTGGGCACCGAGGCGGTCCAGGCCTTGGTGGACAAGAACACCAGCAGTGGCCTTGCAGCGTTCCTGGGCCAGCCCACCGTCAACGTCACGGCGCTCAACCTCGACGTGGCGGCGGCCGGATCGCCGCGGTCCTGAGCGGCGTTGCCGGAGTGGAAGAATAACTGCATGGCACGTGGAACGCTGCGGATCTTCCTCGGGGCGGCGCCCGGGGTCGGCAAGACCTACGAGATGCTCGAGGAGGCCCACCGGCTGGCCAACCGGGGCGAGGACGTGGTTATCGCGTTCGCCCTTGACCACGGCCGGGCCGAAACCCGCGCCCTCATGGCAGGCCTGGAAACCATCCCGCCCCGGCGGCTGCCCTACCGCGGCACCGAGTTCGAGGAAATGGACCTGGACGGGGTCCTGCACCGCGCCCCGGCCACTGCGGTGGTGGACGAATATGCCCACTCAAATGTTCCGGGAAGCCGGCACGGTAAACGCTGGGAGGACGTTGACGAGCTCCTCAACGCGGGCATCAACGTCCTCTCCACCGTCAACATCCAGCACCTGGCCTCGCTGGGCGACGTGGTGGGCACCATCACGGAGGTCCGGCAGGCCGAGACGGTGCCCGACGAGGTGGTGCGCCGCGCAGACCAGATCCACCTGGTGGACATCTCCCCCGAACTGCTGCGCCAGCGCCTGGGTGAGGGAAAGATCTACGCCCCGGACAAGGTAGACGCCGCCCTGGCCAACTATTTCCGGCTGGGAAACCTGACCGCGTTGCGGGAACTGGCCCTGTTGTGGCTGGCGGACAGGGTTGATGAGGGCCTGGCCCGGTACCGGGCGGACAACGACATCCAGGCGACCTGGCCGGCGCGGGAGCGGGTGGTGATTGGCCTGACCGGCGGACCGGAGGGCGAGATCCTGATCCGGCGCGGGGCCAGGATCCTTAACCGGGTCAACGGCGGGGATCTGCTGGCGGTCCATGTCCGTGCGGCGGACGGGGTGGTCCATGAGTCCCCGCAGTCCCTGGAAGCCCAGCGCCGCTTAATCCAGGACCTGGGCGGCAGTTACCACATTGTGGCCGGTGAGGATCCGGCCGCTGCCCTGCTCGATTTTGCGCGCAGCGTCAACGCCACACAGATCGTGGTGGGCATTTCGCGGCGGGGCAAGTTCGCGGGCACGGTGGGCGGCCTGTTGGGCGGGGGCATCGGCACGCGGGTGGTCCGCGATTCCGGGGACATCGACGTGCACATGGTGTCCCATCCCCTGGGCGGCCGGGGAGCCGGTCCACGGCGAGAACGGGACCTGGGCCGAGTCCGCGTCACGGTGGGCTTCATCCTCGCCGCGGTGCTGCCGGTGGTCCTGCAGCTCCTGCTGGCATTGGACCCGGACCCCGGTGTGTCCACCGCCATCCTGGTGCAGCTGACCGGATCGGTCACGGTGGCCCTGGTGGGCGGTCTGTGGCCGGCGGTGCTCGCCGCCCTGTGGAGCAGCCTGCTGGTCAACTACTTCTCGACGCCTCCCGTGGGCACCCTGACCATCAGCGATCCCCACAACTTCTTCTCCCTGCTGGTCTTCGTCGGGGTTTCCGCCGCCGTCGCCGTGGTGGTGGACCTCTCCGCGCGGCGCTCCAAGGAGGCCTCACGCGCCCGCGCCGAGGCCACCACGCTCTCCGACCTCACCCGCGGCGCCGTCCGGTCCGAGGATGGCGTGAAGGACCTGCTCCAGCAGGCCCTCGACGTCTTCAGCGTCCGCGGGGCAGCTTTGTACGGCAGCGGCCCGGACGGCAATGAGCGGACGACGGCGGGCTGGCGGCTGGTTGCCGGCGCCGGCGAGGTGCCAGGACCGGGCGAGACCGGAATCCCGGATTTTGGCAGCGGGAATGCTGGCACCCGAGGTTCCGGCGCAGGGAATTCCGGGGCCGCGGATTTTGGCACCGAAACGACGGAGAACATCGATCCCGCCACACGGCTGGTGTTGTTCGGCCGTGCGCTTCCCGCGGGAGACCGGCGCCTGCTGGCGGCGTTCGGCGTCCACCTTGCCGCCCAACTGGAGCGGCAGCAACTGGCGGACAGCCGCCGTGAAGTGTTGCGCCTGGCCGAGGGCAACACCATGCGCACGTCCATCCTCCGCGCGGTTTCCCACGACCTCCGCACTCCCCTGGCCGGCATCAAGCTTTCGGTGGGCATGTTGTTGCAGAAGGACCGGCACTACGCCCCGGAGCAGGAGCACGAGCTGTTGCAGACCATTGATGAATGTTCGGACCGGCTGGACCTGCTGGTGGGGAACCTGCTGGATATGTCCCGGCTCAGCTCCCCCGGGGCCGAGCCACTCCTGCGGCCCGTGCGCTGGTCCGAGGTCATCCCCAGCGCCCTCCGGTCCGTCCCCGCGGGCAGGGTTCGGGTGGAACTGCCGCCGAATATGCCTGAGATCGAGGCGGACCCCGGGATGCTGGAGCGGGTGATCGCCAATGTGGTGGAGAACGCGGTCAAGTATGCGCCGGGTTCCGATATTGCCGTGGTGGGCGGCGCCGGCGGCCTGAGCAACACAACGCTGAAGGGGCAGCCGGCCGGAGAGATCAGTATCATCGACCACGGCCAAGGCGTTCCGGCAGAGAGAGTGGTGGAGATGTTCCGTCCGTTCCAGCGGCTGGATGACATTCCGCAGACCACCGGCGTGGGCCTGGGCCTGGCCGTAGCCAAGGGATTTACCGAGGCGATGGGCGGCACGCTGACCGCGGAGGAGACCCCGGGTGGAGGACTGACCATGGTGATCAGGCTGCCGCTTTCCACCGGTTTTCCCGACGACGGACCCCGCGGACAGGCGCCCGTGGTGCCCCAGTCGTTCCTGGCCCGGCGGATCCACCAGGCCCCCTTCCAGGCATCAACGGCGGATCAGCAGTGACGGGCGTCCTGGTAGTGGATGATGACCCGCACCTGCTGCGGATCCTGAAGCTTGCCCTCGAAACCAGCGGCTATGCGGTCACCACTGCCGTTGACGGGAGGTCAGCGCTGCTGGCCGCCACCCAGAATCCGTTGGCCCTGGTGATCCTGGACCTTGGGCTGCCGGACATCGACGGCGTCACCGTGATCAAGGAACTGCGGGAATGGAGCCGTGTCCCGGTCCTGGTGCTCTCGGCCCGGCATACCTCGGAGGACAAGGTTGAAGCCCTGGATGCCGGCGCCGACGACTACCTGACCAAGCCGTTCGGACCGGACGAACTGCTGGCCCGGCTGCGGGCGCTGCTGCGCCGGTCCGCGGACCTGCAGGCACCGGAGCCGGTGGTGGTCACGGAGAACTTCACGGTGGACCTGGCCAAGCACCGGGTGAGCCGGGAGGGAGCGGATGTCCGGCTGACGCCCATCGAGTGGAAGATCCTGGAGATCCTGGTGCGGAACCCGGAAAAGTTGATCACCCACCGGCAGCTCCTGACCGATGTGTGGGGCCCGGCCTATGCCAAGGACTCAAACTACCTGCGCGTCTTTATGGCCCAGCTGCGCCGCAAACTCGAGCCGGACACCGGAAACCCCCGCCACCTGCTGACCGAGGCGGGCATCGGCTACCGGTTCCAGCCCTGAAACGCCGCTGGGGGGTGCCACCCGACCTGCGTGGTGCCACCCGACCTGCGTGGAGTCACCCCAGCAACGTACTGTCACCCCAGGAACGTCCGGTGGACCTCACTGCCGTAGCGGCCGATGATGCTGCGCTTGGCTTTCCGGAAGGCGTCAAGGTCGCCGGCGTGGCCGCTCTGCTCCACCCGGCGCCGCGCCAGTTCCTCCGCGATCACGTCGAGGAACAACTCGGCCAGCAACAGCCGGGCGGAGTCACGGAACCGGCCGCGGCCATCGACGTACAGCTGCACGGTGGGCGCGGCGGTGTTGATGATGACTTTGCGCTCCGCCTCGCTGTAAACGGCCCGGTCGGTGGTGTTGTGGAGGTTGCGGAAGTCGTAGCCGGTGAAGAGGTCAACGCCATGGTCCCGGCCGGGACGGTGGGCCTGCTGGCGCGCGCCCGGCGGGGTACCGGAACCGGGGACTGCAGGGTGCGGCGGCTGGTCCGCGCTTCGACGTGAGGCGTGTTCGGCGATGACGATTTCGCTGAGCGCCCAGTAGTCCCCGGCACGCACGGTGATTTCCCCTTGGTCTCCGGGCCGGTCCCCGGTAGCCGTCCATTCAAGCCGGGTTGTGTCCTGCACACCGGAAACGGGAAGGGACACCGGAACCGGGACCAGGCGGATCGATGGCGGCAGGTCCACATCGAATTCCAGGGTCCCGCCGGCGGGGAGCTGGCCGGGATCCAGCAGCAGGGCCACGTGGAACGGATGCCCCGGCGGGCGGTAGTAGAACGGCGTGGTGAACCGCAGCGCCGCGGACGCCGGTTCCCCGGTCCCGGCGTCGCGGACTGGTCCGGTGTCCAGGCCCAGGTCCAGGACGGCGGCAGCGCTCATGTGCTGCAGCAGGCGTTCGATCATTTCGGCAGTGCGTCCGGAGGTGGTGGCGCGTTCCAGGTGGGTGAGTTTTTCCTTCTCTGCCTGCACGGCCCCGGCGATCATCCGGCTCACGGCGGCGGAGAAGGCGGCAACGAACGGATCTTTGGGGTTCAGCCCCTCGCGTTCGTCGCTGATGATTGCTTTGCCCCGGCCCAGCATTTCAGTCAGCGCCGGGCACCTGACTGTGCCGAAAAGGTACTCCGTGCCTACCTGGTTTTCGTAGTCGAACATCTGGCAGTCCAGGACGGCCATACCGGATTCCACCACCAGGCCGGCGGTGCGCTCGTCGCCCTTCATGGCCAGTTCAACGCCGTTGGCCCGCTTGAGCGTGACGGTGAAGGCATATTCGACGCCGTCAACGGTGAAGGTTCCGGGACGGTCCGGGCCGATGAGCGTGGCAGCCGGGGGTTCTTCGAAGCGGATGGCGTCCCTGCTGTAGCCGTCGGTGCCCGCAGTCCCGCGCACCAGTTCCACGTTGCGGCGGCCCAGCACGTCGCGCAGGTAGATGTTGTCCGCGAGCAACTGCAGCAGGGTCGCCTGCTGAGTGATCGTGGCACGGGGGTTGTCGACGACGATGGTCACCTTGGTGCCGTTCCGTACGTCGGCAGGGATCCCGCCGTCGTCTATTCCCAGCCGGGCGTAATCCGCAGGGAAGGCCTCGCGGTCGGCGCCGTCGTCGTCGTAGAGGTAGCCGCCGTTTTCGCCACGGAAGACGTCGATGCGGGTGAACCTGCCGCCCTGGATGGTTTCGATCCAGCCGTGGCCCAGTCCGAAGATGGCCTGTTTCAGTCCGCGCCCGAAGTACCCGCGACCGGCGCCCTCGCCGCGGGCCAGGGGGCTGTGTGCGCCGCCGTAGCTAAGGATCCGGCCGGCCTGCTCGAAGGACATTCCTTCCGCCTGGTCGCTGACCGTCAGGACCGCGCCGGCGTGGTGGCGCTCATAGCCCACCACGATCCTGCCGGCGACCTGGCCGCCGGCCTTTTCCAGGCGCGCGTAGCTGTCGTCGCTGTTGGTGATCAGCTCCACCAGCGCCTTCTCCACCGAGGCGAACCGCCGGGAGTCGATTCCGATCACGCGCTGGTCCACCTGGATTTCCGCGACGGCCATGCTGGATACCCCGCTTACACGTGAATCTGCTGGTGGCTGGTGGCCGCCTGAAGGCTCATCGACGGGCCAACTACGTGGAGCGTAGCAGGTATGCGCCGATCTCAGGAGACCTCGGCGAGCAGCCCGTCAATCCTTGCCAGCAGGCCCGGCCAGCCATTGCCCATGCCTTCGATCGCATGGCGGCCCATGGGGGTATCGAGGCGGAAGCCGGCGTGCTCGAAATGGAGGATCGTGCCGCCGTCAATGGGCTCCAGGCGCCAGGTGATGGTGGTGTCCAGCTGGCCTTCGGCGAAAAGGAAGCTGATGGACGTGCCCGGGTCCACGGCGAGTACCTCGCACTGCTGCCGGCCCCAGGAGTCCATGTCCATGGTGAAGCGGTGGCCCACGGCGGGTGCGATGTTGCCCGGCGCCCACCACCGTGCCAGCAATTCGGGGGTAGTCAGTGCGGCCCAGACCGCCGCTGCGGGATGCGGGAAGCGGCGTTCGAGCCGGATGGCGTTATCTGTCATGACGGTTTCTCCTCGTCCAGAAGGTCGGCCAGCGCATCCAGCCGCTGGTTCCAGTAGTGCTCAAAGCGCTTCACCCAGCCGCCGATCTCGGCGAGGGCGGCAGGCTGCAGGTGGTACACCCTGTTCCTGCCCTGGCGTTCTTCCCGGACAAGGCCTGCCTCGCGCAGGACTGCCAGGTGCTCGGAGGCGGCGGGGCGGCTGAGGTCCAGCAGCCCCGTGAGTTCACCCGCCGTTCGGGGTCCTTGCCGGAGCTCGTCGAGGATGACGCGCCGCGCCGGGTTGGAGACGGCGGCAAAAACATCAGGAAGCACAACGGCAGTATATGTCGGACTTATCCGACATATCACCGGATGCTGGCTGAACAGGGGGAACAATTATCCCGCGCACCTGCCCGGCCGTGTCCTACTCTTGAGTAACCATTCGAGAGGACCCCAACTTTGGCATGCGACGGCTGCACCACATCTTCACGGCTTGATTTCGACTTCAGCATGGCTTTCCAACCGATCTATGACGCTGTTGCCGGCAGGGTGTGGGGCTATGAGGCGCTGGTCCGGGGCGTGGCGGGCGAAGGCGCGTACGAGGTCCTGCGGAGGGTTTCCCCGGAGCAGAAGTACCGCTTCGACCAGGACTGCCGCGTCAAGGCCATCGAACTGGCGGCGCGCCTCTTCCCGGCCGGCGAGGACCTGATGCTCTCCATCAATTTCATGCCCAACGCGGTCTACGAACCGGCGGCCTGCCTCCGCGCGACACTGCTTGCGGCTGCGAAAGCCGACTTCCCGTTGTCCTCGATCATGTTCGAGTTCACGGAGAACGAAGAAGTCACTGACACCGCCCACCTGACCAATATCATCACCGAATACCGCAAGCACGGCTTCATCACGGCGATCGACGACTTCGGGGCCGGCCATGCAGGCCTGGGACTCTTGGTCGACTTCCAGCCGGACCTGATCAAGATCGACATGAAGCTCATCCGCGGCATCGACGGCAGTCCCGCACGGCAGGCAGTGGTCGCCGGCATCGTGGCCATCGCCGGGGACCTCAACATCACCGTGCTCGCCGAGGGCATCGAAACGGAGGCGGAATACCGGGTTTTGCAGGCAGCCGGTGTCCGCCTGCTCCAGGGCTATTGGTTCGCCAAACCGGCGTTCGAGCAACTTCCCGAGATCCATGTCCCCGTTGCCGCCGCTGGCGGCGTGCAGGGCCTGGCGGTCTTCCCCCGCTAGCGGCGGACGGAGCCAGCCCGACGGCCCGCAACCATGCCTGCCCAGAAAGAGAGCACCAGCAGTCCCACGCCGGCAACAGCCAGGCCCGCCTGCGTGCCTTGCGTGATGAACGCAGCCCCGTTGGCGCTGAAAGGCTGGTTGCTCAAGGGAGCGTAGGCAACCCAGCCCGTGAAGTCGCGATTAAGGTACGCGACGAGGCAGCCGACCAGCACTGCCGCCAGACCGAGGCAGGGCACGACGACGGCGGGCAGTTTGGCGCGTTTGGATGGTCGTTCTTCCCCGGATGTGTTGTTTTCCCCCATGCAGGCGAGTCTAGCCGGACCTGCCCCGGCCGGTTTAGGCTGGGCGGATGTTGACCATCGGCACCATCGTCCTCGGCGTCAACGACGTCGCCGCCGCTACCACCTTCTGGCATGAAGCCCTCGGCTATGTCCCCCGGGAACCTGGTGACGACACCTGGGTGACCCTCGAACCGCCGTCGGGCCCCGGCGCCCACCTGTCCCTCATGCTCAGCGAAACATCTGTCCAGGCTTACCCGCGGATCCATCTGGACCTGTACGCGGACGATCAGGCCGCGGAGGTGGAGCGGCTGCTCTCCCTCGGCGCCAAGCGCGTGGACTGGGATATGTACCCGGAGGACCCGGACTTCGTGGTGCTTGAGGATCCGGACGGAAACCGGTTCTGCGTCATCGACAAGGGTCCGGAGTAGCGTCCCTGGCGGCCTACAGGCAGCCAGCCGGGCTAGGAGTCCTGGCCGGCAGCCCGGTCAACGGTGGTTCTTGCGCTGCTTTATAACGTGAAGCTCACTGCTTTCGGTTTTCGCCTTTTTTTCGGCACGTTTCTCAAGGATCGACTTGCCGACCTTTTTGGCCGCTCCGCCTTTTGATTTTCCAGACACCGGAACCACGCCCTTCTCTCGCGTTAACGGCCACCATACGCTCTTTTGCTTTTTTAGCCAGTCCCGCCGTCCTGCCCGGCCTGGGGCTTGGATTGGCGGCAGAATCGGGACCAATGACGTGACCTCGCCAGTTATGGCGACTTCATAATTTTGACCGCCTCCGACATTCTTTGCTCCTTTTGTCATCCCCGCGGAGAAGTGCCAAAGGCTCATGCGCCAAAAACTTCCGGGACGTTGGGCCCTACGCCACGGACCGGGAATTCGGCAAGGTAATACAGGACCCGATCCGGACACCGCCAGGAGGCCAACGATGGGCAGCATCTACATCCCGTACGGGACCACCGAGGGCCAGACGGCCAGGATCGCCGAGTTCATTGGGGACGTCATCCAGGCGCATGGGCACCAGGCCCGCGTTGCGGACATCAAGCAGGCAGGCGACTCGATCCCGCCCGGGTGTGACGCGGTCCTGGTGGGGGCATCGGTGCACATGGGCACGCACGAGGAGTACGTCCAGGACTTTGTCCGGAAGAACCGGGAAACCCTGGAGCGGCTCCCATCCGCCCTGTTCTCCGTCAGCCTGGCCGCGCACGGGGATGCCGAAAACGCCGAGAGCTACGTCCGGGAGTTCGAGGAGCAAACCGGTTGGCGGCCGGCCCATGTGGCGCTGTTCGGGGGCGCCCTGCTGTACACGCACTACGGGTTCATCAAGCGCCTCATCATGAAGAAGATCGCCGGCGACAAGGGCTCCCTGGACACCGATACGTCCCGGGACTACGTCTACACCGAATGGGACGGCGTGAAGAGGTTCGCGGAGGATTTCCTGGCCACGCTGTAGCGGGGAACGTTCGACGGCGGGCGCCCACCCGCCGTCGAACGCGCACCCGCCGTCGAACGCGTCCCCGGAGGCGTCAGCTCCAGAAGGCGGCAAGCCGCCCGGCAAGGGCCGTTCCTTGGGTGTAGCCAGCCTGGGCGGCTGCGGGGCGCAGCCGCAGGTCCATGGCGTTGGCACCGAACATGTGTTCCGAGCCGACGTCCGGGAAGACCGTTTCCACCACGCTGCCGGTGGCCTGCAGCTCATCGGCCTGCGCTGCGAGCTGCATGTTCCACCCCAGCGGCATCCGTGTCCTGCCCCCGAAGGGCGAGAGGACCAGCACCCGCCCGCACCCGGCCGCCAGGTCGGCGTTCTCGTTGCGCCGGTAGCCGCCGTCGATATAGCTGCTGTTCCCGATCCCGAACGCGAAGCCGCTGGCGCAGCTGGCGGCCACGGCGTCCACCAGGTCCACGCCGCTGTGCCGGTGGAACACCACCGGTTCGCCACTGTGGGCATCAACCGCGGTCATCAGCAGCTCGTGCTGCGGCCATTCGAGCGTGGGGAGCCGCGTTGCAACCGTTGCGCGCCACTGCTCCCGGAGGGAACCGCCCTGGGCTGAACTCTCTTGGGCAGAACTGTCCTGCACCGGAGCGGTCGCCGTGGAAGGGTTCCGGGCAGCCGCCATTTCCAGGGCAACCGCACCCATCCGGCGGCGCATGTCGGCCGCATCCTCGGCGGCGGCAATGATCCTGCCGGTCCGCTCCAGGTGGTCGGACACCGGCCTGGCAGGGGCGTGGCCGGCTGGAGGGCGGCGTTGTGGCGGCAAAGGCGCGCCCAGGATGGCGGCATATAGTTCGGCCGGGGGTGCCCCGGCGATTTGGGCTGCGGCCGTGGATCCGGCGGAGGTACCGATGACCCGGTCGGCCCGGGTCACGTCCAATCCGGCATCGGCGAGGCCCGCCAGGACGCCGATCAGCCAGGCATTGCCCGTTGATCCGCCCCCGCCAAGGACCAGTGCGCGGCCGGGAAGTGAACCCTGGGAGGGGCGTGGTTGGGAGGAAGGTGTTGTATTCATGGGAGTCGCCTTTCGCGAATAGCCTGTGCGGCGCTCCCGGTGGCGGCTAGTTCAGCCGCGCGATCGTGGACTGCGAGGGAGCACCCATTGCGGATACTGCATTCATGGGTCTCACCTCCTGCGTTCGGATCACGATCCCCCGAATAGTCGCACACCGCGGCGCCGCAGGCAACCGGTACCTTTGAAGTGATGATTTCCATAGAGCGGGACAGCCCCGAGCGCGACGACGTCCACCGGCTCCTGAGCGAGCACCTGGCGGACATGTTCGCCACCTCGCCTCCAGAAAGCGTGCATGCGCTGGACCATTCCGCGCTCTCCGCCCCATCCATCACGTTCTGGACCGCCCGCGAGCAGGGTGCACTGCTGGGCTGCGGGGCACTCAAGCTCCTGGGCTCCACACCGGGCGCAGCCGGGAAGGGCGAGATCAAGTCCATGCGCACCACCACATCGGCTCGGGGACGAGGCGTCGCCAGCCTCATGCTTCGGCACATCCTCGCCGACGCGCGGTCCCGGAACCTGGAGCGCGTCTACCTGGAAACCGGGACCGAGGACTACTTCGCCCCGGCCCGACGCCTCTATGCCCGCCACGGATTCACCGAGTGCGCACCATTCGCCGGCTATGTGCTGGATCCCCACAGCGTGTTCATGGCGCTCCGGCTCTAGGACGGCCGGTTTCCGGCACACAGGAAAGCGGACGACGGCGGGTGGGCGCCCGCCGTCGTCCGCTTCAGTGTGGTGCTACCCGCTGTACGGGACCTTTTCCCAGCTCAGGACGTCTGCACCCTTGGCGTTGTTGCCTGACACGGTGACGCGGAGGTAGTCGACGGCGTTGTTGGCGCCGTCCACGGTGATGCGCTGCAGGTTGTCCGCGGCCGGCGCACCATAGATATCCAGCCAGGGCGAGCCGGCGGCGAGGGGCTTGTTCTGGGCGAAGACGTGGCTGTCGCCGTTGACGAGGTAGACAGGGGCGTCGAAGCGGTTCGTTTCGTCCACGATTGCCTGCACGACCTCCCGAAAGCCGGACACGGTCTCGGGGTCGGCGGCGGCGTCGGCGAGCAGCGCGGGATCGAACATGTCCGCCTGCTGCATGAGTACCACGGCCCGGTCGTTGCTGCGCTTGGCATCGGCGAAGGTCTGGTGGATCTGGGCCAGGACGGCGTCCGTGCGGTGTTCCACCTCGGCGAGCTGTTCCGGCGTGGGAGCGGTCTTGCCCAACCCCGTCCACGGCAGGAGCGAGTTGTTGCTGCCTTGGACGTTCAGAACGGAGAAAGCCACCCGGTTCTTGGTGAAGCGGACGTCCTCGGGCAGCCCCAGGTTCGCCTGGCTCTTGACGGGCATGGTGGCGCCAAGCGTCTTGCCAGGTTCGTTGAAGAACACCTCCCTGATCTTGTCCAAGCGCTCCAGCGGGTTGTAGGCGCCGTTGTTGGTTCGGTGGCAGTCCACCCATTCGTTGTCGCCCGGCGTGTAGACCAGCGGGTGGGTGAAGGTGTCGAACTGGGAGCGGATGTAGGAGAAGTACTCGTTGGAGCAGATGGAGGAGCCGTTCTTGATGTCGCCCACGTGTGCTACAAACTTCAGGTCCTCATCGGCGTTGAGGTCCCGGATGTGCGACGGGAACTTTGCGATCTCGGCCGCACCATAGGGAATGTCGCCGATAACGCCGAAGGTGAAGGCCTGGCTGCTGTCGCTTGTGTTGTCGGCTGCTTGGGCGGGAGCTGCGGCTGCTCCGGCGAGGGTGGCGAGGACGGCAAGCGTGGCCAGGGTGGATCTTACGAACACGGGGTACTCCTTGGACGGTGGGCCTTCCGCCCTTTGTATCGCGAGCCGCCGGGCAGTGGGTGCCTGCCAAGGCTTGTCCGCCCGAAAGAACGGAGGTGGACGTGGTGGTTGCGTAGGGATGAACTGGCCGGGACATCGCTGGGGCACGGTCATGGGCCGGGCACGGAACGGACGACGACCCGACGACGGCGGGGCACCCGGACAGACCCCGGCCAGGCACCGACCCGAGCAACCCCACGACGACGGCACGCATCCGCCGTCGCCCCCCTTCGCTGCATCGGCCGCTGCGTCGGCGCGGCAGTTTCGCCGCAGCAGTGTTCTAACTCTGTGCCGTGGCGTCACGAGGCGAGGTACGCCACGATGATTTCCTCGAAGGGGCTGGCCCCACCCGGTGGGCAGCCCGGCGGAACGATCCATTCCGCTGCCGGGAATCCGGGCGGCCATTGCGGTTTCTGCCAGTCGGGTTGTTCGGCCGGATAGTGACGGCCGGCAGGGGAAGTCCATCCGGGTGGCTCGTTCATGGTTGCCGGGGTGGGCGTCCACGTGGAGCCGTGTTTCAGGCGGTGGTGCTTGGGGCACAGCTGCCCCAGGTTGCTGATTCCAGTGGTTCCACCGTGTTGCCAGGCGGTGAGGTGGTCTGTTTCGTTGTCCTGGGTGTGGTTGCTGCAGCCGGGGAAGGTGCACCTGCCGTCACGCATCCGGATCCACCGCTTCATGCTTTCCGGCAGTCGGTAGCTGGTGCGTCCGATTTCCAGCGGCGCCCCGTCCCGCGGGTCCACCAGCACCCGGTAGAACGAACCAGCCCCGTCCGTAACGAGCCTGCGCGCCATGGACGCCGGAATGGGACCGAACCCGTCAAGGTCGGCCGGTTCATCCGTGAGCCCCAGCAGGGAAAAGACGGGCACGGTGACCAGGACGTCTGCTTTTGGTGTGGGAATCCTGCTCAGGTCAACGGCGTAAGGGTTGCCGTCCTCGGTATGGGGGCCGTTGCCGGCATCGAACGAGCGGGCATCGTGGCCGTCGTCGCCAGCCCCGGGGTTCGAGGCGGCATTACGCTTCGAGGCAGCCCCGGGGTTCGAGGCGGCCCCGGGAATCGAGGCGGCACCAACCGCGCCACCAGCCCTGGCACCCATCAGGAGTGCGGCTGCGATATCGGCGCGCAACTGGGTCAGGGTGCGGTCCTCCCCGGGGCCCTGCAACCCGCGGGCCACGGCGGACGCCTTGTTCCACACCGCACAGGCCGTGTCGCCGGGAAGGTACAGGGAAAGCCACGCCATGCCATCCACGTCCGGCCGGTATTCCATCCGCCGGTCCGCCACGCCAATAGCGTGCCGCTGTTCCAACGAGTCCGGATAGGTGCGCTCCCGCCAGGCCCGGGCCTTCCGCCGGAAGCGCGACGGCACGAGGTCGCCGGGCGCTGCGCCGCGGGCAGGGTTCGGGTCCCCTGGGTCGAAGAAATGGGCCACCAAAGCCGCAGCACGGGCGGGTTCGAGCCCGGTGGTTTCGTCGACCACGGCACGGGCGTGCTGCCACGAAATGGTGCCTGCCTGCAACGCATCCAGAGCCGCCGGCAACGTGGTGGTCAGCGCGTGGGCCTGCCCCAGCAAGGCCGATGCGGCGCGTTCGCCGATGGTGAGTACGCAGGCGATCTCCGCCACCATTGTCATTTCCTGGGCTGATTCCCTGTATGCGCCGACCGGGGGTGCCTCCAACAGGGTTGCCGCCTCAGCGTGGACGGCGATCATCCTGACCTTGGCCGCGGCTGTTGCCGCCTCAATCCGGGCCAGCACTTCCAGTCCCTCAAGGGCGGCGTCGGACAGCTCCCGCAACGGATCGGGCCCTGCGCCAGCCGGGCTGCCTCCGGCCACGACCCGCTCCAATTCATGGACCAGCCCGGCCACAGAGGCGACCGCAGAGGCGATTGCCGCCCTGCCTCCCGCACCTGCCACCACACCGGCTTCCATAACCAAAATCTTCGCAGCAGGGTCTGACATTTTGGGGTGACGCCAACAACCTGCACCCCGGCTGGAACAGACAGCCCGCGAGGTACCAAAGCAGCCGCGCAGCACGGAGGCGTACGACGGCGGGTGCCCACCCGCCGTCGTACGCCTCGCCAGGGTGCTGAAGGGAGCCTGCCCCATCCGGGTTCTGGGCCGTAGGCTGGGATTTCAGCTTTCTGTAGGGGGAACAGAAATGAAGCACATCATTACCGTCGGCACGGCCGTTGCAGCCCTTTTCGCGCTGGCGGCCTGTTCAGCGCAGGATCCCGCGCAACCGGCTGCCGCGAGTCCCGCTCCGGCGGTCCAGCAGGAGCTCACCACCAAGCTGCTCGTCTCGGATGGGGGCACCAAGGCACTCACGGTCGAGAGTGCACCGTCAGGGCCGCGGGTGGAAGCCACGGTGGCGGGGCAGGTGTCCAGGGATGGCGCCGGCTGCCTCATCCTGCTCGGGAAGGACGGCACCGACTGGACCTTGATCTTTCCGGCGGGCACCAGCCTGGACGGGGAGGCTGCGGTTTTGCCGGACGGCTCCGTCTTGACCCACGGGGACCACGTAAGCGTGGACGGGAACAGGGTTCCGGCCAACGAGGGCGCGAGCATGTGCTTGAACTACGCGAGGCTCTTGTCGGTTGAAAGGGCCGCAACAGGCTAGGTTTTACATTCCCGAAACGCAAAACACTGTTCGCAAACGAAATTGCAGAGTACATTAGATGCAATTGAACTTGCAGAGTGATCTGCGTTACAGGACGGGCACCAGCGTGAACCCCAGCGCTTCCACAGAGCAGGCAGAAGAGCAGGCACCAGGGCAGGCAACCCAGCCGGCAGCAGTGTCAGCAGCAGAGCCGGCACCCGGGCGCGCCGCCGACATTGACGGCAACGGCTCCGGCATCAGCTCCCACGCGTGGCTTGGTGATGCCCTGCCGGACGTTGCGCTGACCAAGGCCCAGAGCCGCGTGGTGGAGGTCATCGGCCGCAACCCGCAGCTGTCCTCCTACGCGGACATCGCCGAGATTGCCCAGCGCGCGGACGTGAACAGCTCCTCCGTGGTCCGCACGGCACAACACCTGGGCTACCGCGGCTGGCCTGACCTGCAGCGGGAACTCCGGTCCCGCTACCTGGTGATGATCTCCACCGAGGACACCCTTACCGAGCACGGCGAAACCCGCAGCCCGCTGTACGAAGCCATCACCCACGACATCGAAAACCTCCGCCTGACGCTGGACTCGAACACCCCCGAGGAAGCCGAGGCGGCCATCGCCGCGCTGGCGTCAGCGAAGTCCATCACCGTCGTCGGCATCGGCTCCTTTGCCGGCCCCGCCAGCGTCATGGCCCACCTGGGTTCCACCATGGGTTACCCGATCAGCCTGGAAAACCGTGCCGGCCCCCACTTGGCGTCCAGCACCAACAGCCTTGGGCCCGGTGATGTCCTGGTGGTGATCAACATGTGGCGCTCCGTCAAGCAGATCATCATCGCCGCCGAAGCCGCGAAAGAGGCAGGCGCAACGGTTGTTGCCATCAGCGACCTGCGCCGCGGCCGCCTGGCCACCGCCGCGGACCACCTCCTGGTGGTCGCTTCCGAAGGCATCTCCTTCTTCCAGTCCGTCACCGCCGCAAACTCACTGGTCTACGGTCTGCTCGCGGGCATGGAGGCAGCACATCCGGAGCGCAGCCGGGCCACCATCCGCCGCACCCAGCAGCTCTGGAAAGACCTGGACATCTACCTCGACTAGCTGCGCCGCAAATACAAAACCGCGGCACGCAGAACCACCAACAGCCACCAGGAGTACCTCTATGAACGAGCCACAAAACAACCGCGTCGCCGTCATCGGCCTCGGCGCCATGGGCGGAGCCATGGCCGCCACCCTGCACAAGGCGGGCTGGGACGTCACCGGCTTCGACCCCTCGGAAGCCGCCCGCCAAGCAGCCGCAGAAACCGGCATCGGCACCACGGACACCCTGTCCAGCCTGGCCGGAACACCTTACGCAGTCCTTTCACTGCCCGCTGCCGGCATCGTCGAAACCACCGTGCCGCAGCTTCTGGCCAGCCCGGGAACGGTCGCCATCATTGACACCACCACCTCCGAGCCCGCCACCAGCAAGCACATGGCCCAGCTCGCGGAGGCCGCCGGTGCGGCATTCATCGACGCCCCCGTTTCCGGTGGCCGCGACGGCGCCGCAACGGGAACGCTCAGCGCCTTCGTGGGGGCCACGGACGCCGCGCTGAAAGCCGCCGAACCAGTTCTGCTGGCGCTCACCGGCGGCAACTACAGCCACATCGGCGGCCCCGGCAGCGGCAACGTGGTCAAGCTCCTCAACAACGTCCTGGCCGCTGCGAACCTCGCCTCCGTGGGCGAGGCGCTGGGCGTGGCCAAGGCCTACGGCATCGACCCCGCCACGGCAGCGGCCAGCATCAGCGGAGCCTCCGGCGGCAGCAAAGTCTCGGCCGCCATGTACCCCAACTGGGTCCTCACCGGCACGCACGATTCCGGCTTCTCCATGGGCCTGATGGCCCGGGACGCCGCCCTTGCCGTGGACGTTGCCGCCCAGATCGGCGAGAAGCCCGCGCTCCTGGCCGCCGTCGCCAACCAGTGGCAGGACGCCCTGGCAGTCCTTGGCCCGCGGGCTGACTTCACCGAGATCGCCCGAACGGTGGCCCCCGCCATCACCCCGGCCGGCGCCCCGGCCTCCACCTCCGCCGCCTAGAGCCAGCAGCGACAACAGCCCCCAAAGGAAACAAGAACTTGAGTATCACCACAGCACCCACCTCCTCCTCCACGGCCACCGCCAGGTCGGTCCTGGACGCCGCCTTCCCGGGCGGCCTCGGCGCGTTCGTTGACGGCCGCGTCGCCACCGGAAGCGGAGACAGCATCACGCTCACCGCAGCGGCCACCGGCGAGCCGTTCGCCACCTACGCGGACCCCGGCGCCGAGGGTGCCAACGCCATCCTGGAAAGTTCGACGGCGGGCGCCCGGATTTGGGGCGCGCTGAACGGTTTCGAGCGGGCCGCCATCCTCCGGAACGTCAGCCGCGCCGTGGAGCAGCACGCCGAGGAACTGGCCATCCTCGAGTCCGCCACCACCGGCAAGCCCATCCGGGACGCCCGGGCAGAGGCGGCCAAGGTGGCCGAAATGTTCGGGTACTACGCCGGGTGGGCGGACAAGCTCACCGGGCAGACCATCCCCGTTCCGGGCAACTGGCACACGTACACCGAGCGCGTGCCGTGGGGCGTCGTCGTCGCCATCACGCCCTGGAACGCACCGCTGTTCACCGCCGGCTGGAACTCTGCCGCCCCATTGGCCGCTGGCAACGCGGTGATCATCAAGCCCAGCGAATTCACCCCGGCTTCCTCGGTCAGGCTGGCCCAGATCGCCCGTGAAGCGGGCTTGCCGGCGGGCGTCTTCAACGTTGCCGCGGGCCTGGGCCAGACCGTGGGCGCGGCACTCACCACCGACCCGCGGGTGGGCAAAGTCAGCTTCATCGGTTCCGTCCCCACCGGCCGACGGGTCGCCGTGGCCGCCGCCGAGGCCGGCATCCCGGCCCTGCTGGAGCTCGGCGGCAAGAGCGCCAATATCGTCTTCGCCGACGCCGACCTGGACCGCGCCGCGGACGGCGCCATCTCCGCCATCTTCTCGGGTGCGGGCCAGTCCTGCGTGGCCGGGTCCCGGCTCCTGGTGGAGCGCAGAGTGCACGCCCAGTTCGTGGAGATGGTTGCCGCCAAGGCCGCCCTGCTGCGGGTGGGTGATCCGCTCAGCGCAGACACCGAGGTGGGCCCCATCATCACCGCGCAGCAATTTGCCACCGTTACCGGCCTGATCGAGGCGGGAATGGACGACGGCGGCCGTCGCCTCACCGGGTCAGCGTTGCCGGAGGCGTTGAGCGGCTCGGCGCTGAAAGGCGGCCACTGGGTCATGCCCACGCTGCTGGACGGCGTCACCCCGGCGAACCGGCTGGAAACCACCGAAGTGTTCGGCCCCGTGGTGGGCGCGGACGCATTCGATACCGAGGCAGAGGCCATCGCCCGCGCCAACAACACCAGCTTTGGCCTGGCCGGAGCGGTGTGGACCTCGGATGTGTCCCGCGCCCACCACGTGGCCCGCGAGGTCAAGGCCGGCACGTTCTGGATCAACTCCTACAAGACCATCCACGTGGCGGTGCCGTTCGGCGGGTTCGGGGATTCCGGCCACGGCCGTTCTTCCGGCCCGGGCGTGCTGGACGAGTACACCCAGACCAAGGCCGTGTGGGTGCCAACGCGCGCCGCCGGATCCCCCTTCCCATCCATGTCCTACTAGGAGACCCGTGCACACGACTGACACCACCCCCGCCGCAGGTGCGCTGCGCACTGCCCTGGCGGACGGCGTCGAACGCTGGAAACCCCGCGTGGAGGCGCTGGCCAAGGACATCCACGGCTTCAAGGAACTCTCCTTCGAGGAAGTGAAGTCTGCCGAGGCCATCACCACGCTGCTGGCTGAGGGCGGCTTCGAGGTGGAGCACGGCAGCGCCGGGCTGCCCACCGCCTTCACGGCGACCGCCGGCAGCGGCGACCTGACCGTGGCGCTCTGCGTGGAATACGACGCGCTGCCGGGAATCGGGCACGCCTGCGGGCACAACCTGATCGCCGGCGCGTCGGTGGCCGCGGCCCTTGCGCTGCAGCCGTACGTGGATGAGCTGGGCATCACGCTCAAGGCCATCGGCACCCCCGCGGAGGAGCACGGCGGCGGCAAGGCGCTGATGCTGGAGCAGGGAGCGTTGGACGGCGTGGGGCTGGCTTTGATGGTCCACCCGGTCCAGGACGGGGTCACCTACAACCCGGCCGGGACCAGCGCCCAAGCCGTGGGCCGTTACAAGGCGACGTTCACCGGCAAGGCCGCTCACGCGGCTGCGGCCCCGCACCTGGGCGTGAACGCCGCCGATGCGGCGGTGCTGAGCCAAGTGGCGATCGGGCTGCTGCGCCAACAGATCCCGTCCGACCACCGGATCGCCTGTTTTGTGGCGGAGGCCGGCCACGTCACCAACATCATTCCGGAGAAAGCCGTGGTGGAGTTCGAGTGCCGGGCCTTCACCCTGCCCGAGTTCGAGGCGCTGCTGGTGCGGGTGCGGCGCTGCTTCGAAGGGGCGGCGCTGGCCACCGGCACCACGCTGGCGTTCGAGGACACCGAACCGCTGTACGAACCGCTGATCCAGGATGACGACCTCGCCGCGCACTGGACGGCGGCGATGGACGCGTTCGGCAAGGACACCTCCCCTGCGGCAGGCCTGAGCGGCGGTTCCACGGACATGGGCAACATCTCCCAGGTCATCCCGTCCCTGCACCCGTGGCTGAGCATTCCCGGTGCGGACGTTCCCATCCATTCGCACGCGTTCGCCGCCCTGGCGGACACTCCGCAGGCGTACGGGGTGATGTTCGAGGCCGGCACCGCGCTGGCCTGGACCGTTGCCGCGGCTGCCTCAACCCCCTCCCAACGTCAACGCTTCACCCAAGCGGCGTACCGCCGTCGTACTTTCACCCAGGAAGGCGCATCATGAGCACTGTCACAACAGCCCGGACCGATAAGGCCGGCACCAGGCTGACCATCCCCATTGCCGCTTTGGCGTTCGTGATTGCCCTCGCCGTCCAGTTCATCGGGCAGGCGAAGATCGACCTGGGCATCGGCGCCATCATCATTTTCCCCATGGTGTGGGGCCTGATCCTGGGCCTGCTGGTGTCCATCCAGAAGTTCAAGCCGCTGGGCATCGACCTGCAGCGGGTGGCGGCGGCGCTGGTGGGCGTGGCCGTGCTGCTGCTGGTGGCGCGGCTGGCGTTCAACATCGGCCCCAGCCTGCCCACCCTGTTGAAGGCGGGCCCGGCGCTGCTGCTGCAGGAGGTGGGCCACCTGCTGGGCACCATCGTGCTGGCGCTGCCGCTGGCTGTGCTGCTGCGGATGGGCAAGGCGACGGTGGGTGCCACGTTCTCGCTGGACCGTGAGCCGTCCTTCGCCATGGTGTCCGAGAAGTACGGGCCGGACTCTGACCAGTACCGCGGCGTGCTGGCCATGTATGTGTTCGGGACGCTGTTCGGTGCCGTTTTCATCACGCTGCTGACTTCGCTGGTGGCCAACTGGAAGATCTTCGATCCGCTGGCGCTGGCCATGGGTGCCGGCGTGGGGTCCGGTTCCATGATGGCTGCGTCCGTTGCGAGCATCACCGCGGCGTACCCGGGCGACCAGGACGCTGTCCTTGGCATGGCCGCCGTGTCCAACCTGATCACCACGGTGCTGGGTGTGTATGTGGGCATCTACATTGCACTGCCGCTGGCGGACAAGTTCTACCGGGTGCTGACGCGGAAGCAGGCGAGCCGTGAGGTGGTTGCTGCCGGTGCTGGTGCTCCCGCTGTATCTGCTGCCGACGCCGAGCGCGAGGCCGCCCAGGCTGAGGAGAACCGGCTGTTCCGTGAGCGGGTGGCGGAGTCCTCGGCCGAGATGAAGCTGCCGCTGTGGCTCTCCCTGTCCGTGCTGACGGTGCTGGGTGTTGGAACTGCTTCCGTTGCGGCGAAGGGGTTGTCGCTCTCGATCGTGCTGGGGTACGTGATCCTGCTGGCGCTGGTCCTGGTGAGCATTGGGCTGGCCAAGGTCACCCGTAAGATCTCGGCGATCGTGTTCATCACGACCATCGGCGCGTACATCTCCAGCCCGTGGTTCTTCGGGGCCGAGGCGCTGAACGCGGCGGTCAAGACCGTGGACTTCCTCTCCATCGCCACCGTGATGCTGACCCTGGCCGGCCTGTCCCTCGGCAAGGACATCCCGCTGCTGAAGAACATCGGCTGGAAGATCATTCCGGTGGGACTGGTGGCCATCACGGCGTCGTTCCTGCTGTCCACGGTGATCGCAGAGTTCGCGCTGGGGTTGTGGCACTGAGGTAGTTTCATGGGCCGCCTTTTGGGGGCTTGGGCGGAGCGGACGACGGCGGGTGGGCACCCGTCGTCGTCCGCTTTTGTTTTGGCCAATGGAAAGGATAGTGGCGCTGCGCATTTGGTCCAGATTGATTCCCGAACACGAAAGTCGCACGGTCTGCTACGTCATACCCCAACCCTATTTAGCTTCTCCTCCATAAGACTCCGAGCCCTCGCAAACTCCGCTCGAAGAAGCTCGATGATGCCGGCGGTATCAAGCACCGATACAGTGGTTTCCTGGACTGCCGTACTCAGAGTCCTTTCCATGTTGGGCAAGCCGAGAAGAACTTCAGCGAACGCGGTAACGCTCGCATGTGCTCCGGCAAATTGCGCCTCGGCGTTAGTCAGCGAATCAATCTCATCGCGAAGTCGCTTCACTTCCTCTTCCGATGTCGCATTTCGGAGCCGCGCTAAAGAGTTAGTGAGATGACCAATTTTAGTCCCCGACTCCCTCAATAACTCGTTTTGCGGCACAAGCCGCTCATTAAAATCTTGGAAGTCCTTGGCCGTCTCCTTCATCAACTGGCGTAGGACTGGCGCGGCTTTAGCGCCAAGGTTCTTATTAGTCTTTTCGATTTGCGCGGATCTCGCGGCAACGGTCTCACCTATTTTGACAGTGGCTTCAGATATCGCTTGGGTACTACCCTGCAGCAGATCGCCCTCTTCAGACAGTTCAACGATGATATCCAACAAACCTGCGGGCGGAGGTTCGGCTACAGCCTCTGAGCTTCCCCGCCCCGCCTTGAGGGGTAGCGATACAGGGGCAACCGAAACCTGTTCGGATTTGCCGAGAACTTCCGGAGCAAAGTCTTGTACTGGGTTGCTAAATTCAGCAGAGCCGTCCAATACACCTCGAGCCACAGACTCTATAAGTTCCATCAGCTTCGGAGCTTCATCAAACTCGGTTGAGTATTGAGTTGCACGGTAAGCACGTAGATCAAAGGGCAACGACTCTATATCGCGGGTAATCATAACCGTACGGCGTCCCATAGCATGCGCCAGTCCAAGCTCGTACATCACGTTTCCGTTCAAGTCGGTCACGTCGGCAATCACTATATCTGCTTTAGCAATGCCGACCACGATGTCTTTAAGTATCTGGTGCTGGTTGATAGTAAGGTCGGCTCGGCTGACTTCAAAACCCGCGTTAACAAGAGGGGGCGAAATAAGCTTCATGAAGACAGGATCGAAACGAGCACCAAAGGGCATTATGACAAAAGCAGTAGGCACAGTCTTCCCCCGTAATGTAAGTTCTGCAGTCAGTCTAAAGCACAGCTTTGGTTCATGACGTGCTGATATCAGCTAAACCCAGCATTTATTTCTGCCGCTGGTACTGAGCCGCAACTCCCGTCCTGAAGGCTAAGACTTGGCTGTCGCCGCCATCCTTCGTTGACGAGGCCGACTCAGGAAGGTTCAAGTAATTGTTAAGCCGTTCCCATAACCAAGGACCGACCGCCATAGTCCTTGGGCCTTAAACCTCCGCCACCGGCGCCGCGAACTGGGCCTCGTACAGCCGCGCGTAAGCCCCGCCGGCGGCGAGCAGTGACGCATGGTTCCCCTGCTCCACGATCTGCCCGGCCTCCATCACCAGGATGAGGTCGGCGTCGCGGATGGTGGACAGGCGGTGCGCGATCACGAAGGACGTACGGTCGGACCGCAGGGCACTCATGGCCTTCTGCACCAGCACCTCGGTCCGGGTATCCACCGAGGACGTCGCCTCATCCAGGATCAGCACCGACGGCCGGGCCAGGAACGCCCGGGCAATGGTCAACAGCTGCTTCTCGCCCGCGGACACGTTCGCGCCCTCGTCGTCCAGCACGGTGTCGTACCCCTCGGGCAGCGACCTCACGAACCGGTCCACGTATGTGGCCCGGGCCGCCTCCAGGATCTCGTCCGAGGAAGCGGTGGGCCGGCCGTACGCGATGTTGTCCCGGATGGTCCCGCCGAACAGCCACGTATCCTGCAAAACCATTCCCATCCGCGAGCGCAGATCGTCCCGGGTCATGGTGGTGATGTCCACGCCATCCAGCGTGATCCGCCCGGCGTCCAGCTCGTAGAAGCGCATCATCAGGTTCACCAGCGTGGTCTTGCCCGCCCCGGTCGGCCCCACAATCGCCACCGTCTGCCCCGGCTCCGCCACCAAGGACAACCCCGAAATCAGTGGCTTGTCCGGCGAGTAGGAGAAGGACACGTCCTCGAACACCAGCCGCCCGCGCCCGGCACCATCCGGACTCTGCAGCGAAGAACCAGAAGGATCAGCAGACTGCTCGTCCGTATCCAGCAGCTCGAACACCCGCTCGGCAGAGGCCACACCGGACTGGAGAAGGTTGGCCATGGACCCCAGCTGCGCCAGCGGCTGCGTGAACTGCCGCGAGTACTGGATGAAGGCCTGCACATCGCCCAGCTGCATGGCACCGGACGCCACCTGCAGGCCGCCCACCACGGCGATTCCCACGTACACCAGGTTCCCAATGAACGTCATGGCCGGCATGATCAGCCCGGAAATGAACTGCGCACCGAAGCTCGCCTCATACAGCTCCGCGTTCTTCTGCCGGAACCGCTCCCCCACCTCGCGCTGCCGGCCGAACACCTTCACCAGCGCATGCCCGGTGTAGGTCTCCTCGATCTGGCCGTTCAGCTCGCCCGTATTCTTCCACTGCTGTACGAACAGCTTCTGCGAGCGCTTGGCAATCAGCGCTGTGATCCCCAACGTCAAAGGAATGGTCACCAGCGCAATCAGCGCCAGCGTGGGCGAGAGGATGAACATCATCACCAGTACGCCCACCACGGACAGCACGGAGGTCACCGCCTGGCTGATGGACTGCTGCAGGCTCTGCGAGATGTTGTCCACATCGTTGGTGACCCGGCTCAGCAGCTCACCGCGCTGGATCGAGTCGAAATAACGCAGCGGCAGCCGGTTGATCTTCGCCTCGATCTTCTCGCGCAGCCCGAACACCGTCCGCTGCACCACGCCGTTGAGCACATACGCCTGCCCCCACATGAACGCCGACGCCAGCACATACAGCACCAGCGCCCAGGTCAGCACGCTGCCCAGCGCCGCAAAATCGATCCCGGCACCCGGCGTCAGCGTCATGGCGCTGAGCATGTCCGCCTTCTGGTTCTCCCCCGCCGCCCTCAGTTGCGCAATCAGCTGCGCCTGCGTCACGCCCGGCGGCAGCTGCTTGGACACCACGCCGGAAAAGATCAGGTTGGTGCCCTCACCCAGCAGCCGCGGACCAATCACCTGCAGCACCACGCCCGCCACGGCCATGACCAGCACCAGCATCAGCCACAGCCGCTCGGGCCGCAGGGTGGCCAGCAGCCGCTTGGCCGAGCCGCTGAAGTTCATCGCCTTCTCCGCCGGCACATTCATCCCGGCGAACGGTCCGCCACGTCCGGGTCCGCCGGCCGGTCGCGGGATGCGTACGACGGCGTCCTGGCCGCCTTTCCCGCCACCTGCGGTTCCAGCAGGCGTACCTCCGCCCGGGCCGGCTCCGGCGGGGCGGGTTCCTGCACGGTGCGTGCTCATACCGTCTCCTCCGCTGCCAGCTGGGACGAGACAATCTCGCGGTACGTCTCCGACGTCTCCAGCAACTCGTGGTGCGTGCCGTGCGCAACGATCCTGCCGTCGTCGAGCACCAGGATCTGGTCCGCCTCCACGATGCTGGACACGCGCTGGGCGATGATCACCATGGTGGCCCCCGCGGTGTTGCGCTTGAGCGCCTGGCGCAGCCGGGCGTCCGTGCCGGTGTCCAGGGACGAGAACGAATCGTCAAAGATGTAAAGCTCGGGCCGTTTCACCAGGGCCCGGGCGATGGCCAGCCGCTGCCGCTGCCCGCCGGACACGTTGGTGCCGCCCTGCGAGATGGCCGCGTCCAGGCCCTCCTCCATCTGCTCCACGAAGTCGCGCGCCTGGGCGATCTCCAGCGCGGTCCAGAGCTCGTCCTCGGTGGCGTCCGGGTTGCCGTACAGCAGGTTGCTGCGCACAGTCCCGGAGAACAGGTACGGCCGCTGCGGCACCAGGCCGATGTGCCCCCAGAGCAGGTCCGGATCCAGGTCCCTGACGTTGACGCCGTCCATCAGGACCGCCCCGGAAGTAACGTCGAACAGCCGCGGCATCAGGTTCACCAGGGTGGTCTTGCCCGAGCCCGTGCTGCCAATAATTGCCGTGGTCTCCCCCGCGCGGGCGGTGAAGCTGATCCCGGACAGGACCGGCTGGTCGGCACCCGGGTAGGCGAACCCGACGTCGCGCATTTCCAGCTCGCCGCGCCGCGGCTTGCCGGCGAACGCCGCGCTGGTGACCGGGTTCTCCGGCGGCAGGACGCTGGAACTGGTGCCCAGCACCTCGCCAATCCGGTCTGCTGACACCGACGCACGCGGGATCATCACGGCCATAAAGGTGGCCATCATGACTGACATCAGGATCTGCATCAGGTAGCTCAGGAACGCGATCAAGGTGCCCACCTGCATGGACCCGTCCTCGATCCGGAACGAACCGAACCAGATCACCGCCACGCTGGAAATATTCAGGACCAGCATTACCACAGGGAACATCAGCGCCATCAGCCGGCCGGCACGCAACGCGACCTCCGTGACGTCCCTGTTGGCACCGGCAAACCGTTCCGTCTCCATGTCCTCGCGCACGAACGCCCGCACCACCCGGATACCGGTGAGCTGCTCGCGCAGCACCCGGTTCACGGTGTCGATCCGGGCCTGCATCTTGCGGAACAGCGGCACCATCCGCGTGACAATGAGCCCGACGGCGATCAGCAGCACCGGGACGCACACCGCAATGAGCCACGACAGTTGGGCATCCTGCCGGATGGCCATGATCACCCCGCCGATGCTGAGCATAGGCGCGGCAACCATCAGCGTGGCGGACATCAGCACTAGCTGCTGGACCTGCTGGACGTCGTTGGTGGAGCGGGTGATGAGGCTGGGAGCCCCGAACTTGGTGACTTCCTGCTCGGAGAACTCACCCACCCGTTCGAAGATGGCGCCGCGCAGGTCCCGGCCCAGGCCCATGGCCGCCTTGGCGCCAAAGTACACGGCGATGACGGCACACACGATCTGCGCGAGCGTGATCAGCAGCATGAAGCTGCCGGTGGACAGGATGTAGCCGGTATCGCCCCGGGCCACGCCCTGGTCAATGATGTCCGCGTTCAGCGTGGGCAGGTACAGGGATGCGATGGACTGCGCCAGCTGGAAAACCACGACGGCGGCCAGCAGCGGCCGGTGCGGCCGGAGGTATTCAACGAGTAGCTTCCAGAGCATGGGCGGCTCCAACCTGACGGTGTGTCCACAAACGTGGTGCGACAGTCAGTGTACGTCCGGAAACTGGGACTTGGCCGGGGGTTTCCGCCAGAACTTTCAGGGTTCACTGACGGCGTACGGCAGGCCGTTTTGTGAGGCCTTTCGTCCCCCTCAGGGAATCAGGTTGTCGGCGCGGTAACGGTCAAACAATGCCGTGAAGGAATCCAGCGTCCGACGGTATCCCGTGAAGCCGGCGTCCCTGCTCTTGCCCATATCCGTGACCACTTCGATGCCGCGCCCCAGGTCGCCGTCCGTGTGCCACCAGGACGCCACCCGGTCCAGTTCCGGTTCGCTGAGGTTGTGGTCCGCGGCAATTTTCCGCCATTGGTCCGCCCGCCCCGCCATGGACTGTTCGAGGGGACGGGGCGCATCCTGGTAGCCCTCCCACTCCACGCCAAAGTAGGCCGAAAGTTTCGGCCACATCCAGCGCCAGCGGAACACATCGCCGTTCACGATGTTGAAGGCCTCGTTGGCCGCCGCCGGCGTGGTGGAAGCCCACAGCATGTGCTCGGCAAGCAGCCCTGAGTCCGTCATGTCGGTCAGGCCGTTCCACTGCGTCTCGGAGCCCGGGAAGACAAACGGCTCCCCGCTGTCCCGGCATAAGGTGGCCTGCGCCGCCAGGGTGAGGCCCATGTTCATGGCGTTGCCCACCGCGTGCCCGATCACCGTATGCGCGCGGTGCACGGACCAGGTGAATCCCTGCCGGGCCGCTGCCGCCCAGAGCTCATCCTCCTGGGCGTAGTAGAAGTTCCGTACCGGAAGGCGCGGTTCCTCCTCGTGGAAGGGCGTGTCCGGCATTTCCCCTGCGGCATACGCTTCGAACGGTCCCAGGTAGTGCTTGAGTCCGGTCATCAGGGCGACGTGGGCCACGTCCTTTCCCCGGAGTGCGGCGAGGAGGTCACGCACCATGCCCGCGTTGACGGCGATGTTCTCTTCCTCGGTGGCCCGCCGCGACCAGGCGGTGAAGTAGACGTGGGACGGATTCTCCGGACCAAGCACAGCGGCCAGCGACGAAGCCGAGGTCAGGTCTGCGGAGAGCCACCGGACGCCGGGGCGCTCGGCTCCGGGCCTGCGGGACAAGGCAAGGACTGCCCAGCCTCCGCCCACCAAGGTATCCACCAGGGCGGATCCTGCGATGCCGGTGGCACCCACCACCAAAGCGGTCCGTCCGTTGCCTGCTGTTGTTCCTGATCCGATGGTCATGGTGCTCCTTCTCTAGGTGCCGGGGGTCTCCGCGCGCCGACGCGGCCTTCCGCTGTGGCGGAAGGCCCGCGCGCTGCTTCGCGCCGGGAGGTTGGGCCGCCTGCTGGTGCCGATGACGGCCCTCTTGCGACAAGCCGCAGCCTCCGGCAGATATTCCGTCCCTAGCCGGCAGCCGTTCCAGGCGCATCGGGCCGGACCCGTTCGGCGAGCGCGATGACCGGCGCCAGGGCCGGGTTGCCGGGGCCTCGGGCCAGGCAGAGGTGCAGGGCTTAGAAGGTGCCCGTGGTGTCAGGCTCGATCGCCCAGGCAAGCCGGTGGAGCGCACTCGCCAGCCGGCCGCGCAGGACGGACCAACGGCTCCGAAATGCGGGCTTACGCCGGTTGACCAACTGTTACAGATACTCCGGGACGGGACCATGGGCCATCAAATTGGGGGCCTCCCCCCGTGCCTCTATGTTCCAATGGGAGGGTTGCACCGGCTGCCCGAGTCCAACCGCGGCCTCGGCCCAACGGAAGGAAGAAGCACATGACCGAACGCCCAGACCATCCCCCGGTACCCGCTCCCGGAAGCGCACAAAGCCCGGAGCAGAATGCCGGGGACGGGTGCCCGGTGGCCCATGGAAGCGCCACGGCCCAGGGCAGCGAGAGTGAAAACCCGGCCATCGATACACCCCAGCCCAAGGGAAACCGGCCGCGGACCAACCAGGACTGGTGGCCCAACCAGCTGGACCTTTCCGTTCTCCACGCCCACGGGCGGTCCAGCAACCCGCTGGGACCTTCGTTCAGCTACCGCAAGGAATTCGAAAAGCTCGACGTCGAGGCCCTCAAGCGGGACATCACGGAGGTCCTGACCACCTCGCAGGATTGGTGGCCGGCGGACTTCGGCCATTACGGCGGCCTGATGATCCGGATGAGCTGGCACGCCGCCGGCACCTACCGCGTCCACGACGGCCGCGGCGGAGCAGGCGACGGCGGCCAGCGGTTCGCGCCGCTGAACAGCTGGCCGGACAACGCCAACCTGGACAAGGCCCGGCGGTTGCTGTGGCCGGTCAAGCAGAAGTACGGCCAGAAGGTGTCCTGGGCGGACCTGCTGGTTCTGGCAGGGAACGTTGCCCTCGAGTCCATGGGTTTCACGACGTTCGGCTTCGCCTTCGGCCGGGAGGACGTGTGGGAACCCGAGCAGATCTTCTGGGGGCCCGAGGACGCCTGGCTGGGCGATGAGCGGTACACCGGTGACGCGACGATGGCCGAGGACGTGGGCTCCACCGAGATGGGATTGATCTACGTCAACCCCGAAGGTCCCAGGGGCAACCCGGACCCCGTGGCCGCCGCAGCGTTCATCCGCGAAACATTCAAGCGGATGGCGATGAACGATGAGGAGACGTTCGCGCTGATCGCCGGGGGCCACACGTTCGGAAAGACGCACGGCGCCGGTCCCGCCGACGCCCATGTGGGCCCCGAGCCGGAAGCTGCCGACCTGGAGTCACAGGGCCTGGGCTGGCTCAGCACCTACGGCAGCGGCAAGGGTGGCGACACCATTACCTCAGGACTGGAGGTCACCTGGACGGACCAGCCCACGCAGTGGAGCAACCGCTTCCTCGAGATCCTGTTCGAATACGAGTGGGAGCTGGTCAAGAGCCCGGGCGGCGCCCACCAGTGGGTTGCCAAGGACGCGCCGGAGATCATCCCGGATGCGCACGATCCGCACAGGAAGCACCGCCCCACCATGCTGACCACGGACCTGTCGCTTCGTTTCGACCCCGCTTATGAGCAGATCGGCCGGCGCTTCCTGGCGAACCCGGACGAGTTCGCCCTGGCGTTCGCCAAGGCCTGGTACAAGCTGCTGCACCGCGACATGGGACCGGTGGGTCCGCACATGCTCGGGCCGTGGGTTCCGGAGGCGCAGCTGTGGCAGGATCCTGTTCCCGCCGTCGACCATGAACTGGTCACCGAACAGGACATCGCCCAGCTCAAGGCCAAGCTCCTGGATTCGGGCCTGACCATTCCGCAGCTGGCCGGGACGGCATGGTCCTCAGCCGCGACGTTCCGGAAGACTGACAAGCGCGGCGGCGCCAACGGCGCCCGCATCCGGCTGGAACCGCAGCGCAGTTGGGAAGCCGGCGCGCCGGAGCAGCTGGCCACCGTCCTGCCCGTGCTGGAGCGCGTCCAGGAGGAGTTCAACGCGGCACAAACCGGCGGCAAGAAGGTATCGCTCGCCGACCTGATCGTCCTCGGCGGGGCCGCCGCCGTGGAAAAAGCAGCCGCCGACGCCGGGTTCCCCGTCACGGTGCCGTTCCGGCCCGGCCGCACCGACGCCGCCCAGGAGCAAACCGACGTCGAATCCTTCCAATACCTGCAGCCCAGGGCAGACGGCTTCCGCAACTACCTGCGTGCCGGCGTCAAGCTCCAGCCGGAGACGCTCCTGCTGGACAAGGCGTACATGCTGGACCTCTCCGCGCCGGAGATGACGGTCCTGGTGGGCGGCATGCGTGCCTTGGGGACCAACGTGGGCGGCTCCAGCCACGGCGTGCTGACCGACAGGCCTCAGGTTCTCACCAATGACTTCTTCGTCAACCTGCTCTCGCCCGGCACCAAGTGGAAGGCCTCTGAATCGGAGGAAAATGCCTACGAGATCACGGATGCCGCAACCGGTGAGCTGAAATGGACCGCCACCGCGGTGGACCTGGTTTTCGGTTCCAACTCGCAATTGCGCGCCCTGGCCGAGGTTTATGCGAGCGAGGACGCCGGGGAGAAGTTCGTCAATGATTTCGTTGCCGCCTGGGCGAAGGTCATGGAGCTGGACCGCTTCGACCTGAACTGATTGGCCCGTGTTCCGGGCCGGCCGCCTGTGCGGCCGGCCCGGTAGACGGCATCAGGGGTGAACAGCCCCTTGAGGGTTTCCACGTCGCCCGTATTGATGGCTTCGTAACCGCGCCGCACTACTGCCGCGTCTTCTTCAATTCCCATCTCGAACCCTTTCCGTCATCTTTCCCGGGGGTCCCGGCGATCGATTTCAAGTTCGGCCGTGTTCCGTTGTCCACGGTGAATGCAAGCGGGCCCGGCCCGTTGCTCCGGGCCCACCGCTCCCGCCCCTGCGGCTCGGCTACGATCGTTGAATGGCCCATCTCACCAGCCCTGACACCGCCCTGCACGCTTCCTGGCTGGAGGCCGCCACGGAATTCGACGGAGCCCGCATGGATGGCGCCGGCCTTGACGGCTGGGAGCTGGAGGACTTCAAGGACCCCACCGTTTTTGCGCAGCTGGTCCAAGCACTGGCAAACGACGCCAAACCGGAAACAGTGCGTAGACCCGGGTACGTCCCGTGCACCTACCTGTGGATCGTGGAGGGCACCACCGTCCTCGGCTCACTGGCCATCCGGCACCACCTCAACGAGTTCCTCCTCAACGAGGGCGGCCACATTGGCTACAGCGTCCGGCCGTCGGCAAGGCGCCGCGGGCACGCTGCGAAGGCGTTGGCTGATGCGCTCCCGGTGGCCCGGGCGCTCGGAATCGAACGGGTTCTCCTGACCTGCGACGAGGACAACTCCGGGTCACGGGCAACGATCGAAAAGAATGGCGGCCGCTACGAGGACACCCGCAACGGCAAGCGGCGGTACTGGATCGGCGTCGGGAAAACTGCAGGGCCTGCCAGGTGATTACCGAACACGCCCTGCTCCCGGTGCTGCCGGGCCGGGAAACGGATTTCGAGGCGGCCTTCAACCAGGCCCGGACGATCATCGCTTCAATGCCGGGTTTCCGAGCGTTGTCGCTTTCCAGATCGGTGGAGTCGCCGGGCACCTACCTGCTCCTCGTCGAGTGGGAGACCCTGGAGGACCATACCATCGGCTTCCGCGGATCCCCCGAGTACCAGCAGTGGCGCCAGCTGCTGCACCACTTCTACGAGCCGTTTCCGGTGGTGGAACACTTCGAGGCGGTGTCCTCCGCAGGACACTGAGTTAAGCAATATTGGGACAGCCCCCGCGCGAGTCTCGCTCCAGCGCGGGGGCTTCCAGTACTTCCTGCCGGGGAACTGGCCTGGAAGCACTTAAGAATTACCGGCCGGCGTGCGGCACCAACCCGTGTCCCGGACTTCTTTGGCCAATCTTGATCCAACCTTGAGCGCTAGCTGCCGGAGGAAGCGGCCCGCTGCTGCCGCAGGATGTAGCGCTGCAGCTTTCCGGACGGCGTCTTTGGCAGGTCCTCGACGAAGTGGATACGGCGCGGATATGCGTGTGCGGCGAATTGCGTCTTGACCAGGGCCTGGAGTTCAGCGACCAGGGCGTCGCTTCCGGTGGTCCCGCCGGCCAGGACAACGTAGGCTTCCAGGACTTCTCCGCGCAGTTCGTCGGGGGCGCCCACCACGGCGCTTTCCGCCACCGCCGGATGCGTGGACAGGACGCTCTCCACCTCGAACGGACCAATCCGGTATCCGGCCATGATGATCACGTCGTCATCCCGGGAGGAGAAAAAATAGAAGCCGTCCTCGTCCACCATGCCCGCATCACCGGTCAGGTACCACTTGCCGTCCGCGCTGAACCTCCCGGCCGTCTTCTCCGGCGCATCCTGATACCCCCGGAACCACATCATGGGGCTCCCCGCCACGTCTACGGCAACGCGGCCCAGCTCACCCGGCGCGGCCGGTTCGTCAGCATTGTCCTTGAGGACCGCGCAGCTCCACCCCGGCAGGGGCCGGCCCATGGAACCGGGCCGCAGCTCCGTCCTGACGTCGTCGTGCCAGGCGTTGATGATCATCATCCCGTGTTCGGTCTGTCCATAGTGGTCCCGCACCGGAACCCCAAGCATTTCCCGGGCCCAGCTGATCACCTCCGGGGTCAACGGTTCGCCGGCGGACGAGGCGCGCCGAAGGTGGAAAGGACCTGTTCCGGCGCCGGCTTTCGCGCGCATGGTGCGGTACACCGTGGGAGCAGCGGCGAAGTTGGTGACGGAAAAAGCCTCCAGCACCTTGAAGCTGAGTTCCGGGGAGAAACCCGGTCGCAGCAGCAGGTTCCGCCGCCCCGCCGCCATCGGGCCGAGGATCCCGTAGTACAGGCCGTAGGCCCAGCCGGGGTCTGCGGCATTCCAGAACACATCCTCCTCGCTGACGTCCAGGCCCAGTTCGACGTACTGGCGGAAAGCGGCCAACGCCCGGAGCGGCACCGGCACACCCTTGGGAGCGCCGGTGGTTCCGGACGAGAAGATCAGCACCAGGGCACCGTCACCGCCCACGGCTTCGGCCGCGATGCCCGGTTGTTGCCTGGCCAGGAGCGGGCCGAGCGCCACGTCGGGAAGGGAGGCCTCCGCACCGGCCACCACCACGGCGGCCCCGGTTTCCTGGATCTTCGTCCGCTGGTCGGCGTCGGTGATCACTGCCTTGGCGCCGGAAGCCCGGAGGCGAAGTTCGATGGCGGGCCACGCGAAGGCCGTGAACAGCGGGACATGGACTGCCCCGCGCCGCCAGATGGCCAGGAGCATGACCACCAGGTCTGCCGACTTTCCCATCAGGGTGGCCACGGCATCCCCGGGCCCGATCCCCAGTTCCGCCAATGCTGCCGCACCCCGCTCCGAGCGCTCCCGGAGCTCCCCGTAGGTGATGTCCTCCGCGGAGAGGTCCGCTGCAACCACCGTAAAGGCAACGGCGCCCGGATCGTGGCTGTCGCACAGGAGCTCCGCTGCGCAGGCATCGGCCGCGCCGTAAGTGGCAAGAAGGGCATCAACGGCGGGAACCGGACGGGACATTCGTTCTCCTTTGAACAGCGTGGCACGGGGGCAGTGGAATAAACCTACTGCACAGTAGGGCCACCGGGCGTCCCCCGGCACTGTGTGGCAGGCACGCGGCAAGGTCCCGTGGCCCGACACGTCGCTGCATCAAAACTCAGCCCCTGGCGCCCGGCGGCCGGATGATGCGCCGCTGGGTGGCTGCGGCGATGGCGGCCGTGCGGTTGTCCACGCCGAGCTTGCCGTAGATGTGCACCAGGTGGGTCTTGACCGTGGCCTCCGAGATGAAGACCTGCCTGGCGATGCCCCGGTTGGACAGGCCGGTGGCCAACAGTTCCAGCAGCTGGACTTCCCGCGGTGTCAGCGAGGTTCCGGGGTTGCTGATCCGGTCCATCAGCAGTGCTGCCGCCCGCGGCGCCAGGGCCGTGCCGCCGGCCGCGGCCTGCAGCACCGCCTGCCGCAGCTGTTCCGGGGGTGCGTCCTTCAGCATGTACCCGCTGGCACCGGCCTCGACAGCGGCAAGGATGTCCGCGTCGGTGTCGTAGGTGGTGAGGATGAGCACCGGCGGAGCCGGGTGGAGCTTCCGGATCTCGGCAGTGGCGGTGACGCCGTCCATCCCCTCCCCCATCTGCAGGTCCATGAGCACCACATCCGGCATCCTGTCCAGCGCTGCCAGCCGCGCCAGTTCGTGCAGCGCAGCCCTGCCGTCGGAGGCTTCAGCGGCAATGGAAATGCCGTCGAACCCCGTCAGCATGGCCCGCAGGCCGGCACGCACCACGGGATGGTCGTCCACCAGCAGGACCCGGACCTCACCCATCGCTTCGTCCTTCCAGCGGGGCAGCACCGTCCGAAACGGGACTCTCCACCGGCAGCCGGATGGCCACCACCGTTCCCTCCCCGGGTGCGGACTCCACCGCCAGCGAGCCGTTAAGGCCGGCAACGCGCTCCCGCAGCGAACGCAGCCCGAACCCGCTGCCGTCCGCAGCGTCCGGGGCACCGGCCGCTCGGGACGGCTCAAAGCCCGTGCCGTCGTCGTATATGTCCATGGTCACCTCCGTGCCAAGGAAGGCAAGGGTGACGACGGCGTTCGCGGCCCGGGCGTGGTCGCGGACATTGGCGAGGCTCGCCTGCGCCGCCCGCAGCAGGGCCACGCGCACGGGCTGGGGCAGATCCTGCGGCTCACCGTCCACCTCCAGCCGGCACCGCAGCGCAAGCCCGGCGGCTGCGGCGCCGGTCTCCGTGGTCCCGCACAGCCGGCGCAGGGCCTCCACCAGCGTGGTCCCCTCAAGGTGCGGCGACGACAGCCCGCGCACAAAGCTCCGCGCCTCGGCAAGGTTGTCCGCTGCGGCCTGCTGCACCAGCGCCAGCCGGGCGGCCGCCGTCGGTTCGTCACCGTCGGCCAGCGACTGTTCGGCGGCCCTCCCCAGGAGCACGATGCTGGACAGCCCCTGCGCCAAGGTGTCGTGGATCTCCCGGGCCAGGCGCTCCCGCTCCGCCAGCACCCCGGACTGGTGCTGGGACCGGGACAGTTCCTCGCGCGTGCGCCGCAGTTCGTCCGCCGCACGCCGCTGGTTCTCTGCCTCCCGGTAGAGGGCCGCGTAGGCGAGGCCGGTGATCACGGAGAACACCGCGCCCAGCACGGGCCCCACCACGGCGGCCGCAGGCGGGACCGGCGCGCCGCTCGCTGCCCACTGGGAGACGATCACCGCCGCGGTCATCAGGGCGATCGTCAGCAGCGCCGCGCGCCGCGGCAGCAGGTGCAGATGCAGGAAGAAGATGGGGAAGGCCAGCCAGGCGAAGTCCGCACTCCCGGCAAGCAGCACCGCCCACAGGGCCGTGACCAGGCCCAGCCACAGGAGGCCGTAGCGGCGGGGGTTGAAGCCGATCCTGGCTTCGGCGTGCCGCTTTTCCAGGACGGTCCCAGCCAGGTAGATGACGGCCAGGACGACGGCGGCTGCCTCCCACAGCCAGCGCAGCGGACCGCCGTCAAGGAACAACCGGACCAGGGCGACGGCCAACAGGACGGCGAACCCAGCGTGCAAGGTGACGCGCAGGACCCGGAGGATCGCGGCCGATGACGCATTTTCCAGGGCGGCCAGCGGCCCCTTGGCCGGGGCGCCGCCGGTTTTTTGCGGTGACGGCGGCAGGGGCGTGGCAGGCATTTCATCAGCTTATGCCGGGCCCGCCGGGACGGGATCAACCAAAAGGTTGACTGCGGGCTCAACCTTTCCATTCCCGCGGATCAACCGTCCCCGCGATGCCGCCGCAGGCTTCCGCCGGGAGAGTGGAAGGACAAGAGAATCCACCCTGCTGAGAGAAGAAACAACGTGTTCCTGGCAATCCGCGATATCCGCTTCGCCAAAGGCCGGTTCGCCATGATGGGCGGCGTCGTAGCCCTGATTACCCTCCTGCTGGTCATGCTGTCCGGCCTGACGGCGGGACTCGCCGAGCAGTCGACGTCGGCAATCGGCAAGCTCGGTGCGTCCGCCGCCCGGCCGGTGGACGTCATCGCGTTCGGCGCTCCCGGGGCCGGCACGCCCAAGGCGTCCTACACGGAAAGCTCCGTGACGGCCGGGCAGGTGGCCCGGTGGAGGAACCAGCCCGGCGTCCAGTCCGCCGAACCGCTGGGCATCACCCAGACCCGGGCGCAGGCGGCCGGGGGCGCGGGGACCGCCAACGTCGCCGTGTTCGGGGTCTCGCCGGGCAGCCCGCTGGCACCGGTGGAGGTATCCGCCGGGACCGCGGTGCTGGGCGCCTCGACGGCGGAAGCGCTGTCCGCAGGCCAGGGCGACAAGATCTCTGTTGGCGGCATCGAGTTGGGCGTAGCCGCCGTGGTGCCGGACCAGTGGTACGCGCACACCAGCGTGGTGTGGACTGCGTTGCCCGCATGGGCAAAGGTGGCGCACGTGTCCGACGGCGACCAGCTGGCCACGGTCATCGCCGTCACTTCCGTGCCCGGGGCCGCGGTGGACGGGGCCGAGGCCAATGCGGCCGCAGGCACGGTCAGCGAATCCCGGACCGGATCATTCCAGGCCCTGGGCTCCTTCAAGAGCGAGAACGGGTCCCTGACCCTGATGCAGGCCTTCCTGTACGGGATCTCGTCATTGGTGATCGTTGCCTTCCTGACGGTCTGGACCATCCAGCGCACCCGCGACATCGCCGTCCTGAAGGCCATGGGCGCCTCCGGCTCCTACATCCTTAAGGACGCCATGACCCAGGCCGCGATCGTCCTCGTGGCCGGGGCCGCCATCGGTGGAGCAGTGGGCGTCGCCGCCGGTGCGCTGGCGGCCCAGGCTGCCCCGTTCCTGCTGAACGCCGGCACCACGGTGCTTCCCGTCGTCGGGATTGTTGCCCTGGGCCTGGCCGGCGCCGCACTGGCGGTCCGCCGCGTCACCAAGGTCGATGCGCTGCTGGCGCTCGGCGGCAACTGATCCACCCTTACGAAAGGAACGCCATCATGTCCTCCCCCACCCCTGCTCCCCTGAGCCTGGTCGACGTCACCCTCGAATACCCCGATGGCGGCGGGACCACCACGGCCCTGGACCGGGTCAGCCTCACGGCCCGGGCCGGTCAGCTGGTCTCGCTGGTGGGCCCGTCCGGCTCGGGCAAGTCCAGCCTCCTGGCCACCGCCGCCACCCTGGTCCGCCCCACCCGCGGGCAGGTCCTCATTGACGGCACGGGCACAGCCGGCCTCAAGGACAAGGAACTCACCGCCCTGCGCCGGGACAAGGTGGGCATCATCTTCCAACAGCCCAACCTGCTGGCATCGCTCACGGCCGCCGAGCAACTCATCATCAGCGACCACCTGCGGGGCAGGTCCGCCAAGGCGGCCCGGGCGAAGGCTGCGGAACTGCTGGACGTCGTCGGGCTCGGTGGCAGCGCCCGAAAACTGCCGCACCAGCTCTCCGGTGGCCAGCGCCAGCGGGTGAACATTGCCCGGGCACTCATGGGCAATCCCAAACTGCTGCTGGTGGACGAGCCAACCGCCGCCCTGGACCACGAACGCAGCGCCTCGATCATCGGGCTGCTGCGCCAGGTGACCACCGAGTTCGGGGTTGCCACTGTGATGGTCACCCACGACACCGAGTTCGTGCCGCTGACGGACCTGGTGGCCACCATGCGCGACGGCAGGCTCACCGCGCCTGTGCTGGCGGGAGCCTGAACACGGGCCTCACCCCGGATGGCCCCGGCGGGATCACCGCCGGGGCCATCCTCATCGATGCTGTCCGCTGGGCAGCCGGGCTAACCTTTCGGGGTCACCTGGAGCCGGTCGAACGAGACCTGCTTGCCGTCCTTGTCCAGCACCACCACGTCATCGCGGCCGTTTTGCACGCCGGCGGGCAGGATGAATTCCACCGTGTTGTCCGTGGTGGGGAAGATCCAGCCGATCCGGTAGCTGCGCTTGTTCAGGTACACGTAATACCACTGGCCGTAGTCGAGCCCCGCGAGGACCACTTTTTGGCCGTTGCGGTATTTGTCCGCGGTGCCGAGGTCGAACGGTGCCACCTGTCCGTCCAGGTCCTGCACCGCAAGCGCGGGAACCAGGTCCGGCTGGGCAGGCTGCACATTCAACTGGATGGCACCGCCGGTCACCGTGGCGGACACGCCTTTGGCACCGTTGTTTGCCGTGGCAGCGAACGTGACCGGTCCAAGCTTCCCGGCCGCGACGTCCGCGGCGGTCAGGCTGTACGACCGGGTGGCCGCCAGGGTGCCGCCCGCCGCCAGGTGCGGTGCCTCGATGCCGGCATCCGGGGCGACCACATTGTCCAGGGATACGTTTCCGGCGTTGCCCAAGGTGTAGGTGTACGTGATGGCGTCGCCTGCGGAGGCATAGCGGTCGCCGTCCCGGTCCGTCCACTCGGCCGCAACGGTGCCGTCAAGCCTGGCGTCCCGGACTTTCACGTCGGTTTCGCCGCCGTTCACCGCGTAGGTCCGGGTAGTCTGGCCGGCCGCACTGAACTCCCAGGTGGAGTCCGGGACAAAGAATCCCTGGTCCGCTTCCGCGGCCGTCACGGTGTGGCGGGGCGTGGCACATGTGTACCCCTGTCCGGCGGGGAGGACGCTGTAACGGCAGTTGCCCGGCCCCTCGGGAAGGAACGGGCTGAAGTTGCCGGCGGTGGGGACCACCTTTTCCACCAGCGGGCTGCTGTTGGTCACATCAAATTTGTACGGGAACGCTTCGCCCGCCGTGTACGGCTGGGTGGCGAGGTCGCGGCCGGCGTCGTTGCGGCTGCCTGCGATGCCGGCGGACACCAGCCCGTCCCGCAGCGGCACCGCGGCCCCGCTGAAGGCAACGGTCTTGGTGAGCGTCGGCGTCGCGCTGGCCGTGATGCTGAAGGTTGCCTCGGGGACGAAGTAGCCGCGGTCGATGTCCTGCGCGGTGAGCGTGTGCTTGGCAGTGGTGCAGTTGTAGGAGGCGCCGGCGGCCAGGTTGTTGTACCGGCAGTTTGGCGCCGACGGCGGCAGGAAACCTGCATCGAAGTTCCCCGAGACCGGCACCGAGTTGGCCGTCACGTTCGCCGTGCTTTTGACGGCGAAGGTGTACCCCAGCACGTCGCCGGCTTTGTAGGGGTTGGCCGCCACGTCCCGGGCGGGTGCAGCTCCCGTGATGCTGAGGCCCACCTGCGGCGCCACCGGCACGGTGGCGGTGAACGTGGACTGCGAGACCCGGCCGTCCGCCGTCGTTAGCGCTGCGTTGAGGTTCTGCGGCCCGCTGGCCGTGGCCGCCGCAGTCAGGGCGACGTTGACGGCAACCGAGGCGCCGGGGGCGACGTCGGGCACGGGCACCGTGGTGGCGGACCAGCCCGTGGGGGTAAAGACGGTGGCGGTGGCCCCTGACAGGGTGGCGGCTTCCTGGTTGGTCACGGTGACCGCCACCTGCTGGGTGGCACCGGGCGCCGTGGTGACGGCGGGGACGGACAGCGGTGCGCAGGCGTAGTTGAGCCAGGCGTCGTCGAAGGTGGAGAACTGCATGTTGTCCGTGTAGTTCCCCTCGTAGAGGACGCCGAACCTGCCATCCTCCAGCCGGGTCACGGTGGAGTAGGCGGAGAACCCGGGACGGATGGTGCGCACCCCGGGCCAGGTGGCGCCGTCGTCGCACGAGACCCGGGCGGAGACGTTCTCGCGCGCGGTCTTGGAATTGGCGTTGGTGAAGACCAGTTTCCTGGCGTCCGCCGTGCCCGGGGCAGCGTTGGGGAACATGCGGGCGATGGAACCGTTGTTGGCCGGATCCGGCAGCTCCGTGTCCTGCGTGACGGGACCGTAGGTGGCCCCGCCGTCGCTGGAAACAGCAACCTTCCGGTAGCCCTGGTTGGCGTTGTCCCGGGAGTTCAGCAGGACCCTGCCGTCGGAGAGCTCAACGGTCTTGTTCTCATCCATCCGGTCACCCACGTTGGCGCCCTTGTGCCAGGTGGCACCGTGGTCGTCCGAATAGACGCTGTACGCCTGGATTTTGTTCGTTCCATCGGCCTGGCGGACGTCACCGGCATACTGCTGGATCAGCCGGCCCTTGTAGGGGCCGTACTTGAGCTGGATGCCTTCGCCGGAGGATGCGAAGTTGGACCGGACATCGCCCGCAACCGGGCTGGTGCTGCTGGCGCCCGGCTTGGTGACGTTGGTGATGAGCCGCGGCCCGGTCCACGTGAGGCCGCCGTCGGAGGATTCGATCACGGCGGAGGAAATGACGTTGCGGTCCGCGTCATCATTGCCGAACTGGCTGCCGCCGAATCCTTGGTCCTTTGAGTAGACGAAGAACGCAAAGACCTTGCCTGCCTCCGCGTCGTAGACGTAGGAGGGATCGCTGTAGCCGTATTTCGGCGCCACGGCATCGGCCACGTGGCCTGCGGCAATCACCTGCACCGGCCCCCACGTGCGCCCGCCGTCCGTGCTGCGCCGCTGGACGATCGAGTTGGGGTTGGGCGCGTCCGCGGAGCTGCCCGGCCGCCCGTCCCAGGCCGCCAGGACCACACCGTTGCCAAGGTAGGTCAGCGCGGGGATGCGGTAGAAGAAGTTGTCCGCGGTGCGGTCGGACCCCAGGTTGGTTTCCTGGAAGGTTCCGGGCGGGTTGGTGGGGCTGTTGCCAGGAATGGGCGCCGCCTGCGCCGCAACACCTCCGGCAAGCAGTGCCAGGGCCAGGGCGGCTGATCCGGCGGTTCTGCACAGTGTCAGGGGTGTGCGGTGTCTTTGGGAATGTGGCAAAGGGACTGACCTTTCTGGATGCCGCGGCGATGCGGCTCTCGGCAGGGCGTCGTCGTTCAGGACCTTCAAATGTTGTTCCTACTACGTACGACGTCCTACCAATGTAATGTGCCGACAGTCACAAAGCCAGAGGTGGCTATGCTGTAGATGTGACATCCCATCTCCTTCCCGCCACCCGCGCCGCACGCCCCGCCATCCCCGCCGCGCGGCCCGCCGTCGAGCATGTCCTGGCGGCCCGCGGCCGCGGCGGCTACCGTCAGTACCGGATCCCCGCCCTCGCCGTCACCGTCAGGGGGACACTGCTCGCGGCCTATGACGGCCGGCCCAACCTGGACGATCTCCCAAGTCCCATCGACCTGCTGATCCGGCGCAGTACGGACAGCGGGCGCACCTGGAGTGGCCAGGAAGTGGTGCGGACCGGAACCGGGCTGGAAGGATTCGGGGACCCCAGCCTGCTGGTTGACGCCGACTCCGGACGGATCTTCCTCTTCCACGCCGCCGGGACGCATGCCGGCTTCTTCGAGGCCACAGCGGGGATGGACCACCACGACCACCAAGTCCAGCATTGCGATCTCAGCATGTCCGACGACGACGGCCTGACCTGGCAGCACCGGCGCATTACGGCGGACCTCAAGGCAAGCAGCGGACGGGAGATCACGGGCATCTTCGCCGCGGCCGGCCAAGGGATCCAGGTCCACTGCGGCCCGCACCAGGGGCGGCTGGTGCAGCAGTATGTGGTGTTGAGCGGGGGCAGGATCATGGCAGCCTCGGCCTACAGCGACGACCATGGCGATACCTGGCGGCTTGGCCGGCTGATTGAGGGGACAGCCGACGGCGGCGCCCCCAACGAGAACAAGGTGGCCGCGCTCAGCGATGGCAGGCTGCTCCTGCACAGCCGGGCCACGCCGCAGCGCCTTGCGGCCGTCTCCGACGACGGCGGCCACAGCTGGAGCACGCCGGTTCCGGTCGCGGACCTTCCCGATCCCAGCGACAACGGTTCACTGGCCCGCTTCGACGGATTGCCGTCCGTCACCGGCCTCGCCGCGCCGGCCACGGATTCCTGGCTATTGGCCACCAACAACCAGGACCCCAATCTGCGCCGCAACACCGTGCTGAGCCTGTCGCCCGACGACGGCGCCACCTGGCCTGCCAAGCTGGTGCTGTGCCCGGGCAGCTCGGCGTACTCCACCGCCACCCGCCTGCCGGACGGCAACATTGGTGTGCTGTACGAACGCCAGGGCTACCGCGAGATCGTTTTTGCCTCGGTGCCGTCGGGCCAGCTCACCGGCCAGCTTTCGTCACCGGATACAGCAGGGCCCGACGCCGGCCTGCCGCCGTCCGAGCCGGGCCTGGCCTTCGACATGGAGTTGCGGTCCATCACCCCGGGACTTCCCGCCGTGTGGCAGAACGCCGGCGAGTTCCACGTGATGGCGCCAGGCAAAGACGGCTGGGGCGCCGAGTCGTGGAAGGAGATCGGCCAGGCCTACTCCCCCGACCAGGCCCAGGTCCTGGGCACCAGGGAGTCGCAGGACCTGAACTACGGCCCGGTCATTCCCGGGTACAAGGCCGGGGACATTCTGGCATTCACCGGAAGGGCCCGGAATGACGGCAGCCACACCGCCCGGGACGTGCGCCTGCACGGTCCGGGGGCAGGGGAGTTTCCGGCAACCGACCTCCCGCCGGGCCAGGAGGTTCTCTACTTCACGCCCACCTACACCGTGACGGCGGAGGACGTGGAACAGGATGCGTTTGAGGTTGCCTTTGCAGTGGAAGCAGCGGTGGGGGCCGGCAGGCGACAACTGTCCCGGACCTTCCGCTGCGACGTCGCGTCGGGAGCCATCACCGTGGCCGGGAGTACCGGGCGCTGAGCCGCTACTCCCCCACCAGGACCGACATGTGCCGGAGCCGCTCCACGCGTTCTTCCGGCGACAGCTGGTCCGGACCAAGGCCGATCTTGAACCCAAGGATGGGGAGCGGACCCGCTGCGGCAAGGCACCGGTCAATTTCGTGGCGGTTCAGCATGGAGCTGGGCGGGGCGCCCTGGATCTCCACTGCGGGGAGGTGCGCGTCGATCCACGCATAGCCGAAGCCGGTTTCCTCCGGCGAGCAGCCGGAAAAGACCAGGCCCTCGAGGACGCCTGCTTCACGGCCGAGCGACAGGTGTTCAACTGCCGTTTCAGGACTGCCTGATTCGATGACTGAGCGCGCCCAGTTAACGGTCACACCCACGCGCTCCAAACCTTGGTTCCGGAGCGAAACGGCGATGTCCACCTCTTCGGCAAAGGACAAGAACCCCTTCTCCGGACTTGCCCCTGGGCGTGGGGCGTCGCAGTGTTCGATCAGCACTCGCGCCGATCCCCAGTCCCACTCCAGGACTTCCTTGAGCGATTCCTCGAACCAGCGGGCGGAGGCGCCCCCGGTAGGCGCGGAATGGAGTTCAACAGCCTCCACCTCATGCCCGGCATCCTGCAGCCCGCGGGCATACTCCCGGACACCCGCCGCGAAGTCGAGGGCTTCCCGCCGGCCCGCCGTGTCAGCGGAGGCCAGGCCGAACGCCGCGTTGGCGGCCAGCCGCTGCATGGTCCCGGGGATGGCGGTGACCACCGCGGACCAGGCCTCCGGCGCCCCGGCGGGCCAGCCGGTCCCGCCATGCGGACCATAGGGAAGCTCAAGTCCGCGGATCGGGGAAATGGCAGCGAGGCCCCGGTAGAACTGCTCCTGCAGTTCGACGGGCTGGGCGGGGTAGGCGCCGACAATCAAGGACAAGGAAGCTCCATTCGCGAAGGGTATGGCGTCAGGCCAAGCGTAAATGCAAGAAACATTAGTCCACTTGACGCTGGCTGTGATGGGACTTACAGTTTTCCATACGAGCTAGGACATCCTACATCCGATAAACATCTCCTGAACGGTGAGGCCAATGAACAACATCAAGAACCTGCCGCTGGTCAATGACGCCAGCCGCCGGAACTTCCTCAAACTCGGCGGGGCCATGGGCCTGGCCGCAGCCTTTGCCAGCTCCCTGGCCGCCTGCGGTGGACCGGCCGCCACCACCAGCAGCTCAACCACCAACACCTCGCCGATCAACAAGGACCTCACCATCGAGGCCGGCATCTCTTACGCCCTCTCCACCGGCTTCGATCCCATTTCCTCCTCCGGCGCCACCCCCATGGCCGCCAACCTGCACGTCTTCGAGGGCCTGGTTGAGCTCCACCCGGCAACCCGGGAGCCCTACAACGCCCTGGCTGCAACTGATCCCAAGATGGTCAACCCCACCACCTACCAGGTGGCCATCCGCGAAGGCGCCACGTTCCACGACGGCACCCCGGTCACCGCCGAGGACGTGGTCTTCTCCTTTACCCGGGTCATGGATCCCGCCAACAAGTCCCTGTTCTCGCAGTTCATCCCGTTCATCCAGGACGTCAAGGCCCTCGACGCCAAGACCGTGGAATTCACGCTGAAGTACGCCTTCCCCGGCTTCGGACCCCGGATCTCGGTGGTAAAGGTGGTGCCCAAGGCGCTCACCAACTTCCCGGCCGGCTCGGACCAGCTGAAATCCTTCGATGCCAAGCCCGTTGGAACCGGCCCGTACAAGCTGGTTTCCGCCGTCAAGGACGACAAGATCATCTTCGAGGCGAACCAGGCCTACAACGGCCCCATGCCGGCACTGGCCAAGGGCATGACCTGGCTGCTGCTCTCCGATGCCGCCGCCCGCGTGACCGCAATGCAGTCCGGCCGGGTCCAGGCCATCGAGGACGTCCCCTACCTGGACATGCAGGGGCTCAAGTCCGCAGCCACCGTTGAATCCGTACAGTCGTTCGGCCTGCTGTTCCTGATGTTCAACTGCTCCGCCGCGCCGTTCGACAACAAGCTGGTCCGCCAGGCCCTGCACTACGGCCTGGACAAGGACTCCATCATCAAGAAAGCCCTGTTCGGCAACGCCAAGCCGGCCAGCTCCTACTTCCAGGAGGGCCACCCGGACTACGTCAAGGCCAAGAACGTCTACAGCTACGATCCCAACAAGGCTGCAGACCTCCTCAAGCAGGCCGGCGTCTCCAGCCTGGAGTTCGAGCTCCTCACCACGGACACCGCGTGGGTCAAGGACGTTGCTCCCCTGATGCTGGAATCCTGGAACAAGATCCCCGGTGTCAAGGTGACCCTCAAGAACCTGCAGTCCGGCGCCTTGTATACGGACCGCGTCGGCAAAGGCGACTACAAGGTGGTTGCGGCGCCAGGCGATCCGTCCGTCTTCGGCAACGACGCAGACCTCTTGCTGAGCTGGTTCTACGCCGGTGACACCTGGATGAAGAACCGCGCCTACTGGGGCTCGACGCCGGAGCGTGCCCAGCTCGTGGACCTCATGACCAAGGCCGGCCAGTCGTCCAAGGATGACGCCAAGAAGCTCACCGGGCAGATCGTGGACCTGGTCTCCGAAGAGGTGCCCCTCTACCCGCTGTTCCACCGCCAGCTTCCCAGCGCCTGGGATGCAAAGAAGCTCAGCGGCTTCCAGCCCCTTCCCACCACCGGAGTTTCCTTCGTTGGTGTGGGCCGCACCGCCTAGCCACACCAACCGGAGACTACATTGACCACGATATTGCGCCTCCTGGGCCGGAGGCTGGCAGCCCTGCCGCTGATGGTCCTGGGCATCACCTTGCTCGTGTTCCTCGTCCTGCAGGCCGCCCCCGGCGACCAGGCGAGCAGCGCCCTGGGCGAAGGGGCCAGCGAGGAAGCGAAAGAGCAGTACCGGCAGGCCAACGGCCTGAACGATCCGCTGCTGCTGCAGTACTTCCGCTTCCTTGGAAAACTCCTCCAGCTCGACCTCGGAGTCACCACTCCGCCGGCGAAATCCGTGGCAAGCATGATCGGCTCAGCCTTCCCCCTGACGCTGCAGCTGACGTTCCTGGGCGTCATCATCGCGGTCGTGGTCTCGCTGGTCTTCGGCATCATCGGCGCCTTGTACCGGGACAAATGGCAGGACCAGCTGGTGCGGGTCTTCTCCATCGCCGCGGTGGCAACGCCGTCGTTCTGGCTGGGCATCCTGCTGATCCAGTGGTTCGCCCTTGGTCCGGCACCGCTGTTCCCGTCCGGCGGCATTGCCACCCCGGAATCCGGGTTCGGCGGCTGGCTCAACTCGATGGCGCTGCCCGCCCTGGCACTGGGCATCCCGGTCTCGGCTTCCCTCATCAGGGTGGTCCGCACCTCCATGGTGGAGGAGCTGGACCGGGACTATGTCCGCACCGCCATCGGCAACGGCGTCCCGTACCGGGAAGTGGTCTCCAGGAACGTGCTCCGCAACGCCCTGGTCACTCCGGTCACCGTGCTGGGACTGCGGATCGGCTACCTGCTGGGCGGCGCCGTCGTCATTGAAATGATCTTTGCGCTGCCCGGCATGGGCCAGCTGATCCTCAACGGCATCACCAACCTTGACGTGAACCTGGTGCAGGGCGTGGTCCTGACCATTTCCGTGACTTTCGTCCTGGTGAACATTGCCGTGGACCTCCTCTACCTGCTCATCAACCCCCGAATCAGGACCGTGTGACCCATGCGCAGCAAACTCGCTGAACGTCTGAGCGCCCCCCGGACTTCGCTTCAAGGCCCTGCCCTGGGGCTCCCGCCTGGCCCTCTCCTTCCTGGTGGTGATCGCCCTCGCGGCCGTCTTCGCCCCGGTCCTGGCACCGCACGACCCGCTGGAGACCTTCCTGCCGGCCACGCCTCCCGGCGCCGAGCACTTCTTCGGCACCGACCGGCTGGGCCGCGACATCTTCTCCCGCCTGCTCTACGGTTCCCAGTCCTCGCTGATGATCGGCCTGGGCGCCGTGGCGCTGGCGGTCCTCGCCGGCGCGTTCCTCGGCTCGCTCGCCGCGACATCCAGCAAGGCCGTGAACGAACTGCTCATGCGCCTCATGGACATCCTCATGGCGTTCCCGGGCATTGCCCTGGCGGCGGTCCTGCTGGCGGCATTCGGTAACTCGGTGCCCACCATCATCGTGGCCATCGCCATCATCTACACCCCGCAGCTGGCCCGGGTGGTCCGCGCCAACGTGCTCGCCCAGTACGGCGAGGACTACGTCCGGGCGGAACGGGTCATCGGCGCCGGCCGCTTCTACATCCTGGCCAAGCACATCGTGCGCAACACCGCGGCCCCCGTCCTGGTGTTCGCCACGGTGATGGTGGCCGACGCGATCATCCTCGAAGCCTCGCTGTCCTTCCTGGGCGCCGGCGTGCAGGATCCGGCCCCGTCGTGGGGCAATGTGATCTCCTACGGCCGCAACTTGGTCCTCTCCGGCGGGTGGTGGGCCACCACTTTCGCCGGCCTCACCATCCTGCTGACCGTGCTGGCGCTGAACATCCTGGCCGAAGGACTCACCGATGCCATGGTGAACCCGCGGCTCCGCAAGGCACCTGCGGTGAAGGACGACGACGGCGCCGCGGCATCGGTGGCCGGCGCGGCTGTCGCCGCGGTGGACACCGAGGTAGCCACCTCGGTTGCGCAACCCTCAGTCGTGGAGGAACACGAGCTCGACGGCGTCCGCGAGGCAACAACTGCGAATGCCGGCGAGCGCGAGCTGGCCCATTCCGCCCTGCTGACCGACCGCCGCGCGGCGGCCGCCACCCCGCACGCCCTGCTGGACCGCGAGCTGGAACTCCTCGCCGCCGTCGAGGCCACCCGCACCGACCGGCTGCCCCAGGTCCCCGCCAACACCCGCACCGTCCTGGAAGTCAGGAACCTGTCCATCCGGTTCCCCGGCCGCTTCGGTGACACAGCCATCGTGGACAACGTCTCCTTCACCGTCCGCGAAGGCGAAACCATGGGCCTGGTGGGTGAATCCGGCTGCGGCAAGTCCATCACGTCACTGGCCATCATGGGCCTGCTGCCCAAGACAGCGAAGATCACCGGTTCCATCACCTTCGACGGCAAGGAACTGCTGGATCCAAAAACCGGGCACAGCAACGTCAAGGCCTACCAGGGGCTTCGCGGCGAACAGATCGCCATGGTCTACCAGGACGCGCTCAGCTCGCTGAACCCGTCCATGAAGATCAAGGACCAGATGACGCAGCTGACCCGCCGCGGCGGCCGGAAGACACCGGCCGAACTGCTGGAGATGGTCAAACTGGACCCCGTCCGCACCCTGGCCAGCTACCCCCACGAGCTCTCGGGCGGCCAGCGCCAGCGCGTCCTGATCGCCATGGCGCTCTCCCGCTCGCCCAAGATCGTGGTGGCAGACGAACCAACCACCGCGCTGGACGTCACCGTCCAGAAGCAGGTGGTGGACCTGCTCAACGAACTGCGGGAGCAGCTGGGCTTCGCCATGGTGTTCGTCAGCCACGACCTGGCGCTGGTGGCCTCGCTGGCCCACCGGATCACGGTGATGTACGCCGGCCAGGTGGTTGAATCCGCCCGTGCATCCGAACTGCTGCGGAACCCGAAACACGAATACACCCGCGGCCTGCTGGGTGCCGTGCTCTCCATCGAAGCGGACGCTGCCCGCCTCCACCAGATCCCCGGCACCGTGCCTTCGCCCCAGGATTTCGCCAGCGGTGACCGCTTCGCACCCCGGTCCCTGCGCAGCGATGCCGACCCCAACCAGGCACTGGTCCTCACCGCCGTGGGCGGGGACTCGGACCATTACTGGGCCAGCCACCTTAAGGAGGACGCCAAGTGAGCGTATCCACCGGCAAACCGGTCATCGAACTCAAGGACGTAAAGGTCCATCACCGCGCACGCACCGGCGGGCTCTTCCGGCCCAACATCGTCAAGGCCGTCAATGGGGTTGACTTCACCATCAGCCGCGGCGAAACGGTGGGCATCGTGGGCGAATCCGGGTGCGGCAAGTCCACCCTGGCCTCGGTCCTGGTGGGGCTGCAGGCGCCCACGTCCGGCGAGGTGCTGTTCCACGGCAAACCGGCCATCAAACGCAACGCCGCCATGCGAAAGGAGTTTGGCCGCGCTGTCTCCGTCGTCTTCCAGGACCCCGCCACGGCACTGAACCCGCGCATGACCATCCAGGACATCCTGACCGACCCGCTCCAGGTCCACGGCATCGGCAACGCCGCGTCCCGGGCCGCCAAAGTCAAGGAACTCCTGGCGCTGGTAGGCCTGCCAGCCTCCGCGGCGGAAGTAACGCCGTCGCAGGTTTCCGGCGGGCAACGCCAGCGTGTTGCCATCGCCAGGGCCTTGGCCCTGGACCCGGACATCATCGTTGCCGACGAACCCACCTCGGCGCTGGACGTGTCCGTCCGCGCCCAGGTGCTGAACCTGCTCTCGGACCTGAAGACCCAACTGAACCTGGGCATGGTGTTCATCTCCCACGACATCCAGACCGTCCGCTACGTTTCCGACCGCATCTGCGTCATGTACTTCGGCGAAATCGTGGAGGAAGGACCGGCGGCCCAGGTGTTCGACGCCCCCCGGAACGACTACACCCGCAAACTCCTCGGTGCCGCGCCCAGTTTGCTGCACACCTGAAATTTTCAACCCCACCTCTTACAACCACGCATTGGAGTTTTCCGTGTCTTCCCAGTTCTCGGGCGTCATTCCCCCTGTCGTCACCCCCCGCCACGCAGACGGCAGCATCGACACCGCCTCGCTGCAGAACCTCACCAAACACCTGCTCGACGGCGGCGTGTCCGGGCTCTTCGTCCTGGGCTCCTCAGCGGAGGTGCCTTACATGACCAACGCCGAACGCGCACAGGTGGTCAGCACCATCGCCGAGGCGAATTCTGCTGCTGGCGCAGCCCGCGTGCCGCTGATCGTGGGCGCCAACGAACAGACCACCAACCGCGTCATCGAGGAAGCCAAGCGGGTGGTGGACCTTGGCGCGGATGCCATCGTGGTCACCTCCATGTACTACGCGATCGGCAACGCCGAGGAAACCGAAACGCATTTCCGGAGCATCCATGCAGCCGTTGACGCCCCGGTCTTCGCCTACGACGTCCCCGTGCGCACCCATTTCAAGCTCCCCACCGACCTGCTGGTCCGGCTGGGCCGCGACGGCGTCATCGCCGGCGTCAAGGACTCCTCCGGGGACGACGTCGCCTTCCGCCAGCTCCTGCTCGCCGCCCGTGGCATCGACAACTTCGACATCTTCACCGGACACGAAGTGGTGGTGGACGGTGCCCTGCTCGGCGGCGCACAAGGCGTGGTTCCGGGCCTGGGCAACGTGGATCCCCGCGGCTACCGCAACCTGGTGGACGCTGCAGCTTCCGGCGACTGGGCGAAAGCCGCCGCCGAACAAGACCGCCTGGCCGACCTCTTCGAGATCGTCTACACCCCCAACGGACGAGTCTCCGGAGGGGCGGCCGGGTTGGGTGCCTTCAAGACGGCGCTGCAGCTCATGGGCGTCATCGAATCCAACACCATGAGCGCACCCATGCAGGCGTTGAACGAAGAAGAGACCACCGCGATCAAGGTCATCCTCGAACGCAACGGCCTGGTGTAAAACGCTGGTGATGTACGCCGTTGGTGTTGATCTTGGCGGTACCAAGACTGCAGCGGGAGTGGTCTCTGCCGCGGGGGAGGTTCTGTTTTCGGAGACCATCCCTACGCTGAACCGTGACGGCGGGTCCGCCATCCTCGATGCCACTGCTGCGCTGGTTACCGCGTTGATTGGCCGGGCCCGCAAAGAGGGCCTGGCCGTGTCGGGGGTTGGAATCGGCTCCGCCGGTGTGATCGATTCCGCCCGCGGCGTGGTGGTCTCGGCCACGGATGCCATCCGGGGCTGGGCCGGGACGGCACTGACCGCAGGCCTGGCCGCCCGGCTGGACCTGCCGGCGTCGTCCGTCCGGGCAGTGAACGATGTCCACGCCCACGCCCTGGGTGAGGCCTGCACCGGAGCGGCCGCAGGGACTGCAAGTTCATTGCTGGTGGCGTTCGGCACGGGCGTTGGCGGCAGTTTCGTGGTGGACGGCCGGCCCGTCCTGGGACACCGGCATGCCGGCGGACATGTGGGCCATTTCGCCTCACCGCACGCCTTTCACGGGGGCGTTGCGCTGGCGTGCGTCTGCGGCGGGTCAGGGCACGTCGAAGCGATCGCCTCGGGCCCGGCCCTCCTGGAGGCCTACCTCCGGCTGGGTGGCACCGCCCCTGCCCGCGACGCCCGCGGCGTCTTCGCCCTGGCCGGCGCCGGCGACACCACTGCCGCCAAGGCCATCCACACCTCCGCTGCGGCCGCCGGCCAGGCGGTGGGCGGCCTGGCCAACATCCTCGATCCCGAAATCGTTGTGGTCTCCGGCGGCCTGGCCGATGCCGGGGAGCGGTGGTGGGAGCCCATGCGGGTGGCGCTCCGGGCTGAACTGCTGCCGGCGCTGGGAGACCTGCCGGTGGTACCCGCGGCCCTGGGCAATGCCGCTGCCCTTGTGGGCGCTGCCCGCCTGGTTCTTCTGCCCCTCCACACCAGCCAAGGAAGCACTCCATGATCCTGTCCCCCGAAGCCCTGGAATCCCTGCGGGGCCGGCTCATCGTGTCCTGCCAGGCCTACCCCGGCGAACCCATGCGGGATCCCCGCACCACCGCCCAGGTGGCTGCCTCCGCCGTGATCGGCGGCGCCGCGGCGGTCCGCGTGCAAGGCCTGGCCGATATCCAGTACACGCGCGCCGCCGTCGAGGTTCCGGTCATTGGGCTCTGGAAAGACGGGCATGACGGGGTCTTCATCACACCCACGTTCAGGCACGCCCTGGCCGTGGCCAACGCCGGCGCCCACGTGGTGGCGGTGGACGGGACCCGCCGCGACCGGCCGGACGGGCTGACCCTGGCGCAGACTGTCGCCGGGATCCACCAGGAATCCCACGCCCTGGTCATGGCGGACTGTGGTTCGCTCCAGGATGCCGCCGCCGCCGTCGAGGCCGGTGCGGACCTCATCGGCACCACCTTGGCCGGTTACACCGGCGAGCGCCCCAAGACCGCCGGCCCGGACCTGGAGTTGCTGGCGGATATCGCAGCGGCTGGTTTCGGTGTCCCGCTGATCGCCGAGGGCCGTGTCCATTCGCCGGCGCAAGCCCGGCAGGCCCTCGACGCCGGCGCCTTCGCGGTGGTGGTGGGCACGGCCATAACGCACCCCGCCACCCTCACCGGCTGGTTCGTGGACGCCTTGGCCTAACCGCGCCTAACCGGTCTTTTGCAACGTTGCGTTGCGGGTCAGCAGTTCGGGAGCTTGGGGCTGCCGCGGTTCAGTGAAGGGCATGACCAGCAGGTTGCGGTGCAGGGTGACCCAGCCGTCCCGTTCCATCGGGCCGTGATCAAACTGGTCGGGGACGAAGAGAATGTCCCTGCCGTCTGGGTCCTGCACTTCCGCCAGGATGTCCCGGCCGTCGGGGATGTAGTCGCAGGCCTCCCAGTAGGACACCTGGTCCAGGTCATACTTCCCCACCAGGCATGCGACGCCTGACGTCCTGGCCGGCGCGGCGTAGTAGGTCATGGATTCATAGGAGGCGAGCTTCCGGGATTCACGGATGACCGCTTCGCCGCCTTCGTCCTGGATGGCCGGGATGGCGTCGCTCTTGGTCAGCTGCCGTTCCAGCACTGCCATGGTCCCGGGCGTTGCCATCAGGAAGTGCGTGTAAATAAGCCAAAGACCCGCGCAGGTACCCACGCCCACCACGGCGGAGAGGGTGATGATGAGTTTCCAGAACAACGTCAACGGTTGCGCCTGCCGTTTGGCGTTCATGGATGCCCGCTGCCGAGGTCTCCGTGCGCCGGACGCACGGCTGTGACGGACTCGGTGATATTCAAGCGCTGCCCCCTCAGGCTGTTGATCTTCCTGCACGCTACACCGTGCAGGCGGGCGCCCTTTTGCTTTGCCTTCGTGTCGCAGCCTTTGCCGTCGTGCCGCAGCAACGGGCCGACGGGCAGGATCCTGTGGTGGCGGCCGGGCGGCCGGGACACGGAGGGACGGTCCTAGACGCCAACAGCCTCCCGGGGAACGCGCACGGGAACCTGGCCGCTGCCGGGAGCCAGCAGTGCCGCCGCGGCTTCGTCTGCCACCACCGTCACGTGCTGGTGGATTTGCAGCGCGGATGCGGGGCAGTCCTCCGAGATCTCGCCGTGCAGGGCGCGGGCGAGGATGCCGGCTTTGTCAGTTCCGGCCACCACCAGGAGCAAGTGCCGGGCCTCGAGGATGGTTCCGAGTCCCTGCGTGATGCACTGGCGCGGCACGTCGGATTCGGACGTGAAGTACCGGGCGTTGGCGGCGCGCGTGCGTTCGGCCAGGACTTCCACCCGGGTGCGGGAGGAGAAAGCGGATCCTGGTTCGTTGAAGGCAAGATGCCCATTGTGCCCGATGCCCAGGAGTTGCACGTCCACCCCGCCGGCAGCACGAATGGCAGCGTCGTAGTCCTCGGCTGCCTGCCGGGGGTCCGCCGCGTTGCCGGCGGGTACCCGAACGAGCGCCGGGTCCATTCCCAGCCGTTCGGTCACTTCCCGCCGCACCACCTCGCCATAGCTCTGCGGGTGTCCGGCAGGCAGCCCGACGTACTCGTCCAGGGCGAATGCGCGGACCCCGGACATGTCCAGCCGGTGCCCCGCGAGGGCTGCGTAGGCAGGAAGCGGAGAGCCTCCGGTCGCCACGCCCAGCACGGCGTCTGGCTTGGAGCGGACGACGGCGGCAAGAATCCCGGCGGCGACCACACCGGTGGCGGCGGCATCGGGAACGACAAAGATTTCCAAGGCTGGGCTTTCTCGTAAGGAAGGACTTAAGCAGGGCATGCGGCAGCCGGGCCGGCCGGCGTAGGGCCGCCTGCCGCGGAAGCGTGGTGGATCCGGGTTTGCGCCGCTAGGCGGACGCGACGTCCTTGAGTTTTTGGCGGATGCCGTCGAAGTGGCGCTGCAGGCGTTCGGCCGCGAGCGCCTTGTCCCGGTTGGCCACGGCCTCGTAGATGTCCCAGTGGATCCGGGCCTGTTCCTCCAGGTTGACCGGCCCCGATCCCAGGGCCTCATGGATCTGCCGGTAGACCTGCCAAAACACATCCATGAGATTGATCAGGAGTTCGTTGTTCAGGGGGGCATAGAGCTTCCGGTGGAATTCCGCGTCGTGCTCGGCCAGCGGCTCACCTTGGGCTGCGGCGGCCTGCATGGCCTCCATCGAGGACTTCAGGTCCGCGAGGTGTTCCTCCGTCAGCAGGTCGATGGCTGAACCAATCAGCCCTGACTCGAGGGCCTGGCGCACGTCGATGAGCTCCATGGCTTCTTCGCCCTTGTGCCGAAGGGACAGCCGGCCGCGGAACGTCAGTCCGGAAACCAGGGCGCTGAAGTTGTTGGGTGCCACGAACATGCCAAAGCCATGGCGGATTTCGATGACGCCGAGGGCCTGGAGGACCTTGAGGGATTCCCGGACGGTGTTCCGCCCGACGCCGAGCTCTGCGGACAGCTCGCTCTCGGTGGGCAGCGCATCGCCAACGTCCAGGCCACGTTCCAGGATGAGCTCCATGATTCGGGTCTGGAGGGCATGGGACCGGATTTGTGCACTGAACCTTGCGGGCGGTACCGCTGCGGATGCTACTGTCACGTCATCTCCTTTGACCGCACCGGGCGGCGGCCTCTCGTCTTCCATTAGTGTACAGGAGATGGGACGTCCTTCGTCTTATTTCGTTCATGCTTCCGGGAGCACGCACCACAGACCACCTTCGCCTCATGGTGCCCTGCGCAGAATTGATCCGATCTTGAGGCAAATCTTGCACCCCCTAGACATTTGAGGTCCACGCTGGAGGTATCAGACAAAACCAGCTTGGGGAGCAGGAAGTCATGGGAACCAAGACAGCATTGGACAACGAAGTCACCACGGTCGGAGGCGTGCTGACCGACCTCCAGCCGCTGGATTTCCACACTTTGGGGCTGGCCGGGTGCATCGACCGGCTCACGGCACCGCTTCGCCAGCACGGAATTACGGTCCACTGGGATACTCCGCACTGGGGCATCGAGATCCCGGCGGACTGTGCCTCCCTGCTGTACCAGTCGGCCCGGGAAGCCCTCAGCAACGCCTTTAAGTTCTCCGGCGCATCCACAGTGACCGTCCAGCTGCTGGCCGTTGACCACGGGATCCGCCTGGTGGTGGCCGACGACGGTGCGGGCTTTGACCGGGACGCCGCCACGTGCGGGCGGCACCACGGGTACGGGCTGCGGCTGATGGCGGTGGCCGTCCAGGAAGCCGGCGGAACAGTGGAGATCACATCCGCACCGGGCAGCGGCACCAGCGTGACGGTAACCCTGCCGCTGGACTAACAGGCTCGGATGGCCGCCGTCGCTGGGACGGCGGCCATCCGTATTCACGCCCGCGGCAGGACGCCAGCGTGAAAGCTTGGCATTGTCCGGTTCAAGCGTCGATGCGTCCGGGCGCATGGGCCGCCAGGACCCTGGCCACGAAGACCGAACACTCATCAGATGTGACCGTCACCAGCCGGGCAGGTAGTCCGGAAGGCAGAAACCCCTTGCGCCCGGCATTGCCATCTACTACGTTGTAGTCGTAATCGAGAAAGCGCTTTCCTGCATTCTGGCGGGACCCTTACGCGCGGCAATCACCAGTGGAATCGGAAGACATGACGGACAGCACCCTCATCAGGTGGATCGATGGACAGGCCCCGGCAGAAATCAGCGGCGGGACAACGTGGGGCATGCCGTTCGCCCGCGGCTCAGTGCCCGGCGCTGATGCACTTTCGGTGGCGGACGCCGCCGGCACTCCCCTCCCCAGCCAGGCGTGGCCGCTGGCCACGTGGCCGGACGGCTCCCTGAAATGGGCGGGAATCGCCCTCCCGGCGACGGACACCCCGTCGGAAACCTACCGGGTGCGGACCGGCGCCGGTACGCCCGCAGCAGCAGGCCGGCAGGCGCCGGAAGGTACGGCCGTCACGGTCACCGAGGATGCCGGCGCGCTGACAGTTGATACCGGCGTCTTGCAGATGGTGATCAACCGCAGCGGATCCACCCTGTTCAGCAGCCTGTCCAGGGACGGCAGGCCCGTTGCCCGCGACGCACGGCTGGTCAGCCTGCTGCAGGACGGCGTTCCCGAAGGGGCCGGAACCGCGGGCCGGAAGGCCTTCACCGGCGAGGTGACCGCCGTCGTCCTGGAACAAGCCGGGCCCGTGCGCGCGGTGGTGCGGCTGGAAGGGCGCCACCACCCCGACCTGGCGGACATCGCGCATCGCGACTGGCTGCCGTTTGTGGTGCGCTTCTACTTCCACGCCAACGCCCGCAGCGTGCGCATGGTGCACTCCTTCATCTGGGACGGGGACCCGGAGCAGGACTTCCTGGCCGGCCTCGGCGTCCGGTTCAGCGTGCCGCTGGAGGCTGAACTGCATGACCGGCACGTCCGGATCGCCGGGGCCGACGGCGGGTTCCTCACCGAGGCCGTGCGCGGCCTGACCGGGCTGCGCCGGGACCCCGGCGCGGACGTACGGGAGGCGCAAATCGCCGGCCGCGCCACTCCCCCCGCGGAGGCATGGAACCCCGAGGTCTCAGGCCGGCTGCACCTCATCCCCAGCTGGGGAGACTACACCCTTACCCAGCTCAACGCGGACGGATTCGAACTGCGCAAGCGGACCACCGGCGGCCATGGCTGGGTGGGAATCTCCGGCGGCACCCGCTCGGCAGGCTTCTGCTCCCTGAGCGACACCCGCGGCGGCCTGGGCGTGGGAATCAAGGATTTCTGGCAGTCCCACCCGGGCCAGCTGGACATCCGCGGCGCTGCTACCGGCGAGGCAACCCTGACGGCATGGCTGTTCTCCCCGGAAGCCCAGCCCATGGACCTGCGGTTCTACCACGACGGCCTGGGCCAGGACACGTTCGAGGAGCAGCTCGAGGGGCTCGAGATCACCTACGAGGACTACGAACCCGGATTCGGCAATCCCACCGGCATTGCCCGCACCCACGAGGTGACCCTGTTCGCCTATGACGCCACCCCGTCCACCGTGGGCCTCGCCGCCGACGCCGCCGCCGCGTCCGCCCCGGCGCTGCTGCAGGCCACGCCGGAACACCTGCACTCCGTGGGCGTCTTCGGTGACTGGGACCCGGTGGACCGCAGCACTCCCGCACGCGCCCGGCTGGAAGACCAGCTGGACTTCCTCTTCGACTTCTACGCCGGCCAGGTGGAGCAGCGCCGCTGGTACGGCTTCTGGAACTTCGGCGACGTGATGCACACGTATGACTTCGACCGGCACGTGTGGCGCTACGACGTGGGCGGATACGCCTGGGACAACTCCGAGCTCTCCCCCGACCTGTGGTTGTGGTACTCCTACCTCCGCTCGGGCCGGGCAGACATCTTCCGCTTCGCCGAGGCAATGACCCGGCATACCGGCGAGGTGGACGTGTACCACCTGGGGCCATGGAAGGGCCTGGGTTCCCGGCACAACGTCCAGCACTGGGGCTGCAGCGCCAAGCAGTTGCGGATCAGCACCCCCGCCTACCGCCGCTTCTACTACTACCTCACGGCCGACGAGCGCACCGGAGACCTGCTGAGCGAACTGGTGGACAGCGACCGGAACTTCCTGGGCCTGGATCCGGTCCGCAAGGTGCGCCCGGATGCTGCCACCTACCGGCCCAACCGGGGCGCCCTGGGCGTCGGGCTGGGGACAGACTGGGGATCCCTGGCCGCTACCTGGCTCACCGACTGGGAACGCACCGGTAACCCATGGTCCCGGGACCGGCTGCTGGGCACCATGGCGGACATCGGTGCGCTGAAGTACGGCTTCCTCACCGGCGAAGCCTTGTACGACCTGGACAAAGGCCGGTTCGACACTGGCCGCGAACAGATCCAGGTCTCACACCTCAGCGCCGTCTTCGGGCTGGTGGAGATCTGCAGCGAACTGGTGGACCTGGTGCCGGATGCGGACTTCGAACGGGCCTGGCTGCAGTACTGCCGCCTGTTCCTGGCCACCAAGGAGGAGCAAGTGGAAGCGGTCGGCCAGCCCTTGGAGGGCGTCTACCTGACGCAGGCGCACAGCCGGCTGACGGCGTACGCGGCGGCAAGGTTGCAGGATCGTGACCTCGCAGCCCGGGCCTGGGACAAGTTCACCGAGGGTGGCGAGCACCTGAACCACGGATCCGCCTTCACGCTGCGCCGGATCGAGCCACCCCACGTACTGCTGCCCGTGGACGAGGCACCCACCGTCTCCACCAATGACACGGCGCAGTTCGGGCTGGCGGTGATCCAGAACCTGGCACTGGTGGGCAAGTACCTGGACTGACAAGTCCACCGCCGCGGACAAACGGGCGACGACGGCACCTGGCCAGGTGCCGTCGTCGCCCGTTTCCGTTCGCAGGAGCGTCAGGCGCGTCCGCCGACGACGGTGCCATCCTGGACTACGTATTCCAGGTGGTCGGCGATGTCCGCCAGCACGGCAATGTCCTCCACCGGGTCCGCCGAGAGCACCAGCACATCAGCGTCCGCTCCGGGGGCGATGACTCCCAGTTCACCCGGGCGGCCCAGCAGTTCGGCGGCGGTGGTGGTCGCGGACCGGATGGCGTCGATGGCCGGCTGGACCTTGCCCAGCAGCCGGAACTGCTCGTTCTGGTGCCGGTGCATCCCGCCCAGCAGGTCCGAGCCATACACCATCTTCACGCCAGCCTCGTGCGCCCGGGCGATCGCTTCCAGGCCGCTGCTGAGGACTGAATCCACCTTGGCCCACATCTCCTCGGTCAAGCCAAACTCCTTGCCTTCTTCCTTCAGCGCCCAGTAAGTCACCAGGGTGGGCACCAGGAAGGCATCCTTCTCCAGGAAGAGCCGCAGGCTCTCGTCGTCAAGGAGGTTGCCGTGTTCAATGGACCTGACCCCAGATTCGAGGGCGCGGTTGATGGCCCGGGCCGTGTAGGCGTGGGCTGCCACGTAGCGGTTGGCCGCTTCCGCTTCTTCGACGGCGGCCCGCATCTCCTCGCGCGAGTACTGGGTGGAGTCGATGCGGTCCGTCGGGGAAGACACCCCTCCGGACGCCATGATCTTGATGTGGTGGGCCCCCTTGCGGAGCTCGTCGCGGGCAGCGGCGCGCACGGCGTCCACGCCGTCCGCCACCCGCCCGATGCCACAGCATCCCCGGCCGTTGGGTTCGTGGTCCTCGCCGGGAAGGCGCATGTCGCCGTGGCCACCGGTCTGGCTGAGGGCGCGGCCGCAAAAGTGCAGCTTCGGCCCCTCCAGGAGCCCCTCGGCCTGGGCTTTCGCCAGGCCAAAGTCGGCGCCTGAGAGGTCGCGCACGGTGGTGAAGCCCCGGCTCAGCATGCCCTGCATGATCCTCGCAGTCTGGGCGTACACGTACGAGGCGGGCGTCCAGGTCAAGGACCGGAAGTCCGCGCTGGAAGCCACCACGTGGACGTGGGCGTCAATGAGGCCGGGAATGACGTATTTGCCCGTGCCATCGATGACCCGCGCATTATCCGGCGCTTCCGCACCAGGCCCAACGCTGCGGATTTTTCCGTCGGAGGTCACGACGTCGGCCAAGGAGAAGGTGCCGGCATGGATATCCAGGACGTGGGCGTTCCTGATGACGAGTGGTTCGGTGGAGGAGGTCACGGGAGGACTGCATCCTTTCCTGTCGTAATGGTTTGGTCTGAATCGATGAAGGCTGCGGCAAGCCTTTCGGAGGCAGCGGACACTGCTGCGGACGCCGCGTCCAGGCTGTGGCCGGTGTACTGCCCCTCGGCGTCGAGCAATGCCAAGACGCCCACCACCTCGCCGTGGCTTGTCACCGGGATGTTGATCACTGCGCCGCAGCCCAGGGACTGGATCAAGGCGACGTCCGTGAACACCTCCGCGAGGGCGGCGGCATCGGGAGCGAGGAACGGCCGCTGGTTGGCTATGACGGTGTCAAGCCAGCCTTCGGAGATTTCCACCGACTTTTCGGCACCCAGCGGGTAGTCCACCGGGTGGCTGGTGGAGACCCTTCGGAGCACGGAGGGACCCGGCAGCCAGCGCAGCGCGGTGAACAGGATGACGCCCGGTTCGCGGCGGAGGTGCTCGTAGATTTCCTGGAAGGCGGGGTTGGGATCCTGCGTCATTTGCCGCCTCCCAACACGGCTGCCTGCTCGGGTTCGGTGCGGGCATTGATGTCTTCCAGCGATTTGCCCGCCGTGGACGTTCCGAAGATGACGACTCCGAGAACGCCCACGGCCAGGACCACTGTGGTCATGGTGAACACGCCGCCGAAGCCGAGCGTTGCGGCGAACACACCGATGATGGACGGCGCCAGGATGCTGCCCACGCGCCCTACCGCGCTGGCCAGTCCGACGCCGGTGGCGCGCATCCAAGTGGGGAAGAGTTCCGGGGTGTAGGCGTAAACCCCGGCGTAGGTGCCGTTGAGGAAGAAGGACAGCGTTGCCGCGGCCACCAGGATCATCCCGGAATCGTTGGACTGGCTCAGCCAGAACGCACTGAGGGCCGAGCCCGCCAGGTACAGGGCGATGGTGTTCTTGCGGTCGATCCGGTCGCACAGCCAGGCCGCGGAGAAGTAGCCGGGGATCTGCGCAAGGTAAATGATGATGGAGTATTCGAAACTCTTGGTGACGGTAATTCCGCGCCCCACCAACAAGGTGGGGATCCAGGAAAAGAATCCGTAGTAGGAGAAGGTGATCACGAACCAGATCAGCCAGATCACGGCGGTCCTCCGACGCAGGGCGGGAGACCACATGACCTTCAGGGCGTTCCAGATGCTGATCTTCTGCCCGTGTTTGGTGATGTCTTCCCCACCGGCTTCCACCACCGGAAGCTCCTTGCCGGTGGCGAGGAGCACCTTCTGCTCGAACCCTTCCACCACCCGTTCAGCCTCCGCCGCACGGCCCTGGCTCATGAGGAAGCGGGGTGATTCGGGAAGGCTGCGGCGCCACCAAAGAAGCAGGAGGATGGGGACGGCGGTAATGACCTGGGCCCACCGCCAGCCGTCGTCACCCAGGGGAACCACAAACCGCCCGATGAGCGCCGCGGCCACGAAGCCGAACGAAAAGAACCCGGCCAGGGTCCCGATGAACCAGCCGCGCCGCTTGGGCGGAATGAACTCCGAAAGGAACGGGGCGATGATGACGCTCTCCGCGCCGGCGCCGAGTCCCGCCAGGACCCGGGCAACAAGGAAGACTTCGAAGTTCGGGGCGACGGCGGCCACCACGGACATGGCGCAGTAGAAGGCAAGCGCCCACAGCATGACCTTCTTCCGGCCGAACCGGTCACCCAGCCAGCCGGACAGGATGGCACCGAAGAAGAAGCCCAGCGGCGCTGCCGAGCCCACCAGGCCCAGGCTTGCGGTGCTCAGGCCCCAGATCTCCTGGATGCGCGGCAGCAGGAAGGCCACCACGGCGCCGTCCATGCCGTCAAAGGAGTAACCGAGCCCTCCGATGAGGAGGAGCTTGTAGTGTGGACGACTGAGTGGGAGCCGGTCCAGGCGTGCTGTGAGAGACATTGGGAATCCTGCCGAAGTGGGCCAAGTTGTACAGTTTTTAGGATTTGCACAGATCTGTGCATGTAGATTGAAGTTACGTGCATCACTTGCGGAGGTCAATAGGTGAAACAAGAAGTTAACAGCGCCACCTTGACCGAATGGCTCGATGGCCAGGCCCAGGGGCGGAAGCTCGCGGCCCGCCAGCTGCAGGTCTTGGGCGTCCTCCGTTCCCAGCCGCGGCTGGCTTCCTACGGCTCCGTCAGCGACATAGCCGCCGCGGCGTCGTCGAACGCCTCAACCGTGACCCGGACCGCCCAGACGCTAGGCTTCAAGGGCTGGGCGGAGTTCCAGTTCGAACTCCGCTCCCGCTTCCTGGCGTCCTTGAGCGCCGTGGAGATCGCCGCACAACACAACGGCCACGTGAGCAGCCCGGCGCAGGCATCCCTGACCACGGACCGGTCCAACCTGGCCCACTTGGAGCGGACCGTGGACCCTGCCGTGATCCATGCCGTTGCGGAGGCCATGGCAGGTGCGCGGCAGACCCTCATCATCGCCGCCGGCAGCTACGCCATTCCGGGCAAGGCGCTGGAGCACAACGGCATCATCGCCGGCTATGACGTCCGGCTGCTGGATGCCGATGTGGCAGCGTTGACCAATGCGGTCGCGCGCCTGACCCCGGACGACCTGGTCATTGCCATCAGCCTCTGGCGGGTCTATGACAGCACAGTCCGCGCCGTGGACATCGCCCATCAGCTCGGGGCCCGGATCGTCAGCATCACCGACACCGCAAGTTCGCCGGTGGCAGCGCACGCCGTTCATAAGATCGTGGTCCCCGCCGAAAGCGCGGGCTTCTTCCCCTCCCTCACGGGAGCCGTTGCCGCAGTGCAGGCGGTGGCCGTCGAGCTGGCTTCCCTGGACCGTGAACGGTCCACCCGGAGCATTGCGGCCTCGGAGCGGACCTGGGACCAGATGCGGATCATGCATCCGCGGCCGAGCACATAAAAAGACGGCCGCCCCGCCCCCGGATGGGGCGGAGCGGCCGCGCTTTCTTCTCCGTGCTACTTGGCCTTGCCGGCGTAGTAGACCGCCGGCAAGGCCGGGGCCTGCATGCCCTCACCGAGGAAGAAGCTCGGGTGCGGGGGCTGGTTGTAGCCCACGGTCTCGCGCGCTACGCCGGTCCGGTACATGGGATCGTGCATCAGGGTGCGGAGCCGGACGTCGGTGGGTGAGGTGCTGGTATAGATCCGCAACTCGGTGCTGTCAGCCGACGGGAACACCAGCTCTTCGCGCCAATCGCCCAGGAGGTCCGCCTGCAGCGACGGGTTGCCCTTGGTGTAGTTGTTGGTGCGGGCGCCGGTGGCGGTCAGCAGTCGGTCGCTGGACTCGGTTTCCCAATTCCACTTGGAAATGGTGGGCACGCCATAGCCGGCCTCGGCGTCGAAATCGTGGTCCACGATCTCCCGCAGCAGGTCGCCGTCCCACCAGGCCATGAAGTTGGCGGCGGGAATCTTGTCGGAAATCCGCTCACCCTTGGCGGACATCAGGTAGCCGACGGTGGAGTTCCACGCGGCGTCGCCACCCACCGCCCAGCTCTCCGAACCCGGGAAACGGGGGTCGATGTCGCCGGTGGCGCCGCGGCCGGTGTCCTTGAAGGCCGGGATGCTCCACAGGACCTCACCGGTGGCGGCGTCACGGAAGGTGGCACCGCGGTTTCCACTCGACCGCATGTCCTCGTGCACCGCGAACGTTTCCAGGCCGGGCCGGGAGGGATCGAGGTCGCCGGTATGGATGGCGTCGCCGTGGCCAAGCTTGGTGTTGTACAGCGGCTGGCCGTCGTCGTCGATGGTCATGGAGCCAAAGACGAACTCGTCCTTGCCATCCTGGTCCACGTCCGCCACGGAGAGGTTGTGGTTGCCCTGGCCCTTGTATTCAGCCCCGGCAGCGTCGGAATCGAACTTCCACCGCTTGGCCAGCTTGCCGTTCACCAGGTCATAGCTGACCAGGACGGTACGGGTGTAATAGCCGCGGCTGAACATCATGGACGGATGCTCGCCGTCGAGGTATGCCACAGCACTGAGGAACCGGTCCACGCGGTTGCCGTAGCCGTCCCCCCAGGCGGTGACGGTGCCGCGGGGCGGATCATAGGGAACGGTGTCCATGGCGGTGCCGGCAGCCCCATTGAACACCGTGAGGAATTCCGGCCCGGACAGGACATAGCCCGCGCTGTTGCGGTAGTCAGCCGCCGGGTCGCCAATGACGGTGCCCGCGGCATCCGTGGTGCCGTCCGCGGTCTTGAAGGCAACTTCGGCCTTGCCGTCGCCGTCGAAGTCGTAGGCGAGCATCTGGGTGTAGTGGGCGCCGGCGCGGATGTTGCGGCCCAGGTCGATGCGCCAGAGTTTGGTGCCGTCCATCTTGTAGGCGTCCACGTAGACGTTTCCGGTGTACCCGGACTGGGAGTTGTCCTTCGCGTTGGAGGGATTCCACAGCTGGATGATTTCGTAGGCGCCGTCGCCGTCCAGGTCCGCCACGCTCGAGTCGTTGGCGCTGTAGGTGTAGGCCTGCCCCGCCGGGGTGGCGCCGTCGGCCGGCTTATCGAGCTTGATGGGCAGGTAGTTTTGGGCCAGCGGACTGAACCCGGCGCTCAGTTTGTCCTGCCCCTCGCCGTTGCCCACGGTCTTGATGACGTAAGTGGAGTCCGCCTTGCCTGCGCGGTCCACGTAGGTGGTGGTGCCACGGACGGGTTGATCGGTGATCTGGACGCCGTCGCGGATGACGTGGAAGCCCACGCTGTCCTTGTCCAGGCCCAGCATCCGCCAGCCCAGCGAGACGCCCTGGTCCGTCAGGACGGCGACCGGGGCCCGGTCAAGGCTTTCCACCTGCCGCTTCAGCTGCTGCCCTGCCGGCGCTGCCGGGACAGCCGGGGAGCCGGAATTTGCCGGCGTTGCGGGAAGTGCCGGCGCCGCGGGGTCCGCGGCCGCTGATGGAAGGCCGGTGAAGGCAATCGCTGCCGCCGCCAGGGCGGCAGCAGCAGCCTTCGGCGCCCTGCCCGTCCGGGGCGTCGGGGAATACATTGAGGGGTTTGCCAAAAGAACATCTCCTTTGATGCGGCGGCAGCACAGGGCACCGCCCAGCCATTTTGGAACGTTTCATTCACAGTGGACAGTCCCCCTTACGAGTGATTTTGAGGAGGATTGCTGCGAGGAAACGCTTTCTGCCCTTAACGTCTATCAGCGCCTGACAATTTCAGTCAAGGCTTTGACGGGATCCTAATGGGAGAAATTGTTCTGTTACGTTTCTTTCCGTTCGCCGGCGTTTCGCTGGTGGGTGGCCTGTCGCTGGACCGGCGCGACAAGGAGGACCTGGTGACCGTCACCCTGGAGCACCCGGTGCTGCGGCAACGCCAAGGCCAGATCCAGACCATGACCGGCCGCACCCAGCCGGCCATCCTGACCGCATTCGTGGACGCGCTCATCGACGCCCTGGACCAGCTTGCCTGACGGCGGTCCCGCTACTTCCGCGCGGCTGCCCGCAGCAGGGGCAGGGTCCGTGTGGGCATCACTTCCACCAGAGACATCGCGGTGCTGGTGCGGACGACGCCGTCGATGGCCAGCATCGCGTTGGTGATCCGGTGGAGATCGGCGGGGTCCTTCGCAGCCACTTTGGCGAGCAGGTCCGCGTCCCCGGTCGTGGCGTGCATTTCGATAATTTCCGGGATGGTCTGCAGTGCCGCTACAGCCTGGTCGCTGGATGACTGGCTGATGGAAATCGAGATGAAGGCAACCAGCGGCAGCCCCAGCGCCGCTGTGCGCACCCGCTGGCTGAAGGGGGCCAGGCTGCCGTCGTTCACCAGCCGCCTCAGCCTGGCGTGCACGGTGTTACGGGCCACGCCCAACGTCCGGGACAGTGAGAGGACGGTGGCTTGGGGGTCCTGGTCGAGTGTGAGGAGGATCTCGGCGTCCAGGGCATCAATGTGGTGCATAGTGAGCATTTTGCCACTGTCCCGGCAAGCAGGTGCCTGATCTGTCCTGCGCGGGACGTCTGTGTTGCGCAGACGTCCTGCCTTACCCCACCATGCTGTCCATGACCGCTACCCTTCCCGATGCCGCCATGCCGGAACTCCGTGCCGCCGTCGCCCAGCTGCCCGCCTACGTGGCAGGCAAGGGCGCGCAGACTGATTTGACGGCCGCCCTGGCCGCCAACGAGAGCCACTTCGCTCCCCTGCCGTCGGTTGTGGAGGCGATTTCGGCGGAAGCGGGCCGGATCCACCGGTACCCCGGCATGGGAGCGCCGGAGGCCCGGGAAGCCATTGCCCGGCATTTCGGTGTCGCAGCCGAGGAAGTCGCTGCCGGCCCGGGCAGTTCCGGGGTGCTCCAGCAGATGATTTCGGCCGTGTGCGGCCACGGCGACGAAGTGGTGTTCGCATGGCGCTCCTTCGAGGCCTACCCCATCCTGGTGGCGGTGGCCGGCGCCGTTTCGGTGCCCGTGCCGCTCCTGGCCAATGAGCAGCACGACCTTCCCGCCATGGCGGCTGCCATCACGGACCGCACCCGGCTGGTGATCCTATGTTCGCCCAACAACCCCACGGGGGTCTCCATCAGCGCCGGCCAGCTGGAGGAGTTCCTCCAGTCCGTCCCGCCGCGGGTGCTGGTGGTGCTGGACGAGGCCTACATCGAGTTCCAGCGCGGACCCGGCGTTGATGCCCTGGATTTCTACCGCCGGTACCCCAACCTTTGTATCCTGCGCACTTTCTCCAAGGCCTACGGACTCGCCGGCCTGCGGATCGGCTACGCGATCGCCCGGCCGCAGATCGCGGAGGGCCTCCGGCGCACCGCCGTGCCGTTCGGCGTGAACAGGATGGCGCAGGCCGCCGCGGTTGCCTCCCTTGCGGCCGGGGACGAAATCCTCCGGCGGACGGAGGCGGTGGCGGCGGAACGCAGCCGGGTCATCGACGCCCTCCGCGGCCATGGCTGGGACGTACCGGACAGCCAGGCGAACTTCTACTGGCTCCGCGCATCCGACGAGCTCCGCGAACAGGTCCTCGCCGCCCTGGGTGAGGCCGACATCCTGGCCCGCGGCTACGCCAAGGACGGCGTCCGGATTACGCTTGCGGACCCGGACACGAACGACAGGGTGCTTGCCGTCCTTGCCAATCGCGGACGGTTCCTGCCCCAGGCGGGCGCGGCCCAGTGAGCGCCCCCGGGGAAACCACCGCCGCCGCACCCAGCATGGACGGCCGCGTGCACCAGGAAGGGCCGACGGCGGCGCGTCCAGGGCCGTCGTCGGCCGTCCGCCATTCGGCAGTCGAGGACGTCCTGGGCATCCTCACCGGCACCTTCGCAGCGTCCTTGGGCTTGTTCCTGCTCAAGTCGAGCGGGGCGGTGACGGGCGGAACCGCCGGCCTGGCGCTGCTGGTCAGCTACACCGTACCTTTGCCGTTCGGCATCATCTTCTTTGCGGTCAACCTGCCGTTCTTCGCCTTGGCAGTCTGGAAGAAGGGCTGGGATTTCGCCCTTCGGACCGGGGCGGCCATCGCACTGGTCTCGGTCCTGGCCGGCGTGCACCCTGCCGCATTCGGCTCCGTGCACCTGGACCCGCTGTACGGCGTGCTGGGCGGAAACCTGCTCGCCGGCGTCGGGCTGCTGATCCTGTTCCGGCACAAATCCAGCCTGGGCGGTTTCAACATTCTGGCCCTGCTCCTGCAGGAGAAGTTCGCGTGGCGCGCAGGCTACGTCCAGATGGTGCTTGACGTGGCCATCGTCCTGGCATCCCTCGTCCTCGTTGCGCCGCTGATGGTGGTCCTGTCCGCGGTGGGCGCCACCCTGTTGAACCTGGTCCTGGCCCTGAACCACCGGCCCGGCCGCTACCTGGGAATGTAAGCGGACAAGGGCCCATCCCGGCGACGGGAACTGCTATATTCTGTTCACTTGAATTTCCGGGCCAGGGGAGCCCGGATACAGCACGTCGAACGGCCCCACTGTGACTTCCAACAGCATCTCTTCACTTCCGGAATCAGCGGAGGATCTTAGCCCCGCGTACCTCAACTGCCCCACCGGGCTGGTGGAATATTTCTTCTCCGACGGTATCTTCCGCTGGTCTGATGACCTGTACCGCATTTACGGCTACGAGCGTGGCGACGTCATCCCCTCAATGGACATGGCCCTCGCCCACATCGAACCGGACGACAGGCCCACCGTGCAGGCGTTCTGGGACCGCGTGGCGGCATCGGGCGGCCCGTCATCGATCTACGTGTCCATCCGGGACCGAAAGGACCGGCAGCACAAGCTGCTCTTCTCGGCGGACTTCATCATCGAAAACGGTACCCCGGTGGGCGTCTGGGGTGTGGTGGTGGATCTGACCCAATCGATCCATACGGACCGGCACCAGCTGGCAACGGAAGCAGTCGCCGCCTCGGCCCGCAACCGCGCGGTCATCGAACAGGCAAAAGGCATCCTGATGGGCCGCACCGGCGTCACCGCGGACGAAGCCTATGAGCTGATCAACCAACAAAGCCAGTCGCTGAACAAGAAGGTCCATGCGATTGCGCACGAAATCGTGGACCGGGCCGCACAGCATTCCCGCAGCCCACAGAACTGACGCACTGGCAGGGCCCTGAAATATCCTGGCGCGGCCCGGTGTTGCCGCCCGTATGACAACAATCGGAATCATCGGTGCAGGACATATTGGCAGCCAGGTTGCACGGAAGGCCGTGGAGCTGGGCTACGACGTGGTCATCAGCAACTCCCGAGGGCCGGAAACCCTCCAGGAACTGGTGGCTGAGCTTGGCCCCAAGGCCCGCGCCGCCACCGCAGCCGAGGCTGCAGCCGCCGGGGACTTTGCCGTGGTCACCGTGCCGCTGAAGAACTACAAGGACATTCCGGCCGAGCCGCTGGCCGGCAAGATTGTCATCGACACGAACAACTACTACTGGGAGCGGGACGGCAGGATTCCCGCCCTGGACAACGGCGAGGCCACCACCTCCGGCCTGCTCCAGGAGCACCTGCCCGAGTCCAAGGTGGCCAAGGGATTCAACCACATCATGGCCAAGGACATCACCTCAGACGGAACTCCGGCGGGAACCGAAAACCGGCGTGCGCTGGCCACCGCCAGCGACTACCCGGAGGCCGCCGAACTGGTCACGCGCCTGTACGACGAGTTCGGTTTCGACACGGTCAACGTCGGCCCGCTCTCGGAAAGCTGGCGGGTGGAGCGTGACCGCCCGGCCTACGTGAAGCGGCAGACGGCCGCTGAGCTGACCGCCAACCTGGCCAAGGCCCCGCGGACCATCTGACCCTGCAGCAGCGGGTTCAACCACTGGCCGGCAGGTCCTCCTGCCGGCCAGTGGTGCGCTCGGTGGCGCGTGGCGGGTCCTCGATGAGCCGACTGCAGGGCAGAAAGGGACCAAGGGAAGAAGCAATGAAAGCCGCCCCGAAGGCGAGGAGGTACCCGATCTGCTTACAATCGAAACCTCTGACCACTACTGAGGGACCCATGAAGAAACTCGCCACAGCCCTGTTTGCCGCCGGCCTCGTTGCCTCCGCCACGGCCTGCTCCGCCTCGCACCAACTGACCACCGCTGAAACCTGTGAGCGGATCCAGGCTGTTGTGTCGAACCCCGCCAACAACGCCGGCAAGACGGGCATGAACAACCTCGCCAACCAGATCCGCCCCATCCACGCCGTTGCGTCGGACGATCTCAAGCCCGCCCTCGCTTCGATCCTTGCGTACACGGATGAGCAGGCCAAGGAGAACCCGGACAAGGACAAGCTCGCCGATCTCCAGTCCGGCTACCAGGAGGCCGGCAGCACCTACAGCAAGTTCTGCGGCCAGGCCGCCGGCTAGGCTGCCGGGTGAAGGAACCGGCCGCCCCTCCGGGCGGCCGGTGACCTTTCAGAGCGTCGCCGGGTCTGTATTCGCGCCGCACAGGATCACGGCAACACGTTCATCCTTCCCGGGCACGTAAGCCCCGGAGGCCAGCGCGGCGTAGGCGGCTGCGGCACCATGCTCCACCACAATCCGGTAGTCGTTCCACAGCGCGGAGCGGGCGGCGACGATCTGTTCATCGGAGACCAGGACGCTTTTGACGCCGCAGCGGACCGCGACGGAGAAGCCGATGTCGCCTATGCGGCGGGCACCCAGGGAGTCCGCGGCGACGCCCGATACCGCGACGTCCACCGGTTCCCCTGCCGCCAGGGCGGCGTGGAGGGTGGGCGCAGTTTCCGGTTCCACAGCCACCACTTTGGCGCGGCCTTCCACTGCGGCAGCCACGCCGGCCATCAGTCCCCCGCCGCCCACGGCCACCAGGACGGTGTCCACCTCCGGCACCTGTTCCAGCAACTCGGAGCCCACGGTCCCGGCGCCGGCGGCAATTTCCGGCTGGTCGTAGGCATGGCAATAGACGGCGCTGGTCTTCTCGGCGTGCGCAATGGCGGCCTGATAGGCGGCCGCGTACTCTGAACCGCCCTGGACCACGGTGGCACCGATGGCCCTGAGCTTGCCGACTTTGACGGCCGGTGCCGCTTCAGGAACGAAGACCGTTGCAGGCACCCCGAGCTGGGCCGCCGCATAGGCGTTTGCCAGGCCCGCGTTCCCGCCGGATGCCACAACCACCCCCACGTCCGCCTGCAGTTCACCCCGTTCCTTGCTGGCCAGGATCCGGTTCAGCGCGCCACGGGCCTTGAACGTGCCCGTGTGCTGCATGAATTCGCATTTGAACCAGACCGGGCCGGCCGCGGTGCCGGCATCCGCCTGCAGGACGGGTGTCCTGCGGACAAGGCCCGCTGTCCGCTGCGCGGCCTGGTCGATGTCAGCGCGGGTGATCATTATCAGACTTCGTCATCCCAGGTGCCCGGCTCCGCCAGCGCCTCTTCGGGCTTCTGTTCCGGGTCAGCCTCTTCGCCCCCCACATACGATGCCGGGACCGTTCCGGCAGCATGGCCCTGCTGTTCCTCGCGGATGTTGGATGCTCCCGGCTGTTCCAGGTGCTGGCCGGACTGCGGGGCCTTGGTGACGTCGTCCTTGGATTCGTCCTTGGCCCCGTCCGGGTCGCCCGGCCCGCGGAGGTCTGCGGCGTTCTGGGGATCGTCGCTGGAAACGGTCATGGTCCTGCCTTTCACCTGGGAACTGCTGTACCGGCCGGGGAACCCCCGACCGGCTTCCAGCCTACGGCCTGGGATTTCGCATTCGATGAAACCTTGACGTCATCCCGGTCCGGCTCCGCCCGGCGTCGTATCCTGCTGTGGACGATGGCCGGCATGGCCAGCCGGCCACCCAGAACCCGGAGCCGAGCATGACTGCAGTCCAGATCATCCCGCTGGTGATACTCGTGGTGATGTTCGTTGCCGCCACCAAGTGGCCGCTGAACATCGGTGTGATGGGACTCGTGGCGTCCTTCGGCGTCGGGTACTTCATGCTGGGCATGTCGGACAGGCAGATCCTTGAGGCCTTCCCGGCCACGATCGTCCTGACCATCATTGGCGTCACGTATTTCTTCAGCATGGCCCAGCGGAACGGCACGATCGACCTCATCGTCAAGGGCTGCCTGCGCATGGTCCGCGGCAAGATGCTGCTGCTCCCATGGGTGTTCTTCCTGATCGCGGCCGCCCTCACCTCCCTGGGCACGTTCTCCCCCGCCGCGATTGCGCTGCTGGCACCGGCCGCCATCGGATTCGCCTATGAATCCCGCATCCACCCTGTGGTCATGGGCGCCTTCATCGTTAACGGCGCCCACGCAGGCGGGTTCTCACCGCTGTCCGTGGCCGGCGTCCTGGTCCACGACATTGCCCTCCAGAACGGCTTCCCGATCTCCCAGGCGGGCCTGTTCCTGGCCAGCTTCGCGCTGAACCTGCTCCTCTCGGTGCTGACCATCGCCTTGTTCGCCCTGCTGGGCAGGCTGCGCGACGGCGCGGGCGTCCGGGGCCAGGACATCGACACCGCTACCGGCCGCCCGCATGGCCAGCAGGTGCTGACGCTGGCACTGATTGCCGGCATGCTCGTCTGTTCCCTCGGCTTCCACATGCCCATCGGCTTCGTTGCGCTCTCCGCGGGCCTCCTGCTGGCCTTCATTAACGTCAGGGAACACCGGTCGTTCATCGGCGGGATCTCCTGGTCCACCGTCCTGATGGTGGCCGGCATGATCACCTATGTGTCCCTGCTGCAGCATGTAGGCGTGATCGACACTCTCGCCGGGGAGGCCCTGGCACTCGGTGCGCCGCTGCTGATCGCCCTCATCCTGTGCTACGTGATTGGCGTCGGCTCCGCTTTCGCCTCCTCCACCGCCCTGTTGACCGCCTTCATCCCGCTGGCCGGCCCGCTGCTGGCCACGAGCTCGCTCAGCTCTTCCGGGACCATTGCCGCGCTGGCCGTCGCCGCCACCGTCGTCGATGTCTCCCCCTTCTCCACCGACGGCGCCCTGGTGGTGGCCAACGCCCGCGACAACGACCGCCCGCGGGTCTACAAGCAGCTGATGTTCTATGCGGGCGGCGTGGTCCTGGTGGCTCCGGCGCTGGCGTGGGCACTGCTGGTACCTACCGGGGTCATGTAGGCGGCTGACTCCGGGCGGCCTGCCCGGGCCCCGGCCGCTGCCCACCCTGTGAATTGCGCCTCACCCGGGACGTTGCGCCCCGGCGCGGCGTTAAACGGGGCATCGGAGGAGGCCGGATGATCATTGTGCTGACAGGCATCGACGGATCGGGGAAGTCGACGGCGGCCCGTGCCCTGGTCGCCGGTGTCCGGGCCCGGGGAGGCCGGGCCCGGTTGGTCAACAACCATGCGGGCCGGCGTGTCATGTCCCTGCTGGCCGCCAGGTTGGGAGTTGGCTTGCCCGCCAGGTTGTCCGACGCCGTCGAAACCGTCCTCAGGGTGGGCAACGTGCTGGTTTCACACCTGCGCGCCAGCCGCTACGACGGCTTGGTTGTCATGGACCGGCACCTCTACTGCCAGCTGGCGCTGCGAACCGCCAATGGACTTCCACGGGGCCGGTTGCTTCCATGGTTGCTCGCCCGCCTCCCGGAACCGGACGCCATCTTCCACCTGGACATCGAACCCGCCGAAGCATACCGCCGCATCGTTGCACGTGGCACGGATTCCGAGACCCTTGATGACCTCGCCGCATTCCAGTCGGGATACCGGGAACTGCCGGAGTACGCGGGGTTCGTGAAGCTGGACGCCTCGGTCCCTGCCCATGAGCTGGCAGCCGACCTGGCCTCGCGCCTGGCGCTGCCTTCGGTCACAAAGCCGGATTAGCCTTCCGTATTGTGGAATTTGGTTTTCCTCTTGCGGAATAGTGTGACCGGGATTACGTTGGAAACGAGCCCCGAAAACGGGCTGTTCCCAATTGATAGGCAAAGGTCAATGAAGATCCCTAACCCTGAGGCACTGAAGGCGAGTTCGGTGCCCGCGAAGAGGAAGCCGCTGTATAAGTCGCTCTTCTTCCAGATTCTGATCGCCGTCGTGGCAGGTGTGCTCATCGGGCATTTCTGGCCGGACCTCGGATCCCAACTGAGGCCGCTTGGAGATGGCTTCATCAAACTCATCAAGATGATCATCGCGCCGCTGATCTTCCTGGTGATCGTCACCGGAATATCGGCCGTTGGCGACGTCAAAGCGGTCGGCCGGGTTGGCGTCAAGGCCCTGCTCTACTTCACCGGGGCCACGCTGTTCGCCCTTGTCTTCGGCCTGATCGTGGGCAACATCGTCCAGCCGGGCGCCGGGCTGAACATCGACCCGTCCACCCTCTCCCAGGCGGACCTGGACGCGAAGACCGGTTCCGCGGCACCCAAGGATGCGGCGTCGTTCATCCTGGACATCATTCCCGCCAGCGTCATCGGCGCCTTCGCCAGCAACAGCCTCCTCCAGGTCCTCTTCTTCTCCGTCTTCTTCGGTGCAGCGATCGTCGTGATCGGCCGCGAGCGGTGCATGCCGGTGGTCAATGTCATGGAAACGGTCCTGGAACTGATCTTCAAGATCATGGCCTGGATCATGAAAGTGGCTCCCCTGGGCGCATTTGGTGCCATGGCCTTCATCATCGGCCAGTACGGGCTGGACACGCTGAGTACCTATGCGGTCCTGATTGCCGCCTGCTACGGCGCTGCGCTGGTGTTCATTGGCCTGCTGTTCGTCGTGGCCTGGGGCTTTGCCCGGGTGCCGCTCTGGCATTTCCTCAAATACACCCGGGAAGAATTCCTGCTGGCCCTGGGCACAGCGTCCACCGAAGCGGTGATGCCCCGGATCATGACCAAACTGACCAACGCGGGCTGCTCCCGCGCCACCACGGGCCTGGTGGTTCCCACCGGCTACTCCTTCAACCTGGACGGCGCGGCGATCTACCTGTCGATCTCCCTGCTGTTCCTTGCCCAGGCCTTCGGCCACCACCTTGACCTGGGCCAGCAGCTGGCGGCCCTGGGCGTGCTGCTGATGACATCCAAGGGCATGGCAGGGGTTCCGGGATCGTCATTCCTGGCCCTGTCGGCCACGGCCGCCGCACTGGGCATCTTCCCGGTGGCCGGCGTCGCGCTCCTCCTCGGCGCCGACCGGCTCATGGACTCGATGCGCGTGGTGGTGAACCTGCTGGGCAACTGCGTGGCAACGTTCGTGGTGTCCAAGTGGGAGGGCCAGTTCGACCACAGCGTCATGGTGCGGGCCTTCAAAGGTGAAATCACCAACCACGACTCCGCGATCCTGCTCGGCAAGGAAGAGGATTTCGAAGGCCAGGAGCTGCAGCGCCTGACCGAAGGCCAGGAGCCTTCGCCGAAGTTCCGCGGCGCGCCAACCCGCGACGTCATCCCCGAACTCCCGGCGGACGGGAGTGCCCGCGTAGGGTTAGGCAGCAAGGCACAGTAGGCATCCTGCCCGGCAGGTAAAGGCAAAAAAGGGGAAGGCCAGGACAGCGACGTCCTGGCCTTCCCCTCTTTCCTGGCACTGCCGGCCAGGCGTCCGGCAGCCCGCCGCCAACACGCCTCTCCTTGGACGGCTCCGTGTGGAATAATCCGAGGAAGTGGTCCTAACCGGACCGCTCCAGACGAAGGAGGGGCTGGATGTCCGCCACACCCGGCAACACGGCGCAGGCGGCCACCGCGCCCATCAATAACACCCAGGTCCCCAAGCATGAGCAGCTCCGGCTCATCATCCTCAAACTTGCCAAGGAGGAGCTGGAGCCCGGCGCCCGGCTTCCCAGCGAGCGGACCCTCATGGATTCCTACGGCGTCAGCCGCATCACCGTGCGCGCCGCGATCGGCCGCCTGGTCAACGAAGGGCACTTGGTGCGGGTTCCGGCGAAGGGGACGTTCGTGGCGGACTCCCCGGTCCAGTCCACGCTGCACCTGGCTTCGTTCACGCAGGAGATGGAGGCGATGGGCCACGTCCCCAGCACGGTGGTCCTGGTGGCCGAACAGGTCCCGGCCCCCGAGGACACGGCCGCCGCACTCAGCCTCGCCCCGGGCGCGGAGGCGTTCCACCTGAAGCGGCTCCGCCTTGCGGACGGCCGGCCCGTGAGCGTGGACGACGCCTGGTACAACCCCCAGCATGCGCCGGGACTGCTGGGCATCGACCTCACCGGCTCCGTCTACAAGGCCCTGGCCGCGCAGTTCGGCCACCAGATCGACCGGGCGCGCCAAAGCGTCCGGTCCGAGGGCGCCCCGGCCGACATCGGGGCACTCCTGGGGACTGGCACCGGAGCGCCGGTGCTGGCGTTTGACCGCGTGTCCTATTCGGGCGCGCTGGCCATCGAGCATTCGCGCTCCTGGTACCGCTCGGACCGCTATTCCCTCAGCATGGAGGTCCGCTTGTGAGTCGGTTCAGCCGAGCGTAAACAGCAGCTCGCCGGCACTGACGGTCCCGGCCTCCACCAAGGTGGCAGTGTCCGGCTTGGTATCCAGGACGACGACGGGGCTCACCATTGAGTAGCCCGCAGCCAGGGCTGCCGTGGGATCGACGTGCATGACCGGCTCGCCGGCCTCGACCACGTCTCCTTGCGCCACCAGCACCTTGAAGCCTTCGCCCTTGAGCTTGACGGTGTCGATGCCTACGTGTGTCAGGACGCCGCGGCCTGACGGCTCGACCACCACGAAGGCGTGCGGCAGCATCTTGACCACTTTCCCCGCCACGGGGGACACGACGTCGAACGCCTCTCCGGCGGGCGGCTCCACGGCCGCGCCGGAACCCACCATCTGGCCTGCGAAGACGGGGTCCGGCACGTCGGCCAGCGGAATGACCGACCCGCCGATGGGGGCATAGACCGGCAAGGACTGCGCCACTAGAGGAGGTCCTCGATGTCTTCGGCCAGTGTGTCCGCCTCCGGGCCCACAATGACCTGCACGGCGGTGCCGGCGGCCAGGACGCCATGGGCTCCCGCAGCCTTGAGCGAGGCCTCATTGACCAGTGAGGAGTCCTTCACCTCGGTGCGCAGCCGCGTGATGCACGCTTCCACTTCCACGATGTTGCCGGCTCCGCCCAGGCCTTCGATGATTTTTTCTGCTTTGGACATGGCTGCCCTTTCTGACGGTGCCCGCACGGAGCACATCTTCCTCCACCTGGGCCGGCGGCCCCGGTACGACCAATGCTGGCTTCTTTCGCCACGGGCGGCCCGTCCTGGAGGGATTTTCCTTCCTTGACACCGGACCGTGGGATGAATCACACTGAACTGGTCATAACCAGACAGTACCGGCTGGAACCCATTCTTCACAAGCCCCCCCCGAACCCCGCAGAGGTGCAACCATGCCAACATCCGAGACCACCGCCCTGGCCCCAGAGAAGAAGCCAAATCGGGCCTTCGCCACCCTTCAGCGGCTGGGCCGCTGCCTGATGCTCCCCATCGCCGTCCTTCCCGCCGCCGGCATCCTGCTGCGCATCGGCCAGGCCGACCTGCTCGGCGCCATCCCCGGCTTCGAAGGCGGGGCGTCCGTCATCTCCGCCGCAGGCAACGCCATCTTCACCTGGCTGCCCCTCATCTTTGCGGTGGGCATCGCCGTCGGCTGGGCCAAGAAGGCAGACGGCTCCACCGCACTTGCGGCGGTGGTGGGCTACATGGTGATCGACGGCGTCTTCAAGGCGATGTCTCCCCTGGTCCTGGACGGCCAACTGGACCCCGCGGGGAAGCCGGCCATGATCAATTACGGCGTCCTCGCCGGAATCGTGGTGGGCCTGTTGTCCGCCGGCCTGTGGCAGCGGTTCTACCGCACCAAGCTGCCCGACTTCCTTGGCTTCTTCAGCGGCCGGCGCCTGGTCCCCATCCTGACATCCGTCACCAGCCTGGTGGCCGGCGTCGTCCTGGCCCTGCTGTACCCGCTCTTCAACGCAGGCCTCTCCGCAGTGGGACAGGCTGTGGCGGGCAACGCGGTACTCGGCGGCGGAATCTACGGCTTCGCCAACCGCATGCTCATCCCCGCCGGTCTCCACCACATCCTGAACTCGGGCGTGTGGTTCCTCATCGGCGATTACACGGACGCCTCCGGCCACCTGGTCCGCGGCGACCTCAACCGCTTCTTCGCCGGCGACCCCACCGCCGGCACCTTCATGACCGGCTTCTTCCCCATCATGATGTTCGGCCTGCCCGCCGCAGCCCTTGCCATCTGGCGCCACGCCAAGCCGTCGCAGAAGAAGATCGTGGGCGGCATCATGCTCTCCACCGCACTCACGGCGTTCTTCACCGGCATCACCGAGCCCCTTGAGTACTCGTTCATGTTCGTCGCGTTCCCGCTCTACGTCGTCCACGCCGCCCTGACCGGAACCTCCATGGCCCTGGTCAACGCACTGGGCATCCACGACGGCTTCACGTTCTCAGCCGGCCTGATCGACTTCGTCCTCAACTTCGGCAAAGCACAGAACGCGTGGATGCTGATCCCGATCGGCCTGGGCTACGCGGCCATCTACTACTTCCTCTTCTCGTTCGTCATCAAGCGCTGGAACCTTCGCACGCCGGGCCGTGAGGACGACGAAGTGACGGTGGAAACCGAAGCCGCAAAGTAGACCGCCCACCAACTGCACCCTCCAGCCGAAAGCAACCCAACGCATGGAAATCATCATTCTGCCCACCCCTGACGACGTCGCCCGCATGGCCGCGGATGCCATCGAGGAACAGGTCCGCCGCTGCCCGTCCGTCCTGGGACTGGCCACGGGCTCCACACCCCTGGGTACCTACCGCGAACTGATCGACCGGCACCGGAATGGCGGGCTGAGCTTCGCCTCGGCCCAGGCCTTCCTGCTGGACGAGTACGTGGGCCTGCCTGCCGGGCATCCCCAGTCCTACCACTCGGTCATCCGGGACGAATTCACGGCAAGCGTGGACTTCGGCGCCGGCGCGGTCCACGGGTTGGACGGCATGGCCCGGGATCCGCAGGCGGAGGCCGCCGCGTACGAAGCCCGGATCGCCGCCGCCGGCGGGGTGGACATCCAGATCCTGGGCATCGGGACGGACGGCCATGTGGGCTTCAATGAGCCCATGTCCTCGCTCGCCTCCCGCACTCGAATCAAGACGCTCACCCGGCAGACCCGCCAGGACAACGCGCGCTTCTTTGCTGCACCGGAGGAGGTCCCGGACCATGTGCTGACCCAGGGCCTGGGCACCATCCGGGAGGCCCGGCACCTGCTGCTGCTGGCCATGGGCGAGGCCAAGGCAGAGGCCGTGGCGGCCGCCGTTGAAGGTCCCGTCGCGGCGGTCTGCCCGGCGTCGGCCCTCCAGCTGCACCCGCACGTGTCGGTGCTCGTGGACGAGGCGGCTGCCTCACGGCTCGCCCACCGCGAGTATTACCAGGACACCTTCGGCCGGAAGCCGGCATGGCAGGGACTCTGAGCTCCAGGCGGGTGCCCAGGGCCGGGACCGTGCAGTTGGAGTTGGCGGTGGAGAATGCCGGCGGCGTCCGGCTGGCCGCTGCCGTGGGCGCTGCCCGCGTTGAACTGTGCGCCGCCCTGGCGGAAACAGAGGGCATCACGCCGAGCATCGGCACCATCGGGCAGGCCTGCGGCCTGGGACTTCCCGTCCATGTCCTGGTGCGTCCGCGGCCCGGCGACTTCAGCTATTCGCCGGAAGAGCTCGATGTCATCGAGCACGATGCCACCGCGGCTTTGGCCGCCGGAGCCGCGGGTGTGGTGGTTGGTGTCCTGTCCCCGGACGGCAGCCCGGACATCCCGGCGATCCGCCGCATCGTTGCTGCTGCGCGGGCCGTGAAACCGGAAGCCGAAATCACGTTCCACCGCGCGTTCGACGCAGCCCTGGCAGCTGGTGCCGACCCGGCCGAGGTGCTCTCCTTACTGGAGCACGCCGGAGTGGACCGCGTCCTCACCAGTGGGGGCGGTCCCGACTGCGCCGCGGGGTTGGAGATGCTGGGCCGGCTTGTGCAGCAGGGGCGCCACAGTGCGCCATCGGTCCAGGTCATGGCGGGCGGGGGCGTCACCCTGGCGCTGGTACCGTCGCTCCTTGAAGCGGGGGTCCATGCCGTGCACACCTCGGCGCGGCCCCGGCACGGCGACGCTGCGGGCGGCGGACACCGGTCCGGCGCCGCGGACCCCGCACTGGCAGCACGCATTGCCGCTGCTGTTTCCATCGATGATTTCACCGAACAAAGGACCTTGAACCATGGGCGATGACGTTGTTCTTCGCGGCCGCATAGTCACCGCCTCGCTGGATGTTGCGGATGGAGTGGTGGCGGCCGACGGCGGCCTGGTCACCTTCGCCGGGCCGGCGCGGGGCTTCCCCGGGGTTCTTCCGCCCGAGGCACCCGCCGGCCGGGTCTTGATGCCGGGCCTCGTGGACGTGCACTGCCACGGCGCCTATGGTTCGGATTTCTCGGAGGGCGATCCCGATGGCGCGGCGCGGGCGGCGCGCTACCTGCACAGCCGTGGAACCACCACGCTGGTGGCAAGCCTGGTCACCGGAAAGCCCGGGGACCTGGTGCGGAACCTTGGAATGCTAAGGGAGCTGGCAGGCCAGGAGCTGGTTGCCGGCTCGCACCTGGAAGGTCCGTTCCTCTCGGGCCACCAGTGCGGTGCGCACGATCCCGGCCTGCTCCTGGAACCCGATCCGGATTTGGTGGCCCGCATGCTGGCCACGGCGGGGAAATCCCTGGTATCGATGACCCTCGCGGCAGAGCTGCCGGGTGCCTCCGAACTTGCGGTCCGGCTCGCGGCCCAAGGGATCATTCCGTCCCTGGGCCACACCGCCGCGGACCATGCGACGGCGGCAGCCTTCCTGGCACGCGCGGCGGAGGCCTTGGATTCGGCCGGCAACGCGACCGGGAGGAACCGCCCAACGGTGACCCACCTGTTCAATGCCATGCCGCCACTGCACCACCGCTCGCCCGGGCCGGTATCGGCGAGCCTCAGTGCGGCCAAGGCCGGGCAGGCCGTGGTGGAGCTGATTGCCGATGGCGTTCACCTTGCCCCGGAAACCGTGAAGTTGGTGTTTGACCTCGTGGGCCCGGAGAACATCACGCTGGTGACCGACTCGATGGCCGCCACCGGCCTGGAGGATGGACAGTACATGCTGGGCTCCCTCGCCGTGACGGTTGCCGGCGGCGTAGCCCGGGTTGACGCCACGGGTGCAATTGCCGGGGGTACCAGCACGTTGCTGGATGTCATCCGCTCCTGCGTGGCTGCCGGAGTTCCCTTGCGGGATGCCGTCACCTCCGCCTCCGCCGTCCCCGCATCATTGTTGGGTCTCTCGGCGCAGGCCGGTGACCTGCGCGCCGGGATGCAGGCCGACGTCGTGGTCCTTGACCACGACCTGAGCCTGGCGGCAGTGCTGCGCAGGGGCCAATGGGCCAGCGCACCCAGCTGAGCAATCGGGGCAGGCTCCGCGGGTGTTTGGGCCCGGTCCAGCATGGTCCCGGGCTCATCACCTGCGTTCATGGCAGATCTGGCCGGGCCGACTAGTCCTTGTCGAGTTCCTCAAGCAGCGACTTTGCCGCCTTGGCGATGTCGTCGTAGTTGTTTTGGGCGGCCCGGCTTTCGATGGCCAGCACGGCGCACCTGTGCAGCCGGCGGAAATCCCCGAAGGGAAAGCTGTACCGGCCCTTCGTTTCGGGGGTTTTGTCGCTGTCTTCGCCCAGGTGCCAGGTGCCGTATTCGGTGTAGCCGTGCTTGTCTATGTACGCATTTTCCTGCTCCGTGTCCGGGGCATGTTCGCTCCAGTCGTCGCGGGCATCGCGCGCGATTCTGGAGTCCTTGATCAGCTTCCGGGCCTGACGAAGTCCGGCGTCGTTCAGCTTGATGGTCATGAGGGGACCTCCGCCCTGTCGCAGTTCCGTTGGTGCGGTCAAATTCAGGCTATGCAGCCGCCGCCGGATCGTCCAGCACCTACGCCAGGTACCCCGCTATCCGCCGTCTTCGGCTGCTTCCTCGATCCGTCGGCGCTGCCGCTCAATTTCTTTTTCGCCTTCCTCTTCGGCCTCGTACAGCTTCGCGTTGCTGATCTTGAGTTCGAGCATCAGCGCATCGAGCTTCACATGCAGGGCGGCGGTGTCCCTGTTTTGGGTGTTCTGGATGATGAAGACCATCAGGAACGTCACAATGGTCGTACTGGTATTGATGACCAGCTGCCAGGTGTCTGAAAACCCCAGCAGCGGACCGGTCAAGGCCCACACAATGAGTACAGCCACGGCGAGGACGAATACCCAGGCGTGTCCGAGTATCTTGGCCGTCCTGGTGGTAAAACGCGTAAAGACGTCAGGCCGGTTCTTATCGCTCGTCATGATGGCCTCCGTTTGAGTATTTTGTTGTGGTTCCCGTGCTGACTGAGAATTTTAGGCCTGACCAGCCCCGGAGGAACCGCGGCCGCAAAGCGGCGACGCTTCGATCGCCGCACATTAGACAGCCCCGGGTGCTCCCGCGGCGCGCCGCCGAAATGCGGTCCGCTGCCTTGGCTCCTTCGCGGCCAGTGCACGCAACCGGGGAGCGATCCCGAAAGTCAGCGGCTGCCCGTGCCCGGGCGCCAGCAGGCGGGGCCCCAGTCCGGCAAGCCGCGTGACCGAGGCCTTGGCCACGTCCATGTTCCACGTGGTGTACCAGGGCGGCCCGGACAGGTCGGGCAATCCCAGCAGAATCCCGCCGAGGGAGTTCAGGTTCACCGTGACGATTGCGTCGCCGGTGATGAGGACGCCGTCGCCTGCGCGCCAGTAGGCAACGTGCCCGGCGGTATGGCCCGGCGTGGGCACCGCCACCCATCCGGGCATGCCCGGCACCTCGCCGCTGCGGGGAAGGGGCCGCACGAGGTCCGAAATGTCACCCGCGGCCTCAATCCTGCGACGCGCACGGGCCGGCAGCGACCACATCAGCGGGGCTGTAATCCACCGGTCCAGCGGCATGGACCGCGCGGGGACATATCTTCCGGCAGCCATGGGCAACTCGGCCTGGTGGGCGTACACCGGCACCTTCCACGCGCGGGCCAACGCGCCCGCGGCGCCGGAATGGTCCGGGTGGATGTGGGTCAGGAAGATCGCGTCAGGTTTCGCCCCCGGCCCGAGGACGCGCTCAACGGCGATGCGTGCTGGTTCCGCGCCGCTTCCCCAACCGCAGTCCACCAGCACCCAGGCCGGCCCGGTCCGGACAAGGTAGAAGTTCGAAGCCAGTGGCCCGCTGCCGGAGGTCAGGAGCAGGAGGCCGGAAGCGATCTCCCGTGGTTCAGAAACACGCATCGTCCAGTCGCACCCCCGCGTGGCGTATCACCGAACGCAGCTCCATGTTGACGCTGCGGCGTTGACTCATGGTTCCACTCCGCCGGCACCCGCCATGGGCCAATTCTTTCGTCGTTCCGTACCGCGCAGTAGGGCCGAACGGCCTTCGCGCGCAGGCCGGGGCTCCCCGCTCAGTCAGCCCCGGGCAGGCACACCTCCACGAGGCCGCCATTGGTGCGCGTTTCGAAGACCGGCTGGCGGGCGGTGGCAGGCCCGGCCTTGACCTCGCCGGTCCGCAGCGAAAAGGTACTCCGGTGCCAAGGGCAGACGACGCACGGGTCCCCGCCGTCGTCCTTGACCTTGCCTTCATGAAGCGGTCCGGAAAGGTGGCTGCAAACGTCGGACAGGACGTTGACGGTGTCACCCTCGCGGTGGACCAGCAGCGGGATCCCGGCCACGTCGCGCTTGTGGAGGCCGCCTTCGGGCAGGTCAACCAACGGCGCCAAGGGATGCCAGCCGGACGGGAACCGGTGCGGGATTTCCTCGCTGTGGTTCACCCCGGCGGCTTGCCGGTACGTGAGGTGGCCGCCCAGGAAGCCGCCGGCGCTCACCGTGGCCAGCCCCAGGTACGCCAGCACCTTGCCGCTTCCTTGGCTGCCCCTTGCCCTCTGCACCAGCGAGGCAAGGTAAAGCCCGGTGGCCGTGACGTTGGCCGCTGCGTGCACCAGCCCCACCCGTTGCTGCTGCGGGTGCAGCTGCGACCAGTCGGTGAACCCGGCCAGGGCGGACGGAACCACGCTGGCCGCGCCGACTCCAATCAGGAGCCTGGCGGCCTTCTCGCCTCCAGGAACTGCATCAAGCACGCCGGCCGAAAGCCAAGCACCAATGGGCACCTGGACGGCGAGGGGATGGACCGGGTGGCCGACAGGGACGCCGTGCAGGACATCGCGGGCCCAACGGGCCGGGATGACCTTCTTTACGGCTTTCCGGACACTCTTGGCCAGGGGATCAAGCCAGTCGGCGTCCTCGAGGCGGGTGACAAGTTCAAGCGCGGGCAGCGGTTTCATGTGTCCTCCTTACCCCGATTACCGTAGTCCACTCAGGCTGGAACGGTACCCGGATCCCGGAACAAAATTCCCGCTCCGGAATCCGGGCGTTTCAACGAGTGGCGCGCACCGGCCTACTCCAGCGGCGAGCCCAACACCGTGAACCGGTGGCCGGCCATTTCCCCGGACAGCAACGGCATGGCCTCAGCGATGGCTGCGCGCGTGCTGTCCAACTGCAGTGATGCCTGGTGCGCCTCGGCGGATTCCCAGAGTTCGGAGACGAAAACCGTGTCCGGAACCTCGTCATTCACCCCCACCTCGTACAGCAGGCAGCCGGCCTCCCTCATCCCGGGCTTGGGCCGGAGCAGGATGGCCACCAGGGCATCGCGCTGGCCGGGCTTGGTTCCGAGCATTCCCACATTGGCAAAAGTCATAGGGACAGTGTGCAACACGGGCCGGACAACAGTCTCAGGGGGACGGACCGCCGGGCCGGGGCAACATGGTGGGCGCGGAAGGCAGGACAGGCGGCCGGGAGGCGCGTACCTACCGGACTGCCGCCGGCGCAGCGCTTGCCGGCTGTGCAGTCACTGCGCCCGGGTGCGTGAACTCGGCGCCGGGTCCCGCCGCCTCCCCCTGCGGCACCGCGGCAACGTCCGGCTGTCCCTCGGCTGCCGTCGTCGTGCCTCCACCGACGGATTCCGTCGCAGCGTCCCCGCCGGCGAACGCCCGGAGCATGGCCTCGCGATCGAACTGTCCTTCCCATTTGGCCACCACAAACGTAGCCACGCAGTTGCCCAGCAGGTTCACCACAACACGCATGGAATCCATGAGTCGGTCGGCGCCGAGGAGGAGCGCGACGCCGGCTACCGGGAAGATGCCCAGCGCACCAGCGGTTGCGGACAAGGCAAGGAAGGCAGATCCGGGAACTCCGGCCATGCCCTTGGACGTCAGCATCAGGATGCCCAGGGCCGCGAGCTGCTGGCCCAGGTCAAGGTTGTAGCCAAAGGCCTGGGCCAGGAAGAGCAGGGAGATGGAGAGGTAGATGGCTGCTCCGTCCAGGTTGAACGAGTAGCCGGTGGGAACCACCAGGCCCGTAGTGGCGCGGGAGCAGCCCGCGTTGGTCAGTTTGGTCATGATCCGCGGCAGGACGGACTCGGTGGATGCCGTGCCCAGGGCCAGCAGGAATTCCTCCCGGGTGTACTTGAGGAACTGCCACAGCGGCACCCTGGGGTAGGCCCATGCCACCACGAAGAGGAGCCCGATGAACACTGCTGCGGCGCCGTAGCAGGCGGCGATCAGCACCGCGTAGGTCCCGAGGGAATCGAGGCCGTACTGGCCGATGATGAAGGCCATGGCGCCAAACGCTCCCACGGGCGCGGCACGCATCACCCAGCCCATGATCTTGAAGAACAGTTCCAGCACGGTTTCCATCAGGGTGATCACTGGCAGGCAGCGTTCACGGCCGACGACGACGATCGCCGCGCCGAAGAAGACGGAGAAACAGAGGACCTGGAGGAGGTTGTTGCCGGCAAAGGCGCCAACGACGCTGGTGGGGATGATGCCGAGCAGGAAGGCGCCGGCATCCTTGGGCGGGGCGGTGGAGGTTTTGGCGTTGAGTGCGTCCTGGGACAGCGTGCCGGGATCGATGTTGAGGCCGGCGCCCGGCTGCACCAGGTTGGCGACGACGAGCCCGAAGACCAAGGCGAACAGCGTGGCGCCGGTGAAGTACGCCAAGGCTTTGACACCCACCCGGCCCACGGCCTTGACGTCGCTGACCGCAGCGATGCCGGTGACGATCACCAGGAAGATCAGCGGCGCAATGATCATCTTGATCAGCTGGATGAAGCCGTCGCCGAGCGGGCGGAGTCCTGCGCCGAGGTCCGGCCAGAAGTGGCCGATGAGGATGCCCGCCACCACCGCCACGAGGATCTGGATGAAAAGGGACCTGTACAACGGCTTCCTGCGTGCATCCTGGGCCGGCGGCAGCGGCGTGGTGGAGGCGGTGATCTTCATGCTGTGTGCCTGTTCGTTGGGAAGGACGCCATACGGGAGCGGCGCCTGCTTTGGATGGCGGCGCCAGAACGCCGCAGGGTCATCCCAAACGTAGGTAACCCATGTTTCCGGAAAGATAAATCCGTAATGCGGAAATATTAACGTATTTATTCCACACGCTGTATTATTGCTGCGGCTATAGTCCAACCAGCCAAGGCCGCACCGGCGGACCAGCAACGTCGGCGAACAAAGGGACCCCATGGAAGACCCCGCGCAGGACACGACCCGCCCGCTGCAGGACACCGGAACATCCGTCACGGACCCAGCCTCCCGGCGCCGCGGCCGGACCGACCGCACGCCCGCAGGCCGGACTCCGGCCGCGGAAACCGGCATCGCCGTCCTGCTCGGCATCGCTGCCGCACTCGTGGGACTCGCTCCGTGGCTGGTTACGGGAGCCCGGCTCCCGCTGCAGAATCTGTGGGCCAGCGACGCCCTTCCGGCGGACATGCCCCTCACGTTCCTGCCGCTGAGCCAATACCGGGGTACAACCATTGTGGCGCTCTTGACCGTTGGCGCCGCGGCCGCGGGCTTGGCCCTCCGCGTCTGGAAACCGGGCCGCCGCGGCCTCACTACGGCCGGCGCCCTGTCCGGCGTGCTGCTGGTCCATACAAGTGCCACCATTCAGTCATTCAGCGCACTCAACGGTGGATTGGCGCCCGAATCCAGCTCAGCCCTGTACTTCGCCGGCCTGCTGGGCGGCACCATCGCAGCCATAGCTGCCGGCGTCTTGGCGCTGCTGATGCTCGCCGCAAGATCCCGCGCCGTGGCCGCGCTGGGCGTCGGCTTCATGGCCGTGCCCTTCGCCTCCTGGCTGGCCGCCGCCACCACCTTCATGGCGGGCGCGGACGCCGTCCCCGCCCCGATCAGCATGGCGTGGCGCTGGCTTCCGGCGGTCCTGGTTGGCGTGGCCTTGGCGTGGTGTGGATTCAGGCCGCTCGTCCGGCTCCTGGTGTGGGCAGCCGACGCAGCCCTGCTCTGGCTTGTCCCAGCGCTCTTCACCAGCGTGAACTACGTCCTCGGGACCCGCGTCTACCTTGGCGACTTCCAGGAGATGGCCATGCTGTCGCGCCAGATCCTGGCGGCTACCCTCGGGCCGGCGGGCGGAGCCGGGCCCAGTATCCTCGTGGCCCTGGGCATCGGGACTGCCGGAGCAGTGCTCCTCAGCATCCGGGACAGGAAGAACGTGCGGCAGGCAAGCAGCGAGGCCGGCGGCGGCCGCACGGCGTAGCGCACCGCGCCCTCACTCTGCAGCGCCCAGGCTCGCTTCATGCACCACGGCACCGGTCGCCGTCGTATCTTCCCGCAGCATCCAACCAACCCGCTTGACCGTCCGCAGCATCACCGCGCTTTCGACGATCTCGATGCCGGGCACCTTCTGCTGCAGCGCCAGCTCGGCCGACATGATGTCGGCGAGCGAGTGCAGCCACATGATGATCACGAAGTTGGTGGGTCCCGTGGTTGAGGCACTCAGCCTGACGTTGCTGATGGTCCGGATTTCCGCCGCCGCCGCATCGTGGCCGCCGGCCGGTACGTTGACAAACCATTGGCACGTCACCGGGAACGACGAATAGCGCTGGGCGATTTCGCAGCGGAAGGACAGGATGCCGCTGGCCAGCACCCGGTTCAGCTGGCGCTGCGTCGTGGCCGGGTGGCGGCCCAGCGCGCGGGCAATGTCCGCGGCGGTGGCGCGGCCGTCCCTGGCCAAAAACGGCAGGAGGTCGAGGTGGCTCTCCGGCAGCCGGCCCGCGGCCGGACCCGGTTCGGACATGGGCTGGGTACCGAGCGCCCGGAGTGCAGCCAGCTGAGACCGGCTCAGGACGTTCAGCCTCCAGTCGTCCCCGCTGCTGTGCAGCCGCGTGCAAAGGGCCACCTGGTACTTGGTCAGGCCCTCGATGGCCTTGAGCCTGGAGATGATCTTGGCGCTGAATTCCTCCAGCGAGCGGGTGATGACGGTCAGCATCAGGTCCCGGTTGCTGGCCGCCTCTTCCACGGTGACGATCTCCGGGACGGCTGCCAGCTGGGCTGTGACGCTTTCGCGCCGGGTCATCTCGCAGTCCACCGCAACGTAGGCCAGGAGCATCTGCTTCGGATCCCCGGCAAGGTGGGCAGTAACCCACGATGCGCCGCTCGACGTCAGCCGCTCCCAGCGGGCGGCCAACGTGGTGGGGTGTACGCCGAGGACCTTGGCAGCATCCGCCCAGCCCAGCCGCGGGGAGGCCTGCAGGACCTGAATCAGGGCAAGATCGTCTTCGCTCAGCTCTTCCGACACAGCTCTTCCTTTGCGTGAATCCTGTTCCAAAGCGCGGCTTCGAGCATAATTCCAGCGGTTTCGCTGAGTGTGAACCACGCCACTCCAGAATAGTCCACAAGCCCGAATGCCAATTGCCAAGGAGTGCCACGTGCCCACGACCGCCGACGCCACGGACCTGCAGGAAGAGCTCATCCGCCTGCGCCACGACCTTCACCGCCAACCGGAAATCGGGCTCCAACTCCCCCGCACCCAGGAGAAGGTGCTCCAGGCATTGGACGGACTCCCCCTTGAGATCACGCTGGGCAAGGACACGACGTCGGTCACCGCAGTCCTGCGCGGCGGGCACCCCGGAGGGGAGTCCGTTGGCCCCCGCCCCGCAGTCCTGCTGCGCGCCGACATGGACGGACTGCCGGTGCAGGAGAAGACCGGCGTCGACTTTGCGTCGCAGGCGGACGGGGCCATGCACGCCTGCGGCCACGACCTGCACACTTCCATGCTCGTGGGAGCCGCAACGCTCCTGGCCGACAAGAAGCACCTGCTCGGCGGCGACGTCGTCCTCATGTTCCAGCCGGGCGAGGAAGGGTTCGACGGCGCAAGCTACATGATCCGGGAAGGCGTCCTGGACGCCGCCGGAACCCGCGTCCAGGCAGCCTACGGAATGCACGTGTTCTCCGCACTGGAGCCGCATGGCACCTTTTGCACCAAGCCCGGCGTCATGCTCAGCGCCTCGGACGGGCTGGAAGTCACGGTCCTCGGAGCCGGCGGCCACGGTTCTGCGCCGCATTCGGCCAAGGACCCTGTCACCGTTGCCGCCGAGATGGTGACCGCCCTGCAGGTGATGGTCACCCGGCAGTTCAACATGTTCGATCCCGTGGTCCTGTCAGTGGGCGTGCTGCATGCCGGCACCAAACGGAACGTCATCCCCGAATCGGCCCGCATCGAGGCCACCATCCGGACCTTTTCCGACGCGTCACGCCACAAGATGATGGACGCGGTCCCGCGCCTGCTGAAGGGGATCGCGGCAGCGCACGGGGTGGAGGTGGCCGTCGACTACCTGCAGGAATACCCCCTCACCATCACCAGCGAGGACGAAACACGCACGGCCGAGAAGGTGATCACCGAACTGTTCGGCGAGCGCCGGCTCTCACGCTGGGCAACCCCGCTCAGCGGCTCCGAGGACTTCTCCAGGGTGCTGGCCGAGGTGCCCGGCACCTTCGTGGGCCTCAGCGCCGTGGCCCCCGGCGGCAATCCGGCCACCTCACCGTTCAACCACTCACCGTACGCAACGTTCGACGACGGCGTGCTGGCTGACGGGGCCGCGCTGTACGCGGAACTCGCCATGTCGCGGCTGGGTGCCCTCGCCCCGGCCTCCTAGGCTCCGACACCAGCGCAACCTGCCTCCCCCAAACCCAACCGACCAGGAAGAACACCATGTCCGTCGCAGTAAGCAAGCCCCAGACTGGACGCATGTCCACCGCGAAAACCATCGTTGGCACCGGCATCGGAAACGCCGTTGAGTGGTACGACTGGGCAATCTATGCCACGTTCACCCCCTTCATCGCCAGCCAGCTCTTCAGCAAGGAAGACCCGGCATCGGCCGTGTTGTCCACCCTGGCGATCTTCGCCGTCGGCTTCGTGGCCCGGCCGTTCGGCGGGTTCCTGTTCGGCTGGATCGGCGACCGGGTGGGCCGGAAGACTTCCATGACGCTCGCCGTGGGCCTTGCCTCGCTGGGCAGCCTGATGATCGGTGTTGCGCCAACCTTCGCCAGCGTCGGCGCGTTCGCGTCACTCATGCTCCTGGTGGCACGGCTGGTCCAGGGCTTGGCCCACGGCGGGGAGTTGCCGTCCTCGCAAACGTACCTGTCCGAAATGGCACCCAAGGAGCACCGCGGATTCTGGGCCACGCTGATCTACACGTCCGGAACCGTGGGAATCCTGTTCGGCACCCTCCTGGGGGCTGTCCTGAACATGGCGCTGACCACGGAGGCGATGAACGCCTGGGGCTGGCGGATCCCGTTCCTGATCGGCGCGGCCATGGGCCTGTACGCATTGATCATGCGGTCACGGCTGCATGAAACCGAAGCGTTTGAGGGGGCAGCCACGGCCAAGCGGGCCGCGATCTGGCCGCAGATTGTCCGCTACCGCAAGCAGGCGCTGCAGGTGGTCGGCCTGACCGTTGGCCTTACGGTGATCTACTACATCTGGGGTGTGGTGGCGCCAAGCTACGCCACCACGGCGCTGAAGATCGACCGCGGCGAGGCACTCTGGGCAGGCGTGGCCGCCAACATCGTCTTCATCGCGGCGTTGCCGGTCTGGGGCAAGCTCTCAGACCGGATCGGCCGCAAGAAAGTCCTCTGGGCCGGGGCCATCGGCGCAGGGATCATGCACTTCCCGATGACGGCCCTGCTCAAGGACTCCGCCTGGCAGCTGGCGGTGAGCATGTCCGTCATGCTGGTCTTCATCGCCGCCAGCGCAGCGATCGTTCCGGCTGTCTACGCCGAGCTGTTCCCGACGTCGATCCGTACCGTGGGGGTGGGCGTCCCCTACTCCATCTGCGTGGCGGTCTTCGGCGGCACCGCCCCCTACCTGCAGCAGTGGCTGGGGTCCTCGCTGGGCGCACCGCAGGTGTTCAACGTCTATGCGGTGCTCCTGCTGGTGATCAGTGCGGCCTTCGTGTTCACCATCCCCGAAACCAAGGGCAAGGACCTGACGCACTAGAACCCCGGCGGAAGGTCCCCGGTGGCCGGTACCGGCACCGGGGACCTTGTGCTGCACCGGAGGTTTCCCTACTGGCCCGCCGGCCCCGTAACAGCCCGGACACCTACTGACGGGGTTGCCCTGACAGCGTTGGCTGCCCTGTCGGCGGCCACCTGGGCTTCGGTTCCGGAGTCAAGGATCGTATTGCGGGTGGATCCGGCATCGACCTGTACGGCCGTGACGGCGAGCCCGTCGGCAGCGTCCGTGGCGAGGAGGGCGTCCACCTGCGCCTCAAAGCAGGAGTCGCTCGAGGTGGCATTGACGTCGAGGGCAACCACATGGTTGTTGGAGACGAAGTTGGCTGACCCTTCCACCAGCCGAATGATCACCGGGGTGGCGCCCTCCGGCCGGATGGTCTGCGAATCGATGACTTCGGAGAAATGGTTGCCGATAATCGAATTGTTGTTGCCACTGACGGACAGCAGCCCGTGGAGGTCATCCAGCCCGTTGCCGATCCCCAGGAAAGGCGTCCAGGGCTCGTGGTCGCGCAGGAAATGGTTGGTGGCCACAAGGTTCTCGGAACTGCCTTCCGCAAGGACCACCATCCCGGGGTAGAAGGAATGCAGCCGGTTGTTGCTCACGCTTGACCGCGTGACCGCCCTGAGGTGGACGCTGCTCGCACCCCGGGGAAAGACGTTGTTGGCAGTGACCAACAGTCCGCCGTGGTTCTCGGCATAGATTGAATAGCCCTTGAAACCGGCTCCCACCAGGTTGTCCGTGATCTTCGATGCCTGTCCCCAGCCGCGCAGTTCGATGCAGCTTCCGCATTCAGCGATGAAGTTGTCGTGGATGGACAGTGCGTCCGCGTTGTGAATGGTCAGTGCGTTCTCGAGATAGACGAACCCCATGCCGTTGATGCGGAACGAATCGTTGGCGCTCGCCACGTAGATGCCGGTTTTGCCGTTGACGTAGGTGTTCTCCGGGTGAAGGCCCGAACCGTCCTGAACGAAGTGCAGGCCGTCGATGCAGAAATTGGAGAACTCCACGGAGCTGATCCGCGGGCTGCCGTCCCGCTTTATGAGGAAGGCGGCTCCCGCTGCGTCCCCTGCCTCACCACCGGAAACGAGGTCCACGAGGATCCGGCTGCCTCCCGGCCACAGTTCGTGCAGGTCGGGCCATTCGCCTTCGGGAACATTGAATCGGATGCTCGATGACGTGAAGCCGTGTCCCGAACCTTGGATCTTGAGGAAGCTGACGTCGATCACCACTTGGGTACGGAGCCGGTAGTCTCCGGGCGGCAGGTAGATCACCGCGCCCGGCTTTCCGCCGTGGTCCACATCGGTGGCGGTCTGCCGTTCCTTGACGTCCGCGATGATGCTGTTGATGACTTCCCCGACGTCCTGGGCCGGGTTTCCGATGGGCCACGCCGTCACGTCGTAGTAGTTGCTGCTGGACATAGCTTCTTTCCTTGGTGTTCTCACTGGTTCGCCGGCTGGTGTTGAGGCGCGTCTGACTGCAGTTCATCCAATGTTGGCGGTTGGGCACCGGGGCGGCCAACCGTGATGGCGGCGGCCTTTGACGCCATCCGTCCCAGCGCTTCGAGGACTGACGGCGCCAGTCCGTCTGCGCCGCGCATCAGGAGCCCGTAGATCAGGGCGGACATATAGGAGTCGCCGGCCCCGATGGTGTCAGCCACCGCGGCGGTGACCGGGGGAACCAGCACTTGGGCGTCCCGTGTTGCCAGCATGGAGCCGTCCGATCCCTTGGTGATGGCGACAAGCCCGGCGCCCAAGGCCAGGAGATGGCGTGACACTTCCTCCAGTGGCCGCCGCGGATAGAGCCAGTGTGCGTCCTCGTCGCTGAGCTTGACCACTTCGGTGAACGGGATGAGTTCCTCGAAGGTGGTCTTCGCCTGGACGTGGCTGCCGAGCAGCGCGGGGCGGATGTTGGGGTCGTAGGTCACAACGCAGCGCCGGTGTGATTGCTCAAGGAGGTCCCGGACTGCTGCCGCCCCCGGCGCCAGGAAGGAGGCGATGGAACCGGTGTGCAGGATTTTGGGCAGCGTGGCAGGCGCCGTTCGTGGCAGGTCCCAGTGGATGTCGAAGTTATACCGGGCTGATCCATCCGCAGCCAGGACGGCGGTGGCGGTAGCGCTCGTGCCCGGCCGCCTGGAACCGGGCAGTAGGCCTACGCCGGCGCTTCGAAGGTGTTCTTCGATGGCCGTTGCATGGCGGTCCACGCCGATCGAGGTGAGGAGTGCGGTATCGACGCCCAGGCGGCCGAGTCCGTAGGCGACGTTTGCCGGTGATCCGCCCGGATGTTCAGCCGTGCCGTGGGCTGAGGCGACAATGTCCACCAAGGCTTCACCGACCACGATCACGTCCGGACCGGAACCACCGTGGAGGTGCGGGGCTGTTGACATTCTGGACCCTTCCTTAGGTAAGTGATGAAACCGCGAGGTGCAGCACGGTTGCCTGGCCCCCGTCGGCCGAGAGCCAGGTCTGCAGGTGCCCGGCGCCAGGGAAGACGAGGTCGGTCATCACCACCTTGCCCCCCTGTGCAAAGACCTCCACGGAGCAGTGGTCGACGACGATCTGCAGCTTGAGGACACCGTCTTCCAGGACCAGCGGGGCTGATTCGACCGAGGCGAACTTGGCATGGAAGCCGGTGTCGCCTGAGTGCCGGCGGTCAAGGCTGAGCCGGGCGCTGGCTGTGTCGTAGCTCAGGACGGCGCCCGTCGTCCGGTCGCTGCTGCAGAAGATCCGAACCTCGATCCGGTCAGCACCGCCAGGGGCAAGCTCGGCCTCGATGATTTGGGCGGCGCCGGGGATTGCGTCCGGCAGCCGCAGGCCTGCGGCGTTCAGCTCACGCAATCCCGCGTCCGTCAGCTCTGTGGCACGCGGGAGCCTTCCCTCCTGGCCTCGCCCTGCCAGGACTGGTTGCTGGACCAGGCGGGCGGAGCCGTTGACCGTGGCGAGCCGCAATTCGCGGGCCAGGGTCATGGACGACCGCCAGGGTGCGGTGGGCAGTTCGTTGGCGTAATCCCAGTTGTTCATCCAGCCGATGACGATGCGGCGGCCGTCCGGGGCGTTGCTGAAGGAGACAGAGGCGTAGCAGTCGCGTCCCCAGTCAAGCCAGAGGCATTCCCGCAGCGCCGCCGCAGCCTCCGAAGGGTCCGGGACGGTACGCAGCCCGGCCGGAGCCACGAGGGAACCTGCGTCCGGAACGAACCGGGCGCCGTCGAACTGGCCCACGAAGTACTGGCCGCCGGACCCCCCTGCCACTGCGCCGGGGTTGACGTTGACGATCAGGACCCATTTGGTGTTGCCCGGATCCCCGTCCACAGCGAGGGGAAAGAGATCGGGGCACTCCCAGTCACCGGCGTCGGCGTTGGCCGGGCCGAAATCGCTCAGGAAATCCCACGACTTGAGGTCGTCCGAACGGTAGAAGACCACCTGCTGGTGATGCGCTTCGACCGCGACCATGACCCAGTACGAGCCCTGGTCCCCTTGGTAGCGGAACACCTTGGGATCCCTGAAGTTCGCCGAATTCCTGGTGAGGACAGGGTTTCCGTCGTATTTCTGCCACGTCATGCCGCCGTCGGTGCTGTACGCAAGGGACTGGGCCTGCGTGCCGTTCAATTCTGAGGCGGCTTTGAAGGCACTGGTGTAGATGGCCACGAGTGCGGGCTGCTCCGCAGAGCCAAAGCCGGCCGTGTTGCCGTCGTCCACCACGACGCTGCCGGAGAAAATGTCCTCCTCGTCGTCGCAGGCGATGGCAACCGGGTGTTCAGTCCAGTGCAGCAGGTCGGTAGAGGTGGCGTGGCCCCAGGACATGTTGCCCCAGACGTTGCCGAACGGATTGTTCTGGAAGAAGAGGTGGTACTTGCCGTCGTGGAACACCAGGCCGTTGGGATCGTTCAGCCAAGTGTCCCTCGCCGTGAAATGGATGGCTGGACGAAACCTGGCGGTTCCGGCCGGTGTTTCCGGGCGTGCGGCATCAAGGAAGGTGGACATGTTGGTGCGGTCCTCCGGGAAGTGGAAGGGTTGGCTGCTCAGTGGCGTGGGGCCGCGATGGAATCGCGGCGTACCAGCGGGCAGCCCAGGATGGTCGGATGCAGTGCCATGAGGGAAAGGTCCGTCTTCCCCTCGACGGCGTCAATCAGGTGTTCGGTTGCCCAGGCGCCCATCTCGTAATGGGGCAGTGCGACGGTGCTGAGGCCCGGGTGCAGGTTCGCGGCGATGAGTTCCTGGTCATCAAAGCCCACCACGGAGAGGTCGGACGGGATGGAAAGTCCCAGCTCCGCGGCGGCCCGGTAGGCGCCCATCGCCATGCGGTCGTTGTAGCAGAAGAGCCCGGTGGGGCGGTCGTCGCGGGCCAGGATGCGCAGGGCCGCTTCGTAACCGCCCTGGACCTCCGAGGCCGCCGCCTCCACGGGCGCCGTGCCGCCATCGAGCCCTGCCTCATCGAGTGCGGCCCGGAAGGCGTGGAGCCGTTGCCGTGTCGCCGGGACATCGTCGGTGTTGTTGAGGAAGCCCACACGCGTGTGGCCGGCCTCGAGGAGCGCACCCACAGCCGCGCGTGCGCCACCTTCTTCGTCCGGAATCACGGCTGTGATGTTGCCGTCCGTGGCCACCGAGTCAACCAGGATGGAGGGCACGCTGCCCAGGTTCGCCGGCAGCTTCACGGTGCGGTGGTACATGGTGGCGTAGAGGATCCCGTCCACCCGGCGCTCCAGGAGGGCCTCAACATCGGCCTGCCTCGATTCGAGGCTGGCGGAACCGGAGGTGTTGATGATCATGAGGTTGTACCCCCGGGCCTTCGCGGCCTCATCGGCACCCAGGATGATCCGGCCGGCGTGGGGCGTGGTGGCGATATCCTCGCTCACCAGCCCCAGCATCCCGGTCCGCTGGGTCCGGAGGGCCTGCGCAAGCCGGTTGGGGCCATAACCCAGCTGCTCGGCGGCGGACCGGACCTTGTCCCTGGTTTCGGGGCTGATCCGGGCATAGGACACCTCGTTGAGGACGTGGGAAACAGTCGTCACGGACACGCCGGCGGCTACGGCCACGTCCTTGATCCCGATGTTCCTGTTACTCATCTGCGTCCCACGTCCTTATGGTTGGTGATGCCCCTGGGGGTTACCAGTAGGCTACTCGTTGCTGGTGGTCTAACCCTTGACGGCGCCGAGCGTCATGCCCGCCACGATCTTGCGCTGCAGCAGCAGGGTCAAAAGGATGACCGGGATGGAGTAGACGGCGGCCAAAGCCGTCATGGAACCCCAGTCCAGGCCAAATTGGGTCTGGAAGTTCGCGATGACCACGGGCGTTGTCTGGGAACGGATGGCCGTCATCAACAGGGCGAAAAGGAACTCGTTCCAGGACGCCAGGAAGGCGAAGATCGCGGTGACGGCGACACCGCCGGACACCACGGGGATCACCACCCGCCACAACGCGCCCAGCCTGCTGCAGCCATCCACGGTGGCAGCTTCTTCCAGGTCTTTGGGCACCGCCTCGAAGAAGCTGGACATGAGCCAGATCGAGAGCGGCAGCGAGATGGTGGTGTGCGCGATGGACAGGGCGATGGGGGTATCGGCAAGGCCCATTGACGCCATCATGGACGCCAGCGGGATGCCGATGGCCACCGGGGGCACCATCCGGGTCACCAGCGCGGCCATGATGAAGATCCGGCCGCTAAGGGTCTTGTACCGGGTGATGCCATAGGCCGCCGGTACCGCCAGCACAAGGGAAAGCAGCGTGCTGATCACCGCGGTCTGGATGCTGTTGATGAACGAGGCCGGGACTCCGTTCCGGCCCAGGGCATTGGCGTAGTTCTCCAGGGTCCACTCCCTGGGGAGGATCGTGGGTGGAACCGCAATGGTGTCGATGGGGGTCTTGAACGACGTGAACAGCAGATACAGGAAGGGGAAGCCGTACAGCACCATGGCCGCCGCGAGCAGGATCCAGAGCAGGGTGCGGGTCCCTCGCCTGCCGGCTTCCAGTCCTTCCCGGTTGACGCCGCGCCGTTTGCGGGGCTGGACAGTGCCGGTCTGCGCCGAAGGTGCCGGCGCCGCCTTGTGCCGCGTTCCGCCGTCGTACGTGATTCGTTCTGCGGTGCTCATCAGGTGTCCTTTCCGGGCCGCCAGATGGTGGCCACCGCGAAGAATGCGACGGCGAGCATCGCCAGCAGGTAGATGGTGCCCATGGCACTGGCCAGGCCCGGATCGCCAAAGCGGATCATGGTGCGGTAGATCAACAGGCTCATGGTCTCGGAGGCCGACTGCGGGCCGCCGTTGGTCTGGATGAGGATGGTGTCGAAGGCCCGGGCAGCGTCAATGCCCCGGACCACGAGAGCCACGGCGATGACCGGCCGGAGGAGGGGAAGAATGATCCGGAACAGGAGCGCGGGGGCGCGGGCACCGTCCAGCCGGGCCGCCTCGATGAGGTCCCCGGGAATGTTTTGCAGTCCGGCGAAGAGCACCAGGCACATGAACGACGTGGTGAGCCAGATGTCCGGGATCGCCACCGAAAAGAGCACGATGTTTGGGTCCGACAGCCAGCCGATCTGGTTGGGGTCGGAGAGGATGCCGGCTTGGTGCAGGAGGGTGCCAATGAGCCCGAAGTTGTCGATCATCAGGAACTTCCACAGCAGGCCGGCCACGATCGGGGCGATCATGAGCGGATACATGAATACGGTCCGCCAAATCTGGGAGCTCCTGCCCAGCATGGTGAAGAGCAGTGCCATGCCAAGGCCAAGTGCGAATTCGAGCGTGACCACAACCAGTGTGTAGGCCAGCGTCCGCCATCCGGCGCCGGTAAAGGCCTCGGAGGCGAAGGCCCGGACGTAGTTGTCCAGGCCCACAAATTCGCGGGGGCCGCCGGCGATCGGGGAGATCTTGAAAAAGCTGTCCGCGACAAGGCGGAACAGCGGGAAGGCGACAAAAACTGCCAGGAACAGCGCCGCTGGTGTCATCAGGAACAATGCGAAGCGGCGATCGGAGATACGCACGGTTTTCTCTTCCGCTGGTTGGGGCCGCGGCCGGCGCCGGTAGTTCAGGCGCCGGCCGCGGGGGTCTTACTTAAGGAGATCCTCGATCTGCTTCTTGGCATCGGCGAGGAGGGTTGCGGAGTCACCACCGGCAACAGCCTTCTGAAGCATGGGAACCAGAACGGTGTCCACGATCTGCTGCCACTTCTCGGTAGCAGGTCGCGTGGCAGTGGCCTTGCCGTTGAGGGTTTCAATCAGTGGCTTGAAGCTCTCGTAGCCGGGCATGTCCTGGTACTTCTCGAAGGCAGAGATGCGCGCGGCCAGGCCCAGGTTGGATTCGATGCCTTTGTCGTTGTAGTCGTAGGCGCACTTCACGAATTTCTTGGCGGCGTCCGCGTTCTTGGTGGCCTTCGGGACGGTCAGGTACCAGGGTCCGGGGACGCCGCCGATGCCGGCCGAGCCGGCGATCATCGGGGCAGCGCCAACCTTGCCTGCAACCGGGGAGTCCTTGGGGATCTGGCGGTAGGCGTGGGCCCAGAACCGGGTCATGGCGGTCTTGCCCTGGTTGAACAGGTTTTGCGCGGCAGCCCAGTCCACCTGGGCGGCCCCGGACGGGGCGTCCTTGACCAGGCTGGTGTAGAAGTCCAGGGCTTCCTTGTGGGCGGCGTTGTCGATGACCACCTTGTTGTTAGCGTCCAGCACCATGGGCGAGCCGGCCTGCAGCACGTGGGCGAGCCATTCGGTTTCCACGCCGCCCTTCACGTCCGTACCGAACATGCCGTCCTTGGTGAAGAACGCGGAAATGTCCTGGTACTGCTTCCAGGTGGTGGGAGCCGCCAGGTCGTAACCGTACCTCGCTTTGAAATCGGCCTTGTTCTTGGCATCTTCGAAAAGATCCTTGCGGTAAAGGATGATCTCGGCGTTCGTCCAGGCGGGCATGCCGATGAAGTGGCCGTCAACGTTGGCTTCCTTCACCAAGGCCGGGAAGATATCCTTTTTGGCTTCATCGGTAAAGAGTTCGTCGATGGGCTGGACCGCGTCCTTGAAGCTGGGGAGCCAGACTGAGTCCAGGGCGGCGACGTCGAAGGAAACGTTGCCGGAGGAAAATTCGCTGGAGAGCCGGTTGAACATGCCGTCATAGGGCAGTTCGACGAAGTTGACGTCGACGCCGGCTTCCTTCTTGCACTGTTCGGCGACGCCGGTCAGCTCGGCGTGGCCGCCGGCTTCGACCAGGACGTTGACCGTGTTGGTGCCGGCACTTCCCGACGTGGCGGCCGGGCCCCCTGCGCCGCACCCGGAGGCGACCAGGGCGACAGCGGTGCAGATGCCGCCGATGGCGAGCCTGTTGATGAATTTACGAGTGGACATCGCTGTCGACTCACTTTCTCTCGAACGGAATGGTGAGAATGAGCTTGGGGTGAAAAATCGTTTTGCCAAAACGACTTGGCAACACTGTAGGACCCCATTCCGTGGAGTGTCAAGTGTCACACCAGCTGGAAATTCGGCCATTGACGCAGCTCGGGATCCGGACCTAGTTTGGTTCTCACTGCCGAGAAGAATCGTTTTGGCGCGCGTTGGCAGGACGGCTGCAGCGCGCGTCAACTACCAGAGACGCGCCACATGGAAGCTCCGTCAGGCAGCGACCGGCAACACGAGGAGGTATCCGGCCGGCAGCCCGCTGCTCCAGCGCCGCGGCTCGCGGATCACGAATTGCGTCGCCAGCTGCTCGGGACTGAGCAGGCTGTTGGGCGCCGGCGATGGCCCCCACTGCGTACTGCCGTAGGGATAGAGGGGATCAAGGACGTGTATGCCCGTGACGGAGAAGTCGGCGAACTGCCGGGGGTCGCCCAGCGACTCAAAGCCGCTCATCACCCAAGCATGGCGGCCACTCCACATGACCAGCCCCACCGGCCTTCCCGTCTCGGCCATGGCGCGCGCGGCAGTGCGGAGCGCCTCGCCATAGTCCGGGATGCTGACCACCCGATAGGGACCCATTCCCGATTCGGTCAGCACTTGCGCCCAGCCATAGGGGTTGGCGCCATTGAACGAGTCGAACGAGCGGGCGCGGGCCATCTCCCACAAATCGCTTTGCTGCGCCCTGTCAGCCCAGCCGCTTCCCCCGGTGTCGTCGATGAGGTTATGGGCCATCTGGATGCTCGCGGCAACACACCAGTCGAAGGTGTACTGGGGAACGAAGTCACCTTCCCGGTACAGGTTCAGGGCGAAGGGCTGCGGAGCCGGGGTCGGCTCGGCAGCCGGTGAAGAACCAGGCGTCGATGCCGTCGCGGGCGCAGGCGGCGGAGTCGGGGCGTCGCCGGCCTCCGCCACCGCCAGGCCGGCAGACGCCGTTCCGGATGGTGCAGCCGTTGACACAGGCTCCGTAGCCGCCTCCGGAAGGCCCGTCGTCGGCGTGCAGGCCGTAAGGAATCCGGCCAGGGCGACCACCCAAGCCAAAACGCGCAGGCGGGCACCGGCCATGATCGATTGACTCCATCCCTGAGGAGCGGGCTTACCTCCTTCCAGTGTCCTGCCCACGGCGCCCCTTGACTACCCCACCCCAGGATCCCTACACTTTTCATAAAGCAGAATCTAAATTCCACAAAGCGGAAACGGTGAAGACCGGGAAGCAAGGGAAGATAGATCAAAGCCCCTCCTCGGAAGGACCTACGATGACGTACACAGTGAACTGCTCCATCCTCCTTACGGAGCTGCCCCTGCTCGAGCGCCCGGCGGCCGCCAAGGCAGCCGGCTTCGACGCCGTCGAATTCTGGTGGCCCTTCGAAACCTCCGTCCCGGCCGACAGCGAGATCACGAAGTTCGAGAACGCCATCACGGATGCCGGCGTCCAGCTCACCGGCCTGAACTTCAACGCCGGCAACATGCCCGCCGGTGACCGCGGCCTGGTTTCCTGGAAGGGACGCTGCTCCGAGTTCAAGGACAACATCGACGTCGTCACCGGCATCGGCGAACGCCTGGGCTGCAAGGCCTTCAACGCCCTCTATGGCAACCGGCAGGACGAATTCACCCCTGAGGAGCAGGACGAGCTCGCCGTCAAGAACCTGGCGGCGGCAGCCCAAGGGGTCGCCCGGATCGGCGGCACCGTCCTCCTCGAACCGGTCAGCGGCGCACCCAAATACCCGCTCCTCACCGCCAACGACGCACTCAACGTCATCTCCCGCGTCAAGGAAGAGACCGGCGCCGGGAACATCAAGCTCCTCGCCGACTTCTACCACCTGGCCGTCAACGGCGACGACGTCGAATCCGTCATCGAAAAGCACGCCAAGGACTTCGGCCACATCCAAATCGCTGACAACCCCGGCCGTGGCGCCCCGGGCACCGGCACCCTCCCCTTGGGGGAATGGATCGCCCGCAGCCGCGAACTCGGATACCAGGGGTACATCGGCCTCGAGTACAAGGAACCACAGGAAACCGCCTTCAGCTGGGCCATCCGCGAACACGTCGCCCGATAACCACCGCCGCACACACGCAAGACCCCCAAGACTTCAGAAAGAGAACCATCATGAGCAACGTCGCAGTCATCGGACTCGGAATCATGGGCCTGCCCATGGCCATCAACCTGGTCAAGGCCGGCCACTCCGTCACCGGTTTCAACCGCAGCCAGGACAAGATTGACAAACTGGTCTCCGAGGGCGGCACGGGCGCCTCGAGCATCGCGGACGCCGTCAAGGATGCCGACGTCGTCATCACCATGGTGCCGGACTCCCCCGACGTTGAAGGTGTGGTCAGCGGCAAGGACGGCGTCTTCGCCAATGCCAAGCAGGGCGCCCTGTGGATCGACGCCTCCAGCATCCGTCCCGACGTCGCCGTCCGCCTCGCCGCAGACGCCAAGGAAGCCGGCATCCGCCCCCTCGACGCCCCGGTCTCCGGCGGCGAACAGGGCGCCATCGACGCCGTCCTCTCCATCATGGTGGGCGGCGACAAGGCAGACTTCGACGACGCCCAGGACGTCCTGAACGCCGTTGGCAAGACCATCGTGCACGTGGGACCCTCCGGCTCCGGCCAGACCGTCAAAGCTGCAAACCAGCTGATCGTCGCGGTCAACATCGAGGTCCTCGGCGAAGCCATCGCCTTCCTCGAGGCCTACGGCGTGGACACCGACGCCGCCCTCAAGGTCCTCGGCGGCGGCCTGGCCGGCTCCAAGGTCCTGGAGCAGAAGGGCCAGAAGATGCTGGACCGCAACTTCGACCCCGGCTTCCGCCTGGCCCTGCACCACAAGGACCTGGGCATCGTCACCTCCGCCGCCCGCGAAGCCAACGTGGCCATCCCGCTCGGCGCCATCGCCGCCCAGCTCGTCGCCGCCACCGTCAACCAGGGCGACGGCGCACTGGACCACTCCGGACTCTTCAAGCAGGTCCTCCAGCTCAGCGGCCGGAAGTAGCCACTCCCCGCGCAGCCGGGACAAAAAGCGCGGAAACAAGCACTTAAGCAGGGAGCCCGCCGTCGTGGATTACGACGGCGGTCCCCCCCACCACACCCAAAAACAGGTTTCGACAGGCTCAACCACCGGGCCCGACCACAAGCTTTCAAGGAGCACCCCATGAGCAAGATGCGTACCGTTGATGCAGCGGTGGCCATCCTGGAAAAGGAAGGCGCCATCGAGGCGTTCGGCCTGCCAGGCGCTGCCATCAACCCCTTCTACTCGGCCATGCGCGCCCACGGCGGCATCCGCCACACCCTGGCCCGCCACGTCGAAGGTGCCAGCCACATGGCCGACGGCTTCAGCCGCGCCAAGGACGGCAACATCGGCATCTGCATCGGCACCTCCGGCCCCGCCGGCACCGACATGGTCACCGGCCTCTACGCCGCCTGGGCCGACTCCATCCCCATGCTCTGCATCACCGGCCAGGCACCCGTGGCCAAGCTGCACAAGGAAGACTTCCAGGCCGTGGACATCGAGTCCATCGCCAAGCCCGTCACCAAGATGGCCATGACCATCCTGGAGCCCGGCCAGGTTCCGGGCGCCTTTCAGAAGGCCTTCCAGCTGATGCGCTCCGGCCGCCCCGGCCCGGTTCTCCTGGACTTGCCCATCGACGTGCAAATGGCCGAGATCGAGTTCGACATCGATACCTACGAGCCGCTGCCTGTCGAGAAGCCGAAGGCCTCCCGCAAGCAGCTGGAAAAGGCCCTGGACATGCTCCTCGCCGCCAAGCACCCGCTGATCGTGGCCGGCGGCGGCATCATCAACGCCGGCGCCTCCGCGCAGCTGGTGGAACTGGCCGAAACCCTCAACATTCCGGTCATCCCCACCCTGATGGGCTGGGGCACCATTCCGGATGACCACCAGCTGATGGCCGGCATGGTGGGCCTGCAGACCAGCCACCGCTACGGCAACGAGAACTACCTGCAGAGCGACTTCGTGATCGGCATCGGCAACCGCTGGGCCAACCGCCACACCGGCGGCCTGGAAACCTACACCGCCGGCCGCACGTTCGTGCACATCGACATCGAACCCACCCAGATCGGCCGCGTATTCTCCCCTGACCTGGGCATCGCGTCCGACGCCGGTGCGGCGCTGGCCGGGCTGGTTGAGCTCGCCAAGGAGCGCAAGGCCGCCGGGTCCCTGCCGGACTACAGCGCCTGGGTTGCCGAGTGCCAGGACCGCAAGGCCTCCCTGCACCGCAAGACGCACTTCGAGAACATCCCCATCAAGCCGCAGCGCGTGTACGAGGAGATGAACAAGTCTTTCGGCCGCGACACCGTCTACGTATCCACCATCGGGCTTTCGCAGATCGCCGGCGCGCAGATGCTGCACGTGTTTGGCCCGCGCAAGTGGATCAACGCCGGCCAGGCAGGGCCCCTGGGCTGGACCGCCCCGGCAGCCCTCGGCGTCGCCCGTTCCAACCCGGAGCAGACCGTGGTGGCCCTGTCCGGCGACTACGACTTCCAGTTCATGATCGAGGAACTGGCCGTGGGCGCGCAGTTCAACCTCCCGTACATCCACGTGGTGGTGAACAACTCCTACCTGGGCCTGATCCGGCAGTCGCAGCGCGGCTTCAACATGGAGCAGAACGTCTCCCTGGCGTTCGAGAACATCAACAGCGCGCACCTTTCCGAGGACACCCGCGGCTACGGCGTGGACCACCTCAAGGTGGCCGAAGGACTGGGCTGCAAGGCTGTCCGTGTGGAGGATCCCAGCGACCTCGCCGCCGCATTCGACAAGGCCAAGGCTTTGATGGGCGAGTTCCAGGTTCCCGTGGTGGTGGAAGTGATCCTCGAGAAGGTCACCAACATCTCCATGGGCATGGAAATCAACGCCGTGAACGAGTTCGAGGAACTGGCAGAGTCCGCCGCTGACGCCCCCACCGCCATCCTGGCACTGCAGGCGTAACCATGCGGATCGTGATTGCCCCGGACAAGTTCAAGGGATCCCTGTCCGCCCCGGAGGTGTGCAGGTTCCTCGAAAAGGGCCTGCAGCGAGGCACAGGCGGCAACCTTGACGTCGTCCGGATTCCGGTGGCCGACGGCGGCGAGGGCACCCTCGACGCCGCCGTCGGCTCCGGCTTCACCCGCCGGACGGCAACGGTCACCGGTCCCACCGGCCAGCCGGTGGAAGCGGACTTCGCCGTCCGCGGGCACGAAGCGGTCATTGAGATGGCCACCGCATCCGGGCTCGCCCTGGTACCGCGGACCAGCAAGGGCGCTCGGCCGGACGCGGCAGCAGCCACCACGGCGACGTCCCTGGGGACCGGCCAGCTGATCCGGGCAGCATTGGACGCAGGCTGCCGCCGGATTGTGCTGGGCGTGGGGGGCAGCGCGAATAACGACGGCGGCGCGGGACTCCTGCAGGGACTCGGCGCCCGTCTCCTGGACAGCAGGAACAACGAACTCCCACCCGGCGGCGCAGCCCTCGCCAACCTGCACAGCATCGACTTCACCGATTTTGAACCGCGCTTGGTGGACACCCGCTTCGTGCTGGCATCCGACGTGGACAACCCGCTGCTGGGCGCCCAGGGCGCCGCGGCGGTCTTCGGCCCGCAAAAAGGTGCCACCCCACAAGACGTCGGCATGCTCGACGCCGCCCTGGCCAGGTTTGTCGAAGTCCTGGCCAGGGAAATCGGATTCCGCGCCGTCAAGGCCGCCGAGGCTCCCGGAGCCGGGGCGGCCGGCGGCGTGGGCTACGCCGCCATCGCCGTCCTGGCCGCAACGCGGAGGCCGGGCATCGACGTCGTCCTCGAATTCACGGGACTGGCGGACCGCTTGACCGGCGCCGACCTGGTCATTACCGGCGAGGGCAGCCTGGACGAACAAAGCCTGCTCGGCAAGACCCCCATGGGTGTTGCCCGGGCCGCGGCGGCGCAAGGCGTTCCGGTCGTCGCCGTCTGCGGCCGGACCACCCTGGACCACGGGCAGGCGTCGGCCGCAGGATTCGACGATGTTTACGCTTTGACGGCGCTCGAATCAGATGTAAACAGGTGCATAGCAGAGGCAGGGCCGCTGCTGGAGCAGCTGGGCACCCAAATCAGTGCGGGGCTGGCGGCCAACAGGCCTGCCACCGCAAGTACCAAGGAGGACCTCCGTGTCTGAAGAACGTTTTGACCTCGTCATCCGGGGCCGGCGCATCCTGACCACCGCCGGGATTGCCCCACGCGAGGTGGGCGTCCGCAACGGCAGGATCGTGGCCCTCGAACCGCTCGGCAACGGCCTTGCCGGCGCCGAAGTCATCGAACTGGCTGATGACGAAACGCTGCTCCCGGGCCTGGTGGACACGCACGTCCACGTCAACGAGCCCGGCCGCACCGAATGGGAGGGCTTCGCGTCCGCCACCCGGGCCGCGGCAGCCGGCGGGGTGACCACCATCATCGACATGCCGCTGAACTCCGTCCCGCCCACCACCACGGTGGAAAACCTCAAGCTCAAGCGCGAGGTGGCCGAGGACCAGGCGTTCATCGACGTCGGATTCTGGGGTGGCGCCATCCCCGGCAACAAGGCCGACCTGCGCCCCCTGCACGATGAGGGCGTCTTCGGCTTCAAGTGCTTCCTCCTGCACTCCGGCGTGGACGAGTTCCCGCACCTGGACGCGGACGAGATGGAAGAGGACATGGCCGAGCTGAAGTCCTTCGACTCGCTCATGATCGTCCATGCCGAGGACTCGCACGCCATCGACCGTGCCCCGCACCCCGGCGGCGACCACTACTCCACCTTCCTGGCCTCCCGCCCGCGCGGCGCCGAGAACAAGGCCATCGCGGAAGTCATCGAACGGGCCCGCTGGACGGGCGCCCGGGCACACATCCTGCACCTGTCGTCGTCGGACGCACTGCCCATGATCGCCAGCGCCAAGCGCGACGGCGTCAAGCTCACCGTGGAGACGTGCCCGCACTACCTGACCCTGATGGCGGAGGAAATCCCGGACGGCGCCACCGCCTATAAGTGCTGCCCGCCCATCCGGGAGGCCTCCAACCGGGAGCTCCTCTGGGAGGGGCTGCAGGACGGCACCATCGACTGCATCGTCTCTGACCACTCCCCCTCCACCCTGGACCTGAAGGACCTGGAGAACGGCGACTTCGCCGTCGCCTGGGGCGGCGTCTCCTCGCTGCAGCTGGGCCTGTCCCTGATCTGGACCGAGGCGCGGCAGCGCGGCATCCCGCTGGAGCAGGTAGTGTCCTGGATGGCTGAAAAGCCCGCCAACCTGGCCCGCCTCGGCAACAAGGGCCAGCTGGCCCTTGGCTACGACGCCGACTTCGCCGTCTTCGCCCCGGACGAGGCTTTCGTGGTGGACGTCTCCAAGCTCAAGCACAAGAACCCCATCACTCCCTATGACGGCAAGGCCCTGTCCGGCGTGGTCCGCAAGACCTTCCTCCGCGGCGCCGTGGTGGACGGCCAGACCCCCACGGGCAAGCTGATCCGCCGCGGCGGCGTATAAGGACCGGCCATGGCAGTGGAAGCCCATCATCCGCGGCCGGCTGCCGCGCACCAGGTTCCAGCCAGGCGGGCCACCGCTTACGGGCTGGCCCTGTGGGTGGTTCCAGCTGAGGGCGCGAGCCCGGAACTCCTGCGCCACGCCGCCCGCATGGTCCTCGCCAAAGCCCTGCAAACTGCTCCGGAGGCGGAAGTCCATTGGCCTGCCGCCGGAGCCCCCACGTCCGCCGCGGAGGGAGCCGCAAACCACTCCTCCCGCACTCCCTCCGCGGCGGAGGACCCGTGCCCGGCACAGCCGGGGGACGACGACGGCACCCTGCTCCCGCCGTCGGCCGGGCCCGTCAGCCGGGTGGCCGTTGACCTCGCGGCCGATGCCGTCCTGCTGGACGGGGCGCCGGTGGCCCTCACCGGCGTCGAATACAAAGTGCTGCACTACCTGGTGACCCACCTGTCCCGCACGGTAGGCCGGGAGGAACTGCAACAGTTCCTGGAGTCCCTGGCGTTTCCCGGAGCCACTGCACGGTCCATTGACGTGTACGTGGGGAGGATCCGCAGGAAACTGGGCAATGCCCGCCATGCCGTGGCCACCGTTCGCGGCGGCGGCTACCAGTTTGTTCCCGGTCCGCACGCAACCGTTCGGGGTCCGGCGGAATACTGCATATGACGCAGGAGTTGTATCACCAAGCGGCAAACCGCTTCACTGGATGTTTGGCCATCACTGACCAGTCTTACAAAGGAACGCCATGAGCCCCACCCTGACCACCAAGCTTCAGCCCGGTACGCCGGCTCCTGAGTTCACCCTCCGGGACGCCCAAGGCCGGGAGACCTCGTTGGCCGATTACCGTGGCAAGAACGTCATCGTGTACTTCTACCCCAAAGCCGCCACTCCCGGCTGCACCACCGAGGCCTGCGACTTCCGCGACAGCCTGTCCTCCCTGCAAGGCAAGGGCTACGAGGTTGTCGGCGTCTCCCCCGACGCCCAGGAGGCCCTGGCCGGCTTCACCGGTGATTTCTCCCTGACCTTCCCCCTGCTCTCAGACCCCGACCACACTGTCGCCCTGGCCTACGGAGCCTGGGGCGAGAAGCTGGTCAACGGCGAAATCCACGAAGGAATCGTCCGCTCCACCGTAGTGGTGGACCCCGAAGGCAAGGTCACCCTGGCCCAATACCAGGTGCAGGCCGACGGGCACGTCGCCCGCCTGAAGGAAGCCCTCGGCATCTAGACCTGCCTCCGCTTCCCGCTGCTGTTTCCCGAACGCCCCTGCACGTGGTGCAAGGGCGTTCGGCGTTCCCGGGACGGCACTTCCCCGGGTGCGTTGCCTGCGGCCGGCAGCCGGTGGAAGGATGGCGGGATGGCCATCGAGGTACGCCCGGCAACGGTTTTCGAGGACGTCAGGACCATGGTGGGGCCCAAGCGCCCTGACGCGACGGTCTGCTGGTGCCTGAGCTACCGGATCCCGTCCCAGCAGAACGTCGCGCTGCGCGCTGAGGAACGTGGCGCGCTGGTTAAGGAATTGGTGGCCCAGGACCCGCCGCCGGGGGTCCTGGCGTACGACGGCGGCGAGGTGGTTGGATGGGCCGCGGTCCACCCCCGTGCGGACACCAGCTTCGCCCGGAACCGGAAAATTCCACACGTGGACGGACTGGACGCCTGGTCCGTGTGGTGCCTGCGAGTCCGTCCCGGACATCGCGGCAAGGGCATCTCGCACGTCCTCCTGGCCGGGGCGGTGGAAATGGCCCGCTCCTACGGGGCGCAGGCCATTGAGGGGTATCCGGTGGACAACGGCGGCAGCAAAGTGGACCTCACCATGGCCTACGTGGGCACCCGCAAACTCTTCGAAGACGCCGGGTTCGCCAAGGCCGCGGAAACGGACTCGGTGCTCAATGGCTTCCCTCGTGTCCTGATGAGGCTGGCGCTGCCCTGAACCTTTCCCGGCCCGGGACCCGGAAGTGGCAAGTGCTACTTGCGGCGCCAGTACTTCCCCCAGTCAACCTCAATGGCCCACAACGCCAACAACAGCGCGTCCATGGTCATGAGTCCCGCCAAAAGGTACGCCCAGCCTGCCAACACGCCCACTGCAATCTCCTGACTATCCCCAGCCAATCGATTGCTGCTAAGTCTGGCACCTACAGCGCCGCTAAGGAATGCCCGCTTCCCGCAGTCTTTAAAAGATTCGCGAACCTGCTGTGGGCCTCGGTCTCCACCTTGAGCCGCCGGGTCAGCTTCTCCACGTGCCGGGACATCTCCTCCCCCACGGGGAGGCGGTCGCCGGGCCAGCTCGAAACTTCCCGCGATTCGGCGAGCGCCTGCTCCAGGTCCTTGGCCGCGGCCCGCACTTTCCGTGCGTGGAAGTACAGCCGGATCAGGGCCCTGGCCTTGTCCGCCCCTCTGTTCCTGACGTCTTCCATGGGCTTCCCCGCCTTCCGCAAGCTGTACAGTCTCCGCGCGGTCGTCGTCGTATCCTGATGCCCGGAAGCTGCTGCGTTCCTTCGAGTGTGCGCGGGCTTCCTCAACGTCTCGGCAAGCAGGTGCCAAGATTTCCGCAAGATCTGCTGGGTGCCCCGCGGCTGGGGCGGAAGGACCGGAAACCGCCCTGTCAGCCAAGTCACCGGAAACTGTGAAGCATAAGACATGCCCTGTGCGGCTTAATACGGTTAAGTAGAGCTATGGTCTCTCCCTCCGAATCCCGCCGTGCGGTGGTCATCGAAGATGACCCGGACATTCGCGGCCTGTTGGTCCGTGTCCTGGCGAAGCATGGCTTCGATGTCACCCACGCCGGAGCCGGCCTGCCGGGGGTGGAAGAAGTCCGCCTCCGCAAGCCCGATCTGGTGACCCTGGACCTGAACCTCCCCGACCTCGACGGTCTGGAAGTGTGCAAACTCCTGCGCGAATTCTCCGACGCATTCATCGTGATGCTCACGGCACGGGCCGACGAACTGGACAAGCTGACAGGCCTGGACAACGGCGCCGATGAATACATCAGCAAGCCGTTCAGCCCGCGGGAGCTGCAGTCCCGCATCAACGCACTGTTCCGGCGCCGGCCCTCCGCTGCCGCCGAATCCGCGGCCCGGGGCGAGCTGGAACGCGCCACCGAGGTACAGCAGAGCCTGCTGCCCAAGGAGGACATCCGGATGGACGGCTATGACGTGGCCGGCATCTTCCGCCCCTCGCGCAACGTGGGCGGCGACTTTTACGACTGGTACCAGACGCCCGAAGGTCTCCACCTGACGTTCGCGGACGCCATGGGCAAGGGGATGGGCGCCGCCCTGATCGCGGCCACCGTCCGGGCCGTCATGCGCTCCACCGGCCAGCGGCAGGACCTCGACGCCGGTTTCGCCTCCGCCAGCAAGGCGATCGCCACGGACCTGGATTCCTCCAACTCATTCGTGACCCTGTTCCATGCCCGGCTCGACGCATCCTCCGGAAAGGTCAGCTACGTCGACGCCGGACACGGCCTGGCGCTGCACGTCCAGCCCGTCGGGCCTGCGGCACGCCTTCCTTCCGGCGGACCACCAGTGGGCGCATGGCCCGGGACACAGTGGCCGCATGCGGAACTGGAGCTGGCCCCCGGGGACACCCTGGTGGTGGTCAGTGACGGCGTCCTGGACGTCTTCGCGTCGGTGGAGGACTTCACCGACGCCGTCCGGGCGGCCACGCAGTCCGCCGGCTCCGCGCATGAGGCCAGCAACGCCATCCTGGCCCTGGCGCCGGCCGACACCGCGGAGGATGACGTCACTGTGGTCGTGGTCCGCCGGCTGCCCGCAGAGGACGCGGCCGCATGACCCGTTTCTGGACCCGCCTGGTGGTGGTCCTCACCGTCCTGACAGGCCTGAACTACATCGCCTGGCGCTGGATGTCCTCCCTGAACTGGGACGCGTGGTGGATCGCGCTGCCGCTGGTGGCCGCAGAAACCTACAGCCTCATCGACGTCATGCTCTTCGGGATGACCGTGTGGAACCTGAAGATCCGCAAGGGCGCCCCCGAACCGCCCCATGACGCCACCGTGGACGTCTTCATCACCACGTACAACGAGGACCTGGACATGGTCCTGACCACGGCGCTGGCGGCCCAGAAGATCCGCCACCCGCACAGCACCTGGATCCTGGACGACGGCGCCCGGCCCGAGCTCAAGGCCCTGTGCGAACAGCACGGCCTGGGCTACGTCACCCGCAGCGAGGACTGGACCAAGGACCTCCCCCGCCATGCCAAGGCAGGAAACCTCAACAACGCGCTGATGGTCACCGACGGCGAATTCCTGCTGATCCTGGACGCGGACCAGATCCCCGAACCGGACATCCTGGAAAAGACCCTGGGCTACTTCAACAACCGGCGCGTGGCCCTGGTCCAGACTCCCCAGTACTTCAGCAACGTCCCGGCCAGCGACCCCCTGGGCAGCCAGGCGCCCCTGTTCTACGGCCCCATCCAGCAAGGCAAGGACGGCTGGAACGCCGCGTTCTTCTGCGGCTCCAACGCGATCCTCCGCCGCGAAGCCCTGATGCAGCTGGGCTTGGTGGGCTACGTCAAGGAAACCGAAAAGAGCATCCGCCGCGCCCTGGCCGCATCGCGCGCAGCCATCCGGCAGGCCCGCAAGTCCACTGATATCGACTCGCCGTTGGTGGCCGAGGTGCTGGACGAGGTGGAGGCCGCCACCCGGGAAGCCCAGCAGGAAGTGGACGCCGGCCAGCCCTTGGCCGAAGTCACCTACCGGGTACGCCGCCGGGTGGACGCCGCGGTGCAAACCCTGGTCCAGGCCGACGTCGCAGCGCTGCAGGCAGACCTCGAAGAGATCGCCGCCATGGAGCTGGCGCACGTGGGTGAGTCCGGCGTGCCCGTGGTGGCGGACGACGCTGTCCAGCGCATGTCCGCCCGCGACTGGTCGCCGCTGGGCGCGCTGGAATCTGTCCAGGCCGTGCTGGACGCCCTGACCGTGGAGCGGACCGGCGAGGCCCAGCCGGTCATGCCGCTGGCCACCATTTCCGTGACCGAGGACATGGCCACCGCCATGCGCATGCACGCGATGGGCTGGGAGAGCGTCTACCACCACGAAATCCTGGCCTATGGCCTGGCTCCGGAGGACCTGAAAACCATGCTCACCCAGCGGCTGCGCTGGGCGCAGGGAACCATCCAGGTGCTGCTCCGTGAAAACCCGCTGGTGCAGAAGGGCCTGAAGCTGGGCCAGCGCCTGATGTACTTCGCCACCATGTGGACGTACCTGAGCGGGTTCGCAGCCGTCATCTACTTCGCCGCCCCCATCATCTACCTGCTGCTGGGCATCCTGCCGGTGAGCAGCCTGAGCTGGGACTTCTTCATCCGGTTCATCCCGTTCATGGTGGTCAACCAGCTGCTGTTCGCGGTGGCCGGCCGTGGCATCCCCACCTGGCGCGGCCAGCAGTACAGCCTTGCCTTGTTCCCCACGTGGATCAAGGCATGCACGACGGCGGCGCGCAACGTATGGTTCGGCCGTCCCCTCGGGTTTGCGGTCACCCCCAAGGCGCGCCAAAGCGGCGGACCCAGCTGGAGCCTGATCCGGCCCCAGATCGTGGTGTCCGTCCTGCTGGCCGTCGCCGCCGTCGTCGGCATCATCCGCCTGGCCACCGGGCTGGCGGAACCGCTGGGCACCCTGGTCAATGTCATCTGGGTGGTCTTTGACCTGGTGGTCATGAGCATCCTGGTCCGCGCCGTGCTCTACAAGGGGTACGAACCGGCCGCAGAACCTGCAACAAGAGAGGAATCCTGATGGAGTTCAGTTATGAGGTCAAGGACTCATACGCGGAGGTCAAAGCGGACGGACGGCTGAACATGGTCTCCGCCCCGAAGCTCCGCGAGTTCGTCACCGACGTGATCGCCGGTGGGTCGAACCGGATCGTGGTCAACCTGGAGAACACCGCGTTCATGGACTCCTCGGGCCTTGGCGCGCTGATCGGGTGCCTGAAGGCGGCACGGCAGGCAGGCGGCGACCTCCGGATCGCCGCGGTGCAGCCGCAGGTGAACATGGTCCTGAAGCTGACCAGCATGGACAAGGTCCTTACGGCGTACACCACGGCCGAAGAGGCGTTCGGCAATGACTGAGGTCCTGGCCTCGCGCAGCTTCCGGGGGGCGGCCGCCGAGGATGCCATCGAAGCGGTCCACAACGACCTCGACAGCCTGTGGCTGGATGTTCCATTCGTCAACGACATGGACCAGATGACGTTCACCACCGCGGTGATCGAATCTGCGTCCAACATCGTCCAGCACGCCCAGCCCGCCGGTGAACGGGACGTGGAGCTGGGCGTGGAAACCACCGTGCAGCCCGCACTGCTGCAGGCCCGCGTCAGTGCCTATTACGCCAAGCCGCCGTTCGGTCCGATGGAGGCTTCCACCCCGGACGAGGACGCCGAATCAGGGCGGGGCCTGGCGCTGATCGAAGCGTTGGTGACCACCGTGACGTTTGAACGCCAGGACGGCACCAACACGTGGGTGCTGTCCCGGACGTCCTCCCAGGACTAGGTTCGGAGCCGGCTAAGGCCGGGCGGGGAACAGCACCGATACCGTCGCGCCACCGCCTGGTGTGTTACCAATGGCGAGTTCGCCGCCGTGCGCCTGGGCGATGCGCCGGGACGTCGCCAGCCCCAGCCCGGTCCCGGGCCCGTCGCCGGGGCGGTTCAGGCGGACCAACGGCTGGACCGCCCGTTCCCGGTCCGCAGGCAGGATCCCCTTGCCGTTGTCGGCCACGGTAAGGGTGGCGCCTTGGGGTCCTTCGCTGGCGCCGACGATTATTCGCAGTGCACGGTCGGCGCGGCCATAGTTCAAGGAATTCGCCAACAGGTTCTGCACCAGCGTCCGCAGCTGGGCCCGGTCCGCGAAGATTTCCGCGTCCTCGCACGAGATGCCGCTGCCGTAGCCCAGATCCATGCCCAGGTCCTGCGCGGCCTCGGCGGTGACGGCCAGCAGGGATACCCGTTCCGGGCGGATTTCGCCGTCCACCCTGGCATAGGACAGCACTTCTTCCAGCATGCCCAGCATGCGCCGGCCGCCGGTGCCAATCAGGTCCAGGTATTCCGCGGATGGGTCTGACGGCGTGATTCCGGGATCATCCTGTGCCAGCTCCACATATCCCAGGATGGTGGTCAGTGGAGTGCGAAGGTCATGGCTGACCCGGCCGGCGAATTCGGAGAGCAAAGCGTTGCTGCGCCGCAGTTCGGCCAGGGCGTCGTTGAGCTGGAGGGTGCGGTGCTGCAGTTCCAGGAGTTCGACCACCTGGTGGGCCAACACCTCCAGCAGTTCGATTTGCTCCGGAGCAGGGAGTTTCGCCTCATCGGAGAACACGCACAGTGACCCAAGGACCAGTCCCGAGGATGTCTCCAACGGCACGGATGCGTAGAAGCGGACGTCGGCGATGCGGCCGGTGACGAACGGGTTGGCGGCGAACCGGGGATCCCGGGAAGCGTCCCGGACCACCGTGGTGCTGTGGTCGAGGAAGACCACGGCGCACATGGAATCCTCGCGGGCGCAGACCCCGGGGTCGATGCCATACGCAGCAATCTGGACCTGTTCACTGGACGTGATGATGTTGACCACGCTGTAGGGCACCCCGCACAGGGAGGCGGCGAGGCGGACCAGGTTCTCGAGCGCCTCCTGCGCCCCGTCATCAATCAGGCCCGCTGTGTCCCCCGCTGCCAATGGCAGCAGTCCGTAGGCCCGCAGGCCCGCGTCGCGTCCTGCATCCTGATCGGTCAGCACTTGCATAGCCGCCCCGTCCATAATTCCCTTGTGCCCCCAGTATCATCAGCGTGGGCCCGTGGCCCTTCCGCGATCCTACCGGCTGGCCCAAATGGCTGATGTACGCTCTTGACACGGGCGCCGGCCTGTCCTTAGATATTACGTATGCTGAAATAACAGTTCCATGATGCGGAAGCCGCTCGGACGATCGGCGCCGGGTCAACCGGCATCCGCATAGCCGTCACCATGGATGCCAGCATGACCACCAAGGAATACGCCAGCATGAAGCTTGCCGAATTCAACACCGCGGAGCCCGCCACGGCCCGGGCCACCCTCCGGCCCTGCATCGACGTCACCCGCTGGGTGGAGGCAGTGGCTGCAGCCCGGCCGTTCGCCAGCCGGGACGGGCTCCTGGCGTTCGCCGCGGACGCAGCCAAGCCGTTCACTCCCGCCGAAGTCGAAGCCGCCATGGCCCACCACCCGCGGATCGGGGAACGCCCGACGACGGCCGGCACCGAGGCGTCCATGTCCCGTTCCGAGCAGGCCGGGGTTGACCCGGCAGATACTGAGGCCGCAGAGGCCCTCGCCAGGGGGAACCGGGAGTACGAGGAAAAATTCGGCCGGGTCTTCCTGATCCGGGCCGCCGGACGCACCGCACCGGAAATCCTGCAGGCACTGAACCGGCGGCTCGCCAACTCCCCCGAAGAAGAAGACGCCATCGTGGCCCAGCAGCTGCGCGAGATTGCCGTCCTGCGGCTTGAAGGACTGATCAGCGAATGAGCGTTTCCCACGTCACCACCCACATCCTTGACACCGGCGCCGGACGCCCGGCGGCGGGGGTCGCCGTCGTCCTTTCAAAGAACGACGCCGGCACCTGGCGCGAGCTGGCGGCCTCCAGCACAGACGCCGACGGCCGGGCAAAGGACCTGGGCCCCGAGCAGCTGGAACCCGGGCAGTACAAACTGAACTTCGCCACGGGAGAGTACTACGCCGGGCTGCAGACAGCCACCTTCTTCCCCGAGGTTGACCTGGTCTTCGAAGTGACCGGCCCTGAGCACTACCACGTCCCCCTGCTCCTGAGCCCGTTTGCCTACTCAACGTACCGCGGGAGCTAGCGCGGACGTCAGGGTCGACGTGTCAAGCAGGTAAACCGAATGTCACGGCGGTCACAGTTCCGGCATAGGATCTGGAGGTATGGCTTCGAATAGAGACCCAGAATCCGATACCGACGCCGAGGGCGGCCAGTCCGGCGGGGTGCAATCCGTGGAGCGCGCCCTGACCGTGCTGGAGATCCTGGCCCGGGACGGCCATGCGGGCGTGAGCGAGATCGCCGAGGAAATGGGGATCCATAAGTCCACCGTCTCGAGGCTGATGGGTTCGCTCGTGACCCGCGAGATGGTCCACCAGAACAGCGAACGGGGCAAGTACCAGCTTGGCTTCGGGATCCTCCGGCTGGCCAGCTCCATTCCCGGGCGGCTGAGCCTGGTCCACGAGGCAAGGCCGGTCCTGGAAAGCCTTGCGGACGAGTTCAAGGAGACCGTCAACCTGGCGGTGCTGCGTTCGAATTACGCCGTTAACGTTGACCAGGCCATGGGCCCCTCGACGCTGGCCACCCACGACTGGGTGGGGAGCCTGACGCCGCTGCACGCCACGTCCAGCGGCAAGGTCCTCCTGGCCGCGCTGGAGGCCGACGACCGGGACCGCATCCTGAAGGAGACCGGCCTGGCCGCCCGGACCGCCCGGACCATCACCAGCCGCAAGGAACTGGACGCTCAGTTGCTCAAAGCAGCGGCCGACGGGTATGCCGTGGTGCGCGAGGAGTTCGAGATCGGCCTGAATGCCGTTGCGGTTCCCGTGCGCAACCACCAGGGAACCGTGATTGGCGCCATCAGTATTTCAGGGCCGGCATTCCGCTTCGACCCGGAGCGGATTCCAGGCCTGCTGGATACATTGAAGGAAGCAGGCCATAAGGTCAGCGCCAACATGGGCTACCACGGCCACTAAACGCCCTACCGGTGGATGGGCTTGTCGGAATCCGGTTCCGGCAAACCCGTCCACCGGCTGCATTTAACGGCCCGTTCCGTGATCAGCCCGAGCCTATTCCGCCGCCACACCCCGCGCCCCTGCAGCGCCCGCTATTACCTTCGCGAGCTTTAAGAACACCCACTTTGCGCAACTAATGGCGCAATACGCAACTTCTAGCCGGGGAATGCGGCGCTGTCAATAGTAATCCAGGGACGCGGGCGGCAGCCCCGTAACATCCGGATTTCAAGAAAGAACCCTTGACAAAGGGAGTGGCGTAAATCACTCTGTTGCGTAAGACGAAGTGCGTTGCTGCTAACACAACTCATTGAGTCACCCGAATTGCAGAAGAGTCGATCGCAGCTTGGCTGCCCTACCCCCGTTTCGACGACGTGCAGCGAGCACAATTCGAGACGTCCCCGATGTTGGGCCCGGAGCTGGAACGGATTCTCCCTGCGCCGGCGCGCGGCAAAATCTCTACCCCACCCAAAGCATGCGGTTCCAGCCTCCACCCAAGCAGGAGTACAGCCATGAACAACCCCGCCATCTCAGTTCGCGACCTTTGGAAGGTCTTCGGACCAGGGGGAGAGAAGATCCCGGGAAACAGGGAACTGTCCGCCCTTGGCTCTGCAGAACTGCTTGAACGCACCAGCTGCGTTGCGGCGGTCCGCAACCTGAGCTTCGACGTCGCAAAAGGCGAAGTCTTCGTGGTCATGGGATTGTCCGGATCAGGCAAATCCACCCTGATCCGATGCCTTACCAGGCTCATCGAGCCGACATCCGGACAGGTCCTGGTGGACGGCAACGATGTCCTGCAGGCAGGCGTGGCTGAACTTCGGGAGCTACGCCGGCGGAAAGTGTCGATGGTTTTCCAGCACTTCGGGCTGCTGCCGCACCGCACGGTCCTGGACAACGTCTCGTACGGGCTGCAGATACGCGGAACGGCGAAGAACGAACGCCACACCAAGGCCCGGGAAATCATCGAACTGGTTGGGCTCAAAGGCTACGAACAGCACTACCCGGACCAACTGTCCGGCGGTATGCAGCAGCGGGTCGGCTTGGGCCGGGCATTGGCCGGAGACCCCGACACCATTCTCTTCGATGAGCCCTTTTCGGCCTTGGATCCGCTCATCCGGCGTGACATGCAGGCGGAAGTCATTCGGCTCCACAAGGAAATGGGCAAGACCATGGTGTTCGTGACCCACGACCTCGCCGAAGCGCTGAAACTCGGAGACCGGATCCTGATCATGCGCAACGGAGAGCCTGTCCAGTGCGGCACCGGTGATGACCTTGTAGGATCCCCGGCGGACAAGTACATCGCGGACTTCGTCTCGGAAGTCCCCCGCGCCGACGTCTTGACCCTCAAATGGATCACGCGACCGCTGGCCGACACCACGCCCAGGGATGCCACAGTGCTCAACTCCAGGATGATCATCCGGGACGCCATCCCGGCCGTCATGCACTCCGCTTGCCCGGTCCTTGTCGAAGAGGGTGGCAGGATCACCGGACAGATCGACCGCGACAGCATTCTTTCGGTGCTGCAACCGGCAGAAGCGGCGGCCTGATGTCTGCCCTCCTCGAAAAACAGAACACCGTCCAGGCTGCCCCCATCATCCTTGAAGCACGCCGCAGGCCGAGCAGAAAGGCAGTCCTCCTGCTGGCCGCCGGCGCACTCTGGATCCTGGGATTCCTGCTCCTCAACGGCACGGCAACCCTGGCGTTGCCGGCCTCGGAACTGACTGACCTGCACCGCTCGCTGAACCAGTTCAACGCCTGGGTGGCGGCAAACCGGGCTGACAACCCGGTCTTCCTCTACTTCTTCACGCCGCTTCGGACGGCCGTGGATGCGGTGTCGAACCTGTTTACCACCACCTTCGCAGCAACCTCCACCGGCCTGCGCCTTCCGGAAATCGGCTGGCTGGGAACGGTAGGCCTGCTCACTTGGATCGCTCTTGCAGTCGGCAATGTCCGGGTAGCCCTGCTGACGGCCGTGGTGTTTGTCTTCTTCGGATTTCAAGGGCTGTTCGTGGAAGCCACCTACACGTTCGCCCTGGTTCTGACGTCCGTGCTCCTGACACTGCTGGTGGGCATCCCGCTTGGCGTACTGTCCGGCATCTACGGCAGGGTGGCCCGGGTCATCACCCCCGTGCTGGACTTCATGCAGACATTGCCCACCTTCGTCTACCTCGCCCCGCTTGCCCTGGTCTTCCTGATCGGGCCGGCGTCGGCGGTGATCGCCACGGTGATCTACGCAGCTCCGCCCGTCATACGCCTTACCGCACACGGCATCCGCCGCATTCCGGAGAACACCCGCGAAGCGTCCGACTCGCTCGGCACCACGGGCCTGCAACGGCTGCTGACATTGCAGCTGCCCATGGCGCGCCGGACCATCGTGATGGGTATCAACCAGGGGACCATGGCCGCCCTGTCAATGGTGACCATTGCCGCCCTGATCGCCGCTCCCGGCCTTGGCCAAACGGTGGTCCGGGCCCTGCAGTCCCTGGACGTCGGTACTGCAGTCAATGCCGGCCTCTCCATCGTCCTATTGGCCATCGTGCTGGACCGGGTGACCACAGCAGCCAGCCGCCGAGCGGAACCCGGCGCAGCCGCCAAACGCCGCCTGGGCCGCAAGGCCCGCGCCGGACTCCTCGGGATCGCGCTGGCCGTGGTCCTGGTCATGGTTCAGTTGTCCAGGACCATGCTGTGGGCGGCAGCCTTTCCCCAGGACCTGAACGTGGGGCCGGCCATCGTGCAGGCCGTGAACACCGCCAGCCACTGGCTGCAATCGAACGTGTCGCTGTTCACGGTATCCCTGCGTGAAGGTGTTACCGGAACAATCCTCAACCCGTTCCAGTCGCTGCTGACCGAGACGCCCTTCTTCATCCTCGTCGCAGTGGTCGCCATCATGGCCTACGCACTGGGCGGCTGGAAGCTCGCTGCCGTAACCACCGCCTGCCTGGGAGTCATCATCTACCTCGGGCTCTGGAGTGACGCCATGGTCACCCTCGCCGGAACCCTCGTTGCCACCGCCGTGGTGATGGTTTTGGGAATTGTCTTTGGCGTGGCCATGGGCCGGTCCAGCCGTGTCGACCAGCTCATGCGGCCCCTGCTCGACGCCGGCCAGACCATGCCCTCCTTTGTTTACCTGGTGCCCTTCCTTGGCCTCTTCGGAGCCACCCGCTTCACAGCGATCATCGCGGGCATCATCTACGCCGCCCCGGTCGCCATCAAGATCACCGCTGATGGGATCGCGGCGATCTCCCCAACGGTCGTCGAGTCCGCGATCGCCAGTGGTTCGACGCCGTGGCAGGTGATCACCAAGGTGCAGCTGCCCATGGCCAGGCAATCACTGGCGCTCGCTGCCAACCAGGGGCTGATCTATGTGTTGGCCATGGTGGTGGTGGGAGCCTTGGTGGGTGCCGGCGGCCTCGGTTACGACGTGGTGGCAGGCTTCGTCCAAAGCTCTATCTTCGGCAAGGGCCTCGCGGCCGGCCTGGCCATCGTGTTCCTCGGAATCATGATGGACAGGATGACGCAGGCTGCCGCCGCCGCTCCGACGCGCAGAATCCCGGTGTCCACCTCCGCCACGTAAGCGTCACAACCCCGCTTACGCCCCGAAATGCCCCCTGAAAACTTGCCTGCTCCCAGGCGAGAAGTCCCGTATGCCCTAACAAGGAGACCCACCATGAAGAAAGCTGAAAGGCTGATAAAACGCACCTTGCCGGCAATGGCCGGAGCTGCTGCCGCCGCCCTGTTCCTCGCAGGCTGTGGCGGCGCATCGGTAAACCAGGCCGCTGCGGCCGGCGGTGCCACGGGAACGCCCTGCGGCAATGTGAACGTCGCCATGAACGCGTGGGTGGGTTACACCGCTGACGCGGCCGTCTACAGCTACGTGGCGAAAAACAAGCTCGGCTGCAGCGTCGTCCAGAAGGACCTTAATGAGCAGGTTTCCTGGCAGGGCTTCGCCTCGGGGGAAGTGGACCTCATTATCGAAAACTGGGGGCACGCCGACCTGGCGAAGCAGTACATCACCGACCAGAAGGTAGCCGTCGATGCCGGCCCAACCGGCAACGAAGGGCACATCGGCTGGTACGTTCCGCCATGGATGGCAGAGAAGTACCCGGACATCACCGACGGCCAGAACCTCAACAAATACGCGTCGATGTTCACGACGTCGGAGTCCGGCGGTAAAGGGCAGGTCCTTGACGGCGACCCCGCCTTCGTCACCAACGACGAGGCACTCGTGAAGAACCTGAACCTTGACTACAAGGTGGTCTTCGCAGGGTCGGAGGCGGCGCTCATCCAGTCGTTCCGGACCGCGCAACAGAACAAGACACCCCTTCTCGGCTATTTCTACGAGCCGCAGTGGTTCCTTTCCGAGGTTCCGCTGAAGAAGGTGAACCTGCCCGCGTGGACCGAGGGCTGCGATTCCAACCCCGAGAAGGTTGCGTGCGACTACCCGACCTACAAGCTCAACAAGGTCATGTCGAAAAAGCTGGCGGACAGCGGCTCGCCGGCCGCCAAGCTCGCCAAGGCATTCACCTGGACCAACGAGGACCAGAACTCGGTTGCTACGGATATCCAAGGCGGCATGACGCCTGAAGCGGCGGCAAAGAAGTGGGTGGATGCCCACCAAAGCGTGGTGGATGGTTGGCTTAGCTGACACGCGTTCCCAGGGCCATACCAGGGGAAGCAGCCCGGAGCATTTCAGCGCCGGGCTGCTTCCCTTGGTCCTTACAGCCGCGCACGCAAGCTCACTGAGCAGCCAGGCTTCCCCGCTGCGGCCGGGCAGCCGGGCCCATGCAGCGGACCTAGGCGTTAAAGAGCGCCTCGCGCACCGCATGCTCGAAGCCACTCACGTGGACCTTGGCAAGCTCGGAAGCCCGCTCCTCGTCTCCGTCGATAACGGCCCGGAGCAGATCGAGGTGTTCGCGCACGTGGTGCGACAGGTCCGGAAGGCGGTCGATCACCATGCACCAGATCCGCGTTGCCAGGTTGTCGTACCGGATCAGGATGTCCTCCAGGTGCGGGTTGGCGGCGGCGGCATAGATGCCTTGGTGCACCCGGGCATCCAGCTGCAGCGTCTCGGTTACGGTTGCCGCGGCAACGTCGAACGCCTCGACCTTCTCGAGCGTGGCCCGCAACCCGTCCCGGACCGCAGGGGAGGCCACCCTTGCGGCCCGGGCGGCCGCAAGGGGCTCAAGCTGGGCACGGATCTCCGAGATGAAGGAAAGGTCCGTCACGTCCACCCGGGTGGCGAAAGTGCCCCGCCGCGGGTAGGTCTTCACCAGCCGGTCCAGCTCCAGCCGCTTCAGGGCTTCGCGCACCGGAGTCCGCCCCATGCCCAGGTTTCTGGCAAGGAGTTCGTCGTTGAGCAGCTCGCCGGGTTTGATTTCCAGCATAAGCAACCAGTCGCGGATGCTCTCATAGGCGACATCTGCCAGCGACTTCCTGCCGTCGTCGTCCCCCACCGCCAAAGCTCCAATTGCCATGCTGAGCCCCTTCTTCGCAACTTGGGAAAAACTATTGACCTCGCCTATGGCCCAGTATACGCTGACATCCAATCTAATATATCAGTCCGCAGCTTTTGAATATATCTAGTAGAAGGAGGAGGGACATGACCCTCATCGCAACAGCTTCAGCAACCGCTACCCTGCCAGCGCTCAAGGAAGAGCCGGCACGGAAGTTCGTTCTGACCTTGTCCTGCCGCGAGCAGGCCGGAATCGTGCAGGCCGTGACCACATTCCTCTTTGAGCGTGGCTTCAACATCGACGAACACCAGCAGTTCGATGACAGCCTGCGTGAGACACTCCACCTGCGCACCGCGTTCTCCGGCTCCCACGACTACACGTCGGCGATGCTCGAAGAGGAGTTCGCCGGCATCGCCAGCCGCTTCGACATGAAATCCAGCTTCCACGACCAGACCCCCAAGCGGGTCCTGGTCATGGTGTCCAAGTTCGGCCACTGCCTGAACGACCTCATCTTCCGCTGGCGCGGCGGCAGCCTCGGCGCAGAGTTGGTGGCGGTCGTTTCCAACCACGAAACCCACCGCGCCATGGCGGAAGCCGCCGGACTGCCCTTCATCCACGTCCCTGTCACCCCGGACACGAAGGCCGATGCCGAGCGCCGGCTCCTGGACCTGGTGGATGAGTACAACGCCGACCTCGTGGTCCTGGCCCGCTACATGCAGGTGCTCTCGGACGACCTCTGCCGGGCACTGGAGGGACGGGCCATCAACATCCACCACTCGTTCCTCCCCGGTTTCAAGGGCGCACGCCCCTACCACCAGGCCTACGACCGCGGCGTCAAACTGGTGGGTGCCACCGCCCACTACGTCACGGCGGACCTGGATGAGGGTCCAATCATCGAGCAGGAAGTCATCCGCGTGGACCACACCTATGGTCCGGCGCAACTGTCCACCGTGGGCCAGGACGCCGAAGCGCTGGCCCTCTCCCGCGCCGTCCGCTGGCACTGCCAGCACCGTGTGCTGCTGGACCAGACCAGCACCGTGGTGTTCCGGTGAGCACCGGCCCTTACCCAGGCACAATCCGTAAAGCAGCAGGAGAGACTACCTTGGAATCGTCGCCACGCATTGTCATTATCGGAGCCGGCATCGTCGGCACCAACCTCGCGGATGAACTCGTCACGCGGGGCTGGAACAACATAACCGTCCTGGACCAAGGGCCCCTCACCATGCCCGGCGGCTCCACCTCGCACGCCCCGGGACTGGTCTTCCAGACCAATCCCTCCAAGTCCATGGCCCTGTTCGCCAAGTACACCGTGGAAAAGTTGCTGTCCCTGACCGAGGACGGAACCAGCTGCTTCAACCAGGTGGGCGGCCTGGAAGTTGCCACCACCGAAACCCGCCTCTCGGACCTGAAGCGCAAGCTCGGTTACGCCTCCGCCTGGGGCATCGACGGCCGGATCCTCTCCCCGGCGGAGTGCAAGGAACTGTACCCCCTCATTAACGAGGAGGAGATCCTGGGTGGCCTGCACGTCCCCAGCGACGGCCTGGCCAGCGCGGCGCGGGCCGTGCAGCTGCTGATCAAGCGCACCGAGGCTGCCGGCGTGAAGTACCAAGGCAACACCACCGTCACCGGCATCGAACAGTCCGGCCGCCGCGTCACTGGCGTCCAGACCTCCGACGGGGTGGTCCCGGCAGACATCGTGGTCTCCTGCGCCGGCCTCTGGGGTGCAAAGATCGGCGAAATGATCGGCATGACCGTCCCGCTGCTCCCGCTGGCCCACCAGTACGTCAAGACCACCCCGGTCCCGGATCAGAAGGGCAAGAACGAGCTGCCCAACGGCGCATCGCTGCCCATCCTGCGCTACCAGGACCAGGACCTCTACTACCGCGAGCACGGGGACCGGTACGGCATCGGTTCCTACGCCCACAAGCCCATGCCCGTGGACCTTGACGAACTCGGCACCTTCAAGCCGGACGAAATCAGCGAGCACAACATGCCGTCGCGGCTGGACTTCACGGTGGAGGACTTCCTCCCCGCCTGGGAGGCCACCAGACAGCTGCTCCCCGCCCTGCGCCAAAGCGAAATCGAAGACGGCTTTAACGGCATCTTCTCCTTTACCCCTGACGGCGGCTCCCTCGTTGGCGAGTCCAGGGAACTCGACGGCTTCTTCGTTGCCGAAGCCGTCTGGGTGACCCACTCCGCCGGCATCGCGCGCGCTGTGGCCGAACTCCTGGTGGACGGCAGATCCTCCATCGACCTGGGCGACTGCGACATCCACCGCTTCGAGGACGTTCAGTTGACGCCCGAATACGTCAGCGAAACCTCGCAGCAGAACTTCGTGGAGATCTACGACGTCCTGCACCCGCTGCAACCCAAGCTCTCCCCGCGCAACCTGCGCGTTTCCCCCTTCCACGCCCGGCACAAGGAACTGGGCGGCTACTTCCTCGAAGGCGCCGGCTGGGAACGGCCCTACTGGTTCGAGGCCAACGCCGAACTGCTCAAAGAAATGCCCGCCGACTGGCAGCCCCCGGCACGCGATGCCTGGTCCGGGATGTTCAGCTCCCCCATCGCCGCGGCCGAGGCCTGGAAGACGCGCACCGCCGTCGCCATGTACGACATGACTCCGCTGAAGCGCCTCGAAATCTCCGGCCCCGGCGCCCTGAAGCTGCTCCAGGAACTCACCACCGCCGAGCTGAACAAGAAACCCGGGGCGGTCACCTACACGCTGCTGCTTGACCATGCCGGCGGCATCCGCAGCGACATCACCGTGGCCCGCCTGTCCGAGGACACCTTCCAGCTGGGCGCCAACGGCAACATCGACACCGCCTACTTCGAACGCGCCGCCCGGCACCAGACCGAAGGCGGCGGCGCCGGCGATTGGGTCCAGGTCCGCGACACCACCGGCGGCACCTGCTGCATCGGCCTGTGGGGTCCGCTGGCCCGGGACCTGGTCAGCACCGTCAGCAGCGACGACTTCTCCAACGACGGCCTGAAATACTTCCGTGCCAAGAAGGTGGTTATCGGCGGCGTGCCGGTCACCGCCATGCGCCTGTCCTACGTCGGTGAGCTTGGCTGGGAGCTGTACACCAGCGCCGACAACGGCCAGCGGCTCTGGGATGCACTGTGGAAGGCGGGCCAGCCGTTCGGCGTCATCGCAGCCGGGCGGGCAGCGTTCAGCTCGCTCCGCCTGGAAAAGGGCTACCGTTCCTGGGGCACGGACATGACCACCGAGCACGACCCCTTCGAAGCCGGCCTGGGCTTCGCGGTAAAGATGGCCAAGGACAGCTTCGTCGGGAAGGCCGCCCTGGAAGGCCGCACCGAGGAGAACTCAGCGCGTCGCCTGCGCTGCCTCACGGTCGACGACGGCCGCAGCCTGGTGCTCGGCAAGGAACCGGTGTTCTACAAGGACCAGGCAGTTGGCTACGTGACCAGCGCCGCCTACGGCTACTCGGTCCGGAAACCGATCGCCTACTCCTACCTCCCCGCCGACGTTTCGATCGGCGATTCCGTGGAGATCGAATACTTCGGGCGCCGGATCGTCGCCACGGTCACGCAGGACCCCCTGTACGACCCCACCATGACCCGGCTCCGCGGGTAGGGCCATGATCAGCTCAGAGTCACTCAGAAGCTACCTCGCCCGGCTGGCCGCCAAGCAGCCCACGCCCGGCGGCGGTGCTGCCGCGGCGCTGCACGCGGCCCAGGGTGCAGCGTTGGTGGCCATGGTGGCGCGGTACACCACCGGCGCCAAGTACGAGCAGCACGCACCCCTGGTGCAGCGCATCACGGCGGATGCCGACGGCCTTATCGAGGAGGCGCTGCACCTGGCCGAGGCGGACGAGGCGGCCTTCCAGGCAGTCATCGACTCCTACAAACTCCCGTCCGGGACGGCTGAGCTCAAGGCCGCCCGTGCAGCCGGGATCCAGTCCGCACTCATCCAGGCGGCTGAAACACCCGCCCGGCTGGTCACGTTGTCCGGCGAGATCGTGGACCTGGCCACGGAGCTGTACGACGTCGCCAACGCCAACGTCATCAGCGACGTGGCAGCGGCCGCAGATGCCGCCAGGGCAGCCGCCACTACTGCACGCGTGAACATCGACATCAACGTTGTGGCAGTCAAGGATCCGCAGGCACGCGCCCGGCTTGCGCGGCAGACGGACGGCATTGAGGAAAAGGTGGTCTTGGCGGCAGATGCCCTCTCGGCCCGCGTGCGCGAAAGGATCCTTGGTTGAGCACCACAGTACTTTCCGGGAAGCCGTTGGCCGGTTTGTTCCACCAGGAGGTCCAGGCACAGGTCAGGTCGCTGGAAGTTGAGGGCGTCCGCCCGGTCGTGGCAGTGGTCATGGCAACCGGCGACGAATCAACGCACTGGTACGTCCGTTCCATCCAGCGGGCAGCAGAGCGCGCCGGAGTCGGCTGCCGGATCATCGACCTGGGACACGACGCAACGGAGCCGGTCCTGGCCGGCATCCTGCGGGACCTCAGCGCCGAACCCTCCGTCAACGGCATCATCCTGCAAACACCCCTGCCTCCGGGAGTCCGGACCGACAACCTGGTGGGCCTCATCGCCCCGGAAAAGGACATTGACGGCGCCAATCCACTGAGCCTGGGACGCCTTGCCGTCGGCCAGCCGGCCTTTGCACCGGCTACCGCGCGCTCCGTCGTCGAAATCCTGGAGCATTACCGGATTCCGCTGGCGGGCAAGGGCGTTGTGGTGGTGGGCCGGTCCGCCGTGGTGGGCAAACCATTGTCCCTCCTGCTGCTGGCACGCGACGCCGCCGTGACGGTCTGCCATTCCAGGTCCGGGCCGCTGGCGCGCTATACGAAGGATGCCGATGTGGTGGTGGTCGCCGCCGGCCGCGCCGGACTGCTGGGAGGCAGCGACGTCTCCTCCCAAACAGTGGTGGTCGACGTCGGCACGAACGTCCTTCCCGACGGCTCGCTGGTGGGTGACGTAGACGAAGCCAGCGTCACCGGGACAGCAGCAGCGCTCACTCCGGTTCCCGGCGGCGTGGGCTCAGTGACCACGGTTTTGCTGCTCCTTCACACCGTAGAGGCAGCACGCAGGCAAGTGTCATCCCCGCCGCTGGCGCCCGAGGCCCCGGAGCTCCAGGTCCTGGAAGCCGCAGGCTAGGAACGCCACAGCGTTGGCAACGGGCGTCCCGTTCTCCGTGAAAGGTGCTTCGATGGGCCTAAGACCTGGGGAGGTATTCCTCATCGAAGCACCGTTTTCGGAAAACGGGACCCCGCAACAGCCGTGCCCGGAGCGCGCAACAGGAACGCTTACGGGCTACGTCTTTCTCAGGACACACTCTTGACATTGGGTGTGGGCTAGCGCACGATTTTGTTGCATACAGCGAACGTTGTTGATCATCACGGAACGTAAATCTCCTGGATATGCTCCTCCCGCCCTTCCGAGGCCACCCGCGATGGCATGGAAGCAGCCGGACAGAATTTATGAAGGCCGATCCGAGGGGGAGCCCGGCCCGCAACTCGGCCGCACACGCTGCCGCATCCACGCGGCAGCGCCAGATCACTAAAGGAAACTGTTTATGACTATCAAAGGTGCCAGCACCATCGATCAAAGCAGTGCCGAAGGGACCAGCTCGAAGTTCAAACGCCGCTTCATGGTGCGGCTCGTCGCTGTCTTCATCGGCGGGATGTTCCTCGACGGCTACATCCTCGGAATCATCGGACCCGTCACCGGCCCCATGCGGTCAGACCTCCAGCTCGACGCACTGTCCCTGGGCATGATCGCCGCAGGCCCGCTGGCCGGTATCTTCGTCGGCTCCCCGCTGGCCGGCTGGGCTACTGACAAGTTCGGACGCAAGCCCATGTTCCTCGTGGACATGGGCCTGTTCCTGGTTGCCTCAGCGGCCCAGTTCTTCGTAACCTCCGGAGACGGTGCCGTGATCCAGCTGGCCATCATCCGGTTCATGATGGGTGTCGCGATCGGCGGCGAGTACTCGATCGGCGGCCCCTTGCTGTCGGAGTTCTCTCCTCCAAAGCTCCGCGGGCGGTTGCTCGGGCTGACCCTGATCGCCTGGTACGTCGGTTTCATGATGGCATTCATCATCGGCACGCTCCTGCACGAGGCCGGCACCCCCTGGCGCCTCGTCATCGGGACGAGCACCATCCTCGCGTTCGTCCTGTTCCTCGCCCGCATCGGCCTCCCCGAATCGCCAAGCTGGCTCATCACCAAGGGACGGCGTGACGAAGCACTGGCGATTGCCCACAAGTATGTCGAATCGCCGCAGATGCACGACAGCATCACCGAGGAGATCGACCTGCGGATGATCCAGGAGGCCCAGGCCGCAAAGGGCAGGACCAAAATCAAGAACGCCTCCTTCGGAATGCTGTTCTCGAAGGAACACTGGCGCGCCACCGTCTTCACTTCCGGTTTTTGGTTCTGCGCGGTCACTCCGTACTTCGCGATCGCGACCTTCGCCGACGACGTGCTCACGCAGTTCGGCTTCGGCGGCGGCTGGGCCGGTGGAGTGGGCTTGTCCGCCCTTGCGGCCGCGGGTGTCGTCACCAGCGTGCTCCTGATTGACAGGCTCGGCCGCCGGATCCTCACCGTGCCCGGGCAGTGGCTCTGCGCAGGCATCCTGCTGGTCATCGGGGTCTGGGCTGACGCGCCGGCAATCCTGGTGCTGGCCCTGTTCCTCGCCTTCTCCTTCTTCAACGCCGGCTACACCACGTTGACCCAGGTCTATCCGGCCGAGGTATTCCCCGGCGACCTGCGCGGCATCGGCATGGGCTTCGCCGCGGCCTTCAGCCGCATCGGAGCCGCACTCGGCACCTTCGCCCTGCCGTGGGCGATCAGCAACATCGGCATGGGCCCAAGCATGGTCGTGGCAGCCGCCGTCGCATTACTCGGCGCAATACTCTCGCAATGGCTCGCGCCTGAGACGAAGGGGCGCACCCTCGCCGAGATCTCAACCAACTTCTCGCACTGACACCGGGCAACCGACCGCAACCCACAGGAGGCCTTCGCCGCACCAGCGGCGGAGGCCTCCGTCATTCCCGCCCTTCCCGGAGCCAGCCTGAACCCGCTGAAACAGTGACGGCAGCCGCAGCAACAATGCCGGAAACCCTTGACATTCCTTGTGAGCTACGCCACCGTGTTGCATATAGTGCTGCGCGTTGCTTATAGCGAAGCGCGGAGCCACGCACCAACCAGGAGAACCACGAACCATGAGCGCATCACCCCGCGTCGTCATCATCGGAGCCGGCATTGTCGGCACCAACCTCGCCGACGAGCTGGCAAGCCGCGGCTGGAATGACATCACCGTCGTCGAACAGGGCCCGCTGGAGCTGGCAGGCGGCTCCACGTCGCACGCTCCGGGCCTCGTATTCCAGAACAACCCGTCCAGGACCATGACGGAATTCGCGACCTACACCGTCAACAAGCTGCTCGCCCTGGGCAAGGATGGCCAGTCCTGCTTCAACCAGGTGGGCGGCCTTGAACTGGCAACGACTCCGGAGCGCCTGGCTGACCTCAAACGCAAGATGGGCGTGATGACCTCCTGGGGCGTCGAAAGCCGGATCGTGGATGCCGACGAGTGCGAAAAGATCTACCCCCTGCTGACCACGGGGAAGCTCAGCGGCGGCCGGGAAGTCCTGGGCGGCCTGCTCATCCCCACCGACGGCCTCGCCCTGGCGGCCCGCGCCGTCCAGCTGCTGATCGAGCGCACGCGCGAACACGGCGTCACCTACCGCGGGTCCACCACCGTCACCGGCATCGCCCGTGAGGGCGGCAAGGTCACCGGCGTCGAGACCTCCGCCGGACTCATTCCTGCCGATATCGTGGTGTCCTGCGCAGGGTTCTGGGGCCGTGAGCTCGGCAAGATGGTGGGCCTGGAGGTGCCGCTGCTGCCGCTGGCCCACCAGTACGCGGTCACCACGCCTCTCGCCGAACTTGAGGGCGTCAACGAGCTTCCCAACGGCGCCGGCAAGCCCATCCTTCGCTACCAGGACAAGGACCTGTACTACCGCGAATGGGGCGACCGCATCGGCATCGGCAGCTACGCCCACCGGCCGATGCCGGTGGACATGTCCGCACTGCCGAAGGTCCCGGCCGGGGAGATGTCCGACCACCGCATGCCCTCCCGGCTGGACTTCACCCTGGAAGACTTCGTTCCCGCGTGGGAGGACAGCCAGGACCTGCTGCCGGCACTGCGCAGCACCGAAATCCAGGATGGCTTCAACGGCATCTTCTCCTTTACCCCCGACGGCGGCCCGCTCATGGGCGAAGCACCGGACCTCGAAGGCTTCTTCGTGGCCGAAGCCGTGTGGGTCACGCACTCCGCCGGCGTTGCGAAGGCCATGGCAGAGCTGATCATCGACGGCCAGCCGCAGACAGACCTGCACGGCTGCGAACTGACCCGTTTCGAGAAGGTGCAGACCTCGGACGCCTACGTCAGCGAAACCTCGCAACAGAACTTCGTGGAGATCTACGATGTCATGCACCCGCTGCAGCCGCGTGAATCCCCGCGCGACCTGCGGGTCAGCCCCTTCAACGTCCGCCAAAAGGAGCTGGGCGCGTTCTTCCTGGAATCCGCCGGCTGGGAACGCCCGCACTGGTTCGAAGCCAACCGCGCGCTCCTCGAAGAACTCCCGGCCGAATGGCAGACCCCGGAGCGGGACTCCTGGTCCGCAATGTTCCACTCCCCCATCTCCGCCGCCGAAGCGTGGAAGACGCGCACCGCCGTCGGACTTTACGACATGACGCCGCTGAAGCGCCTCTCCGTCGCCGGCCCGGGCGCGCAGGCACTCCTGCACCGGCTCAGCACGGGCAACATCGCCAAGAAGCCGGGTGCCGTGACCTATTGCCTGTTGCTGGCGGACGACGGCGGCATCCGCAGTGACGTGACCGTGGCCAGGCTGGCGGAGGAAGAGTTCCAGTTGGGCGTCAACAGCAACGTTGACTTCGACTACCTCCGGGTGGAAGCCCGCCGGCAGTCCGCCGCCGACCCCGGCCAGTGGGTCCACGTCACCGACATCACCGGCAGCACCTGCTGCATCGGCCTGTGGGGTCCCCTGGCCCGCGAAGTGATTGGCAAGGTCAGCACCGACGACCTCACCAATGACGGCCTGAAGTATTTCCGGACCAAGGAAATCTCGGTGGGCGGCATCCCCGTCACGGCCATGCGGCTCTCCTACGTCGGCGAACTCGGCTGGGAGCTCTACACCACCGCCGAGTACGGTTTGAAGCTCTGGGACCTGCTGTTCGAGGCGGGCCAGGAGCACGGCATCATCGCTGCCGGCCGCGGCGCCTTCAACAGCATGCGCCTTGAGAAGGGCTACCGGCTGTGGGGCACGGACATGACGTCCGAGCACCACCCGTACCAAGCGGGCCTCGGTTTCTCCGTGGCCAAGGACAAGACCGGATTCGTGGGCGCCAAGGCCCTGGCGTCGCTCCGCGAGCAGCCTGCGGCGAAGATGCTGCGCTGCCTGACGGTCGACGACGGCACGTCAGTGGTGCTGGGCAAGGAACCGGTGTACGTGGCCGGGGAAGCCGCTGGTTACGTCACGAGCGCGGCGTATGGCTTCACCATCGGCAAGCCCCTTGCCTACGCCTGGCTGCCCTCGTCGGTGTCCGAGGGGGACGCCGTGGAGATCGAGTACTTCGGCCGGCGCGTAGCCGCCACCGTCAGCGCCGAGCCGCTCTTTGACCCGGGCATGGAGCGCCTCCGCGGCTGATCTGCCCCATCCACCACAAGGTGGTTGGGCCTGCTTGAGACCGGCAGGCCCAACCGCCTCTTTTGTTGCCCGCGGAGCGCGCGCTGTTCCACCCCGGCATGCCAACGGCGGCACCCCTGCTGAGCGGGGCGCCGCCGTTGGAACCTTGCCGTTCTTCACAAACGGGAACCGCGCATCAGTTGTTGAGGTAGCCGTTCGGGTCCAGGACGTACTTCGTTGCCGCGCCGGCGTCGAACTCCGCGTACCCGCGCGGGGCGTCGTCAAGCGAAATGGCCTTGGCGTTGACCGCCTTGGCGATCTGGATCCGGTCATGGAGGATGGCCATCATCAGCTGCCGGTTGTACTTCATGACCGGGCATTGGCCCGTGGTGAAGGACAGGGACTTCGCCCAACCGGTTCCCAGAGACAGGGACAGGCTGCCCTTCCGTGCGGCTTCATCCGCGGCTCCCGGGTCCCCCGTGACGTAGAGGCCGGGGATACCCACGGAGCCGCCGGCGGTGGTGAGGTCCATCAGCGAGTTCAGCACGGTGGCAGGTGCTTCCTGGGCGCCGTGGCCGTGGCCGCGTGCCTCGAAGCCGACGGCGTCGATTCCGGAGTCGACCTCCCGGACGCCGAGGATCTGCTCGATCTGGTCTGCCGGGTCGCCGTTGGCCACATTGACGGTTTCGCAGCCAAAGGACCGGGCCTGGGCCAGGCGGTCCTCGTTGAGGTCGCCCACGATGACCACCGCAGCTCCCAGCAGTTGGGCGCTGGCGGCCGCGGCAAGCCCGACGGGGCCAGCACCGGCAACGTAGACGGTGGACCCGACGCCGACGCCTGCCGTGACTGCGCCGTGGAAGCCGGTGGGGAGGATGTCGGAAAGCATGGTCAGGTCCATGATCTTTTCCAGGGCCTGGTCCCGGTCCGGGAACCGCAACAGGTTCCAATCGGCGTAGGGAACCAGGACGTATTCCGCCTGCCCACCCACCCAACCGCCCATATCGACATAACCGTAGGCAGAGCCGGGACGGTCCGGGTTCACGTTCAGGCAGATCCCGGTCTTGCGCTCCTTGCAGTTCCGGCAGCGCCCGCAAGAGATATTGAACGGGACGGAGACGATGTCCCCCACCTTGACGAATTCGACGTCGGGTCCGGTCTCAATGACTTCGCCGGTGATTTCGTGGCCCAGGATGAGGCCGGCAGGGGCCGTCGTCCGGCCGCGGACCATGTGCTGGTCCGAGCCGCAGATGTTGGTGCTCACGGTGCGCACGATGACCCCGTGCGGCACCTTCCGGCCGACGTTGGCGGGATTGACACCGGGGCCGGCCTTCAGTTCAAACGACGGATACGGGGTATCGATGACCTCGACAACCCCGGGCTCCTTGTACGCAACGGCTTTGTTACCTGACATGGGCGTGGCTCCTATGGTTAGGGTTCAATTGCCACGGAAGGCCTGACGCCGGCTGCATCAGACCTTCCGTGTGGTTATGACTTTCACTTGCGGTAAAACGTGGGACGGCGCGCGGCGCCGGCGGCTCAGGGAAGCGGCTAGGCGTCGATCACCATGTCGGTGCGCGCGGTGGAGCAACAGGGAAGGAACTTGCCGGCATCGATTTCCCGTTTGCGGATTCCACCCTGGTGGTTCATGTCGATCTCCCCGGACAGCTTGACCACCTTGCAGGAGCCGCACATGCCCTCCTTGCAGTTGGCGCCGATCCGGACACCGGCCCGCTGGGCCACACCCAGGATGGGTTCCTGCGGGTCGATCCGCACATTGATTCCGGTGCGCATGAAGGACAGGGTGAGGCTGCCAGTTCCCACGGTGTCGAAGCTTGACGCATCCGGGGTGGCGGCTTCGGTTGCGGCTTCGGCGGCTTCCACGGACGCGGCTTCCGCGGAGGCCGGGGCTGCAGCTTCCAGCGCCAGCCACGTGGCCTGCAGGGTTCCATCCTCGTCGTAGCCGGGCTCATAAATCCCGAACGCCGCCGGCTGGCCCTCGAAGTAGTCCTCGGCGGACTCCGCGATCTCGTCGGCGATTTCCTCGGCGATGTCCGCCGCCAGGGCGAGCTCGGCCTGGTATTCGAGGAGGGTCTGCCGGTCGCCGGAGAAGAACTCCATGTAGATGGAGGTATCGTCGACGCCCACGTTCCTGAGCAGTTCAGTGGCGGTGTTCAAGTACCCCTCGGGTCCGCAGGCGTACACCTGCCGGCCGTTGGCGTCCGGCGCCACCTCGTCGATCATGGCCGCCGTCAGCCGTCCGGTGAAGCCCTCCCAGTCCTCGGGCCTGCCGCGGTCGCCCAGAGCGTAGAAGACCTTGACGCGCGAGTCCACCGACGCGATGTAGGCCAATTCCCGGTGGAAGGCGAAGCCGCCGGCTTCCGCGCCGTGGTAAAGCACCACCACATCGGCGGTTCCGGGCAACGAGTGGATGGTGCGCAGCATCGACATGATGGGGGTGATGCCTGCGCCGGCGGCCAGGAAGAGGTACCGTGCCCGCCGATCGGCGTCAGGCAGGTGGAATGCCCCGACAGGTCCCAGCATGTCCAGGACAGTTCCGGGCCTGACGTTCCCGTGCACCCACGGGGAAACCAGTCCACCCGGGTCGCGCTTGACGGTGACGCTGAAGGTCCACGGTTCCGTGGGTGAACTGGACAGCGAGTAGCTGCGGTCCACCGGTTCCTGGTCCTCGCCGTTCACGGGGAAAGCGATATTCACGTACTGGCCCGCGCGGAACGCCAGGGGCGCACCGTCGCAGCGGCGGAAGACGAAGGTCATCATGCCGCCGGCTTCGGGAACGGTTTCGACGCATTCGGCCATGAACTCCTGCGGATGCCACGGGCCCAGCGCCTTGGCTGCACTGGCCGGGCCTTCCATGCTGCCCATCACCCGGTTCCACGGCATTTCAAGGCCGCGGATGCGCTGTGGTTCCCGGACCGGCGCCTGAGTGAGGACGTCAATCATGCCAAGTGCTCCTGCACGCGCTGGACGTACCAATTGATGAAGGCCTCCACCTGGTATTCGCTCTTCATGTAAGGGCCGGGCTCGTACGCGGGGCTGGCAGCACCCTGCTGGCACAGCTCAACGAACGCCTTGTCCTGCAGGTTGGTCTGCTTCCAGGTGTAGGTGAGCTTTTCGAGGTCGTAGTCAACGCCTTCCTCGGCGTCGTCAGCCACCAGCCAGGTGGTGCGGACCAAGGACTGGTGCTCGTTGATGGGGAAAACACCGAACGTGATGACGTGGTCACCCAGGAAGTGGAACCAGCTGTTGGGCTGCAAGTGCATCGAGCAGCGGCCCAGGCGGAAGTCCCGAAGGTCGCCGAGCAGCTTCTTGGAGAGCCTGCGGCCGTCTGCGGAGAACGACTCGCCTTCGCCGTCCAGGGATTCGCGCGAGATGCGGATACCGGCAATGCGGGTGTCGAGTTCCTCCACCACCTCGTAGGGCAGGCCGTAGCGGCGGCACCGCTCCTCGAGGGAGGACTGGGCTTCCTTGTTGCGGTCCCAGACCTCTTCCAGGTGGGCCGGGATCAGTCCCTCGGTCAGGCCCCACGTGGGGAAGAGCGAGCAGGCGAGTTCCGGGTGGCCGTCGCAGTGGTAGCACTCACGGTTGTTCTCCATGACGAGCTTCCAGTTGCCCTCTTCGATGATGTTCTGCTGGTAGGCAATCTTGGTCTTGGACAGGTCGTGGGGCGCGAGGTAGGGCTCGAAAATCTTGGCGGTTTCGTCGAAGTCTGCGGGTGGCTCGTCAGCAATGCAGACGAAGATGAGCCCGGCAACCTCGCGGCTGTGGGCGCGCTTGAGGGCAAAGCAGTTCTTGTCGAACTTGGCTTCGCCGGGGGCGGATGCGTGGATCAGGTTGCCCTCGGGGGAATACGTCCAGGAGTGGTAGCCGCAGACCAGGTTTCCGGTGGAACCGGCGGCTTCGGTCAGGACGCGGGCACCGCGGTGGCGGCAGACGTTGTGCAGGACATTGACGCCGCCCTCGTCGGTGCGCAGCACGATCAGGGAGTAGGGTCCGTAGTCGACCGTGATGTAGTCGCCCGGCTCCGGCAACTCGGCAACGCTGCCGGCAAAGATCCAGTGCTGGCCGAAGATGGCTTCCATGTCGAGCTTGAAGATTGTCGGGTCAGTGTAGAACGGGGCATCAAGGGAGTAGCCGGTGCGCCGCAAAGCAAACAACTCGGTAATTTCGGCCAGCTGCTCGGCAGGCAATGTTGAGGCGAGCTTTCCGCGTGCGCTGAGGGGCGCATTCACTGAGGTAGTCATGTGTTTCCTCCCGATAGGGCTGGGCATGGGGCGATTTGTGGGTGGATACGGAGCAGGTGGGGCACAAGGGGTGTTCAAGACGTTCTGTCAACGAATGTGGGGAGGTTCATCAGCAACAGAAGCGACAACTCCGGAATAAAACTGAAGCGCCTAACGCAACAACGATCACCATATGCAACAGTGTGACTCCAGCCACGCTCACTGTCAATCAATTTCGGATATGACGAAAAAGCATGGCCGACATGGTTGCGGGGCCGGATGCGCCGGTGCAGGCGCAGGAGATGGCGGTCGCGGCGGAGATCGGGTGTGTTTGGCCCTGGGTCCGCGCGCCGTGTCGTCGTTCCTGACGGCCTCGCACGGCGTAGTTACCTCATTGCCGAGGACATTGGAGGGGCTGCAGGCCGGGACCCTGTCGTGGCAGCATGCGGTGGTGATGGCGGATGAGACGCGTACCTTGATGCCGCGGGGGCGGCCGGGTTGGAAGCCCACTTCCTGGACCATGACGCCCCGGACCCGGTGCGGGGATGACCGGTGGGGCGGTTGCCGGCGCACCGGTTCAAAGCCAAGGCCCGGACCTGGCGGGAACGCCACCACGCCGAGAGCATCGAGAAACGCCACGTCGAGGGGGTGTCAGATCGGCGGGTAGAATTCCGGGCGGACCAGGACGGGATGGCCTGGCTCTCCGCGTTTCTTCCCGCGGACCAGGCCCTGGCGGGGTGGAACCGGCTCACCGCGATCGCTCGTGGCAAGGACCTTGACCCGAAAGCCGGTCCCGACGGGAACCACCCGGCATAAAAACCTGTGTGGGGAACGGCGACGGCGGCACCCGGCACCTGCCGGACTGCCGCCGTCGTCATTGCCCGCACCGGCGCACCTTACCCATCCGGTGGGGCTAGGCGTGCGTTCCGGCCAGCTCCCCTGCAGATTCCCCGGCAACCGCAGGCTCTCCCCGGTGCGGCTCGAACCTGACGAACATGGCCTTGAAGCCGGGGGTGTTGGATACGCGGGCCACGTTTTCCTTGTGGACCAGCGCGTTCGCTTCGGGGAAGTACGCGGCCGCGCAGCCCTTGGCGGTGGGATAGGCCACCAGCCGGAACTTGTCTGCCCGGCGGTCCACGCCCTGGAAGGTGCTGACGACGTCCACGAGTTCCCGGTCCTGGAATCCTTGCTCGGCGAGGTCCTCAGGGTGGATGAGGATCACGCGGCGGCCGCCGGAGATGCCGCGGTAGCGGTCGTCCAGGCCGTAGAACGTGGTGTTGTACTGGTCGTGGCTGCGGATGGTCTGCAGCACCAGGTGCCCCGGCGGCGGGGTGAGGTATTCCAGCGGGCTGACGGTGAACCGGCCGCGGCCGATGTCGGTGGCGAAGGAGCGGGTGTCGCGGGGCGGGTTGGGCAGCACGAAGCCGTTCTTGCTCCGCACCCGCGCGTTGAAGTCCTCGAAGCCGGGCAGGACCCGGGCGATGTGGTCGCGGATCACGTCATAGTCCTCGGCCATTGCCTTCCAGTCCACTGGGTGGTCCGGGCCAAAGGTGGCCTCCGCCATCCGTGCCACGATGACGGGCTCAGCCAGCAGGTGCTCGGAGACTGGGGTGAGGCGGCCTTGGGTGGAGTGGACCACGGACATCGAGTCCTCCACGGAGAGGAGCTGTGCGCCGTTGGGATGCTTGTCGTCCTTGTCGGTGCGGCCCAGGGTGGGCAGGATCAGTGACGTGCGGCCGTGCACCACGTGCGAGCGGTTGGGTTTGGTGCTGATGTGCACGGTCAGCCCGATCCGCTGCATGCCCGCTTCCAGCGCCTCGGTGTCAGAGCAGGCGAGCGAGAAGTTTCCGCCCATGGACACGAATACGTCCACCTCGTTCCGTTCGAATGCCTCCATCGACTCCACGGCGTCGTAGCCGTGGTGCCGCGGAGACGTGATGCCGAACTCGGCGTCCAAGGCCTGCAGGAGCCACTCCTTGGGTTTCTCCCAGATGCCCATGGTCCGGTCGCCCTGGACATTCGAGTGCCCGCGGACCGGGCAGGCGCCGGCGCCGGGCTTGCCGAAGTTGCCCTGCAGCAGCAGGACGTTGACCATTTCCTTGATGGTGTCCACCGAATGCGGCTGCTGCGTCACGCCCAGCGCCCAGCAGAAGATCGAGGCCTTGGACGCCACCAGCATCGCCGCGACCTTCTCAATCTGGCCCCGGGTGAGGCCGGTGGCCTTCTCGGTTTCATCCCAGTCCAAGGTGCGCCGGGCGTCGCGGTAGGCATCGAACCCGTCCGTCTGGGCGGCAATAAAGGAATGGTCGACGACGGTCCCCGGGTTGGCTGCCTCGGCCTCCAGCAGCAGGTGGCCGAGCGCCTGGAACAGCGCCAAGTCCCCGCCCACCTTGATCTGCAAGTACTCATCGGCCAACGGCGTCCCGCCGCCCACCACCCCGGAAACGGTCTGCGGGTCCTTGAAGTTGAACAGGCCGGCCTCGGGCAGCGGGTTCACGGCCACCACCTTGCCGCCCTTGTCCTTGCACTCCTTCAACGCGGACAGCATCCGTGGATGGTTGGTGCCGGGGTTCTGGCCCACCACGAAGATCAGTTCGGCGTCGTGGATGTCATCCAGGGAGACCGTGCCCTTGCCAATGCCGATGGTCGGGTTCAAAGCCGAGCCGGAGGACTCGTGGCACATGTTGGAGCAGTCGGGGAGGTTGTTGGTGCCCAGGGACCGTGCGAAGAGCTGGTACAGGAATGCGGTCTCATTCGCGGTGCGGCCGGAGGTGTAGAAGACGCTGCGCTCCGGGGTGGTCGCCCGGAGGTGTTCACCGATCAGCTCGAACGCGTCAGCCCATGAGATCGGCGAGTAATGCGTCTCCCCTTCGCGGATCACCACCGGTTCGCTCAACCGGCCCTGGTTGCCCAGCCAGTACTCGGTCTTCTCCGAGAGTTCGGCGATGGAGTGTTGGGCCCAGAACTCCGCGCCGACTGTACGCAAGGTGTTCTCCTCGGCCACCGCCTTGGCGCCGTTCTCGCAGAACTCGGCTGCTTTTCGCTTCTTGTCCGATTCCGGCCACGCGCAGCCGGGGCAGTCGAAACCGCCCCGCTGGTTCAGTCGCAGCAGCGACTGCGCCGTCCGGGCCACACCCGCCTGCGCCACCGCACGCTCGAGCGCAACCATGACGGCCTTGACCCCGGCCGCCTCCGTTTTGGGTTTGTGGACCGAAAGATCGTCCTCATTGATGTCCGCAACGGGGGCGGGCTGCTTGCCGAACTTCATCGTTCCAACTTCCTAACCGGCTTGTGCTGATGGATCGCCGGCGGAGGCGCGCCGGGTCCTCCCAGCGCGCCTCCGCCGGGCGCTTTCTTGACTTCTGGTTACTGCGTCACCTTCGCCAGCGTTTCCTGCTCGGCGGCGATGGTGGTGTTGTCCCCATGGCCGGTGCGGACCACAGTGTCGGCGGGCAGTGTCAGCAGCCGTTCACGGATGGACGCCAGGATGGTGGGGTAGTCGCTGTAGGACCGCCCGGTGGCACCCGGGCCGCCGTTGAACAGGGTGTCGCCGGTGAACACCGTTCCCTCGCTTTCCAGGTAGAAGCACGTGGACCCGGGCGAGTGTCCCGGAGTGTGGATCGCACGCAGGGCCGCCCCGCCCACCTCGAACACGTCACCGTCGGAGTGGTAGCGGTCCGGTTTCGCGTCCGGGTATACCTGCTCCCAAAGCACCAGGTCCTCCTGGTTCAGCAGGATCGGTGCCTCCAAGGCGTCCGCCACCTCACGCGCGGCACCGATGTGGTCGTTGTGCGCGTGGGTGAGCAGGATGGCCTTCACCTTCCGGCTGCGGACCTGGTTGATGATCGCCGCTGCGTCGTGCGGCGCATCGATGATGATGCATTCCTCGTCATTGCCCACGATCCAGACGTTGTTGTCAACGTCCCAGGTGCCGCCGTCGAGCGAAAAAGTTCCCGAGGTGACCAGGTTCTCGATGGTGACGCTCATGCGGACGCCCCGGCAGGCTGGACCTCGACGACGGAGCGCAGCACCTTGCCCCCATGCATCCGCTCGAAGGCCTCTTCCACCTGGTCGATCGTGATGCGCTCGGACACGAACGCGTCCAGGTCCAGGTTGCCCTGCTTGTAGTGCGAGACGAGCATGGGGAAGTCGCGGGAGGGCAGGCAGTCGCCGTACCAGGAGGACTTCAGCGAGCCGCCGCGGCCAAAGACGTCCAGCAGCGGCAGTTCAAGCGTCATCTCCGGCGTCGGAACACCCACCAGCACCACGCGGCCGGCAAGGTCGCGGGCGTAGAAGGCCTGCTTGTACGTTTCGGGCCGGCCGACGGCGTCTATCACCACGTCCGCCCCGTGGCCTCCGGTGAGGGCCCGGATGGCTTCCACGGCGTCCTCCTGCTTGGAGTTGACCCCGCGGGTTGCACCGAGGGACCTGGCCATCCCGATCTTGTTGTCGTCGATGTCCACGGCGATGATCGTCGTCGCCCCCGCGAGCTTCGCGCCCGCGATCGCGGCAATCCCCACGCCGCCGCAGCCAATCACTGCCACGGACTCGCCACGCTTGACCTCTCCGGTGTTGATCGCGGCACCGATGCCTGCCATCACGCCGCAGCCCAGCAGGCCCACCGCGGCAGCATCAACCTCCGGGTCCACCTTGGTGCACTGCCCGGCTGCCACCAGGGTCTTTTCCGCGAAAGCACCGATGCCCAGGGCAGGCGAAAGCTCGGTGCCGTCCTCAAGGGTCATCTTCTGCGTGGCGTTGTGCGTATTGAAGCAGTATTGCGGCTGGCCCTTGGCACACGCACGGCACTCCCCACAGACCGCGCGCCAGTTCAGGATCACCCGGTCGCCCGGGGCCACCTGGGTCACATCGGGGCCAACGGCACTGACAACCCCGGTGGCCTCGTGCCCGAGCAGGTAAGGGAAGTCATCACCGATACCGCCCTGCTTGTAGTGCAGATCCGTGTGGCAGACACCGCAGGTCAGGATGTCCACCAGCGCCTCCCCCGGCCCGGGATCCGGGACCAGGATGGTCTCCAACGACACAGGGGCGTTCTTCTCCCGGACAACAACTGCTTGAACTTTGTGAACCATGGTTCTTGTGTTCCTTTCCTGGATCCGCCCGGATCCGTGAGTCGGCACCAACTGCCAATCTAACTGACAGGCCGGCCCGGGGACCACGGCGCCTCAGCGTTCGAAGCGCAATGAGTTGCATAATAAACAACAGAATGCACATAGTGCCTACAGCAGAATATGGCAGCGACAAGACTCCATGTCAATAGATATATCAGTCTCCGAGCAGTTGCCTACCAGTGTGCCACTCCCGCCTCTCCGGGCCGGGAGCGCCAGGCATCCCCAGACACCCGTTTCCCGGAGCAAAACAGTGGGCAGTAGGCTGGATGGCATGTCTTTTGAAGAAACCCCCGCCGAGCGGCGCGAGGTTACCGTCCGCCGGGCACCCAAGTACGTTCCCTTCCTGGTGGTCGGAGCGCTGCTGGGAGCCGTCGCTGCCGCGGTGGTGGCGTACGGGGTGCCGGGGGACACCACCTTCGACCCCGGTGCGGTGTTCGGTTTCTTCCTGGTGATGTTCGCGGCCGCAGGGGCCATCCTGGGCGCCGGGCTGGCCCTCGTGCTGGACCGCCGCAGCGTGAAGCGCCAGCAGCGGGCGGTGGTGGAAGCCGTGCCGGATTCCGAACCGGATACCGACCCCCAGGCCTAGCAGGTCACAATCGGGCAGCCGGAAAAGTCCTACCCCATATCGTGCGATAATCGATCAGTGGCACGCGGCGATGGAAAACTTTCCCATGATCTTCTCCCCGGCGAAAAAGGCCCGCAGGACGCTTGCGGCGTCTTCGGCGTTTGGGCACCAGGCGAAGAAGTAGCAAAACTTACCTATTACGGGCTGTATGCACTGCAGCACCGCGGTCAGGAGTCGGCTGGCATAGCCACCAGCGACGGCAAACGGATCAACGTCTACAAGGACATGGGACTCGTCTCCCAGGTCTTCGACGAGACCACCCTGAACACCCTGACCGGGCACCTGGCCGTGGGCCACTGCCGCTACTCCACCACCGGCGCCAGCCACTGGGCCAACGCGCAGCCCACCCTCGGCGCCACCTCCACCGGCACGGTTGCCCTGGCACACAACGGGAACCTGACCAACACCGCCGAGCTCAACGCCATGATCAACGAACGCAACGGCGGCCAGCTCACCGGCGAAATGAAGCAGGGCAACACCTCCGACACCGCCCTGGTCACCGCTTTGCTTGAAGGCGAGCCGGGCAAGACCCTCGAAGAAACCGCCACGGAACTCCTGCCCAAGATCAAGGGCGGCTTCTGCTTCGTCTTCATGGACGAAGGAACCCTCTACGCCGCACGCGACACCTACGGGATCCGTCCGCTGGTCCTCGGCCGGCTGGAGCGCGGCTGGGTGGTGGCCTCCGAGCAGTCCGCCCTGGCCACCGTCGGCGCCAGCTTCATTCGGGAGATCGAGCCGGGCGAATTCATTGCCATCGACGAGGACGGCGTGCGGTCCAAGCGGTTCGCGGAGCCGACGCCGGCCGGTTGCGTTTTCGAGTACGTCTACCTCGCCCGCCCGGACGCCGCCATCGCCGGCCGCTCCGTCTACGAGTCCCGCGTGGAGATGGGCCGCCAGCTGGCCCGGGAAAACACGCAGCAGGCGGACATCGTCATTCCCGTACCGGAATCCGGTACCCCCGCCGCCGTCGGCTACGCCGAGGAATCCGGCATCCCCTTTGCGCACGGTTTCGTCAAGAACTCCTACGTGGGCCGCACGTTCATCCAGCCCTCGCAGACCCTGCGCCAGCTCGGCATCCGCCTCAAGCTCAACGCCCTCGAGTCCGTGATCCGCGGCAAGCGGGTTGTGGTGGTGGATGACTCGATCGTCCGCGGCAACACCCAGCGCGCCATTGTGCGGATGCTCCGGGAAGCCGGCGCCGCAGCCGTCCACGTCAAAATCTCCTCCCCGCCGGTGCAGTGGCCCTGCTTCTACGGCATCGATTTCGCCTCACGCGCGGAACTCATCGCCAACGGCGCCACCATCGAGGAAATCTCCCAGGCCATCGGTGCGGACTCACTGGCCTACATCTCCGAGGACGGCATGATCGGGGCCACCCGGCAGCCCCGCGAACGGCTCTGCACCGCCTGCTTCACCGGCAAGTACCCCATCAAGCTGCCGGACGCCGACAAGCTGGGCAAGAACCTGCTGGAGCGCACCGACCTTGGCGGCCTCAAGCCGTCCCCGGCCGCGCTTCCCGGCGAGACGGCCGCCCTGGCCGTTGATGCCGCGGAGGACCCGGCTGAGAAAGCCGGCGCCACCGGCTGCGATCCCGGACCGGACGCCGAATTCGAAAACCTGCTGACCGAAGCCGACCTCGTGCCCGACGTACACGCCGCCACCAGCGCCGACAAGAAGGACTCCGTATGACTTCCGCCAACACCGCCGCAGAAAACTCCGGCATCACCTACGCCTCCGCCGGCGTGGACGTTGAAGCCGGGGACCGCGCCGTCGAGCTCATGAAGGATGCCGTCAAGGCAACCCACAACTCCTCGGTGATCGGCGGGGTGGGCGGCTTCGCCGGCCTCTATGACGTCTCCAGGCTCCTGACGTACAAGAAGCCGCTGCTGGCTACCTCCACGGACGGCGTCGGCACCAAGGTGGCCATCGCCCAGGCCATGGACATCCACGACACCATCGGCTTCGACCTGGTAGGCATGGTGGTGGACGACATCGTGGTGGTCGGCGCCGAGCCGCTGTACATGACCGACTACATCGCCTGCGGCAAGGTGGTCCCCGAACGCATCGCGGACATCGTGCGCGGCATCGCCGCAGCCTGCTCCGTGGCCGGCACTGCCCTGGTGGGCGGCGAGACCGCCGAGCACCCGGGCCTGCTGGGCGAACATGAATACGACGTCGCCGGCGCCGCCACCGGCGTCGTGGAAGCCGACGCCCTCCTCGGCCCGGACCGCGTCCGCGCCGGCGACGTGGTGATCGGCATGGCCTCCTCCGGCCTGCACTCAAACGGCTACTCGCTGGTCCGCCGCGTCATCAACCACGCCGGCTGGGCACTGGACCGCCAGGTATCCGAACTGGGGCGCACGCTGGGCGAGGAACTCCTTGAGCCCACCCGCGTCTACGCAGCCGATTGCCTGGACCTGGCCCGCACCTTCCCGGTCAGCGCCGGCGCCGCCGTCCACGGCTTCAGCCACGTCACCGGCGGCGGCCTGGCCGCCAACCTGGCCCGGGTCCTCCCGCAGGGCCTGGTGGCAACCGTGGACCGCGCCACCTGGGAACTGCCCGCGATCTTCAAGCTCGTGTCCGAACTGGGAAATGTCCCGCTGCCCGACCTCGAGCGCACCCTGAACCTCGGCGTGGGGATGGTGGCCATCGTGTCCCCCGACGCCGCCGACGCCGCAGTGGCGCGCCTGAACGACCGGGGCCTGCCGTCCTGGATCATGGGCGCGGTCACGGAGGACTCGGATGCCATTTCCAAGTCCGGCCCCGATTACGTCCAGGGCGCCAAGGGCGTGGATGGCGGCGCCGTCCGCATGGTCAACGCCTACGCCTAGAGCCACCAACCATTGGGGTCCCGCACCGCACGGTGGGGACCCCTATGGTCTTAACTGACCTGGATGAGGCTGAGGATGCCGCCCTGCGGGTCCCGGATGGTGGTCAGTGAACCGTCAGCGGCATGCTCGTCCGGCTCAACGATGATTTCTCCCCCGGCCTGGACCGTTGCCGCCGCCGCAGCACGGACGTCCGCGGCGCCAAAGTAGACCTGCCAGGCTGCGTCCCCGCCTTCTTCGGCAGGAACGACGCCGGCCACCTCGGCACCGTCGACAAGCAGCGTACTGTAGCTGCCGCCGTCGTCCTGGGGATATTCGGTGACCTCGTGCCCGAACAGCTGCTGGAAGAAGCCCACCGCGGCCTGCGGCCCGGGCGTGGACAGTTCGGCCCAGGCCAGCGCCCCCGGCTCGTTGAAGAGATGGCTCCCGTAATGGGTTCCGGCCTGCCAGATCCCGGTGGTGCCGCCGCCGGGCGGGGCGAGGAACGCCAGCACGCCGGTAGCGCCCACCTGCTCCGGCCCGAACTGGACGGTCCCGCCGGCAAAAGCGGCATCGTCAAGGAGCGTTGTGGCGTCCGACGCCGCGAAATAGATGTTCCACCGGGCCGGCGTGCCGGGCGGCTGCAGGGGGCCCTGCGGCGCGATGGTGGCGACCAACCGGCCGTTCATGAAGGCCTGCGCGTAACTGCGGCCGTCCGGAGTAGGAAAGTCCTGGTAGGTCCAGCCGAACACCCTGGCGTAGAAGTCCTTGGCGGCGGCGACATCGGGGGTCTGCAAATCCGCCCAGCAGGGCTCGCCATTGGCGTAAGTCGTCCGAACAGTCATCCGGTCAGGGTACCAACGCGGGAAAGCCCGCTGCCACCGGGTATCCCGGAAAGCAGCGGGCTTCCTCATGTCAGCGGTCACCCGAAAACGGGTACTAAAAAGGAGGTCCTGTGCCATCCCAACGCTGCGGGAAGGCACCTGCGGAGCTTGTAGCGCGTAGCTGCGGTACGGCCTGGAAATCCGGGGCCACGGCGGCTTTACGACAACTAGCCGATGCGACGGCTGTCAACCTCGTCGTCATCGTCATCCAAATCATCCGCGTACTTATCCACATAAGCCGAATAGTCCGGCTCGACCGGTTCATTCGAGTAATGGCTCGTTGAACGACTGCCTGGGCCCGTCAGCTCGCGCTGAAGTGCCGAGTAATCAGTGTTCGGGGAGTAGTACTTGATGTCCCGAGCCTGCTTGGTAGCTTTTGCCTTTTGACGGCCGCGCCCCATGGCGTGACCCCCTTTTGTACTTGGACCGGAGGTGGTCACCTTGGCGATCGGTGAGGCCCCGGAATGTTTGGTCAATTTGTCGTACACCTAGATTACATGCTTTCGGCTGCCCCTGCTTGCCGCCCAGGGCCCCGGGACGGGGCGTGGGGTACCATGATGCACTTCGAGCCGCAGGAACACGGGATTTTTCTTCGCTAGAGTCACTTAGGAAGTGGCTGTTTCGCCCGGCCGTTGGCGAGCCGCGGCACACAAACCCAGGAGGATGCGCACCCGTGAACCACCAGGACATCCCACCCAAGCCTGCCTCGCCGCCGCGCACCGGCAGCCTGCCGGCGGCCCCACGCGGGGGCAGCGGTTCGGCGCCCGCCCCGGAAGATGTGACCTGGTCCCAGCGGGTCCCGGATCCCCCGCAGCGCCGGGCAGCCAACAGGGCCGCCTCCTGGAAGGTGTTCCTCATCGTCGTGATCGCGGCCGTCGCCGGCTCACTGACATGGCTTGCCGTGTGGTTGAACTCATCCTCCGGCGCGGAGAAGTCCGCGGCCGACGCGCCCGGAGTGCTGGAGACCACCGCCACCGCGCCGGCCACTCCCCAGCCGCTTCCACGCAACGGGGTGGCACCTGCCGCTTATGCGGTGGGCGACTGCTTCAAGGACTTCGATCCGGAAGCCCTGGCGTCCACCGTCGTCGCCTGCGATACCGGCCATTCGGCACAGCTGGTGGCAACATACCGCTACCCCGCCGGAGCCGCCTACCCGGGGGCTGATCCACTGAAAGCCAAGGCCCTGGAGGCATGCCAGGCGGCCACCCTCGGTCCGGCAGCCAACCAGTTCCACCTCAACTACCAGCGCAGCTTCCCCAGCAGCACCAGCTGGGATTCGGGCGACCGCCGGGTGGACTGCTACGTCACGGCCGATTCCGGCAACGTGATCACCGCCAGCGTGCTGCCCTGACGATCCGTCCGTCCAGGCAGCACGCCTGGGGCGTGAGTTTGGCCGCTAGTCTTTCCGCCGAACGGACAAACCCGAGCTGGGGGCGCCTGTCAGCGTGTCTACCGCGCCCTCGGTCAGTTCGCCAAGGTCCGCCGCGGTATCAACCAGGACGGTGTCGCCGTCGCTGATATCCCCGGCCAGGATGGCCTTGGCCAGCCGGTCGCCGATCTCGCGCTGCACCAGCCGGCGCAGCGGGCGGGCACCGTACGCCGGATCGTAACCGGACAGGGCCAGCCACGCCTTGGCGCCGTCGGTGACCTCGAGGGTGAGCCGGCGTTCGTAGAGCCGGCGGCCCAGTTCGGCCACGTGCAACTCCACGATGTGGGCGAGCTCCTCCACCGTGAGGGCATCGAACAGGACCACTTCGTCGAGCCGGTTAAGGAACTCGGGCTTGAAGGACGCGTTGACGGTGGCCATGACGGCATGGCGCTTGGCTTCGGGGTCCAGGGTCTGGTCCACCAGGAACTGGCTGCCCAGGTTGGAGGTCAGCACCAGGATGACGTTCCGGAAGTCCACGGTGCGGCCCTGGCCGTCGGTGAGGCGGCCGTCGTCGAGCACCTGCAGGAGGATATCGAACACCTCGGGGTGCGCCTTCTCCACCTCGTCCAGCAGCACCACGGAGTACGGGCGGCGGCGGACCGCCTCGGTGAGCTGTCCGCCTTCCTCATAGCCGACGTAGCCCGGAGGCGCTCCGACCAGCCGGGCCACGCTGTGCTTCTCGCCGTACTCGGACATGTCGATGCGCACCATGGCGCGTTCGTCGTCGAACAGGAAGTCCGCCAAGGCCTTGGCGAGTTCGGTCTTGCCCACGCCGGTGGGGCCGAGGAACAGGAAGGAGCCGGTGGGGCGGTTGGGATCGCTGATTCCGGCGCGGGCGCGGCGGACGGCGTCGGAGACGGCAGCCACGGCCTTGGACTGGCCGATCAGCCGCCTGCCCAGCTCCTGCTCCATGTGGAGCAGCTTCTGGCTTTCGCCCTGGAGCATCCGGCCGGCGGGAATACCGGTCCAGGCCGAGATGACTTCGGCGATGTCCTCCGCCGTCACTTCCTCAGCCACCATCTGCGCCGGTTTGTCCGTCACGGCGGCCTCCGCCTCGGCAGCGGCGTTCAGCTCGCGTTCAAGCGCCGGAATTTCCCCGTACAGGATCCGCGATGCGGTCTCCAGGTCGCCCTCGCGCTGGGCCTTGTCCGCTGCGGAGCGCAACTCGTCCAGCTTGGCCTTCAGGTCGCCCACCCGGTTGAGCCCGGCCTTCTCGGCCTCCCATCGCGCGTTCAGCGCCGAGAGTTCCTCCTCCTTGTCCGCCTTGTCGGCACGGAGCGCTGCCAGGCGTTCCAACGAAGCGGCGTCGGTCTCGCCCTCCAGCGCAAGCTCCTCCATGGTGAGCCGGTCCACCTGGCGACGCAGCTGGTCGATTTCCTCCGGAGCGGAGTCGATCTCCATGCGCAGCCGGGACGCGGCTTCATCCACCAGGTCGATTGCCTTGTCCGGCAGCTGGCGGCCCGAAATGTAGCGGTTGGAAAGGGTGGCCGCGGCCACCAGGGCGGAGTCCGCGATGGAAACCTTGTGGTGCGCCTCGTAGCGTTCCTTGAGGCCGCGGAGGATGCCAATGGTGTCCTCCACGCTGGGTTCGCCTACGTAGACCTGCTGGAAGCGGCGTTCCAGGGCGGCATCCTTTTCGATGTTTTCGCGGTATTCGTCCAGCGTGGTGGCGCCGATCAGGCGCAGTTCGCCACGGGCGAGCATGGGCTTGAGCATGTTGCCCGCATCCATGGAGGAATCGCCGGTGGCCCCGGCGCCCACCACCGTGTGGATCTCGTCGATGAAGGTGACGATCTGGCCCTCGGAGCCCTTGATCTCCTCAAGGACAGCCTTGAGCCGCTCCTCGAACTCTCCACGGTACTTCGCGCCGGCCACCATGGACCCGAGGTCCAGGGAGATGAGCGTCTTGCCGCGCAGGCTTTCGGGGACGTCGCCCGCCACCATCCGCTGGGCCAGGCCTTCCACCACTGCAGTCTTTCCGACGCCGGGTTCGCCGATCAGTACCGGGTTGTTCTTGGTCCGCCGGGACAAGACCTGGACCACGCGCCGGATCTCGGAGTCGCGGCCAATCACCGGGTCAAGCTTCCCGGCCCGGGCCATGGCAGTGAGGTCCGTTCCGTATTTTTCGAGGGCCTGGAAGGTGTTTTCGGGGTCGGGGCTGTCCACTTTGCGGTCCCCCCGGACCCCGAGCAAGGCAGCAAGGAGCGCCTCACGGGACGCGCCGGCGTCGCGGAGCAGCCGGGCGGCGGCGTCGTTGCCGGCCGAGAGGCCCAGCAGCAGGACCTCGGTGGACACGAAGCTGTCGCCCAGCCGGTCCGCTTCCTCTTTCGCGTTCTGGATGGCCTGCAGGGCGGGCCGGCTCAGCTGCGCCTGCTGGCTGGAGCCCCCCGACGTCGCGGGCAGGGCCTTGATGGCGCTGCTGGCCTGGACGCTGACGGCATCGGGATCGGCGCCGGTGGCGCGGAGGAGCGCGACGGCGACACCCTCCCGCTGGTCCATCAGCGCCTTGAGCAGGTGGGCCGGCTCCACTTGGGGGTTGCCGGCGGTGGAGGCATTCATTGCCGCAGCGGAAAGAGCCTCCTGGCTCTTGGTGGTGAATTTGACGTCCAAAGAGGGCTCCTTTCGGGGGCTTGATAACTAAGTTGAGTGTACTACGCTCAACTTTTTAGGACGAGGTTCTTAAGCCATGTTTGCCCACGGCGAAACCGCTGTCCAGAGCCGGAGGTCCCGCCACGCCGCGCTAGGTCCCGTAGACGGAAACTGCGGCTGCTTTGACCACGAAGTGCACGGCCAGCCCCGGCACCAGGCCCAGGTCCGCGGACGCGGCCGGCGTGATGTCGGCGGCCAGGCCTCCGGCCCGGACGCGGATCTGGTCGCCGTGCGGCTCAAGGTCGCTGATGGTAACGGCGAAGGAATTGCGGGGGCTGCCGTGCGCGTCGGTGAGGAACACGGAAACGGCCGACGGCGGGAACACGGCCACCCCGGGGTTCCCGGACCCGGCCACCGGGGCGGGTTCCCCGGACCTGCCCGGCTTCCCGGGCGCCGCCTGCTGCCCGTCGGCTTCCGGATCCCCGCCATGGCCGGCGATCCGCAGGCCTTCCTCCGTGCGCACGGCGGCCCCGTCCAACGTTCCGGGGACGAAGTTCAGCCCGGCCAGGCCGGCCGCAAAGGCACTGCGCGGGCGTTCCAGCACCTCCCGGGTTGGACCGTCCTCGGCAATCCTGCCGTCCTCCAGGATGACCACCCTGTCCGCGAGGATCAGCGCATCAAGGACATCATGGGTGACGATGATGGCCTGCCGCCCCGCGAGGACGCGCTTGAACAGTCGACGCAACAACGGGGCTGAGTGGATGTCGAGGGCAGCGAGGGGCTCGTCCAGCAGGAGGAGCGAGGGATCCGCGGCAAGCGCGCGTGCCACGGCAACGCGCTGGGCCTGGCCGCCGGAGAGTTCGGCGGGGCGGCGACCGGCCAGGGCTTCAGCTTCAACGTCAGCCAGCCAGCCCAGGGCACGCTGCCGGGCTTCCCGTTTGGGAATGCCGGCACTGCGGGGCCCAAAAGAGACATTGTCCACCGCGCTCAGGTGCGGAAAGAGCAAGGGTTCCTGGGCGAGCAGGGCGGTTCCGCGATGGTGCGGCGGCACCCAGGTGCGGTTGCCGCCGTCGAGGTCGAACAGGGTCTTTCCGTTGAGTTCCGCCCTGCCGCTGTCCGGCCGCAACAGCCCGGCAATACTGGAGAGCAGGGTGGACTTCCCGGCGCCGTTGGGCCCCATCACGGCGACGGTTTCACCGGGCCCCACCGTCAGGGACACGTCGAATCCACGCCCGGCCACGGCTGCCTGGAAGGACAACGTCACTTGCTGTTCCTTCCTGCCGGTACCGGCGTCGTCGGCCGTTTTCCTGCTCCGCTGCGCGCTGCGGGCCGGCGGTACGCGAGCGCCACCACCGCCACGGCGACGGCCACCAGCACCAGCGACAGGGCGACGGCCGCGTCCGGATCTGTTTCCCGCTGCAGGTAGATTTCCAGCGGCAGGGTGCGGGTCACCCCCTGCAGGCTGCCTGCAAACGTCAGTGTGGCACCGAACTCACCCAGGCTGCGGGCGAACGAGAGGACAGCGCCTGAAGCGAGGCCGGGCAGGACCAGGGGAAGCGTGACCCGCCGGAAGACGGTGCCCGGGCGCGCGCCGAGGGTGGCGGCCACGGCCTCATAGCGGGAGCCTGAGGTGCGCACGGCACCCTCCAGGCTGACCACCAGGAAGGGCAGCGCCACGAACGTCTGGGCCAGGACCACGGCGGTGGTGGAGAAAGCAATCTGCAGGCCCAGCATGTCGAAGGCCCGCCCCAGCAGGCCCTGGCGGCCGAACGTATAAAGCAGCGCGATGCCGCCCACCACGGGCGGAAGCACCAGCGGCAGGAGCACCAGCGAACGCAGCAGCCCCTGCAGCCGGAAAGAATCCCGGGCGAGGACCAGCGCCAACGGGACACCCAGCACAATGCACAGCAGCGTGCTGGCCGCGGAGGTCCGCAGGCTCAGTCCCAGCGCCGTCAGGGACGAGTCCGAGGTCACGAGCGGAATGAACCGGGTCCAGTCCACCCGCAGCACCATGGCGAGCAGCGGGAGCAGCACGACGACGGCGGCAACAACAGCCAGTGCGCGGACCCAGCCGGGAACGCCGGAATAGCCTTGCCCCACCACTTTGGTACCTTCCGTGTATGCCTCCCTCAGCGAGGTCCGCTGAGGAAGACCGTTATTGTCCACCGGGTCCGAATCCCGCCCCGGCCAGGACCTTTTGCCCTTCCGCGCCGGTCACCAGCGCAATGAACGCCTGCGCGGCCGCCTTGTTCCGGCCACTGGCCACGCCGGCGATGGGGTAGGTATTCACGGCGCCCTGCGACTCAGGAAATTCGATGCCCGCCACCTTTGCGCCGGCCGCCCGGACATCCGTGCCGTACACCAGGCCCGCGTCGGCCTCCCCGGAGGCGACCTTGCCCAGAACGTCGGTGACGGCATTTTCCTCGCTGACGGGAGCCAGCGAAATCCCTGCCGTGCCCGCCACCTTTGCCGCCGCGGCCCCGCACGGGACCTGCTTGGCGCAGACCACCAGCTTGACGCCCGGCCGCGCCAGGTCCTTCAGCGCCGAAATGCCGGCCGGATTGCCCGGTGGAACCGCGATGGCCAGGGTGTTGGTGGCGAAGTTGCGGGGTGTGCCGTCGACCAGGCCGGCGTCCTGCAGCTTCTTCATGTTGGCCGTGTCCGCCGAGGCAAAGACGTCCGCGGGTGCGCCCTGGTTGATCTGGCTGGCAAGGTCCGAGGATCCCGCGAAGCTCAACGTGACTGTGGTTCCGGGGTTCCCTGCTTCGAAGGTGTGCGCCAGTTCGGTGAAGGTGGCCTTGAGGGAGGCTGCCGCGAAGACCGTGATGGTTCCTGTTGGCGCACCGGAGCCTGCGCCCGCAGCGGAAGTGGTGCCCGCGGCCGGTCCGCCTGCCGGCGCGCAGCCGGAGAGGACGGCCAGTAAGAGTACCGCCAGCGGGAGGACGGCAGCCCGGACGGTGGACCCGGCGGGGCGGACAGCTTGCCTGCTCATGCGGTGGCCCGGCCTTTCGGGGATTCGATGATGACTGTTGTTGCCTTGACCACGGCGGTGGCGACGGCACCGGGCTCCAGCCCAAGATCGCGCACGGCTTCGCTGCTCATGAGGGACACCACCCGGAAAGGCCCGCACTGCAGCTCCACCTGGGCCATGACCTTGTCGGCGACGACGTTCGTGACGAGGCCGACGAACCGGTTTCGGGCCGAACTGCCGCCGCGTTGCGGATCATCCGGGAGCTGGGCCAGCTTCCGGGCATGCGTGGCGAGCTCCAGCCCGTCGACGGCCAGCCGGCCGGACTCGTCGCGGAACGGCGTCAGTGTTCCGTGATCGGTCCACCGGCGGATGGTGTCGTCGCTCACGCCCAGGAATCGGGCGGCTTCTGAAACGCGGATAAGGGCCATGCGGCAATCCTAATCCGCAAATGCAACCGCCGGGACGTCTTTACTGCGCAAATGAGGAATGCGACTGGAGCGCCGGGCTGGCAGGAACTGGACCGCCGGGCCGCCAGGAGACCGCCCAGTGGCAGCACTAGACTCCTTCCATGGCCATCTACATCGACCCGCCATTGTGGCCTGCTCACGGTACGCACTTCTCCCACCTGGTGTCCGATACGTCGCTGGACGAGCTGCACGCGTTCGCTGCCGCAGCGGAAATCCCTGAGCGGGCGTTCGACGGCGACCACTACGACGTGCCGGAGCGCCGCTTCGATGAGCTGGTCGCGGCGGGGGCCGTCCCGGTCGAAGCCAGGCTCCTGGTCCGCAAGCTGATCGCCAGCGGACTGCGGATACCGGCACGCCGGCGGAACAAATCGCTGAAAGTTCCGCTGCTGAACCGCTGGGAAGCCATCATGCCCGGGCACGATGCCCTCTTCCTGGACCTGCTGGACCGCTGGAGCGAACCCCACCGCCACTACCATGGCTGCACCCACCTGCTCTCCGTCCTGGAAGCACTGGACCTGCTTACCGAGCCGGCCGGGGCACCACGGACCGTGCTGCTGGCAGCGTGGTTCCACGACGCCGTGTACCGGGGCACGGCGGGACAGGACGAGGAAGAATCCGCCCGGCTGGCCGAGGACCGGCTCACCGCGGCCGGCCTGCCGGAGGCGGACGTGGCAGAGGTGGTCCGGCTGGTCCTGGTGACATCGGACCACCGGCCCGAACCCGGTGACGACGACGGCGCCCTCCTGAGCGACGCGGACCTGTCCGTCCTGGGCGGGGAACCGGAGGAGTACGCCCGCTACGTCGCGGCCGTCAGGAAGGACTACGCGCACGTCGGTGACGCCGACTTCGCTGCCGGCCGGGCCGCCGTCGTGCGTCACCTGCTGGAACTGGACCCGCTCTTCCGCCACCGCCGCGCCAAGGAACTGTGGCTGGCCGCCGCGCACCGCAACCTGAAAGGCGAACTGGCATGAACGCTCCCCGTTCCACGCCGCGGCACACGCACTCAGCGAACGCCGCGCACCGGCAGCTCCCGTTCGAGGTTCGGCTTGACTGGGGACTGAACGGCGCCAGGACCGTGGCCCCGGGTGCGGACATCGCGGTGGTGGTGGACGTCCTGTCCTTCAGCACCTGCGTCAGCGTGGCGCTGGACCGGAACGCGGAGGTCTTCCCCTTTCCGTGGCGCGATACCCGGGCCGAAGACTTCGCCGCCCACCACCACGCCCAGCTGGCAGGCCCCCGCGACGGCGGTGGGCTGAGCCTCTCTCCGGCAAGCCTGCGCAGCGCAGCAACGCTGGACCGGATTGTCCTGCCATCCCCCAACGGCTCTGAACTGTGCCACGAGCTGGCAGGAGAGGTTCCACTGGTGGCCGCAGTGTGCCTCCGCAACGCCGCGGCCACGGCGGACTGGGTTGCGGCCAACCTTCCCGGCGACGCGGTGGTGGCGGTGGTTGCGGCCGGCGAGCGGTGGCATGACCGTACCCTTCGGGCCGCCGTCGAAGACCAGATCGGGGCCGGGGCTTTCATCGCAGGGCTGGCGGCCGCCGGGAAGGGCGGCTACGAAGCCGGCGACGGCAGGCACGGCTATGCGCCGGAAGCCGTGGCGGCGATGGCCGTTTTCGAAGCCGCCGAGCCGCGGCTGCGCGAGGTGCTGTTACGGTGTTCCAGCGGCCGCGAACTGACAGGTGCCGGCTACACGGAGGACGTGGACATCGCGGCCGAACTGGACGACAGCGGGTCCGTGGCCATCCTGCGGGACGGGGCGTTCCGGCCCCTTCCGCCGGCGCACTGACCCTCAGCGGTAGTTGCTGGCAAACGGCCTGCTCGACGGCACGATCTGCTTGCCCAGCGGCATCAGGGACACCGGGATCAGCTTGAGGTTGGCGATGGCCAGCGGGATGCCCACGATGGTCACCGCCATGGCGAACGCCGTGAGCACATGGCCGATGGCGATCCAGATGCCGGCAACGAGCAGCCAGATCACGTTGCCCAGCAGCGAGAAGACACCGTTGCCGCCGGGCCGGTCAACCACCATCCGGCCGAAGGGCCAGAGCGTGTAGGCAGCGATCCGGAAGGACGCGATGCCCCAGGGGATGGTGACGATCAGCAGGCAGCAGACCACGCCCGCGAGGAAATAGCCCAGGGCAAGCCAGAAGCCGCCAAAAACCAGCCAGATAACGTTCAGAAGTGTCTTCATGCACCCATTCTGCCCCCGGACCTCTGGCAAAAAGGTAGGGGACTCCCCTGATCTTGCCCTGAGCCGGGCGACTACACGGCGGCGGTTGCCTTGGCGGCCTGCACGAAGGCGCGGATCTTCGCCAGGTCCTTCACGCCGCGGGTCGCTTCGACGCCCGAGGAGACGTCCACGCCCCAGGCCTGGGCAGCGGCCGAGGCCTGGCCAACGTTGGCCGCGTCCAGGCCGCCGGCAAGCAGCCAGTCCCGGCCCTGCAGCACCGGCAGCGCCGCCACGGAGGCGTAGTCCCAGGACTCGCCGGAGCCCGGCGCCGCCGCATCGATCAGGAGCAGGTCCTCGCCCCAGTCTTCGAATTCATCCTCGGAGGCACCCATGGTGATGGCCCGGACCAGCTTCATGCCGGCATTATGCACCGTTGCCACGTCCGCCCGGGAACGGTTCCCGTGCAGCTGGATCCATTCAAGGCCCGCCGCCCGGGCAATGGCGACGGCGTCCACCACGGGTTCGTCGCGGAACACGCCAATCGGGCGAACTCCAGCGGGCACCTCCGACAAGAGGGAGGCGGCCTGGGAGGGCGAGACCACCCGGGGGCTGGCGGTGAGCACGAAACCTACGGCGTCGGCCCCTGCTTCCACCGCCGCGCGGACCGATTCGGGCGTACTGAGACCACACACTTTGACGAACATTCCCGGCTCCTTCAGGCTGTTTTCGTGATGACCCCCGGAGGAGATTAGCAGGACGGGACGCAACCTGCGACGCCGGACCCTGAACCTGCCGGGCTTGGGAACTAGGCTGGGCGGATGCAGATCATCCGCTTCGCAGGGCTCAAGGCCGAACCATGGCGCAACGGGGGCGGGGTGACGAGGGAAATCGCGCGCCAGGGCTCGTCCGACGCCGGCTGGGATTGGCGGGTGAGCATCGCGGACGTCACCAAGGCAGGTGACTTCTCCGCGTTCCCCGGCATGGAACGGGTCCTGACCGTGATCGAGGGTGAACTGCTGCTGCTCACGGTGGACGGAGCAGAGCAGCCGTTGGAGAAATACCGTCCCTTCCGGTTCGACGGCGGCGCGGCCACGACAGGGTCACTGCCCACCGGAGACATCCGCGACCTGAACGTCATCACCCGCGCCGCGGCATACAAGGGGTACACCTCCATCATCGAGCTGTCCAAGAAGCGGGCGCATCCGGTGTTCGACGGCCAGCTGGCGGTGCTGCTGCAAGGCCAGGCTGTGGTCAGTGCAGGCGGCAGCGGGCAGGCGGACACCTACCCGGTGGAACTGGGCCGCTACGACGCCGTGGCCGGATCCGACGCCAACAGCCCGGAGATCCTGGGCCGGGGATTCCTGGCAGTGGTGTCGGTCGACCCGCTGGAGACCGCCGGGTAACCCCCCCCGCATGGTGAGGTTGGGCACCATCGGTGGCCGCCCGGCGTCGTGCGTTGCTACGCTAGAATCCAAGGCTCCGCACCAGAGCCTCCGGACGACGGTTCAGTACCCGGCACGCGACAAGACTGGCCAAAGGATCTGGTCATGTCGTGGATAATCCTTCTTCTTTCCGGAGCCCTCGAGGCCGTCTGGGCAGCCGCCCTGCACCGGTCCGCCCAGGTTTCCGGCCTCCGCCGCCTCGCGCCCGCGGCTGTGTTCCTGGTGGCCGTCGCGGCGAGCACCGGCGGCCTCGCGATCGCCATGCAGTCCATCCCCACCGGAACGGCCTACGCCGTCTGGGTGGGGGTCGGAGTCGTACTGACCTCCGCCTACGCCATGGCCACCAGGGTTGAACGCCCGACGGCGGCCCGGCTGGCGCTGCTCACCGGCATCGCCGCGTGCGTGGTCGGCCTGAAGGTGGTGGCGTAACCGTGAAACGCTCAATTCCCTGGCTGGTACTGCTGGCCTCCGCGGTGCTGGAAGCTGTCTGGGCCACCGCCCTGGGCTTGTCCGAGGGCTTCAGCAAGCCCCTCCCCACCGTTGTTTTCGCCGTCACGGCGGCCCTGAGCATGCTGGGCCTGGGCATGGCCATCCGGAGCATTCCGCTTGGCACGGCCTACGCGGTCTGGGTGGGCATCGGTGCTTCGTTGACGGTCGGCTGGGCGATGCTCACGGGCGTGGAGCCCTTCAGCGTCCTGAAGCTGCTGTTCATCGCCGGCATCGTGGGTTGTGCCACCGGCCTGAAGGCGCTTCCCGCGAAGGACCAGGCGGCCGCGCGCAGCAGTGACTAGGCTCTTGCCATGGACTCCCCCGAGATCGCCCAGGCCGTCGAGGCGCTCCGGCGCAGGCTGGCGCCGGAGACGCGCACCATCCTGGGCATCGCGGGCGCGCCGGGATCCGGGAAGTCCACGTTTGCCGCGTGGCTGCAGGAGCAGTTCAGCCCCGGTTCGGCGGTGGTGGTCCCGATGGACGGCTTCCACCTGGGCAACGCGATCATTGAGGGGACGCCGCTGAGGGAGCGCAAAGGCGCCATTGATACGTTCGACGGCGGCGGCTACCTTTCGCTGCTGCGCCGCCTGGCGCGCCGGGACGAGGCCGTAGTGTACGCACCGGAGTTCCGCCGCACCCTGGACGAGCCGGTGGCTGCCTCGATTGCGGTGCCCGCGGACGTCCCGCTGGTCATCACCGAGGGCAACTACCTGCTGGCCGCGCAGGAGCCGTGGAAGGAGGTGCGGGCGCAGCTGGACGAAGTATGGTTCCTCGAAACTCCGCCCGCACTCCGCCTGCAGCGGCTGGTGGACCGGCACGTGTCATTCGGCATGGACCGTGCGGCCGCCCTGGCCTGGGCCACCGGACCCGATGAAGCAAACGCTCGGCTGATCCAGGCCGGCCGGCAGGCGGCCGACCGGATCATCCCCTGGCTGTAAACGACCACCACTCCACACTGCAGGAACCGAATAGGAGCACCCATGGCACACACCCCCACTGACCACGGCCACCCGGTCCAGCTCGGCGACGGCCTGGCCGTCAGCCCCCTGGGCTTCGGCGGCATGGCCCTCACCCCGGTCTACGGCGACGTTGACCCCGCTGAGGCGCTCCGGACGCTGCACCACGCCGTCGATGCCGGTGTCAGCTTCATCGACACCGCGGACATTTACGGCGGAGGCAGCAACGAGGAGCTGATCTCCCAGCTCCTCAAGGAGCGGCGGGCCGAGATCCAGCTGGCCACCAAGTTCGCGCTCGTGGGCACCCCCGCGGACGGCTACACGGACATCCGGGGCGACGCGGAATACGTACGCCAGGCTGTGGACCGCAGCCTGCAGCGGCTGGGCACCGACGTCATCGACCTTTACTACATGCACCGCCGCGACGTCAGGGTCCCCATCGAGGAAACCGTGGGCGCCATGGCGGAGCTGGTGCAGCAGGGCAAGGTAAAGCACCTGGGCCTGTCCGAGGTGACGGCCCAGGAACTCCGGGACGCCTCCGCCGTCCACCCGATCTCCGCAGTCCAGAGCGAGTGGTCCATCTGGAGCCGGGATGTGGAACGCAACGTGGTTCCTGCCGCAGCAGAGCTGGGTGTGGGCTTTGTCCCCTACTCCCCGCTGGGCCGCGGCTTCCTCACCGGCACCGTGGATACGTCAAGCCTGGGCGAGAAAGACTTCCGCCGGAATATCCCGCGCTTCGCCCCCGATGCCGCAAGCGCCAACCAGGCAGTGGTGGACACCGTCCGGTCCGTCGCGGAACAGCTGAACGCCACGCCGGCGCAGGTTGCCTTGGCGTGGCTCTTCGCCCAAGGCAAGCAGCTGGGCCTGCCCGTCGTCCCCATCCCCGGGACCCGGAAGGCGGCCCGGATCGACGAGAACCTTGGCGCCCTGGGCCTGGACCTTACCCCGGCCCACCTGGCCGTCCTTGCCGCGGCGTCGGACGCCGTCGTCGGGTCCCGGTCCGCGAACCCCACCTGGGTGTCCGAAGGGCGCGAATAGCCGGCCGGCCGGATACGGCAAAGGGCGGCTCCCCCGGAGGGAGCCGCCCTTTTGGCCAGGCCGTGGGGATCAGGAGCTGCGTGCCGCGCGGACCAGTTCCGCGCAGCGTTCGCCGATCATCATCGTGGTGATGTTCGGGTTCACGGTGGTCAGCTCGGGCATCACGGACGCATCGGCCACCCGGAGGCCGGTGACGCCCTTGACCCGCAACTGGGGATCCAACGGCGACATGTCGTCGTCGGCCGCTCCCATCCGCACCGTCCCCGCGGGGTGGTACACGGTGTTGTGGGTCTTGCGGATGTAGTCGGCGATCTCCTCGTCGGTCTGGATGGCGTCGCCCGGATACAGCTCGGTGCCTACCCAGTCGGCGAGTGCAGGCTGCGCGGCGATCTCGCGGGCCTTGCGGATTCCCGCGGTCATGACGCGCATGTCGTGGCCGTCCGGGTCGGTGAAGTAGCGCGGATCCACCTTGGGCTTGTCCCGGAAGTCCTTGCTGCGCAGCTTCACCGTGCCGCGGGAGCGGGCGTGGGTGACGTTGGGGGTCAGGCAGAAGCCGTTCTCCGTGGTGGGGAAGCCCTGGCGCAGGGTGTGCATGTCGAACGGAACCGACCCGTAGTGGAACATCAGGTCCGGCCGGTCCAGGCCCTCTTCGGTGGTGGTGAAGATACCGGCCTCCCACCACTGGGTGGACGTCTTGGTCATGGGCTGCTTGGCCTCCCACTGGATGACGCCCTCGGGGTGGTCCTGCAGGTGCTCGCCCACGCCGGGGGAATCAACGCGAACGGGGATGCCGAACTCTTCCAGCTGCGCGGCCGGGCCGATCCCGGACAGCAGAAGCAGCTTGGGCGAATCGATGGCGCCGGTGGAGACGATCACTTCGGACCTTGCGGTGAGCTGGTGTGTTTTGGCGAAGGCGTTGTCCACCACGGCCACGCCGGTGCAGCGGTTGGTCCCGTCAAAGGTCAGTTCCTTGGCGCGCAGACCGGTCAGCAGGGTGAAGTTCTTCCGGTCCATGATCGGGTGGATGTAGGACACCGAGCTGGAGGACCGGGTGCCGTCCGCGCGGCGGTTGATCTGGAAGAAGCCCGCGCCGTTGATCACGGTGTCGCCGGTGTTGAAGTGTGCCTTGGGGATGCCCGCCTGTTCGCAGGCTTCCAGCATGGCGCGGCCGGTGGGGTCCGTGGCCGGAACGTTCATGAGGTGGACGGGGCCGCTGTCGCCGTGGTGCGGCGCGTCCGGGCCGGCGTCCTCGTTGGTTTCCAGCTGCTTGTACAGCCGGTAGGCCGTCTCGGAGTTCCAGCCGGCGGCGCCGAACTTCTTCTCCCACTCGTCAATGTCTTCCCGGGGCGCCCAGAACGCAATGCAGGAGTTGTGGCTGGAACACCCGCCCATCACCTTGGCGCGGGCATGCCGCATGAAGGAGTTGCCGTTCTCCTGCTCCTCGATGGGGTAGTCCCAGTCGTAGCCGGATTCCAGCAGCTCCATCCAGCGGTCCAGCTGCAGGATCTCGGGAATGTTGCGGTCATCCGGGCCGGCTTCCACCAGGGCAACGTCCACCGACGGGTCCTCGCTCAGGCGGGATGCCACGGCGGCGCCGGCGGAACCGCCGCCGATCACGATGTAGTCGAACTCTGTCTTTGCTTCGCTTGCCATGTGTCCTACTTCCCCTCTGCAGCGGCGGCATGGTCGCTGAACCAGCCGGTGACCTGCGGATCGATGTTCTGGTAGACGTGCTTGGCTTCCTGGTATTCGGCCAGGCCAGTGGGGCCCAGTTCGCGGCCCACGCCCGACTGGCCGAAGCCGCCCCACTCCGCCTGCGGCAGGTAGGGGTGGAAATCGTTGATCCAGATGGTTCCGTGGCGCAGCGCCCGGGCAACCCGCTGGGCCTTCCCGGCATCCTGGGACCAGACGGCACCGGCCAGGCCGTAGTGGGTGTCGTTGCCGATCTTGATGGCCTCCGCCTCGGTGGTGAAGGTTTCCACCGTGACCACCGGCCCGAACGCCTCGTCAACCACCACGGACATGCCGCTCTTGACCTGGTCCAGGACGGTGGGCAGGTAGTAGAAGCCCTTTTCGAGCTCCCCGCCGCCCCAGGCGCCGCCGCACCGGAGCCGGGCGCCTTCGGCGATGCCCTTCTCCACGTAGGCGGTGACCTTGTCCCGGTGCGCGGCAGAGATCAGCGGGCCGGTCTCGGCGTCGGGATCGAACGGACCACCCAGCCGGATCTTTTCGGCCCGGCGGACCAGTTCGGCCACGAACTTCTCCGCAATGGACTCCTCAACCACCAGGCGTGCACCGGCGGAGCAGACCTGCCCGGAGTGCACGAACGCGGCGTTGAGCGCGTTGTCCAGGGCGGCGTCGAAGTCGGCGTCCGCGAAGATGATGTTCGGGTTCTTGCCGCCCAGTTCCAGCGCCACCTTCTTGACGGTGGCGGCTGCCGAGGCCGCGATGGCTTTCCCGGTCTCCAGGCCGCCGGTGAAGGAGACCAGGTCAACCTCAGGGTGGCCGGAGAGGACGGGCCCCACGATCTTGCCGTCGCCCAGGACAAGGTTCGCGACGCCGGCGGGCAGGCCCAGTTCCTGCAGGACTTCCATCATCAGGATGGAGGTGTGCGGCGTCAGTTCGCTGGGTTTGAGGACGAAGCTGCAGCCGGCGGCCAGGGCGGGCGCAATTTTCCAGGCGGCCTGGAGCAGCGGGTAGTTCCACGGCGCGATCAGCGAGCACACGCCCACGGGCTCGTATTCGATCCGGCTGACCACGGTGCGGCTGCCCGCGTCCACCACCCGTCCGGAGTCCTGGCCGGCCAGCTTGCCGAAGTACTCAAAGCAGTTGGCGATGTCGTCCATATCGATTTCGCTTTCCACCAGTCGCTTGCCGGTGTCCAGCGTCTCGGCGCGGGCGAAGTCATCCTTCCGTTCCCGCAGCCTGGCGGCGACCCCCAGCAGGAACGAGCCCCGCTCCAGTGCCGAGGTGCCTGCCCATTCCCCGGCGTCGAACGCCGTCCTGGCCGCGTGCACGGCGCGCTCGGCGTCCCCTGCTGTTGCTTCCGCAACGGTCCCGACCAGCTGCCCGTCCGCGGGGCAGTGGATGTCCCGGGTGCCGCCGTCGGACGCTGCAACCCAACTGCCGCCGATGAAAAGCGTTGACGTGCTCACTTAGTTTCCTCCTGCATGTCGAAGTCGGATTCCCAATTGTCTTTTGCCACCTGATCCTCCACGAGGAGGGTGATTCCGGGCGCTGCACGGTTCAGGTGCAGGAATTCGAGGTGCTGTTCGTAGTGGTCCAGGACATCCGTGATGACCTGTTCCCTGGTGTAGCCCATGAGGTCGTAGCCGTGGCTTCCCTCCTGTGCGAACACTTCCATCCGGTAGTAGTGGTCATCCGGATCCGCCCGGCGGGTGGCGTAGCTGGGGGTCTCGTACCGGACCGGGTAGATCTGGTATTTGAACGCCCGTTCCTCCCCCATGGCCAGCTGCAGGTCGATGCTCGGAATCCCGCAGGCCTCCACCGTGGTGATGGCCAGGGTTGTTTCGGCGCCCTGCTCGCGCAGCTCCGCTTCCACTTCCTCCAGCGCCGGAATGGCCACGGTTTCGGCGAACCGGATGGTCTGCTTGCGGCCGGGATAGTTCATGGCCCGGACCAGCCGCTGCCGCCAGGTCCGGCCGGCACGCTGGTCCGCCGCCCGGCCGGTAATGATGCCGGGCAGGCTCGCCCGGTAGCTGTCGTTGAGCGAGTTCTCCACGCGGAGGGCCTTGTACAGGCCCAGCATGATCAGCACCAGCAGCAGGGACAGCGGCAGCCCCATGACGATCGTGGCGTTCTGCAGCGTGGTCACGCCGCCAACGGTCAGCATGGCCAGGGTCAGCAAGCCGGTGGCCACGGCCCAGAACACGCGCATCCACTCGGGACCGTCCGAGTCCGCGTCCTTCAGGTGCGAGGTGAAGTTGGACATGACCAGCGCGCCGGAATCGGCGGAGGTCACATAGAACAGCAGGCCCGTGAACGTGGCCACGGCGGCGGTAACCGGCACGGCCGGAAACTGCTCCAGCAGGCTGTAGAAGCCGCGCTCCGGGTGGCTCATGGCCGCCTCGCCGAACGCTGCGTTGCCGTTCATGATCAGGTCGAGGCTGGAGTTTCCGAAGATGGAGATCCACAACACGATGAAGATGAACGGAACGGTCATGGTGCCCAGGACGAACTGCCTGATGGTGCGGCCACGGGAGATCCGGGCCAGGAACAAGCCAACGAACGGGGCCCAGGCGATCCACCACGCCCAAAAGAACAGGGTCCAGGCGTTCATCCAGTCGGTGGGACGGTCATAGGCGAAGGTATCCAAAGTCATGCCCGGGAATCGGCTCATGACGTCGCCGACGTTCTGGACGATCCCGTCCAGCAGGAAGCTGGTCTTCCCGGTTACCAGCACGAACAGCATCAGCGCCACCGCCAGGATGACGTTCAGTTCCGAGAGCCGCCGGATGCCCTTTTCGACGCCGGACACCACGGAGACCGTTGCCATCACCACGGACAGCACGATCAGCCCGATCTGCACGGCCAGGTTCTCCGGAATGCCGAACATGAAGTTCAGCCCGTAGTTCAACTGGACGACGCCGATGCCCAGGGATGTGGCGATGCCGAAGATGGTGCCGAGCAGGGCGGCGATATCCACCGCGTGCCCCATGGGCCCCTCGATCTTCTTGCCGAAGATGGGGTAGAGCGCGGAGCGGATGCTCAGCGGCAGGTTGTGGCGGTAGGAGAAGTAGCCCAGGGCGAGCCCCATCAGGGCGTACAGGGCCCAGCCGGTGATGCCGTAGTGGAACAGCGTCCACACCAGCGCCTGGCGGGCGGCTTCCGCGGTACCCCCTTCGCCCTGCGGCGGGGCAAGGTACTGGCTGACGGGTTCGGACACGGAAAAGAACATCAGGTCGATGCCGATGCCTGCCGCGAACAGCATGGCCGCCCAGGTGAACATCCCGAACTGTGGCTTGGAGTGGTCCGGCCCGAGCTTGGTCTTGCCCACCCGGGACAGCGCGGCGACCAGGACGAAGATGACCACGGCGGTGACGATCAGGAAGTAGTACCAGCCCATGTTGGTGGACACCCAGCCCACCATGGACCCGATGACGGCGTCGGCGTTGTCCTTGGCAAGAATCGCCCAGAGCGCGATGCCCACCACGCCGATGGCGGAGCCGAGGAAGACAGTTTTGTTGACCCGGGTCCTGGCCTCCGGGCTGCCTGTTCCGGCCACCGCCGGCGGCTTCTGTTCCGATGTTTCACGCCCCGCGGTGCCCACGGGGGGTGCTGCTTTTTGGCTCATTGGATCCCATTTCAGTTTTGAGGCTGCGGTCCGGACGCCGGTTCCACGTGCTTGGTACTGACTGGGGAAAAGCACTCAGCCGGCGTCGCAAAGAGTCTGGCTTGACTTCCGACGCTAACAACCGGAACTGCAGAAGGCCCACTTTTATGAATCTCCTCACGGCGGATGCAGCCGCAGGTCACACCGGGATTTGGGTCCGGCAAGGGCGGGAAGAAAGCGGTCCGCAGCCGTGTTGCACGCAGTGGGTACCGGTCAGCCGGCCGTACCACGCCCATGCCCATGCCCATGCCCATGCCAAGGAGCCTCATGCCTGCCATCGTCCACTTCGAAGTCCGGATCGACCCCGCCCGCCGCGACGACGCCGCAAAGTACTTGTCCGAAACGCTCGCGGCCACCCGCGCGTGGCCTGGTAACCAGGGCATCGAGGCGCTGGTGGATGACGCGGACCCCTGCCACATCCTGGTCGTGGAAACCTGGGCCACCACGCAGGACCACGACGACTACGCCGCCTGGCGCACTACACCCGAAGGAAAAAACGCGCTGCACGAAATCCTGGCCGGCCCGCCGTCCAAGCAGGTCTACTCCACTGCCTTGCCGCTGGGCCTGTAGCCCGTCCCTAGACTGAAGCCATGGACTCACTTCTCTACGACCTGCCGGCCATCACCATCCGCAGCATCTCCGTCAGCGCAATGGACAACAACGTGTACCTGCTGACCGCCAAGGAAAGCGGCGCGCAGCTGCTCATTGACGCCGCTGACGACCTTCCGGCCATCCGGCAGTTGCTCGCGGACGGCGCCGCGGACACAGCCGCGGCTCCGCGGCTGGCCCTGATCGCCACCACGCACCAGCACTGGGACCACGTGCGGGCGCTGAAGGAACTGGTGGACGCCACCGGGGCCAGGACAGCGGCGGGAGCGGACGACGCCGATGCGTTGCCGGTTCCGGTGGACGTCCGGCTAAGCCACGGGGACGTCGGGAATTTCGACGGCTTCGACGTCACCGCCGTGCACCTGCGCGGCCACACGCCGGGCTCGATCGCCTTTGTGTACCAGGACCCGGAAGGACCGGCGCACATCTTCTCAGGCGACTCGCTGTTCCCCGGCGGGGTGGGCAACACGAAGAAGGACCCGGAACGGTTCGCCCAGCTCCTGTCCGACGTCACGGAGCGGTTGTTCGACGCCTACCCGGACTCCGCCGTCGTGCACCCCGGCCACGGCAAGCGGACGACGCTTGGTGCCGAACGTCCGCACTTGGACGAATGGCGTGCCCGCGGCTGGTAAAACCAGGCGGCTATTTGGGTTAAAACACAGCGGTGGTTGAGCCTGTCGGAACCGACAAGCTCAACCACCGCTGTACTTTAAGGAGCGCTTCTAGCGGCCGCGGCGCTCGTTCGACGCCGGAGCCGATGCGCGGCGGGGGCCGCTGCGGGCGGGACGGCCCGAGCCGCCGTTGCCACCGCTGCCGGAGCCGTAGGATCCGCCTGAGGTTCCGCCGGTGTTGGAGGACCAGACGGCCTTGCTGCCGCCGGTGCCTGAAGAACGCTGGCCGGAGGCACCTGCCGCTGCACGCTGGCCGGTTGCCGGGCGCCCGCTGCGCTGGCCCCCGCCGGACGCGGGGCGTCCGCCTGAGGCCGGGCGGCCGGAGCCGCCGCGCGGGGCATCGCTGCGGGTGATCCGGGAATCGCCCCGGCCCTCCGCTGCACGGCCGTCGGAACCGCGGCCGGCCGATGAGCGGCCACCTGCTGCGGGGACGTCGTTGCGGTGGGTTGAGGCGGTCCCGCGGCCGCGGGCATTACGGCGGGCAGCCGCAGCTGCAACTGCGCGGTCCTCGTTCTGCTCTGCGTTGCGGTCGAAGGCGGCGCGGGCTTCGGTCCGGCCTTCGAAGGCTGCTGCGCGGCGCTCAGCACGGGGGGCGTCGCTGCGGGCGGGCTCGGCCGAAACCTTGCCACGTCCACCGCGGCCACCACGGCCACCGGCACTCGGGGCAGCCTGGCGGCGTGCACGCTTGCGCTCGGCGTTGGCACCGGTGGAGGTTCCGGCGCCCTGCTTGGGGGCCTTGGCCGCCAGCAGTGCGGCGCGGGTGCGGGGATCGACCTTTTCGGCGATATCGCCAACAAGCTCGGCCACGATCGGCGAGCTGGCGGTGACGCGCTCGAAGCTGACGTCCACGCCGGCGGCCTTCATGAGCTTCTTCACGTCGGACTGCTGCTCCGGCAGGGTCAGCGTGACCACAGTGCCGTCGGAGCCGGCGCGCGCGGTGCGGCCGGAACGGTGCAGGTACGCCTTGTGCTCGGTGGGCGGATCCACGTGGATGACCAGTTCGACGTCGTCGACGTGCACACCGCGGGCGGCGACGTCGGTGGCCACCAGGACGCGGACGTCGCCGTTGGAGAACTCGGCGAGGTTGCGGTCACGGGCATTCTGCGACAGGTTGCCGTGCAGGTCCACGGCGGGGATCCCGGCGTCGGTAAGGGTCTTGGCCAGCTTGCGGGCGTGGTGCTTGGTCCGCATGAACAGGACGCGGCGGCCGGCACCCGAGGCGAGCTCCACGATCAGCTGCTTCTTGACGGTCTGGTCGTTGACCACCAGCACGTGGTGCTCCATGGTGGTCACGGCCGCCTGGGGGTCGTCCACCGAGTGGGTGAGCGGGTTGGACAGGTAGCGCTGGACGATCTTGTCCACGCCGTTGTCCAGGGTGGCGGAGAAGAGCAGGCGCTGGCCCTGGCTGGGGGTCATGTCCATGAGCTTCTTGACCACGGGCAGGAAGCCGAGGTCGGCCATGTGGTCGGCCTCGTCCAGGACCGTGATCTCCACGCCTTCGAGGGTGAGGATGCGCTGGCGGATCAGGTCCTCCAGGCGGCCGGGGCAGGCGATGACGATGTCGACCCCGGCGCGCAGCGCCTTCTCCTGCCGGGCCTGGGAGATGCCGCCGTAGATCACGGTGGTGTTCAAACCGGCGGCCTTGGCCAGCGGCTCGATGGTGGCGTTGATCTGGGTCGCCAGTTCACGGGTGGGTGCCAGGACCAGGCCCATGGGGCGGCCGGGCTTGCGGAAGTACTTGGCTTCCCGCTCAGCGAGTCTTGCTACAAGCGGGATAGCGAAAGCAATGGTTTTACCGGATCCGGTCCGGCCACGGCCAAGGACGTCACGGCCGGACAAGGTGTCCGGGAGGGTCTTCACCTGGATGGGGAACGGTTCAACGATTCCCTGCGCGGTGAGGGTGTCTGCAAGGGCCTTGGGAGTACCGAGGGCAGCAAAAGTAGTCATGTAGTTTTTTACGGTCTTTCTGGCGGTATCCGGGCGGATATCGGCCCCCGGTGCCGGTTGGCCCAGGGGTTTCGCCGAAGAAAAGTCAGGTGATCAACCGGGCGCTGCACATAGGGACAGCCGGCCGGGACCAAATGGAACGCGTTCATCGACGCAGGATGTGCCTCTCACATGAAGAAAGCCCACTCCCTGGAAGGAACTCCAGATCCGGAGCAGGCGGCATCACTGCACATCAAGTTCCTCCAGTCTAGCATCCCGAGGCCGGGCGGCCGTCCGCGGCGTTGCCAACGGGGTCATGGCGGGGCAGTGTTGGAGCATGAGTGAACACCCGGGGCAGGGCCAGGACACGCACCAGGAGGAAGCGCACCGGCAGCACGCGCACGACGCCGGCGGGTCGCCGGAAGCGGGCAGCGGCGTCGACCCCGGGGCGGTTTGGGACGAGCGGTACCGGAGCAAAGCCCGGCTCTGGAGCGGAAAGCCGAACCCCCAACTGGTCCATGAGGCCGGCGGCCTGCGCCCCGGCAAGGCACTGGAACTCGGGTGCGGCGAGGGCGCCGACGCCATCTGGCTTGCCCGGCAAGGCTGGTCCGTCACCGCCGTCGATGTTTCCGCTGTGGCGCTGGAACGGGCCCACTCGCACGAACTGGCCGAGCTGGCACGCGAAAGCGTGAACACATCCAGCGGGGACATCCGCAGCCGGATCACGTGGCACCAAGCGGACCTCACGACGTGGCAGCCCGAGGGTTCCTACGACCTCGTGACCTCACAGTTCCTGCACTCCCGGGAACTCGACTGGCGGGTCCCGCTGCGCGCAGCCGCCGCTGCCGTCAAACCAGGCGGGACCCTGCTGGTGGTGGGCCACCACCCGGACCGGCTGCCGCCATGGGGCAACGACCACCACCAGCACCTGGACATGTTCTACACCGGAGACCAGCTGGTCCGTGAACTGGCCCTGGACGGCCCCGGCTGGCAGCTGGAAGTCCTCACCAGCCGGGCGCGCCCTGTCACCGGGCCGGACGGGCAGGAGGCGACCATTGCCGACGTCGTCCTGCGCGCCACCCGCCTTCCCTAGCCCGCCGCCCCCTGCCTGCCGGTGACCCGCGGCGCCACCAGCACCGCGGCCAGCCCGAGGGCCGCGGTGAAGGCGAAGACGCCGGCAAAGGACTGGACCGCCGTGGTAAATGCCGCGAAGACTATCCCGGTGGCGGCGAGTGAAAGAGCCCCGCCCAGCGAGTCGGCGATTGACATGGCGGAGCTGTTGAAGCCCTCGTTGTCCTTGCTGGACAGTGCCAGTGTCATCACGCTCAGCCGGGGGTAGAGCAGGCCCATCCCGCCGCCGGCCAGCACCCACCCGGCGATGGCGACGGCGGCCGGCCAGTGCAGTCCCGCCGTGGCCAGGGCCAGGAGGATGGCAGCGAGCACCATCAACGAGCCCACCCGCACAGCCCTCCGGTGCTCCAGCCGCGGGCCCATGCGGCCCTGGACCGCCGCGGCACCGGCCCACGCCAGCGCCCCGCCGGTGAGGGTGACACCGGCCAAGGTGGGCGGGAAGCCGAACTGGTCGATCAGCAGGTAGGGAAGGTAGACCTCCGCCCCGAAGAAGGCCGCCGAGGCGAGGCCGCGGGACAGGATCACGCTGGGCAGTCCCCGCCGTGCCCTAAGGGTCCCGGCGGGCACCAGCGGCCGGACCGCTGCCAGGGCAAGGACGACGGCGGCAACGGCCAGGAGTGCCTTGGCGGGCGGGAAGGCGGGGATGCTGAGGCCGGAGGAGAGGTTGAGCCCCAGGACGGCAAGGGCTGCCAGCGCCGCCCAGCCGAGCCGGGCCGGAGCCCACGGCGGGAGGTTTCCTTCCGCTCCGCCGGCTGGTTCCGGCGGGTCCAGTCCGCGCAGGACCGGCACGATCATCGCGAGCGCCGGAATGACCAGCCCCACCACGCCCAGGAACACCCAGTGCCAGCTGAAGACCTGCGCCACCACACCGGCCGCGACGGGCCCCACGAGTGAGGGCACCACCCAGGCGGCCGAAAACGCCGCGAAAATCCGGGGATGCAGGGTGCCCGGGTAGAACCGCGCCACCAGGACGTAGAGGGCCACGGTGAGGGCGCCCCCGCCGAAGCCCTGGACCAGGCGGCCCGAGACCAGCATGGGCATGGAAACCGAGGTGCCCGCGACCAGCAGGCCGGCCACGAACAGCGCTACGGAGGCATACAGCGGCAGGGCGGGCCCGCGCCTGTCGGACCAGTTGCCGGCGCCCACCATGCCGATGACACCGGTGGCCAGGGGCCCTGCGAAGGCCAGCGCATAGAGGTTTCCGCCGTTCAGTTCCCTGCTGACCAGCGGCATGATGGTGGTTACGGCGAGGGATTCGAAGGCGGCCAGGAACACCAGGGCGCAGGTGCCCACTGTCACCCAGAAAAACGGTGGCCGGAAGATTCCGGTGGCATGGTGGACGGCCGGAAGCGTGGGGTCCTGCATTACGTTTCCTCGCCCACATACCGGTTCCGGCCGGAGCGGTAGCCGAAGACCGCCGCGAGCAGGCCCACCACCGTGAACAGGACGCCGGCGGGAACGAAGGACCCGGTGGCCTGGTGGAGTTGACCCACCAGGAGCGTTCCGGTGGAACCCACCCCGTAGCCAACGCCCTGCATCATGCCCGAGAGGTGCGCGGCGGTGTGCCCGTCCCGGGTCCGGAGCATGATCAGGGTCAGCGCACAGGCGGTCAGGCTTCCCTGGCCCAGGCCCAGCAGCCCCGCCCAGACCCAGACCAGATCCAGCGGGCCCACAATGCTCAGCACGAACCCGCTCCCGGTCATCAACGCCACCACGGTATTGATGGCCCGCTGGTCGCGGAACCGCGCGGCCAACGCAGGGGCGAACAGGGACCCCAGCATCTGCAGCACGATGCACACGGCAACGATCAACCCAGCCGTGGCCCCGTCAACGCCTCTTTCCCGGAGGATGGGCGCCAGCCACGCAAAACCGCTGAAGGACATCATTGCCTGCAGCACCATAAAGATCGTCACCTGCCACGCCACCGGCGACCGCCACACGTTCACCCCGTCCCTGACCACCTGGTGCCGGACCGTCCCCTGCCGCACGGCAACGGGCAGGAACAGCAGGAGCACGACGGCGGCCGGCACCGCCCAGACCCACAGCGCCCTGGTCCACTCCCCCGTCGCCGTGTAGACCGGGTAGGTGAACCCGGCCCCGAGCGCCGCGGACGCGCAGATGGCGGTGGTGTACAGGCCGCCCATGAGGCCCAGGCGGTGCGGGAAGTCCCGCTTCACCAGGCCCGGCAGGAGCACGTTGCACAACGCGATCGCCGCACCGCACGCCGCCGTGCCGGCCAGGAGCGCAGGCAAATGCCCGGCCCCACCCACCCCAGCCCCGGCATCCACAGGCCGCAACAACAAGCCCGCCGTCAGCAAGGCCATGGCCCCCAACAGCACCCGCTCAGCACCAAACCGGCGCGCCAAAACCGGGGCCACCGGGGCAAAGACACCCAGCAACGTCACCGGAACAGTGGTTAACATCACCACGGACCAGCCAGGCAGCCCCGCCTGCGCGGTCACCTCCGGCAACACAGCAGACAGGCTGGAAAAGACACTCCGCAGGTTCAAGCCGATCAACACCAGGCACACACCCAGATAAGCCAAGTCGCGGCGGCCGCCCACACGGGTGGGCCCGGGCGCGGGGAGTTCGTCAACCTCCGCGTCCACCAACGTACCCGGATCCACCAGGCTGCTGCCCGTCCTGGGACGTCTTTGGCTTTCTTCGGAGACAGCCCCTCGCCGTTGCTTCCTTGCGTCGGCATTCGTTGCGTCCGTCATCCGCCCATTCTTGCAGGAGCGCGCTGCGCCGGGCTGCCCGAATGATGCCCTGACCGCCGTTCCCTTCGCGGCGCTATTCTGGAAGGGATGAGCGAATCCCCTGAAAACCCCCAGCAGCCGCATGTCCCCAGGCCCGTCACGCCCGGAACCCAAGCCTCCTTCGGTACCTACGGCGGCCGGCCGGTGAGTTTCGTGCGCCGCGGCACCCGGTTGCAGGGCCGCCGCCAGGCCGCCTGGGCCGAGCATGCGGAGCGGTGGGCCGTGGACGTTCCCCGGCACGTGGCCAACACCTCGGTCCACCCCGACTACACCTTCGACGCAGCGGCCGAGTTTGGCCGCGAGGCCCCGCTGGTCGTCGAGATCGGGTCCGGACTGGGCGATGCCATCTGCCACGCGGCAGAACAGAACCCGGACACGAACTTCCTGGCCGTCGAGGTCTACACGCCCGGGCTCGCCAACACCATCATCAAGATCAACAGCCGCGGCCTGACCAACGTCCGCGTGGTGGAGGCCAACGCCCCGGAGGTTTTGGCCACCATGCTTCCCGCAGGCTCCGTCAGCGAACTGTGGGTGTTCTTCCCGGACCCGTGGCACAAGTCGCGGCACCACAAGCGCCGCCTCATCCAGCCAGAGTTCGCCGCCCTGGCGGCAAAGGCGTTGAAACCAGGCGGCCTGTTCCGGATCGCCACCGACTGGTCCAATTACGCCATCCACGTCCGGGACGTCATGGCGGGCTCGGCGGACTTCGAAAACCTGCACACCGGCGAGCGCCGCGGACCTGAAAGCCCGCTCACCCAGGTGTGGCAGTCCGGCGTCGAATCACTGGTGGGCGGTGCACCGGTCAGGGAAGGACGGGCGCCCGTAAGCACTGGGCACACCGGCCCCAATGAAGGCGTGGACGAAACCGGCGGCTGGGCGCCACGGTTCGAAGGCAGGATCCGGACCAGCTTCGAGGCGAAGGCCCACGAGGCCGGCCGGCTGATCTTCGATCTTTGCTACCGCCGCCGCTGACACGCCGAACGGCAAGGCCCTCCCGGCTGCTGCGGCGCGGGCGCGTTATCCCACGTTGATGGCGGCCACGATCTCCTTGAGCATGTCCAGCCGGGGCTCCGCCTCAGCGCTCAGGTACGGCCAGATGACCACCACGCCGATGAACCGGCCGCCCTCCCACACGCCTACCGTGGCTGCCACCTTGGCCGCCCCTTCGGCGTCGTCATAACCCACCACCACGCCATACGCGGACTTGCCGGGGAGGTTCAGCTCGCCCTCGGCCAGCAGGGTGCCGCCGCGCTCCTCACGGTAGAAGTCGGACATCAGGTGGGCCCAGCCGTTGGCCTGCGGCGCATCCTGGACGGAGGTGTCGTCCTTGATCACGGTGACCAGGACGCCGCCCAGCAGGCCGTACTGCTCGCTGTTGGGCCCGGCGGTGGAGTCGTCCAGGACCTGGGTGTGCTCGGGGAAGTCTGCGGTGAAGCCCAGCGGGGATTCGATGTGCACTGACATGGTTTCAGAGCCTCTCGAGCTTGGTGTCGTTGGGGACTTTATAGTACGTGGAGACGTTGGTGGTGGCCTGGTTCTCGGTCTTCACTTCCACCTCGCCGAGCTTCACGTCGAACCCCGCCTCGTTGGTGGCGGTGACCACGGAGTTCACCTGGACGGTGGCGGAGCCGGCCTCGTACAACCTGGCGGCGTCCCGGGCAGCACCGGCCTCATTGCCGAGGGCAACGTTGCGAAGGTAGCTGTCGATGACGGGCCGGTTTTCCGGGGAGTAATCCACGTTGATCTTGACCGTTCCCTGGGTACCCGCGGTCACGGTCGAGTCGAACTTGGCGGCCTTCCCGTCCACGCCTTCGGTGACGCCCTGGGCCACGGTCCCGTCCATGGAGACGGACACCGAATCGATGTTGTTGCCCTTGTCCATATTGACCTGCAGGCCGCCCTTGCCGGAGGCCTCGAAGACACGGCCGTCCAGGTTGAGCTTGCCCTGTGCCGAGACCTCGCCGCTGGCCGTTGACGTTCCGTCCGTCAGGTTGCGCTCGTACGCGAGGTCGAGCTTCGCCGAGCCGGACGCCGGGCCGGATTCGCCCGAGGCCTCCAGCGAGAACGTTCCCTTGGCCTTGTCCGTCTGGCCGGTGGAGCCGTTGTCGTGGGCGGCATCGTTGATGGTGTCCAGGATGTAGCCGGGCGGGTTTCCGGCCACGTCCTTGATATCGCCGATGCTGTCCGGCGGCAGGTCCTTGTACATTTGCTCACGGGCCGCCATGGCTTCCTCCACGCTGGCGAACGTGTACTCACGGGATACTTCCCCGGTCAGGGTGGCTCCTGCCGTGCCGGTGGTGTCGTTCACGCCCAGGCCCATGTTTCCGTACACCTTCATGGTGGCGGAACCGTCGGCGTTCTCCACCACTTCGGTGCCCACTTCGGCGCCGCCGTGGACCCAGGCCACCCGGGCCTCGATGGAGGCCTTGCCCGTCTCCGAGTAGATCGGGATATCCGCCTTGGCAAGCTCCTGGAGGTGCTGCTTGGCCAACTGCTGGGCTGCGGCCGGGATGCCGCCGTCCATGCGCATCAGGTCCTCGGCGAAGGGCCCGTCGCTGCCTTCGCCTTCTATCAGGTATTTGCGGTCTGCCGCTGACAGGCTGTCCCACCACTTGGCCTGCTCTTCCGGGCTGGCGTTGACCATGCGCTCCAGCCCGGCTTCGAGTTCCTGGCGGTGCTCGGCTGCCGCCCTGGCCGCCTCGGCCTTCTCCTTCAGCCACTCCCGGGCCTGGGCGGCCAGCGAGGTCAGCCGGTCCCAGGTGCTGGTCCCGGAACCGCCGGAACCCGCGGTGGAGGCTTTTTCCTGCTCGTCGGCCTGCCGCATCAGGACCTTTGAGTTCTCCCGCAGGCTGGCCACCACCTTGTCCAGGCTGGGCCGGTGGCTTCCGCTCCACTCCTGGCGGAAGCGGTCACCGTCCCGTCCCTTCCACGGAGCGGACTGGATCTGGCTGTGCAGGGTGCCGGCCCGGCTGCTCAAAAGAGACGCCGCCTGGTCCGCTGCCTTGGCCAGAGCCCGCAACTGGCTGACGTCAGCGCCGTAAAAAGTCATGGTTTCCCCCGGAAAGTGTGCAGTGCGTGTGAATCGCTGGTCCTTATGGTTGCACAGGTGGCCGGGCCCGGCGATGGGGATCCCTCCCCATCCCCGTACTCGGGAGCAACGGCTGGGCCGTGCGGCGGCCGGCGGACGCTTGCGGGGCCGGCTGTTCCGGACCGGGCCGGCGTGGCACGATTGCCCTTGTAAGAAGGGCACGCACACCAGCGCACCACCGCGCTTGGCCAAAGGAACGACGATCAAAAAAGAATTGCAGCAGGCCGTTGACAAGGCCGAAGACGTCACGAATTCGCGTGTCCTGGAAATTCTTGCCCGGCTGGGTTTCGCGGTCAGCGGCATCCTGCACCTGCTGGTGGGGGCGATTGCCATCCGGCTCGCCGTGGGCGGTACCGGCAGCGCCGATTTCAGTGGGGCCGTGGCCGAGTTGGCCACCATGCCCGTTGGCCCCTTCCTGCTGTGGGGCAGCTTCGCCGCGTGCGCCGCCCTGTCGTTGTGGCAGACCAGCGATGCGATCTTCGACTTCAACCACCAGCCCACCAAGACCAAAGCGAAGAACAAGGCCAAAGCCGTCCTGCAGGCCATCGTCTACGCCGTGCTGGCCCTGACGTTGTGGCACTTCGTCACCGGCACCGGCTCCGGCGGCGACAACCGCAAGGCCACCAGCGACTTCACCGTTTCCATGATGGTGGCGCCCGGCGGTGTGGCGTTGCTGGTGCTGATCGGCGTGGCGGTGGCGGTCACGGGCGTGGTGTACGGCATCAGGGGACCCAAGAAGTCCTTCCAGAAACAGCTGCGGATGCCCGCTCCCGGCCCGGCCAGGACGGCGGTCACCGCGTTGGGTGTGACCGGCTACCTGGCGAAGGGAACGGTGCTGCTGCTCGCCGGCCTGCTGATCGTCGTGGCCACCGTGAAACAGCACCCGGAGGACTCCACGGGCCTCGATGGTGGCCTGCGCGCCCTCCGCGACCAGCCTCTGGGTCCGTACCTCCTCGCCGCGGTGGGGGCGGGCCTGATTTGCTACGGCGCGTACATGGTAATGCGCGCCCGGATGGCAAAAATGAGCAAGTAAACGGCGGTGCGGGTGGCTAGGGTTGGGGCATGCCCCAGGTACGAGCCGAACGTTTCATCCGCATCGACCCGGATACTGCCTTTGCCTTCTCCCAAACCACCGGGACCTTCCGGCTGAAGTGGGATCCCTTCATTTCCGCGCAGGGGTTCCTGGACGGCGCCCGGGCTCCCGGAAAAGGCGTCCGGACCCGCACAAGGTCGCGGCTGGGCCTGTCCATGGTCAGCCAGTATGTCTCGTTCGCGCCGCCGCGCAGCGTCGGGATGACCATGGTGTCCGGTCCGTGGTTCTTCGATAATTTCGGCGGCGGCTGGCGCTTCACCGCGGACGACGGCGGCACACGGGCGGTCTGGAAGTACACCTTTTCCTGCCGGCCGGCCGTCCTCCGGGCAGCAATGGAGCGGATCGGCAGCCGGCTGCTCGGGTACGAGATCGAACGGCGGATCGAGGCTTTCGCCCGCGCCTGCGAGGACGAGGCGCTGGTGGCAGAGTTCCGGGCGATGAACGCCGGGCAGGGTGGGCCTACGGAACCGTAATCACCGCCACCGCGTGCTGGGCGCCGTCGCGCAGTTCCACGCTGGAGATGCTGGCCAGCTGGATGGGCGTTGCCCCGGTGACCTTGACCTTCCCCGTGGGGGTGGCCGACCAGGCGCAGGCACGGTCCTCGCCCCCGGCGCGGTCGCGGACCCACAGCGAAAGCGTCCCGTCCGCGGGCAAGCTGCTGCCGCTCACGGCGAGCTCGGTCCCCCAGGCTTTGCGCGCCATGTCGATGTGGACCTGCAGCCCGTCCCCGGAAGCCACGGAGTAGGTGGCATCCGGCTGCGGCGGCCTGACCAGCAAGGGCCCCACCGCAAGGCCCACTGCCAGGCACGCGGCCGCAACGGCGCCCGCCAAAGCCACCCACCGCCGTCGTACATTCCGACGCCGGCGGGACAATTCCTCGAAAAGGCGGGCGGGAACGTTGCTTCCGGCATCCTCGCGCCCACCGGGTACCGCGGTGAGCGCCAGGGCGTCAGGGACGGGAAGGGCGTCCAGGAGCACAGGCACCTTTTCCAGCGATGCCAGCTCCTTGCGGCAGGCAGCGCAGTCCTGGAGGTGGCTTTCGAAGACGGCGACATCCTGGGGATCGAGCCCGCCCAGGACATAGGCGCCGAGCAGGTGGTGCGGGTTGGCGCTCACCGTTCCACCCCCATCTCGTCCAGGATGGTGCGCAGGGCCCGGAGCCCGTAGTACGCGCGGGACTTGACCGTGCCGCTGGGGATATTGAGCTGGGCGGCCGCCTCGTTGACCGTGAACCGGCGGTAGTGCAGGGCCACCAGGACCTCACGGTGTTCCTTGCTCAGCCTCAACAGCGCTTCCTCCATCAACACCCGGTTAAGCATGTCGTCGACGCGTCCCACCACCTCGACGGGATCTGCGAGGCCGCTACCGAGGGCCTCAGCCGGCCGGCGTTGGCTCCGGCGATAGTTGTCGATCATGACGTTCCTGGCTGTGCGGTACAGGTAGCTGCGGAAGCTGCCGTTGATGTCCGGGGCGTGCTGCCAGACGCGGAGCACAGTTTCCTGGACCACGTCCTCCGCCAGCTGCGGATCCCGGATTGCGCTGAGCACGAAGCGGCGCAGGGCGCTGCCGTGTTCGCGGTAGATTGCCTCCACCACGCCGTCATCGAGCGGCATCCCACCCTCCCGTCACCTGGCTTGTCGCCGAAACACTGCGCTTCCGGCTGTTACGACGCCCGCGGGGCGGAAAAGGTTCAATCGCGCGCAGCGTGTGAACCATTCTTCACCCGAAGGCGTCGTAGGGGTTAGCGTCCGGTGATCCGACGCCGGGCCTACCAAGGAAAGAACCAGCCAAGGGAGCACACCATGAAGCACCGTCTCGGGCCGGGCCTCGCCATCCTGGCCCTCGCCGCAGCCCTCAGCGGCTGCGGCAGCAGCTCCGGCACCGCGCCGGCTGCCACCAGCCCGGCAACAGGCACCGCGGCTTCCGCGTCCTCCGCCTCCTCGCCTTCGTCCTCCGCATCATCCTCGCCGGCCGGGGCCGCCGTCGAGCTTAAGACGGCGTCCTCCTCAGCCGCGGGCAGCATTGTGGTGGACGGAAAGGGAATGAGCCTCTACCTCTTCACGAAGGACACCAAGGATTCCGGCACCAGCGCGTGCACCGGCTCCTGCGCCGTCCAGTGGCCGCCGCTGACCACCACATCCGGGACGCCCACCGCGGAGGGGGTCACCGGCAAGCTGGGGACCATCACGGGCGCGGACGGAAAGAAGCAGGTGACCTTGAACGGCATGCCCCTGTACTACTTCACCAAGGACACCAAACCCGGAGACACCCTCGGCCAGGGCGTCGGCGGCGTATGGTTCCTGTCCGATCCGTCAGGTGCCATGGCCAAGGCGGCGGCGCAGGCCTACTGATTGGCCTTCGACGGCAGTCCGGCTTACTTCAGGGGAACGTCTGTGGCTTTGCCGGGAAGCGGGACCCCGGTGGGGACGGGGACGGGGAGTTTCGGTGCCTGCTCCAGGCCCTTCCTGACGTCCCCGGGGACCTCCGTGGGCAGTGACGGCTCCGCCTGCACCCCGGCCGGCTTCGGGGCCGGGGACGCGGACGATCCGTGGCTGGGGGTGCTGCCCGGCCGCGAGGCAGCCGACGACGACGCCCCGCCGGCGGGTGCCGGAGCGGTTGCAGGTGCCGCTGGAACGGCCTCCGGGCTGGCGGCCGCGGGCCGGGTCGGCGCGGGGCCAGGCACCGGCACTTCCCCGCCCTTGGTGCCAGCGGGTGCGGCGGTGGAACCGGTCACGAAGGAGGTGACTGCCTGGTTCAGCTGGCTGAACGAATCACGCAATCCCTGGTCGGAGGCGGCGGCGACCGCGCCGCCGGCCGCGAGGGACGCGGCAACGGAGAGCGTGGTGAGCGTAATACGGCGCTTGGCCCTGCGGCGGGCGGCCAGTTCATCTGCCGGTTTGGCCGCAGGAAGCGCCGCCGTTGCCGGGGCCACGGCGTGAAGCACGGTGGTGGCCGGGGCGGCGGTTGCCGCGCCGGCCATCAGGGCGGCGATTCCGGCTGAAGGCTCCGGGGTCCCGGCTGCCAGCGAACGCAGGTCGAGCAGGGCGTCACGGAGCTGGCCGTCGTCGTCGAGGCCTGCCTCCAGCAGGAGTTCGTCAACCACCCCGTCGTTGCGGGGTCCTGCGGTGTCACTCATGATTCGCCTGGTTTCTCTTGAGCGTTTGGGCCTTAAGGTTCTGCAGGGCGCGGCGCTGGAGCTGCTTGATGGCTCCGGCGCTCTTGCCCATGATGGCGGCCACCTGTTCGATGGACAGGTCAGCCACGACGCGAAGGGCCAGGACCTCCTGGTGTTCTTCGCTGAGTCCTTCCAGCATGGCGGCGGCTCCGCCGGTCAGTTCAACGGCGTGGTCCTCCGCGGACGGGGTTGTCCGGCCGTCGTGCTGGGGGTCGTACGGTGTCAGCTGGGGGCGCCGCTCCAGCCGGCGGTAGTGGTCCACCATGCGGGCGTGGGCGATGGAAAAGAGCAGCGACTTGGCGCCCTGCAGCCCGCCGGTGAGGTTGCCGATCCTGGGATAGAACGCCATGAAGACGTCCTGGGTGACGGCTTCGGGGTCATCAAGTCCGCGTGCTTTGAGGTAGCCCTGCACCGGCCCCGCAAAGGTTCTGTAGGCAGCAGCGAACAACGCGGCCGGATCCGTTCCGGCTGCGTTGTCGAATATGTCGGACTCTTCTTGGGCCAAAGTGTCTAGCACCAGCGGCTCCTCCATCCCGGGATCCGGTTCGCGGCTTTCCCGGTTTGCGGTATGGACTGCCAGTTTCCGTGGTCTTCCGGCTGCCTTGTTGCGGGTGGTTCAGGGGTGCTGTCCCAGGCATGCGCACCCCGCCCGGGTGCCCGGACTGCGGCCGCAGCCGCAGTCCAGACTAGCCAACTGCCTTAGCGGACCGAAACTGAAGGGGCGTGGGCGGTGTTGCCACCCACTGCCGGAACGGCCGGAACGGCGGGCACGGTGGTGTTGCCTTCGGCGCCCGGAACGGCAGGGACGGCGGGCACGGACGGAACCGCGGGCTTTTCGGCCTCAACCGAGGCTGAACCCTTGGCTGCGGCAGCAGCCTTGGCGGCAACGTCGGCCTTGGCCACGACGTCAGCGCAGTAGCTCTTGATGTTCGCGTCACCCTTGGCGGCGATGGACAGCGAGGAGAACGCCGTCGAGGACGCGTTCAGTCCGCCATTGGCGAAGGCGGTGCAGAGGCCCAGGGCAGCCGGACCGGCAGCGTCTACAGCGGTCTTGGCGTCGGCGGAGGCGGTGGTGGTGGCGGAGACCTTTTCGTCTCCGGCCGCAGCGGTGCCGGTGGCCTTGGCACCGGCGTCCGCGGAAGCGTCAGCGGTCTTCAGGGCGTCGGAAACGGCGGCGGTGGCGGCGGGCGCCGGGGTGGCCTGGCCGTTGGCCGCGGCGTCGGCGCCGAGCTTGGGGGCCGGTGCGCCGAAGACTTCATGGGCCGTCTGCTGGGCCTGGGCGGGCAGGACGCCCGAGATGGCGGCGGCGCCGGTTCCGCCAACGGCCAGGGTTCCTGCAGCCAGGACTCCGGCGGCGACTTTGCTGGTGGCGAGCACGGTGAACACAGACATTTAACTTCTCCAAACCTAGACAACACGTCCGATTGGGCCCGGCGGGCGGACCCATCAGTGACTACATCGCCGGGGACGTGGCGGAGGTTACGGGTGTCTGCTTTTTTATTTCCGGCCTCCCCGGGTGGCCGCGCCGGGAACGGAGCGGCCACCCGCGCTGCTAGGCCTCCACCAGGTCTGCGTCCTCGAATTCCACGGCGGCCACGATCTCCTGGGTCTCGGGATTGATCATGAAAGCCTCGTCCTCCTCTTCCACCATGAGGAAGTCGCCGTTGTCGGTGCTGAAGTGCCACGCCAGGGTCTTTTCGCCGTCGTGAATGTAGTTGGGGTCGCCCATGGTGATCTTCGTGAGCTCGACGCCGGCAATGTCGCACAGTTCGCGGATGACCACTTCGAAGTCCGGCGCGTCCTCGAGGGCTTCGGCATCGGCTTGGGCGCGGCGTTCCGGCAGGTCCGGGATGTGCGCAACCAGGCCCTGGATGTATGGCCCCACCTCCTCGTCGTCGAGCACCACGAGGTCTGCCTGGCGGCGGAGCCAGCCGGCGTTGAGCGCCGTGATGTTCTCCTGCTCCAGCAGCTCCTCGAATTCGCCGTCCAGCTCCTCCATCCGGAGGACGGCGTCGGGGACATCGCCGCTGTCATCGACGCTGCCGTCGAGGTAGAGCTCCGTTTCCTCCACGGACAGCGCGTCGTAGCATTCGACGGCGCGGTTGAACAGTTCCAGGTGCGCGGTGGCCCCCATGCCCGCCATGCCCTCGCGGATGAGCGTGTCCATGGCGGTGCGGTCGAGCGCCAGGAAGGCGTATTGCGCGAAGCCGCCTTCCAGCGCCTGCGTCAGGTAGAAATCGACGTAGTAGCTGCGGACAGCCACCGGCGCCATTTCCTCGGTGCGGAGCAGGGCCGTATGCATGGCGTCGATGACGGTGACGTTGGCCTGGACCGCTTCCTCATCGCTCGCTTCAATGCTGCTGCTGGTCAGGACGACGGGCTGGGGCGTGGTGATCATGGAATTCCTCGCTGCTGGGGTGGTGGTGCTCCGGACGCTGTTCACGCTACGGGGGCCAGTTCACGGCAGCATTGAGGAGGAAGTGAACGTCAAGCGAAGTTTTCGAGGCGGCCCAAGAAAGAGCGCGGGACATGGGCCTGCTGCCGGGAGAACTAAGATGGATCAGATAACCACCCACCGGACCCGGCTCCGCCGTGGCCTGCCGAAAGTAGCGCGCACCATGCCATCCCAACCGGACGAAAGTGCGGCACTGGCAATACAGACACCCGCCATCAACGACCGTTCCCTCGCGGCCGGGCTGGCGTATGCCATGGCCAGCAGGGTTTCGGGCATGTCGTTCGACGCCGGTACCGGGCTCATGCTGGGCAAGGTCCGGGGCGGCGCGGAAGTTCCGTATTCCACTACCGCCAAGCTGGTCCGCAAGGCGGGCGGCTGGAGCTGCACCGTTGGCGTCTGCAGCTGCCCCGTGCGCAAGGACTGCAAGCATGTGGCTGCCTTGCTCTTCGCGGCGGAGGACAACCCGGCCATCCGGATGCAGCTGTTGGCCCCGTCCACGGCCACGCAGGTCTCCCGCGCCCCCTCCGCGGCCCTCTCGGACTGGGAGCAGGCCCTCAGCCCGCTGATTTCCCAGCCCGGCGCCGCGCCTTCGACCAGCGGTGTTCCCCTGGCGCTGCAGTTCGAGGTTGAAGAGCCGCCGCCGCATTTCTCCTACACCGGCCGCCGCGACCCGGTGCGCGGCGTGCGCCAGCTCAAAGTCCGGCCCGTCATCATGGGGGCCAAGGGCAAGTGGATCCGCGGGGACGTTTCGTGGAACACGCTGAGCTACCTGAACTTCCGGCGCGAATCGAACCACGCGCACGTGGAATGGATGCAGGAGTTCCTGGCCGGGCACTCGCCGTCCGCCAGCCGGATGCACAATTCTTCCGGCCTGTGGCTGGGCCTGAACTCCTATGCCGGGAAGAACCTGTGGGGCCTGCTTTCCGATGCCCGCAAGATCGGGCTGGCCCTGGTCCACTCGCGCGGCGCTGAGCCGGTCCGGGTCGCGGAGGACCCCGCCGCCGTCGGGCTTTCCCTGAGCAGGTTCGGGGCGCCGGCGGATCCCGGCGGCTCCGGAAATCCAGTGTCCGACGCCGGGCTGGAGTTGTCGCCCACCATCACCGTGGCGGGGGAAGAGGTTGATCCGGCAGCGGTAGGCACCATCGGCCGGCCCGCGCACGGCCTCTTTTTCACCTCCGGTGAGGCCGCACTGCCGGGCGTCCCGGATCCGGACGGCGCCATAACGCTGGCGCCGCTGGAGAACGGGCTGAGCGAAGAGCTCCTGGCATTCGTCACGGCCGGCAGCACCCTCCACATTCCCGCCAAGGATGAATCGCGGTTCCTCACGGGTTTCTACCCCAAACTCAAGCAGGCTGCCCGGGTCACGGCGCGGGACGAGTCCGTGGAGCTCCCCGAGCTGGCCGTCCCCACCCTGTCCCTGCTGGCCAATTACGGGGCGGACCACCGGGTGCGGCTGCACTGGGAGTGGCACTACCGCACCGGAAAACTGGTCACGGCGCAGCCCCTGTGGCGGCACCCCGGCGATCAGGGTTACCGGGACGACACCGCCGAGTCCCGCATCCTGGAAGGAATCGGCCAACCCTGGGACACCGTGGCCGCCCTGGGCGAGTCCGCCACCGGCGGCTGGGGCACTCCGCGCCTGGCGGCGTCGGTGGAACTCAAGGGCCTGGATACGCTGGCGTTCACCGAAGAGGTGCTGCCCAGGCTGCGGGAAGCCCCGGACGTGGACGTGGAAACCGTGGGCGAGATCGCCGACTACCGCGAAGCGGAGGAGGCACCGGTGGTGTCGATCTCCACCAAGGCCACCGAACAGCGGGACTGGTTCGACCTCGGCATCCAGATCTCCCTGGAAGGCCAGCCCGTCTCCTTCGCAGCCGTGTTCTCCGCGCTCGCCTCCGGACAGACCAAGATGCTGCTGCCCAGCGGCGCCTACTTCTCGCTCGACCTGCCGGAACTGCACCAGCTGCGGGCACTGATCGAGGAAGCCCGTTCGCTGCAGGACAACAAGGATGCGCCGCTGCAGATCAGCCGCTTCCAGGCAGGGCTCTGGGACGAACTGGCGCAGCTGGGCATCGTGGACCAGCAGGCCGCCGCCTGGCGCTCGGCCGTGGGCGGGCTCCTGGAGGGCGGGGTGGACGGTTTGCCGCTGCCGGCGTCCCTGAACGCCGAGCTGCGCCCCTACCAGCTGGAAGGCTACAACTGGCTCAGCTTCCTGTACAAGCACGGGCTGGGAGGCGTCCTGGCCGACGATATGGGCTTGGGCAAGACCGTGCAGGCGCTGGCACTGATGTGCGCTGCCAAGGACCATGGGCTTGCGTCCGGGGAGCAGCCGTCCGGAGACCGGCACGACGGCGGAGCTGCCGCCGGCCCTGGAACCCAACCCGCCGGCGTCGCGCCCTTCCTGGTGGTGGCACCCACCAGCGTGGTGGGCAACTGGGCGCTCGAAGCCGCCCGCTTCGCGCCCGGCCTGACCGTGCGCACGGTGGGCGAGACGTTCGGGAAGAGCGGCCAGGACGTGGCCGAGGCCCTGGGCGGGGCCGACGTCGTCATCACCTCCTACGCCTTGTTCCGCATCGACTACGAGGCCTACGCCTCCCGGTCCTGGGCAGGGCTGGTCCTGGACGAGGCGCAGTTCGTGAAGAACCACCAGTCCAAGGCCTACCAGTGCGCCCGGAAGCTGCCGGCGGTCTTCAAGCTGGCCATCACCGGCACCCCGCTGGAGAACAACCTGATGGAGTTCTGGGCGTTGACGTCCATCGTGGCGCCCGGCCTGTTCTCCAGCCCCAAGCGCTTCGCGGAGTACTACCAGAAGCCGGTGGAAAAGAACGGCGACAAAGCGCAGCTGGAGAAGCTCCGGCGGCGGGTCCGGCCGCTGATGATGCGGCGCACCAAGGACCAGGTGATCAAGGACCTGCCGCCCAAGCAGGAACAGATCCTGGAAGTGGTGCTGAACCCGAGGCACCAGAAGGTCTACCAGACGCACCTGCAGCGCGAGCGGCAGAAGATCCTGGGGCTGATCGAGGACGTCAACAAGAACAGGTTCACCATCTTCCAGTCGCTGACGCTGCTGCGGCAGCTCAGCCTGGACGTCTCACTGGTGGATCCTGCCTTGTCCGCGGTGCGGTCCTCGAAGCTGGATGTCCTCTTCGAGCAGCTCGAGGACCTCGTGGCAGAGGGGCACCGGGCCCTGATCTTCAGCCAGTTCACCGGATTCCTGGGCAAGGTCCGGGATCGGCTGGACGAGGAAGGGATCGAGTACTGCTACCTCGATGGCGGCACCCGGAACCGCGCCGACGTGGTCAGCGAATTCAAGAACGGCAGCGCGCCGGTGTTCCTGATTTCGCTCAAGGCCGGCGGATTCGGGCTCAACCTCACCGAGGCCGACTACGTCTTCCTCCTCGATCCCTGGTGGAACCCTGCCTCGGAGGCGCAGGCCGTGGACCGGACCCACCGGATCGGGCAGGCGCGGAACGTGATGGTGTACCGGCTGGTGGCCAAGGACACCATCGAGGAGAAGGTCATGGCGCTGAAGACCCGGAAGTCCCAGCTGTTCGCCGACGTCATGGAGGGCGATGCCCTGGCCGGCGGCGCCATCACGGCGGAGGACCTGGCGGGGTTGTTCAACGAGTAGCACCCGGTTTTGACGCATATGATGGACTCCACCACAAACTACAACGTTGGAGAAGACTGTGCACCAGCAGCCGGCCGCCCAGGAAACCGTTGCCCTGACAGCACCGCCCCTGCGCGCGGACGCCTTCACCCTCCCGTACCGGGATCCGGTATGGGATGGACCCACGGACCCCATCCTCGTGGCCGACCACCTCAACGGTGAGTGGGTCCTCCTCTACACCCAGCGGCGCGCCACAGCGCCCGGGCTGACAGGCGTCGAGTGGGTTCATGGGACCGGCATCGGCGCTGCGAGGTCGTCCGACGGCGGCGCCACCTGGCGCTACCAGGGCACCGTTGAGGGACTCATCCCGCCCGGAACGGAACCACCGGCAACCCTCTGGGCTCCCGACGTCGTCCGCATCGGCAAACGGTGGATCATGTACCTGACGGTGCTGGGCGGGCGGCGGACGGACTGGAGCGGGAAAGCTGAATTCGTGCAGTTCGCCAGCCATGACCTGGCGAAGTGGGAGTACCTGGGCGCTGTGGACCTGGATTCACCGCGGGTCATTGACGCCGCCGTCGCCGGGTGCGGGGACGGCCGGTACCGGCTTTGGTACAAGGACGAAACCCGCGGCTCCAATACCTTCAGCGCGGTCAGCGACACCCCGGATGATCCGTCGTCGTGGGTCCTTGAAGGGGTGGCCATCCCGGGGCGGCCGCACGAAGGCCCCAAGGTCTTCGTGCTGGGCGGCTGGTACTGGATGATCGTGGACGAATGGCGCGGCCAGGCGGTGTACCGCTCGGTGGACGGCACCGGAAACTGGACCCGGCAGGAGCACCTGGGCGGGCTGATCCTCACGGCGCCGGAGTCCTGGGACGGACGGCCCGTCGTCGGACGCCACGCGGATGTGGTGCCGCTTGGCGGGGACCCGGGCGACGGCGGCGCGGAGCGGGCGCTGCTGGTCTACTTCACGCATCCCTGCTGGGGCGGGGAGGACATCGGCACCATGGCGCCCGGCCCGCGCACCCGCCTCAGCCACGTCCGTGCCGCTGTGCTCGAAGTGCGCGGCGGCGTCCTGGCCTGCACGGAACAGTAGGCACGCCGAAGGGCCAAACCCTGGAACTATAAGCCGGCGGCTGCCGGCACCGGTCCAAGGTTTGGCCCTGACTCGTGCGCTGGGACCCGCGACGCGGAAGCGTCCACCGGGCGCCGCCCCCAGCAGGCGGGCGCCCGGTGCGTTGCGGCGGTTACACCCGCTGCGGCGAGCCCAGTTCCACCGGGTCCTCATCCGTAAGGTAGGCGAGCTCGGAGTGGGCTGCGAGGTCGATGCCGCGCAATTCGTCCTCGGGCTTGATGCGCAGGCCCCCCATGGCCTTGTCCAGGATCTTGGCCAGGAGCCAGGTGATCCCGAAGGAGTAGGCCAGGACGCTGACGGTGGCGATCGCCTGGACGCCGAGCAGGTCGAAGCCGCCGCCGTAGAACAGGCCGCTGACGCCGTTCGGGGCCTTGTCGGTGGCGAAAAGGCCGATCAGCAGGGTGCCCAGGATGCCGCCGACCAGGTGGACGCCGACGACGTCGAGCGAGTCGTCGAAGCCGAGGCGGAACTTCCATTCGATGGCCAGCGAGCAGACGGCCCCGGCGATGGCGCCGATGGCCAGGGCGCCCAGCGGGCTGACGGCGCCACAGGCCGGGGTGATGGCCACCAGCGCGGCGATCAGGCCCGAGGCGGCGCCCATGCTGGTGGCGGCGCCGTGGCGGACCCGCTCCACGAGGGCCCAGGCAAGCAGGCCGGCGGAGGCGGCGACGGCGGTGTTGAGGAAGACGACGGCCGCGGACTGGCCGGCGGCGAGCGCGGAGCCTGCGTTGAAGCCGAACCAGCCCACCCACAGCAGGCCTGCGCCCACCAGGACCAAGGGGCGGCTGTGCGGCTTCGTGTGTTCCATTTTCGGCCAGCCGGAGCTCTTGCCCAGGACCAGGGCCAGGGCCAGGGCGGCAGCGCCGGCGTTCATGTGCACCGCGGTGCCGCCGGCGAAGTCGATGGCCTTGATCCCGTTGGCGATCCAGCCGCCCACCGTGCTGCCGTCCGCGGAGTCGAACGCGAACACCCAGTGCGCGATGGGGAAGTAGACCACAGTGGCCCAAATGCCGGCGAACACCATCCAGGCGCCGAACTTCATGCGCCCGGCGGCGGCTCCGGCAACCAGTGCGGTGGTGACGCAGGCGAAGAACAGCTGGAACGCTGCGAACAGGATGACGGGGATGGACGCGGAATCATCCTTGGCCAGCAGCTGCCCCATGCCGGGGAATTCGGTGACGTCACCGATCAGGCCCAGGCCGCCCACGGAGTTGCCGAAGGCCATCGAGTAGCCGAACAGGGCCCAGAGGACGGCCACCAGGCTGGCGCCGCCGAAGCACATCATCATCATGTTGAGAATGCGGCGCGACCCCACCATGCCCCCGTAAAACAGGGCCAGGGCGGGGATCATCATGCACACCAGCGCCGAGCTGGCCAAAATCCAAGCGACATTTCCCGAATCCATGGGAAACCCCTTTCGTGATGCGAAGAGAGAACGGTCGTTTGCCGTCAGAGCCGCTCTGCGGAGGGACGTGGCCGGAGAAACCACGTTCAGCGGGTGGGGCGGCTGTTGCCGTCTGATTCCAACTGTATGGCGGCAATTCCCGGGTGGGTTTCCGGTGTGTTAAATGGTGATTTCAGGCATCCACTCCCCCGTTTCAGGCGCCACGCCACGCGCAGGAGGCACGCGCGCGTCACGGCAGGCACGCTTTTGCGGGAACGTCCGACGGCGGAGGCCGGGTTTGCGCCGGACACGGCACCGCGGCGGGACGAAAGCGTGCTCCGCGTGACGCCGGGCACGCTGCCGGCGGCCGGCTGGCGGCTAAGCTGAAAAACACCCAAACAAGGCAGGACCCGGCCCCGGAAGGACACACTGGAATGGCTCGAGCGACCGTGCAGGACGTCGCCAAAACGGCGGGAGTATCCGTGGGCACGGTCTCCCGCGTCCTCAACGGCAGTCCCGCGGTGAGCGCCTCCAGCCGTGAGAAGGTGGCCGGGGCGATCCGGGAGCTCAACTACCGGCCGCTCGCCTCCGCCCGGGACCTGCGCCGCGACCGGACCATGCGCATCCTGGCCCTCGCCAAGAACCTTGAGTCCCCGGTCATCAGCGAAGCCTTCCGCGGGGTGGGCGACGCCGCGGCACAGTCCGGCTACGTGAGCCTCATTGCCCCAACCGCCGGAAGCCCGGATCGCGAACAGCAATTGGTGGACATGCTCCGGAACGGGTCCGTGGACGGGCTGGTCCTGTTTTCACCCACCATGCCCGACGACGATGTGGAAGCCCTTGCAACCTCGCTGAGCGTGGTCCAGTTGTGTGAAATAGCGGAGTCGGAAGCAGCCTTCGGCGTCTCGATCGACGACCGGCAGGCCGCCCGCGACATCACCCGGCACCTCATCGGAACCGGCGCCCGGCGGCTTGCCATGATCGGCAACCGGGCGGCCCGGTCCGGGCGGCTGCGCGAACAGGGGTTCCGCGAAGCCCTGTCCGCGGCAGGCCTGGAGGCGGCGCAGAGCCTCTTTGCCGCCGGGGACTTCGACTTCCACGCCGGCCGTCAGCTGACCCGCGAACTCCTCGCCGCGGACCACCTTCCCGACGCCGTATTCTGTGGCAGCGACACGGTGGCGGCCGGTTGCGTCCGGGAAATCACCGACGCCGGCCTCCGGGTTCCGGAGGACGTGGCGGTTGCCGGCTTCGACGATTCCATCCAGGCGGAGATGTGCGTTCCGGAACTGACCACCATCCGGCAGCCCGCCTATGAGATGGGCCGTGTGGCGTTTGGGGCGCTCCTGGAACGGATGACGGAGCCGGGGGTGCACCGCCGCGGCCGGATGTTCCTCCCGCACGAGCTGGTCATCAGGGACTCCACGAAGAACTGACCAGGGGGTTGACGTCCCCGCGCCGAACCTGACAAGCTTTTGGAATCGATTCCAAACGCCCCTTGGGTTCGTTGCGAACCGTTTTGGAATCGATTCCACAAACCCAGTCCAGCACCAGCCCGGCACCGAAAAGGAAGCACCCTTGAACTACCAGCAAAGCCCCGGCCCGAAGCCCCCGGAACCAGGAAAGGCCCCGGCCAAGGAGCTCCGCGTCGGCGTCGTCGGCATCGGCTGGGCCGGCCAGCAGCACCTGAAGGCCTACAGCGACCTGGAGGGCATCCGCATCGTCTCGCTGGCAGGAATGGAGCAGGAACTCCGGACGGACCTGCAAGCCGAATACGCCATTCCCAACGGTTTCGCCGACTGGCAGGACATGCTGGACCACGGCGGCCTGGACGCCGTGAGCGTGGCCGTTCCCACCTTCCTGCACGCCCCCATTGCCATCGCGGCCCTGGAGCGGGGAATCCATGTGCTGAGCGAAAAGCCGATCGCCCGCAACGCCGTGGAGGGCCAGGCCATGGTGGATGCTGCCCGCAAGGCCGGACGGGTCCTGGATGTGGCGTTCAACCACCGCCGCCGCGGCGACATCAAGGCCCTCAAGGACGTCATCGACGCCGGCGGCCTGGGCCGCCCCTACTACGCCAAGGCCTCCTGGCTCCGCCGCTCCGGCATCCCCACCCTGGGCAGCTGGTTCACCAACCCCGAGCTCGCAGGCGGCGGACCGCTGGCGGACATCGGCGTCCACGCACTGGATTACGCCCTGCACCTGCTCGGAGAACCGAAGGTGGTGGCCGTCTCTGCCGCCACCCACTCGGAGCTGGGCCCGCAGGGACGCGGCGGCGGCAGCAGGTACTCGGCCCAGGCCACGAGCCACGCCTTCGAAGTGGAGGACTTCGCCTCTGCGTTCCTCCGCCTTGAGGGCGGCGGAACGCTGCTGATCGAGGCCGGCTGGGCAACATACCGGGAAACGGACGATCTCCTCGACTTCACGGTCTACGGCACGGACGGCGGCGCCGAACTGAAGGTGCACGGGGCGCCGTTCCCGCCGGTGGGCCAGCTCCGGGTGTTCACGGACACGGACGGCGAGTCCGCCGACTACGTGCCGCCGGTGCTGCCCGGCCGTGCCCACGATGCCGTGGTGGAAGACTTCGTGGCCGCAGTCCGCGACGGCGAAGCGGCCTGGGCTGGGCATGACGGCTCCCTGGCGCTCTACCGGGCACAGGTCATCGACGCGTGCTACCAGTCGGCGCTCGAGCAGAGGGAGGTCAGGCTCTAATGAACGGAAAACTGAGGATCCGGGTCTGGAATGAGGGTGTCCACGAGGCCAACAACGAGCCCGCCCATATCGGCGATATCTACCCGGATGGTATCCACGGCGCCATCGCCGCGGGGCTCCGGCCCTACTACCCGGACGCGGACATTACGACGGCGGTGCTCGCCAGCAACGACGACCACGGCCTGGACGAGGAGGTGCTCGCGGAAACGGACGTCCTGCTCTGGTGGGGCCACATCGCCCACCACGAGGTGAGTGACGCCGTCGTCGAACGCGTCCACCGGCACGTGCTCGGCGGGATGGGACTGATCGTGCTCCATTCGGGGCACTTCGCGAAAATCTTCACCAGGCTGCTGGGCACCAGCTGCTCCCTCGCCTGGCGGAACGACGGCCAGCGCGAGCTGGTGTGGACGGTGAAGCCGTCGCATCCCATCGCGGAAGGCGTGGAGAGCCCCATCGTCATTCCCGAGCAGGAAATGTACGGCGAACTGTTCGACATCCCGGACCCTGACGACCTGATCTTCATCAGTTCCTTCGCCGGCGGCGAAGTGTTCCGTTCCGGCGTCACGTTCACCCGGGGCAAGGGCAGGATCTTCTACTTCAGCCCCGGCGACCAGGAGTACCCCGTGTACCACCATCCGCAGGTCCAGCGGGTGCTCGCCAACGGCGTGAGGTGGGTGGCGCAGCCGGGGCTGGACCGCTCGGCCCCCGCGGTGACCAACCCGGCCCGTGAGTGGTTCGAAGGGGCCGCCCGGCATTGACATCGCCTGCGCCGGAGAGCAGATTGAAATCGTTGCGATGCAAGGTCCGGCGGGTTCCGGACGGGCACTTCCTGCCCCGCCGGACTGTCATTCCCTGAGCGGCTCAGCGCCCGTGGGCGAATTTCATAACCACTCCCTTTCGAGGAGCCAGAAATGCCTGCAATAACGGTCAAGGACCTTGAAACCAAGTCCTTCAACGACGCCGACGAAAAGCGCCGTCCGCCCAAGACCCAGGTGGACGTAGTCAACATTGGCGGCGCCACCCTGGGCCGGCTTACCTTCGAGCCCGGCTGGCGCTGGTCCGAAACGGTCAAAACCGTGGTCCACACGGACAGCTGCCAAAACAACCACCTTGGCTTCTGCACCGCCGGGACCCTGACCGTCCAGCTGGACGACGGCACCCGCACCACCATCCACGCGGGGGACGCCTACTCCATTCCGGCCGGCCACGACGCCTGGGTGGAAAACGACGAGACGTTCGTTGGTTATGAAGTCATGAGCGCGGCCGAGTACGCCAAGCCCGCCTGACAACCGGACAAGCGCCAGGCCGCGCGCCGCCACCTTTCGCGGCACGCGGCCTGGCGTTTCTGCGCCGCCTACCGCCGGCGCAGCCTCGCCACCAGCGTGGCGGCCACCAGGGCGGTGGCCAGCTCCAGGCCGATGACCAGCAGCAGCCGGGCGCTGCCGCCGGACTCAGCACCAGTGAACGACGACGGCACTGCGCCGTGCGCGTGGCCGGCACCGCCGGCTCCCAGCAGGAGGCCCGCATGGACGGCGGCCATGGCCACGGCGGCCGCGGTGACCCGGTGGAGTGCGGCCACCCCGCCGTGCCGCCAGATATGGACGGCACATGGGATGCACACTGCGGCAAGGGCCAGCATGAGGGCGCTAAGCCAGGCACCGTGGGTGCCTGTGGCGGCCAGCCAGACGTGCGTGGCGCAGGAAACGGCGGTGACCACGGCCGCGAGCCGAGGGTGGACCACCCGACCGCCGGCACGGGCCCGGGCCGCCGCCGTCGTCCTTCCTGCTGCTGCCCTGCCTGCTGCCGGCGCCGGGGCAGGGGCGGCGCTAGTGGCAGCCACCGCTGCCGCCCTCGGTGTGGCAGGACGCGGCTTGCCGGTTCGGGTTGGCCGGGACATCCAGCACCGGACTGCGGTCGAAGAAACCTTCCGGCCGGAGCTTGAAGCCCACGGTGTCCACGGGCATGATGGGCCAGTCCTCCACCCGGGGGAAGTGGGTGAGGCCGAAGGTATGCCAGACCACGATGTCCTGGCCGTCGATGTCGCGGTCCTGCGCCACGTAGGCCGGCAGGCCCGCGCCGCCGGCGTGCTGGTTGACGAAGTCGCCCGTCGGGTAGCGTTCCCCGTCCGTGTGGCGGGTGACCCAGAGATCCTTGGTGGCGAAGGCTGCGCGGCGGGCGATCGAGGAGTCCGGATCGGCCAGGAGCGTGGGCTGATTGTGCGGGTGGAGCTTGTAGCCCACGGGCTCACCCAGCCGGTTGCGGGATTCGGGATTGGAGATGATCCAGGTGCGGCCTGCGCGGGCGTCGGCCTCGCGGACGGCCTCGGATTCCCGCGCCAGCACGGTGCGCTTGCGGGAGAAGGCGTTGCCGCGCTCGTTACCCGGCCCCATGGCCTGCCGGACCACGTCTTCCTCCTCCACCCGGTTGGTGAAGCCGTCGATCGCCATGTCCAGCCGGGCGCTGAAGAGGTGCTGGTGGAACGGGGCGCCAAGGCCCGGGGCCAGCTGGGAGATGTTGTCCGAGCCGCCCGCCGGGAACGCGGACGTGAAAACGACGCCGGTGGCCTTGGCTTCGAACTCGATGGTGCCGTCCAGGTAGAGGTACCAGTAGAAGCCGTAGTCGTAGTTGCCGATGGTGGTGAAGAAGGAGATCACCAGGCGGCGGTTGCGGCGGGTGTAGGTGACGCCGCTCCAGAGGTCCGAGTGCTTGGCGAGGATGCCCCAGTCTTCCTCGTGCATGCAGATGCCGTTGCGGATTTCGCGCGGGTTGCCGAACGCGTCGGAGATGACGGGGCTGAGGTAGGTGATCTCGCCCAGGCAGTCGCAGCCCAGTTCCAGGGAGTTGGCGTACTGGCCCACCAGGTATTCGCCGGTGTCGAAGTAGTTCTGCCATGACCGGACCGGCGACGGGTCGCCGTAGGGAACCACCATCTCGGCAATGGACGCCCGGTTGATGATGGGCCGCTTCCGGCCGCCGTCCCGGAAGGCGAGATTGTGCAGGACAACCCCTTCGCGGACATCGAAGCCAACGTCCACGCTCCACTTTTCCCATTCCACGTGGTTTCCGCCGGTGACAGTGAAGCTGGGGCCTTCGGGCTGGGTGATGCTGATGGGCTTTTGGGTGGTCCGCAGCGGGCCGGTCAACTCCGGGTCGGTGTAGTTGCCGTGCTCGGCCGGGACGGGCATCACGCCGAGGTCGACCACCTGGGTGACCTCCTTGCTGACCACATCCACATAGGCCACCAGGCCGTCCACCGGATGCGCCCAAGCACTGTCCTCCGGGAACTCCTGCACGAATGCCAGCCCGCGGAGGATCCGGCGGCCCTTCTCTTCGGCGTATTCGAAGACCCCGGCGGACAGCGGGGCCACCCGGACCTTCCCGACATCCAGCCCGCGGTCCGCGAGCGCTTTGAGCCACCGTTCGTCCGCGGCCAGCAGCGCCTCCACCACCTCGAACTCCTCCTCGAGGACCGGAAGCTCGCCGGTCACCGCGGTGTCCAGTTCGACGGCGGAGAGCACCTCGTGCCGGGTGGTGGAGACCACGACATCGCGCGGCGCAGCGCCTGAGACATCGTGGATGAAGATGCGGAAGCGCCGGTCGGCCGGCGCTGGATCGGTGCCGCGCGAAGGATCCAGCTGGCCCAGGTAGGCGATCCTGTGCTGCGGGCCGAGGTGGCCTTCCGACTGCAGGATGGAGCGCACGTCCAGGATTTCCTGCGCCGTGGCCAGCCGGTAGGCCGACGCAGAGGCTGATGCAGTGTCGGTGGGTGCAAGCGTCATGGAGCAAACCTTCGTCCGGGCCGTCGCCGGCCATTGGGTTTATTTTCTATAGTTGTAGAGAATAAACGTCCGTAACATGGCTCACAAGAGGTTGGGCAAAGAAATTTCCGGGGAGTGGCCGCCGTGCCGAAGATTGTTGACCATGACGAGCGCCGCCTGGAACTCGTGGATGCCACGTGGCGGATCATCGCCCGGCAGGGGCTTGAAAGTGCCACCATGCGCGAGATTGCCATGGAGGCCGGCTTCGCCAACGGCGCCCTGAAGCCATACTTCCCCACGAAGGACACGCTGCTTGAGTTCGCCTTCAGCCATGTGTTCAACCGGACCAATCAACGCATCGCCCAGGTGACGGCAGGCAAGGCCGGATTGGAGGCGCTGCGGTCCTTTTGCCTGGAGGTCCTCCCCCTCGATGAAGAGCGCATCAATGAAGCGCGCGTGGTCATCCCGTTCTGGCAGAAGGCCGTCAGCGATCCACGGAAGGCTGACATCCACCGCGAATCCATGGCCGAATGGCTGGCCACCATCCGCCGCTACCTCGGAGAGGCACGGAACAGCGGGGACGTCAACGCCGGCGTCGCCGACTCCGTCCTTGCCGGCCAGCTGCTGAACATGCTGCTGGGAGCCCAGGTCGAGGCCGCCCTTGCGCCGGAGGGCCAAGTGGAGTTCGGCCACGCCGCGCAGCTGGAAGGCTACCTCGCCCTGCTTGGCAAAATTCCAGGCAGCAAATGAGCCCTAAACTCGAAAGTATGCTTACTATTGACTGGTCAGGTTCTGGTGCAGACCGGAGCGAGCACGAATTGTTAGGAGCATCTCCATGGGTTTGGACGACAAGATCGGCAACGCTGCAGAGAAGCTTGGCGGCAAGGGCAAGGAAGCTGCCGGCAGCGCCACGGGCGATGAGAGCCTGAAGGCTGAGGGCCAGGGCGACCAGGCAAAAGCCGACCTCAAGCAGGCCGGCGAAAAAGTCAAGGATGCCTTCAAGAAGGATTAATTGACGCCTCCCACAATGGGTGCAGCTCCCGCAGGGGCTGCACCCATTGGCGTTAACGGAGCCAACCCGCTCACGCGGGCGTTTAGTGGATGAGGCCGGACACCAGGTTGATGGTGGTGGCCAGGACGATGGCCCCCAGCAGGTAGGACAGCAGGGCTTGCCGGAGGACCGTGGAGCGGATGGCGTTGGTCTTCAGGTCCGTATCCGATACCTGGAAGGTCATGCCAACGGTGAACGCCAGGTACGCGAAGTCCGCATAGCGGGGCTGGGTTTCCTCATTGAAATCGACGCCGGTCCCGTCGCGGTAGTAGATGGCCGCGTAGCGGAGCGTGAACAGGGTGTGGACCAGGAACCACGACAGGGCAATGCTGCCCAGGGCCATGGCCACCGTGGCATCCTTGCTCATGCCCTGCGAGTTGGAGGCATCCAGCAGGATCAGGGCCACTCCGGCAAAGCTGGCCACCGTGGCACTGAGGACCATCGTGTCCGAAAAGACCCGGCCCGGATCCTCCCGGCGGGCATGGGCGGCGGTTGCGCCGGGCCCCAGGTGCCGGATCACACTCCAGACCCAGACCAGGTACGTGGCCGAGGCGGCCGCCCAGCCGAGGGCGGGCGCATAGGTCCAGTGCCCCAGCGCACCCACGGCAAGTGCCACCACCACGCCTACAGCGAGCATCACCACCATCCGCAGCCGGGAATGATGCGCGGGGGAATTGAAGTTGCGGTGGCGGTCCTGCGAAGCGGCGACGGCGTTCATGCGCGGATCATGCCACGGGAAGCTTGGAAACGCCTGACAGGCAGCCGAGCCATTCTTTTTTCGCCAACCGTTGAAAAAAGATTCGGCCCGCGCTAGCCTGAACGTACTGTGTCGCAGGACACAGCCCGGGGGGACATCAGGTGGCCATCTGTCGCAAGGAACATCCATGCCAGCAACAGCTACAGCCGGAAAAGTTACCCGGCCCGAACGCCAGCACGTTACCGCGAGCGTTGCGGCATCCTTCGACCACTGGCGGCACCTGGTGGCGGAATCCTTCGTGCCCCTCACCGCACAGACAGCTGACGTGGACGGGTTCCAGGGCCGGATGCGCTCCCGGGTGCTGGACCGGATGTCCGTTGTTGAAGTGACCGCCACCTCGCACGAAGTGCACCGCACCCCCGCCCTGATCGCACAGGCCCACGAACGCTATTTCAAGCTCAACCTGCAACTGGAGGGCACCGGGCTGCTGATCCAGGACAACCGCGAAGCCGTGCTCCAGCCCGGCGACCTGGCCATTTACGACACCAACCGGCCGTACACCCTCGCCTTCGAGGACACGACCCGCATCATGGTGCTGATGTTCCCCTGCGACGCCGTGTCCCTGCCCACCGACTATGTGGGACAGTTGGCGGCAGTGCGGATGGGCAGCGGAGGCCTGAGCGGACTCGTGGGTCAGTTCATCCGCCAGTTGTCGGAAAACCTGGACGTCCTGAACGGCCCCAGCGGGTCCCGGCTGGCAACGAATGCCCTGGACCTGGTGTCCACCATGCTGCATGCCGAAATGGATATTAAGCCGGACCGGATGAAGCCGCAGGCGCTGCTGGCCGTCTCGGTCCGCGAGTACATCGAGGCGCACCTCTCGGACCCGCTGTTGTCCCCGGCGAGCATTGCAGCAGCACATTTCATCTCCACCAGGCACCTGCATAACGTCTTTCACGAGTCCGGGACCACGGTGGCCAGCTGGATCCGGACCCAACGGCTTGAGGGCGCCCGCCGCGAACTCCGCGACCCGCTGAACGCGGGGCAGTCCGTCGGCACGATTGCCGGCCGCTGGGGTTTCCTGGACGCAGCCCACTTCAGCCGCACCTTCCGCGACGCCTTCGGCGTCTCACCCAGCGAGTGGCGCAAAAGCGCCTAGGCCGCACCCGGCCGTCCCCACCAATTACGACCAGGGCCCGTTGGGCACCGCCCCTCCGCTTCCGCTAACGTCCGTCAGGTGACAAAGAAGTTCCGCCTTGCGTTAGTTTTCCGGGAAGAGGGCCGCTGATGCCTTTCATTTGCCTCCTGCTCTCCGGTGCCGCGCTGCTGGCCAACGGGCTGGCGACCCTCGGGCACGTTCCCCGCCGCGACGCCGCGGCCCTCAACCTGCTGGTGGGCGGCACCCAACTGGTGCTCGCCGTCGTCTATGTCTCTGCCGCCGGGGACGCTCCGGCGCCGCTCCTCACGGCCGCCGGCATGTTCCTGTTCGGAGCGACCTATCTGTACTCGGGGCTGGACGTGTTGCTGGGGCTCGGGTCACGCGGCCTGGGCTGGTTTTGCGGGTTGGTGGCGTTCTGCGGCATGCTGCTGGCCACCGCTTGGCTGGGCGCGGATCCGCTGCTCGCGGTGCTGTGGGTGTGCTGGTCCGTGCTGTGGGCCCTGCTGTTCGCCTGCCTGGCCCTGGGCGCGGTGCGGCTTGAACGTTTCACGGGCTGGGCCTTGGTGCTGGCTGCTCCGGCGTCGGCCACAATTCCGGCGCTCCTTGGCCTGGCAGGGCTCTGGCCCGCTTCTCCGGCCGCAGCGTGGGGTGGCGCGCTGATCGGGGCCATCCTGATCGTCGCGGCACGCGCACTGGCCCGGCGCGAACCAAAGGTTCCACGCCGGGCCAGTGCCGGAGATCCCGCGCCAGCTAGGTAAGCACGTGGCCCGGGGAAGCTGAATGGTGGCGCCGCTCGATGACCCATTCCACCAGCACCCCGGACAGGAAGACCGCCGGGACCGCTGCGAGCAGGGCCGTGGCCGTCTCGGCATTGCCGCCAATGAGGGCGGTGAAATTGCTGACCACCAGGTAGAGGACCCATGCCAGCAGGACTGCCGCCAGGGCCGGGGCAATCCGGGTCTGCCACAGCCCGGCGCCGGCATGTTCCCGTCGGAAGAACGCGACGACGGCGGCTGAGCAGAGCATGTACAGCACCAGGAGAGCTGCCACAGCAAGGCCGCTGAACCATGAGAACAGGGTCAGCACAGGGTCCATCGCCAGGATGGCGAACGGCACCACCAGGACGACGGCGGTGGCGGACTGGATCCAGGCGGCAACGGCAGGAGCCCGGTGCCGGTTGGTCCGGGCAAGGACGGCGGGCATGGAACCGCGCAGGGCCAGGGAGTGGAGGTAGCGGTTGATGCCGTTGTGGAAGGCGATGATGCCGGCGAGCAACGAGGTGACCAGCAGGATGCCGGCCACGATGCCCGCCCAGGGGCCGAACAGTTCCTTCAGCGGACCCAGCACGAAGGACGTCGCATCCCCCGACTCGAGGGCGGCGCCCGCGGCGTCCATGACGCTTGAGGGCCCGTAGTAGCTCACCAGCATCCAGGAGATGAAGGCGAAGAACACCGAGATCACCCCTACCGAGAGGTAAGTAGCCCTGGCGACGGTGCGGTGCGGGTCCTTGGCCTCGGCGGAGTAGATGGCGGTGGACTCGAAGCCGAACATGGACGCCACCGCGAACATGATGGCAACGCCGGGGGCACCTGCGCCTATCGCTTCGGGGGAAAAGGACGCCGCAACGCTGATGCCTTCCGGGCCGCCGCCGTGGAACAGTACGGTGAAGCCGAACATCAGCAGGATGGCCACCTCCAGGCCCACCAGCACTGCCAGGACGCGGGCGCCGATTTCGATGTTGAGGGAGCCCAGTACCTGGACTCCCGCCATGGTGGCCAGGGCCAGCAGCCACCAGGGAATGTCCAGGCCGGTCGAGGCCAGGAGCCCGGAGAAGGCCGCACCGTACAGCCCGTACATGGCGGCCTGAACGGTGCTGTAGGCCAGCAGGGCCAGCCAGGCCGCCCCGGCTCCGGTCCGCCTGCCAAAGGCTGCCGTCACGTAGGCGTAGAAGGCGCCGTTCGCTTGGATCTTGCGGCTCATGGCAACGAAGCCGACGGCGAAAACCACGATGACTATGCCCACGATCAGGTACGCGCCGGGGGCACCGGCGCCGTTGCCCAGGGCCGCCGCCAGCGGCGCCGCGCCCACGATCCCCGTCAGGGGCGCCTGGGCGGACAGGACGAAGAACAGGATGCCGAGCACGCCGATGCTGCCGGCGCGGAGGGCGGTGGAATGCTCCTTGGCCGGAGCGTCAGCGGTCCGGGTCTCGGAATTCGAAATACTCATTGGATCCTTCTTAACGGTCATGAGCTCGGGAAAATTGCTGTGGAATCCAGCTTGGCAGCGGCAGGGATTTCCGCTTTGTCCACCAGCGATCAGTTGTTGTCGGTCCGCGCAGCGCCGGTCCGGGCATCCTCCCGCCGCTGAATTTCCCCACCTTTCCGCCCGCATCACTCGCAGCCGGCGGCGTGTGGCGGGGACACGCCGTCGGGCGAGCCCAAACATGGGGAGAATCAGCCGGGCACAATAAAGCGCGGCCGGCCTCCCCTGGAAGGAAGCCGGCCACGCCGTCGTAATTCAGTTATCTGGGGTTACCGCAGCACCACGGTGCGGTTGCCCTGCAGCAGGACCCTGCCCTCGCAGTGCCATTTCACCGCGTTGGAGAGGGCCTTGCATTCGGTGTCGCGGCCGGCGGCCACCAGGTCCTCTGGCCCGTAGGTGTGGTCCACCTCCACCACCTGCTGGGCGATGATGGGTCCTTCGTCCAGTTCAGCGTTGACGTAGTGGGCTGTGGCGCCCACGGTCTTGACGCCACGCGCGTAGGCCTGGTGGTACGGCTTGGCGCCCTTGAAGCTGGGCAGGAATGAGTGGTGGATGTTGATGGCCCGGCAGTCCAGCTTGCGGGTCAGGTCGTCGCTGAGCACCTGCATGTACCGGGCCAGCACCACCAGTTCCACCTCCAGCCCGTCAACCAGGTCCATCAGCTGCGCCTCGGCCTCGGGCTTGGTGTCAGCCGTGACCGGGATGTGGTGGAACGGGATGCCGTGCCACTCGACCAACGCCTGGTGGTCACGGTGGTTGGACACCACGGCCACCACGTCAACGGGAAGTTCGCCGATCCGGGCACGGAACAGCAGGTCGTTGAGGCAGTGTCCGAACTTGGACACCATGATCAGCACCCTGCGCTTTGAACCGTGGCGTTCCAGCTGCCACCGCATGCCGAATTTGTCCGCCACGGGAGCAAACGAGTCCCGCAGGACTTCCACGGTGGAATCGTCGCCCTCGGAAACGAAGTGCACCCGCATGAAGAAGTGGCCTTCGGAGCGTTCACCGAACTGCTTGTTGTCAATGATGTCGCAGCCGTGTTCCAGCAGGAAGCCGGAGACGGCGTGCACGATGCCGGGGCCCTCGGCGCAGTCGAGGGTCAGGACGTGCTCCACGGTGGTGGGCGCCTTCGGGGCGGGCATCCGGGTCTCAGTAACAGTCATGGCTCAGCACTCGATCACATTCACGGCGAGGCCTCCTCGGGAGGTTTCCTTGTACTTGGTTTTCATGTCGGCTCCGGTGTCGCGCATGGTCTTGATGGCCTTGTCCAGCGAGACCTTGTGGCTGCCGTCCCCATGGAGGGCCAGCCGGGCTGCGTTGATCGCCTTTACGCTGGCGATCGCGTTCCGCTCGATGCAGGGGATCTGCACCAGGCCGCCCACGGGATCGCAGGTCAAGCCCAAGTTGTGCTCGATCCCCACCTCCGCGGCGTTTTCCACCTGCGCCGGTGTCCCGCCGAGCACTTCGCAGAGCCCGGCCGCGGCCATGGAGCAGGCGGAGCCCACCTCACCCTGGCAGCCCACTTCGGCGCCGGAGATGGACGCATTTGTCTTGAAAAGGATTCCGACGGCGGCCGCCGCCAGCAGGAAGCGGACCACGCCGTCGTCGTCTGCTCCCGGAACAAATTTCACGTAGTAGTGCAGGACGGCCGGCACGATCCCGGCCGCGCCGTTGGTGGGAGCCGTGACGATCCGCCCGCCGGCGGCGTTCTCCTCGTTCACGGCGAGTGCGAACAGGTTGACCCATTCCATGGCCAGCAGCGGGTCCGCCGGTGCCTGGACGGGCGACGGCGTTGCTGCCGCCGCCTGGGCGGAGGCCTCCGCCGATGCCGCAGCGGACGCCGTCAGGGTGCGGAACAGCGCCGGTGCGCGCCGGGGTACCTTCAGGCCGCCCGGCAGGATGCCCTCGGCGTTGCAGCCGTTCTCCACGCATTCGCGCATCACGGCCCAGAGCCCGAGCAGCTTCTCCCGGAGTTCTGCCTCGCTGTGCCAGGTGAGTTCGTTGGCCAGCATGACATCGGAAATGGACATGCCCTCGCGGCTGCAGATCTGCAGGAGCTCGTCCGCCGTGGCGAACGGGTAAGGCAGGACGGTGTCGTCCGCCACCACCTTGTCGGCCCCTTCGGCGTCGCCGTCCACCACGAAGCCGCCGCCAATGGAGTAGTAGCTGCGTTCGCTGAGCACGGCGCCGGTGTGGTCGAGGGCGCGGAAGGTCATGCCGTTGGGGTGCGCGGGAAGGGACTTGCGGCGGTGCAGCACCACGTCCTCTTCCCAGTTGAAGTCCACCCGGTGGCTGCCGGCGATGTGCAGCTCGGCGTTCAAGGCCGCTGCTGCCACTTGGTCGTCAGCGGTGAACGTGTTCACGGTTTCGGGCTCCAGGCCCTGCAGGCCCAGGACCACCGCCTTGTCGGAGCCGTGGCCGCGGCCCGTGGCGCCCAGGGAACCGAACAGTTCCGACTGGACACGCACGGTGGAGGCCAACTGGCCGTCGCCCTTCAGGCCGTCGGCGAAGAGCTTGGCAGCCCGCATCGGGCCCACCGTGTGTGAGGACGAGGGCCCGATGCCAACGGAGAACAGGTCAAGGACGCTGAGCGCCATCAGGGTACCTCGGGTGAGGCGTACTCCCGCATGGCGTCCAGGAGCCACCGGCCCAGGAACTCGGCGAACGATGCCCGGGGGAAGATCCGGAAGGAGTCCTCCCCGGTCTTCCAGAGGATCGCTGGGATGTTCGCGATTTCGGTGGAGAAGGCGGTACCGGCCTTGAACACCCGGGGGTGCAGGTCCAGCGAGCAGCCTTTTTCCAGGACGGCGCGGGCCCGGGGGCCCACCAGTTCGAACGTGGTGCGGTTGGCGGACAGGTCCACCACCTGGCCTGCGTCGTTGCCCAGCGCTTCGCGGAGGGCCGGGATCAGGTCCCCGCCAAGGGATTCGTGCGCCTCGGTGGGTGCCACCACCAGGAACTCGGAGGGCCCCAGCCACAGGACAGAGGTGTCCCCGGTGGTTGCCACAGCACCGGAGGCGGCGGGCAGTCCGCCGGTGGCGGCGGCCAGCCGCTGCGCCGTTTCCGAGCCGGCGTCTGCCCGCAGCCCCACCATGGTCAGGAAGGGGAGCTCGGACAGTTCGACGGTGCCGGCCAGGGAGCCTGCGGTGAAGGCTTCCGCCAGCTGGCGTGCCGGGCTGACGCGTGCCGAGAGGTTCTGCTCTGCGGAGCTCTGGGTGGGGGATGCTGCTGTTTCAGCCATCTTTACGGGTCCCTTCTGGGTCAAAAAGCACTGTTTCCGCAACAACCACGTCCACCAGCTGGTCGCCGGCGGCGGCCACCAGTGTTTCGCCGATGCGGTTGCGGCCGTTCTTGATCAGGGCCAGGCCGAAGGACCTGCCCAGCGCTGCGCTGTGGTAGCTGGAGGTGACGAAGCCTTCCATCGGAACCGGCCCGTAGGCCGGGTTGGTGGAGCGTCCCTTTTCCACCAGCTGGGTCCCTTCAGGCAGCCGGAGCGTTCCGTCGACGGGAAGGACGCTGACCAGGTGCTTGCGGTCCTCGCGGCTGGAATCGGCGCGGGAGTACGACCGCTTGCCAATGAAGTCCTTGGCCTTGGAAACGATCCACTCCATGCCGGCGTCCTGCGGGGTGACGGTGCCGTCCGTGTCCTGGCCGACGATCGGGTAGCCCTTTTCGGCGCGCAGCACGTGCATGGTTTCGGTGCCGTACGGGGTGATGTTGAACTCGGCTCCGGCGGCGGCCACGGCTTCCCAGGTGTTCAGCCCGTACCAGGCCGGGATGTTGATCTCGTAGGCCAGTTCGCCGGAGAACGAGATCCGGCAGATCCGGGCGCGGACGCCGGAGGCCAGGGTGGTTTCGCGGAAGGTCATGAACGGGAACGCCTCGGCGTCCAGGCCGCCGTTGGCAGCCAGTTCCGGTGCGACCCTGGCGATGACTTCACGGGACTTGGGGCCGACGACGGCGATGGTGCTCCACTGTTCCGTCACCGAGGTGCACTTGACGTCCAGTTCCGGCCACTCTGTCTGCAGCCACTCTTCCAGCCAGTCCAGGACCTTCGCGGCGCCGCCGGTGGTGGTGGTCATGAAGTAGGTGTCGTCGTCCACGCGGAGGGTCACGCCGTCGTCGAAAATCATTCCGTCCGGCGTGCACATCACGCCGTAGCGGGCCGAGCCCGGGGCGAGTTTCTTGAACGCGTTGGTGTAGACCCGGTTCAGGAACTCCCCCGCATCCTTGCCGCGGATCTCGATCTTGCCCAGCGTGGTGGCGTCCATGAAGCCCACGGACTCGCGGACAGCGGCACATTCGCGCAGCACTGCGGCGTCCATGTCCTCCCCGTCCTGCGGGTAGTACCAGGGGCGCTTCCACTGCCCGACGTCCTCGAAGAGCGCACCCTTGGCCACATGCCAGGGGTGGATGGAGGTGATGCGGGCGGGGTCGAAGAGTTCGCCGCGCTGGCGTCCGGCCAGTGCCGCGAAGGCCACCGGGGTGAACGGTGCACGGTAGGTGGTGGTTCCGATGTCGCCGATGCCGCGGGAGGCTTCGCCGGCCGTGCGGAGGGCCGCGGCGATCACGCCGATGGCGTTGACGCCGGAGGTCTTGCCCTGGTCGTTGGCGGTGCTGATGGAGGTGTACCGCTTGATGTGCTCGACGGAACGCATGCCGGCCCCGGTGGAGCGCAGTACGTCAGCCACGGACTGGTCGCGCTGGAAGTCCACGAAGTGGTGGTGCCAGTCGTCGGGGGTGCCGTTCTCGCCCGGCACCAGCCAGAGCTGGCGGGTGGGCGCGGCGGCCTTGGGCTCACCGAACGTTGACGGTTCGACGGCGGATTCGAAGCCCGCTGCGATGGCGGCCCGCGCGCCGGCGGAGACGCCCTCGGCAAGGCAGTCGGCGGTGGCGAAGGAGCCGCGGCCGGAGCCGATGGTCTGCTGGTTGGGCACTTCGGTGCTGGGGACGAAGGCTGCCAGTCCGTCGTCCCAGCGCAGCTTGCCCTGGCGCTGGGAGTGCAGGTGGACCAGCGGGCTCCAGCCGCCGGACACAGCCAGCAGGTCGCAGGCGATCTGTTCGACGCCGGAGGTGAGCTCGCCGTCGTCGTTGATGCTGCGGACGGTGACGCCGTCCAACCGGCCGTCGGCTGCGCCTTCTCCGGAGGAGGAAGTGTTGGCCACCGCGCTGCCGATCAGCACCCGGATTCCGGATTCGACGGCGGCAGTTGCCACGGCGGTCAGCGCGGGGCGGGCGTCCACGACTGCGGCAACCTTGACCCCGGCGGCGGCGAGATCGGCTGCGGCGGCGTAGGCACTGTCGTTGGTGGTGCCGATGACCACGCGCTTTCCGGCGGCCACGCCGTACCGGTTGAGGTAGGTGCGCACGGCCGATGCCAGCATGATTCCCGGGCGGTCGTTGTTCTCGAACACCAGGGGGCGTTCGTGGGCGCCGGGTGCCAGGACCACCTGATTGGCACGGATGTGCCAAATCCGCTGCCGGGACACCCCGGGGGCGGCGGGGCTGGAGAGGTGGTCGGTGCGGTTCTGGACGGCGATCACGTAGTTGGCGTCGTAGGCGCCGAATGCGGTGGTGCGGTTCAGGACGGTGGATTCGGCGCCGGACACCAGCTCGGCTTCAACGTCCGCCACCCACTCCAGGGCGGGCTTGCCCTCGATGGTCTCGGCCAGGCCGGGCGCGGTGGAACCGGAGAGCAGGGAGCCGCCCAGTTCGGGCTGGTCATCCAGGAGCATGACGCGGGCGCCGCTGCGGACGGCCTCGCGGGCTGCGGCAAGTCCGGCGGGGCCGCCGCCGATGACCAGGATGTCGGTGTGGACGTACTTCTTGTCGTATTCGGCGCGGTCATCTTCCGGGTCCAGCTTGCCCAGGCCGTTGAGCCGGGTAGCCTGGAGCCCGTCCACCAGGGAAACGGTTGTGGCAGGCAGCATGGATTCGGCGACGTGGCCGGGGAAACGGGCCTCGATGCGGACCAGGGCGTTGGCCTCTTCCACTCCGGCGGACATGATGCCGCGGGGCCGGTCCTCATAGAGCGAATTGCCGGCGGCGATGCGGCCGTTGGCGAGCAGGGCCGAGGCCAGCGTGTCGCCGGGGTGCCCGGTGAATTCCTCGCCGTCCACGCTGAAGCGCCAGGAGATGGTGCGGTCGATGCGGCCGCCGATTGCCAGGCGGGCGTTCTGCGAGGTCACTTGGTGGCTCCTTCCGGGGCGGTGCGGGTAGTGCTGGCGGCAAGGCTGGTTGCTGAGAGGCTGGGTGCCGCGGTACCGGTGGTGGTGCTGTCGGCGGCTGTACTGGCGGTGCCTGCCTCGACGGCCGGACCAGCGGCAAGGTCCGGCCGGCGCGTACCCATCGGGTAGACCGCCTGGATGTCGTAGCTGACGGTGTCGCGGAGCATGTTGAACCATTGGCGGCAGCCCGTGCTGTGGACCCAGCGTTCGGCGAAGATGCCTTTCGGGTTCTCCCGGTAGAAGAGGTAGCGGGACCATTCGGTGTCGGTCAGCTCGTTCGGGTTCTCCGGGTAGGGCACGTGGGCCTGTCCCCCGTAGTGGAATTCGGTTTCGTCCCGCGGGCCGCAGTTGGGGCATGGGATCAGCAGCATGTGCGTAAGTCCTTTTCTGGTGGCGGCGGCTAGTGGGCCACGGCGGCGGCGCCGTGTTCGTCGATGAGCGCGCCGGTTTCGAAGCGTTCCAGCGAGAACGGCTTGTTCAGCCGGTGCGGGGTGCCGGTGGCGATGGTGTGCGCGAAGGTCATGCCGGCGGCGGGGGTTCCCTTGAACCCGCCGGTCCCCCAGCCGCAGTTCACGAACATGTTCTCCACCGGGGTCAGGCCCACGATCGGGGAAGCGTCCAGGGTGGTGTCCACGATGCCGCCCCAGGTCCGGAGCACATGGGCCCGGGCAAAGATCGGGAAGAGCTCCACGGCGGCCGCCATCTGCTGCTCGATCACGTGGAAGGAGCCGCGCTGGCCGTAGCCGTTGTAGGAGTCGACGCCGGCGCCCATGACCAGTTCGCCCTTGTGGGCCTGGGAGACGTAGACGTGGACGTGGTTGGACATGACCACCGTGGGGTGGACCGGCTCGTGCAGTTCGGACACCAGTGCCTGCAGCGGGTGGGACTGGATGGGCAGCTGGAAGCCGGCCATTTCGGCCAGGACCGAGCTGTGGCCGGCGGCGCAGAGGCCCACCTTTTCGGTGTTGATGGTGCCGCGGTTGGTCTTGACGCCCACCACCCGGTCGCCGTCCTTGAGGAAGCCGGTGACTTCGCAGTTCTGGATGATGTCCACGCCCATTTCGTCGCACTTGCGGGCAAAGGCCCAGGCCACGTGGTCGTGCTTGGCGATGCCGGCGCGCGGCTGGTATGTGGCGCCCATGACGGGGTAGCGGATGTTGTCGCGGATGTTCAGGATGGGGCAGAGTTCCTTGACCTGCTGCGGATCCAGCCATTCGGCGTCCACGCCGTTGAGCTTGTTGGCGCCCACGCGGCGGATGCTTTCGCGGACGTCGCCCAGGGTGTGTGCCAGGTTCATCACGCCGCGCTGGCTGAACAGGAAGTCGTACTCGAGTTCCTCGGGCAGGATCTCCCAGAGCTTGAGGGCGTGCTCGTAGATGGCCGCACTCTCATCCCAGAGGTAGTTGGAGCGGATGATGGTGGTATTGCGGGCCATGTTGCCGCCGGCCAGCCAGCCCTTTTCCAGGACGGCGATGTTGGTCATCCCGTGGTTCTTGGCCAGGAAGTAGGCGGTGGCCAGGCCGTGCCCGCCGCCGCCAACGATCACTGCGTCGTAGGAGGACTTGGGTTCGGGGTTCCGCCAGAGGAAGTCCGGGTGTTCCGGAAGGTGCTGGGTGCTCACTGGGCGGCTCCAATCAGGTCTGCTTCAGCGTCGGCCAGGCCGGCATCGGCGGTGAGGTGCGGGTAGAGGGGGAAGGCGTTGGCAAGGGCCGTCACCCGTTCGCGGAGTTCGACGGCGGTGTCCCCGGGGAGGGTGCCCGTGCCGTTTGTGCCAGAAGCGGCAGCCGCGATCAGCGCGGCGGCGATGATGTCGGCCACCTCGGTGAACTCGGCGGCGCCGAAGCCGCGGGCGGCCAGGGCCGGGGTACCGATCCGGAGGCCGGAGGACACCATCGGCGGGCGGGGATCGAACGGGACGGCGTTGCGGTTGACGGTGATGCCGATCGTGTGGAGGGCGTCCTCACCCTGCTGGCCGTCCAGTTCGGAGTGGCGGAGGTCCACCAGGACCAGGTGGACGTCGGTGCCGCCGTTGACCACGGAGATGCCTGCGGCCCGGACGTCGGGCTGGAGGAGCCGTTCAGCCAGGAGTTTGGCGCCCTGCAGGACGCGTTCCTGGCGTTCCTTGAATTCAGGGGCGGCGGCGAGTTTGAAGGCCACGGCCTTGGCGGCGACGACGTGCTCCAGGGGTCCGCCCTGCTGGCCGGGGAACACGGCGCTGTTGATCTTCTTGGCGTATTCCTCCTTGGCCAGGATGACGCCGCCGCGGGGTCCGCCAAGGGTCTTGTGGGTGGTGGTGGTGACCACGTCGGCGTAGGGGACGGGGTTGGGGTGCAGGCCCGCGGCCACCAGCCCGGCGAAGTGGGCCATGTCCACCATCAGGTACGCGCCCACGAGGTCTGCGATGCGGCGGAATTCGGCGAAGTCCAGCTGGCGGGAGTAGGCGGACCAGCCGGCCACGATCAGCTTGGGCTTGTGTTCCAGCGCCAGTGCTTCCACCTCTGCCATATCAATGCGGAGGTCCGATTCGCGGACGTGGTAGGGCACCACGTTGTAGAGCTTGCCGGAGAAGTTGATTTTCATGCCGTGGGTGAGGTGGCCGCCATGGGCCAGGGACAGGCCCAGGATGGTGTCGCCGGGGTTGAGCAGGGCGAACATGGCGGCGGCGTTGGCCTGCGCGCCGGAGTGCGGCTGGACGTTGGCGAATTCGGCGCCGAACAGGGCTTTGACGCGGTCGATGGCGAGCTGTTCGATGACGTCCACGTGTTCGCAGCCGCCGTAGTAGCGCTTGCCCGGGTAGCCCTCGGCGTACTTGTTGGTCAGGACCGAGCCCTGGGCTTCCATCACGGAGGCCGGAGCAAAGTTCTCCGACGCAATCATTTCCAGGGTGGACTGCTGGCGGTGCAGTTCCTTCGCAACGGCGGCGGCGACGTCGGCGTCCACCGTGGCGAGCGAGGCGTTCAGTACGTCCTGCATTGTTCTCCTTCAAAGCCCTTCGGAGTTACTGATCCATAACTGATCTGTAACTGATATATTAGAACTGACGTAATAGTATGTTGTAGATCACGCGGCAGTCAATAGCTACCTTGGGAGAGCTCGCAATGAGCGTAATGACAGAGAACCAGCTGGCCGGCGAAGGCGACCTCTCGCTTGCGGAGCAGGCCTACCGGCACCTGCGGGACCGGCTCATCATGCTCGATATCAGGCCCGGGGAAGCCATCAACGACGGCAAACTGGCCGCGGAACTCGGGATCGGCCGCACGCCGGTGCGCGAAGCGCTCAAGCGCCTGGAAGGCGACCACCTGGTGGTCTCGTACCCCCGCCGCGGAACGTTCGCCACCGTCGTCGACATCACCGAACTTGCCGACGTCTCAGAGCTCCGCGAGTCCTTGGAGCCGCTGGCCGCGCGCCGCGCCGCCAAGCTGGCTTCCCCCGCACTGCGCAAGGAAATCCGCGACACCGCCGCCGCCATCGCCACCATGGGCGGCGCCGAGGACCCCTATGACCTCATGCGCTATGACATCAAGGTGCACCGCCTGATCTACCGCGCGGCCGCCAACACCCACCTCGAAGACGTCCTGATCCGCTACGACAACCTTGCCACCCGCATTTGGTGCATGGTGCTGGAAAAGGTCCCGTCCGTGGCGGAGCACATCGCCGAGCACGTGGAACTCCTTGAGGCAGTGGCCGACGGCGATTCCGACCGGGCGGGCAAGCTCGCCTTGGAGCACGTCACCAGCTTCGAGCAGGCCATCCGCAACGTGCTGTAGTCCACCCCGCTTCGCAGGTCCCATCCCGCACCAGCGGCGGGCCACCTTTCCTCGGCGCCACCAAACAAAACCCTCATTGCAGCGCCGCCCGCGAGCTTTCTCCGCCCCGCCTCTTGACAGATAAGAGCTGAACCGGTTTAGTGAATACAACAAAACCGGTTCAGTGATTCATATCACCAGGCATTTTGAGGCAAACATGACAGTAACCATCAACGACGTTGCGCAGGCTGCCGGCGTCAGCAAGGGAGCCGTCTCGTATGCCTTGAACGGCCAGCCGGGAGTCAGCCAGGAGACCCGTGACCGGATCCTCAGGGTGGCAAAGGAACTTGGGTGGACGCCAAACCTCCGGGCCAAGGGCTTGTCGTCGTCGAAGGCGTACGCGCTGGGCCTCGTTGTCGCCAGGGATCCGTTGCTGCTGGGAACGGACCCCTTCTTTCCGGCCTTCATAGCGGGCATCGAAACCGCCCTGGCCGAGCACGAGTATGCGCTCGTCCTCAGTGTCGCCACAGCACCCGGCGCGGAGGAACGCTGCTACCGGAAACTGGTCGATAACGGCAGGGTTGACGGCTTCATCCTTACGGACGTCCGCCACGACGACTCCCGGATCGCGCTGATGCTCGAACTCAAACTTCCCGCCGTCACGCTGAACCGGCCGGACGCGGCATCGCCGTTCCCGGCGGTATCTGTCGAAGAGTCGGAAGGGATCGTGGCCGCTGTCGAGCACTTGATGGAACTTGGCCACAGCCGCATAGCCCATGTGGGCGGGGCCCAGGAATATATCCACGGCCGGAGCCGCCGCCAAGCCTGGGAGGATGCCCTGAGGGGCGCCGGCCTCCAGCCGGACCTCTTTGCCGCTGCGGACTTCACCGCTGCAGGCGGCGTCGCGGCCACCGCTGACCTGCTGCGGAGGCCCGACCGGCCCACGGCCATCGTGTACGCCAATGACCTCATGGCCACAGCCGGGCAATCCTATGCGCAGTCCATGGGCCTCAGCGTGCCGGGCGATCTTTCCATCACCGGCTACGACAATGCGGAATTCACAAAGTACCTGAATCCGCCGCTGACCACGCTTGCAACAGATCCAATGCTGTGGGGCCGGGCTTCCGCCCAGCTCATGCTGAATCAGCTTGCCGCCCCGCGCGGCGTGGAGGACATCACGCTTCCTTCACCACGGCTGATCGTCAGGGCTTCCACCGGGCCGGTCCCTGCCACCCCCACGGAACCGCTCCGCAGTTCCTGACACCACAACATCCCACTACCCCGAACCCCATTAATCCCTCCCCAAGGAGTCGCAATGAAGCGCATCAATACTGCCACGCGCCTACTGTCCGTGGCCGCCCTCACCATCATGGGCGCCGGCCTGGCCGGCTGCGGCAGCCAGGCCGGCGGAAGCTCGGACGCGTCGTCGGCCACGACGGCCAAAGGCCCCATCAAGATCTGGTACTCCAACAACGAGTTCGAGGTGAAGTGGGGCAAGGAAATGGTGGCTGCGTGGAACGCGGCGCACCCGGACCAACAGGTGGATGCCCAGGAAATCCCGGCCGGCAAGAGCTCAGAGGAAACCATTGGGGCGGCCATCACGGCCGGAAACGCTCCCTGCCTGGTGTTCAACACGGCCCCTGTAGCGGTACCGCAGTTCCAGAAGCAAGGCGGACTCGTGCCGCTGGACTCCTTCCCGGACGGCGCCCAGTACATCAAGGACCGCACGGGCGACCTGGCCGACCAGTACAAGTCTTCTGACGGCAAGACCTACCAGTTGCCGTGGAAGTCCAACCCCGTGGTGCTCTTCTACAACAAGGACCTGTTCAAGAAGGCGGGCCTGGACCCGGAGAACCCGAAGCTGGGCACGCAACAGGAGTTGCTGGACGCCTCCCGTACGCTCGTGAAATCCGGCGCCGCACAGAAAGCCATCTGGCCGTCCCCGGCCAGCGACTACTTCCAGTCCTGGTTCGACTTCTACCCGTTCTACGCGGCCAACACGCAGGGCTCGCAGCTGATCAAGGACGGCAAATCCACCTTCGACAGCGATCAGGGCAAGCAAGTGGCCGGCATGTTCCAGAGCCTTTACAAGGAAGACCTGGCCTCCAAGGAGACCTACCAGGGAGACTCCTTCGCCGAGGGCAAGTCCGCCATGGCGCTGGCCGGTCCGTGGGCCATCGCCTCCTACAAGGACAAGGTGAACTGGGGAGCGGTGCCGATTCCGGGTGCCCAGCAGCAGGACAAGTCGTACACCTTCTCCGACGCGAAGAACGTCTCGATCTATTCGGCCTGCAAGAACCAGGGCACTGCCTGGGAGGTACTGAAGTTCGCCACCAGCAAGGACGAGGACGGCAAGCTCCTCTCGGAGACCGGCCAAATGCCGATGCGGAAGGACCTGACGACCGCCTACGCAGACTTCTTCACCAAGAACCCGCTCTACAAGAACTTCGCCGACCAGGCCGGCCGCACGGTGGAGGTCCCCAACGTCACCAACTCCGTGCAGATCTGGCAGACCTTCCGCGACGCGTGGAACAAGTCGGTCATCTTCGGCAACCAGAGCATCGATGACGCGTTCAAGTCCGCCTCGGACAAGATCAACCAACTGGCTGCCACCAAGTAACGGACTGTCCCATGTCACTCCGCTCCATCAAAGGCAGCCCGGCTGCGCAGCGGGACACGACGGCGGTCCGGCCGGCGGGCGGTGCCGGGAAGCGCAAGAACTTCCTGGGCCGCCAGCCGCTGGGCCTGCTGTTCAGCGCACCCTACGTGGTGTACGTCCTCGGCGTCCTGGCCTTCCCCCTGGGCTACGCCGTCTGGATCTCCTTCCACCAGTACTTCTTCACCGCCCCCGGCGTGCAGGTGGACCGGCCGTTCGTCGGGCTGGACAACTACATCACCGTCCTTTCGGACCCTGCGGTCCAGCGCTCGTTCGTCAGTATCGGCATCTTCCTGGTCATCAACGTCCCGCTCACCGTGGGCTTGTCCCTGGTCCTCGCGAACGCACTGAACCGGGTGCAGAAATTGCGGACCTTCTTCCGGGTCAGCTACTACGTCCCGTACGTGACCGCCAGCGTCGCCGTCGTCGGCGTTTGGCTGTTCCTGTTCCAGCAAGGCGGCCTGGTCAACTCCCTCTTGGGGCCACTGGCACCCAACCCGTCGTGGCTGGTCAACAACTGGCTGGCCATGCCAACGGTGGCCCTGTATGTGACATGGAAGCAGCTGGGATTCTTCATCCTGCTCTACCTTGCGGCGCTGCAAAACATCCCCGATGAGCTGTACGAATCAGCCTCGGTGGACGGCGGGAACAAGTGGGTCCAGTTCTGGAACATCACCGTGCCGGGTGTCCGCTCGGCCTCCGTGCTGGTCACCCTGCTCGCCACCATCACGGGCGCGAACCTCTTCACCGAGCCCTACCTGCTGACCGGCGGCGGCGGACCGGACGGGGCCTCCGCGTCCCCGGTGTTCCTGATGTACCAGAAGGGGATCCTGCAGGGAAGCCCGGACGTCGCCGCCGCCCTGGGCGTCGTGCTGGTGATCGGCGTCCTGCTGATTGCCCTGATCCAGAAGCGCCTCGTCGGCGGAAAGGAGGACTGAGATGTCCCTGGCAAAGCCACTGAAGACCCCGGACGACGGCGGGGCGCGGCCCGTGCGGGTCAGGAAGACCGGCGCGGGGGCCGTGGAAACGCGGCGGCACCTTGGCATGGGCAGCTTCCTGCTCCTCGCCGTCGGCGCGTTCGTCTTCCTGTTCCCCTTCTACTACATGTTCATCGGCTCGCTGCAGACCAACCCGGACACCTCGGTGGGCGGCGCATTCCCCAACCCGGGCAACCTGACCGGGGAAAATTACACCAACATCAACGGCTCCATCAACCTGTTGCAGGGGCTGGCCAACTCAGGCATCTTCACCGGCGGGGTCATCCTCTTCACCGTCATCTTTGGCCTGCTGGTGGGTTACGCACTGGCACAGATGCAGTTCCGCGGCCGCGGCGTCGTCTTCGGAATGATGCTGCTGGTGCAGATGGTTCCGTTCCAGCTCCTGCTGATCCCGCTGTACGTGATGATCGTCCGCGACTACGGCCTGGGCGACAACTACCTGGGGATGATCCTGCCGTTCGCCATCAACTCGACGGCTGTCTTCGTCTTCCGGCAGTACTTCATGCAGCTGCCTTCCACCTTGTTCGAGGCGGCGCGGATCGACGGGGCCAGCGAACTGCGGATCCTCTGGCAGATCGCCATCCCCCTGGTCCGGCCCGCGATCGTCACCGCGGTCCTGCTGACCTTCATTGGCCCCTGGAACGAGTTCCTCTGGCCGTTCCTGGTCACCAAAGACCAGGCGTTGCAGCCGCTGGCGGTCTCACTCGCGAACTACATCTCCAATATCGCCTCCACGGCTGCAAACCCGTTCGGCGCCATTCTCGCCGGCGCGTGCGTCCTCGCGGCACCTGCCGTCGCGCTCTTCATTTTCTTCCAACGCCAATTCATTTCCACCAATATCGGATCAAGCGTAAAGGGCTAATCACCTATGACTTCCTCTTCCCCCACACTGCCCTCCGTTCCGTTCACCCTCACCCGTGCCGGCGTCATCATGACCCCCGAGGCGGGCAATGCATTCGAAGCCGAGGGCGTGCTCAACCCGGCTTCCGGCCGGGGACCCGACGGTGAGCTCTACCTGTTGCCGCGGCTCGTCGCGAAGGGCAACGTCTCCCGGGTCGGAATTGCCCGGATCATCATCGAGGACGGCGTACCCACCGGCGTGGAACGCGAAGGCGTGGTCCTGGCTCCCGACGAAGGCTGGGAACGCGGCACGAACAACGCCGGCACGGAGGATCCCCGGACCACGTGGGTACCCTCGCTGGGCAAGCACCTCATGACCTACGTAGCCTATGGCCCGCTGGGCCCGCGCCTGGCCTTCGCCTGCTCCGGGGACCTGCGCGACTGGACACGCCTGGGGCCGTGCCACTTCGAGTACCAAGCCGATCTCTCCATGGACCTGAACCTTTTCGCGAACAAGGATGCCGTCTTCTTCCCGGAACCGATCAAGGATCCGGACGGCGTCCTTTCCTATGCGATGCTGCACCGCCCCATGTGGGACCTGGGCTGGATCCGGCAAGGGGAAGGGGAACACCTTCCGGCCGGCATCACGGACAACCGACCCGGCATCTGGATCTCCTACGTTCCCGTGGAGGACGTCGAAAAGGACATCCGAAACCTCGTGCACATGGCCAAGCACCGGCCCGTAGCGTACAGCGAGTTCCCGTTTGAGGAACTCAAAATCGGCGGCGGTCCGGCGCCCATCCGCGTCGATGAAGGCTGGCTGCTGATCCACCACGGCGTCTCCGGGAAAATGGAAAAGTCGGCCTTCGACCACCAGCAAAACGTCAACTACACCGCCGCTGCCATGATCCTCGACGCCGATGACCCCTCCAAAGTCATCGCCCGCAGCGACAAGCCGCTCCTGGCTCCGGAAACCCAGGAAGAAACGTCAGGCATCGTGCCCAACGTTGTGTTTCCCACCGCCATCGAGAAAATTGGCGACCAGTTGTTCGTCTTCTACGGCATGGCTGACTCGAAGATCGGCGTCGCCAGGCTGGACCGGGTCTAACCACCACCGCGCCCCCAGGCAATCCCGTCCACCCCGGCTACAGGAGTTAGACATGACCCGTCACGCCGTTAACGCCCGCCTCAAAACCGCTCCCGTGGCCGTCGTCGCGGCCCTGTCCGTGCTCCTGGCCGGGGCAGGGGTTGCCTCTGCCACTGAGCCAGCCCCCGCGCCGGCCCCGGCCGCGGCCTCCCCGGCGCCGCTGACCAATCTGGCCCATCTGGACTTCCTGCTGGACACCGTTCCGCTGAATCCGGTGGAGGGCCACACCACCTACCAGATCGGTGAGCGGCCCGCCGCCAAGGCGCCGTGGACCTACGCCAACAAGAACGCGGACGGAAGTTACAGCCGCGTCGGGGGCGGGACGCTGGACCCGGGGAGCGGGTACTGGAGCCAGGGCGCCTTCAACGCAGACGACATCGCGCGGACGGCGGTGGTCTATCTACGGCATTGGCAGCAGACCGGAGACACCTCGAGCAAGGACCGGGCCTTTGATGTGCTGCGCGAGCTGACGTTCCTGCAGACGTCAAGCGGCCCGAACGCGGGCAACGTGGTGCTCTGGCAGCAGCCGGACGGCTCGCTCACCCCGAGCGCCAAACCGGTGGAACTCCCGGACCCCAGTGATTCGGCCGAGTCATACTGGCTGGCGCGGACAGTGTGGGCGCTCGGCGAAGGGTACGCCGCCTTCAAATCCGCAGACCCGCAGTTTGCCGCGTTCCTGCAGTCCCGGCTGGACCTCGCCGTCGCGTCCCTGAACCGGCAGTCCCTGGCCAAATACGGACAGTACGACGTCGCCGAAGGCGCCAAGGTCCCGGCCTGGCTCATCACCGGCGGAGCAGACGCTTCGGCCGAGGCCGTACTGGGACTTGCGGCATACGCCAAGGCCGCACCCGCCGACGGGGCCGCCACCGCGGCGCTGCGGGAGCTCACCGAGGGCATCGCCGCCATGTCCTCGGGAGCTGCCCGGCAGTGGCCCTATGGCGCGATCCTTCCTTGGAGCCAGTCCAGGACCCTGTGGCACGCCTGGGGCGGCATGGCCCCGGCCGCCGTCGCCACGGCGTCGGCCCAACTGCAGCGGCCGGATCTCCTGGACGCGGCGGTGAAGGACTCCGCCCAGTTCACCCCCCAGCTGCTCGCGGCAGGCGGACCCAGCAATGCATGGAGCCCGGTGCCCGGCGAAGCGCAGATCGCCTACGGAGTGGATTCCCGGATCGAGGGGCTCGTGGCGACGGCGGAAGCCGCGGACGCCCCGGGGCTGCTCGACGTTGCAGCGGTGGCAGCCGGTTGGTACTTCGGTGCAAACCGCAGCGGCAAACCCGCCTACAACCCCGCGACCGGAACCGCCATCGACGGCATCGAAACCGACGGCCGCATCAACCCCAATTCCGGGGCCGAATCCACCATTCACACCCTGCTCTCGATGCTTGCCCTGGACGCCGATCCTGCGCTCAAGGCCAAGGCCCTTGGTATCAGCCACACCGTGGGCACCGACGGGCTCACGGTGGCCGAAGCCGAGGCGGGATCGTTCACCAACGGCGGCGTCGTCAAACCTGCGTCCGCGTGGACAGGGGAGGCGAACTGGTCCGGCGGGGCTTACGTAGCCCTCAAAGCCGGAGGAACCCTCACGATTCCCGTCCCGGCAGCGGACCAGGACAGGAACGTTTACCCCATCGTCAACCAACGGCCCGAAGCTGCCGGCACCACATCCTGGACCTCCGGGCGCGCACCGCTCGGCAGCACACCGAACGGCGGCGCCGGCGCACAGGGCATTACGGCGGCGCCCGGCATCCTCTTTCCGTTCTCCCTGGACCGGGTTCTTCCTGCGGGCGCCGGCAGCATCTCGGGGAAGACCGACGGCGACGTTGCGATCGACGGTGTCCTGCTCCAGCCCCAAATTTCCTCGGTGTCCGTATCCGGCCAAGGAGGTGCGTCGACGCTGTACGTCAGCGCGGCACCGAACACCGTGGAACGAAAAGTGGACCTGCCCCAAGGCTTCCACTTAAGCCAGCAGGCGTTTGACGCCGAGGGCCGGCCCGTTCCCCGGGACCCCAACTACAACGGCCAGGACCACTCCGGCCGTGTGACTGTCGCTCCGGGCGGCTTCACCTGGGTGACCCTGGTCCGCAACTAGTCCAGCACTGAAATACAGGAAGAAAGCAATGCAGAAAATCACCACGCAGGCTCTGGCCGACAGCTACCAGGGGGCGCTCACCTTCAGCAACCCCCTGACGGACACCATCTCCACCGACCAGTTTTCCGCCGCCTACCCTGAACATCCCGCCTGGGCCGTGGGTCCGTTCCGCAAAGACGATGCCCTGACCTTCCGGCAGGTCAACGATTGGGAGGACCCCACCGGCATCGGCTGGACCGCGGACTCCATCTTCAACCCCTCCGTCATCGAGCGGGACGGCAAGCTCTACCTGTTCTACCGGGCCTCCCCCCGCAAGGAGTCGGTCTCCAGCCGCATCGGCGTGGCGGTCTACGATCCGGAGGCCGGGTGGCAGGACAACCCGTCCAACCCCGTCATCTACCCCACCCAGGACAACGAAATCCTCGGCTGCGAGGACCCGAAGGTGTACCAGGCCAACGGCCGATACTACATGTTCTACAACGGGATCTGGACCATCGACAGCACCGATCAGATCGACGGCCAGGACCCCGCGGCCTACCCGCTCGGGGAGGTCGGGTGCGATATCAACGTGGCGGTATCCGACGATCTGCTCCACTGGGAGAAGCTTGGCCTGGCCGTACCGCACGAGGTATCCCGGTACTGGGCCAAGGGCGCCGTGATCCCCCGGAACGCCCGCGGCGAAGCCGTGAAGATTGACGGGTCCTACCTGATGTACCTGTCCGAGGGGTGCGGGGGCAAGACCCACGTCGGACGCTCCGACAACCTGGTGAACTGGGCCTTCGAGCCGCAGGAATACCTCGACCTGGGCCCGCTTGGCGGATCACTGCACGAAGTGGCGTGCGCAATCGTGGTGGAGGACGACGGCGCCGGGCCCAGGCTGGTCCTGGACTTCGTCTACGGCGATGTCGACGGTCAATTTTCCGCCGCGCAGGCGTTGTACGACCTGGACGCGCCATTCACCCAAAAAGAGGTGCACCGGGGTGGATCGTTGGCCTGGGGCGGCCTCACCCAGTACGCCGGAACATGGATGTTCGCCCAAGGCTGGGACGCCCCGTCCGGGTCCCGGGAGATGTACTTTTACCGGACGTCGACTGAATAGGCCACCCCCATGATCGAATCCACCGAGCTCACCAGCGGATGGACGGTTCGGCCGGCATCCCCGGCACCCGGCGCCCCGGCCGGAGCCAAGAAGTGGAAGCTGCCGGCAACCGTCCCCTCGGTCGTGCACACGGTTCTGCTGGAGAACGGGCGGATAGCCGACCCCTACGTGGGCCAGAACGAGGAGCTCCAGCACTGGGTGGGACGCAGCGAATGGGAGTACGCCACCACCTTCACGCATGACCCTGCCGATTCCCGGCGGACCGAGCTCGTGTTCGACGGACTGGACACGGTCGCCGTCGTGCGGGTGAATGGACAGGAAGTGGCTCGGACTTTCAACCAGCACCGCAGCTACGTCGTCGACGTGACGGACCGGATCCGGGCCGGCGCCAATGATCTCACCATCACCTTCTTGAACGTGCGCGACTACGCGGAGGGCATCCGGGCGGCGGCCGGGGTGCAGCCGAACGGGAACCCGGAGCCGTTCCAGTACGTGCGCAAATCAGCCTGCAACTTCGGCTGGGACTGGGGACCGAACCTGGTCACCGCCGGGCCTTGGCGGCCGGTGAGCATCAGGCGGTACGATACGGCACGCCTCCACACGGTTCGCCCGTCCATCACAACCACGGCAGCGCAAGAGCCCGACGGCGGCCTGCCGGCCCGAGGCGAAGCCCGCATCGAGGTCGACGTCGAGGTTGCGCGGGCCGCCGGGGCGGCGGCCCGCGAACTAACGCTCACGATTGAGTGCGGCGGGCGGTCCGCATCGGTTCTCCTGCACCCCGGGTCCACGACGGCCCGCGCCGTCGTCGAACTCTCCGACGTGGACTTGTGGTGGCCGCATGACATGGGCGAGCAGCCGCTGTTCCAACTCACGGTGACGTTGCAGGCTGACGGACGCCGCCTGGACGCGTGGTCCAAGAAGATCGGATTCCGCCAGTTCGAGCTGAAACCCGAACCGGACGAGGCCGGAAGCAGCTTTGTCTTCGCCATCAACGGCATCGACATCTTCGTCAAGGGTGCCAACTGGATCCCCGACGACTGCTTCCCCTCCCGCATCACCGAGGACCGGCTGCGCCAACGCCTCACCCAGGCAACGGCCGCGAACATGAACCTGCTGCGCGTCTGGGGCGGCGGCATCTACGAGTCGGATGCGTTCTATGAGCTCTGCGACAGCCTGGGGCTCCTCGTGTGGCAGGACTTCCTCTTCGCCTGCGCCGGATATCCCGAGGAAGGCCCGCTCTACGACGAGGTGGCCAGGGAGGCGCAGGACAACGTGGTACGCCTCATGCACCACCCAAGCCTGGTGCTCTGGAACGGGAACAACGAGTGCATCTGGGGCTTCTGGGACTGGAATTGGAAACAGGAACTGGACGGCCGGGGATGGGGCCGGCGTTATTACACGGACCTTTTGCCTGCTGTTGTCGCCGAGCTGGACCCAGCGCGGCCCTACTGGGCCGGCAGCCCATATTCCGGCGATCCGGAGCGGCACCCCAACGACCCGCGGCACGGAAATGTGCACATCTGGGACGTCTGGAACCAGGACGACTACGTGCGCTACGCCGACTGGAACCCGCGGTTCGTCTCCGAATTCGGCTACCAGGGTCCGCCCAACTGGTCCACCCTGACCCGGGCCCTGGAACCGGCCGAGCTGGACCTCGACGCCCCCGCCTTCCAACAGCATCAAAAGGCCGAGGACGGCGGGGCCAAGCTCCAGCGTGGGCTGTCAGCGCATCTGCCCATGCCGAGCGATTTCCAGGAATGGCACTTCCTCACCCAGGTCAACCAGGCCCGCGCCATCAAATTCGGCATTGAGCACTTCCGTGCCGGATGGCCCCGGTGTGCCGGCTCCATCGTCTGGCAGCTCAACGACTGCTGGCCGGTGGTCTCCTGGGCCGCCGTCGATGGCGACGGACGGCCAAAACCGCTGTGGTTTGCGATCCGGGAGGCCTACCGGCCGCGTCTTGCGACGGTCCAGCCCCGGGGTGGCTCGCTTGCCCTGGTACTGGTCAACGATTCTGCGCGGGCGTGGGAAGGGACTGTCGGCCTGGAGCTGCTCTCTGCTTGGCCGCCGGCGGCGGCCGACGGTCGGGCCCTGCCCGTCGAGGCGTCGGGTCAATTCGATTTCCGTGTCCCACCGCGGGGGACGGTTGAGGTTCCGGTGCCGCTGGAGATGCAGGAAACAGGCCTGCCCTCCGCGGCGGTGCTGGCGATCCGGGGCGCGGACATCAGCGGTTCGGGGCGGCTGCTGTATTTCTTCGGCGAAGACAAGGACCGGATCACGACGCCGGCCCGGGTCACCGCCCGGTCAATTCGGGTTCCGGACGGCATAGACGTGACGGTCACGGCCCTTACCGTCGTCCGTGACCTCGTCCTTCAAGCAGACCGGCTTGATCCTGCTGCAAGTGTGTCGGATCAGTGTGTGTCGTTGCTGCCCGGCGAGAGCCACACGTTCCGGATTACGACCGTCTGTGCCGGTGAAGACTCACCCGCACTCGAGGCTTGGTGCCGCCACCCCGTCCTGCAAGCGGTAGGCCTGAAGGAGGACGGGATCGGGGCACCGGCCCCGTACTACGGAAGCGGCGCACCAAGACAGTCCGTGCCCGGTCCCGTGTGACGTGGAATACTTCCGTACAGGTGCGCGGCCGGGACGTCCGGCGGAGTTGCGGAAGGGGCCGGTCACATGCAGGAACACGTCAACGAGGACGAAGAAGCGCGCCGGCAGGTGCTGTCCGCGGTGGCACGGGAACGGGAGCTTGGACTGCGCCCGGACCCGGACTTTGACCGGCGGCTCGATGAACACTTCCCCACCCTGCGCAGCCTGTTCCACTCCCTCTACGGTGCGCGCCGGGACTGGCTGGACCAGCTGGCCGCCCTGGTGGTCCAGAGTGCCCGGTCCTGGCAGGAGCGCTCCCCGGAACTGAAGGCCCTGGACGCCGGCCGCGAACAAGAGCCGGACTGGTTCCAGTCCAACCGCATGCTGGGCGGAGTGTGCTACGTGGACCGCTATGCGGAAAGCCTGGAAGGGGTACGCGCCCGCATCCCGTATTTCAAGGAGCTGGGCCTCACCTACCTGCACCTCATGCCCCTGTTCCTGGCACCCGAACCCCACTCGGATGGCGGTTACGCGGTGTCGAGCTACCGCGAGGTCAACCCGAAGCTGGGCACCATGGAGCAACTGCGCGGCCTGGCGGCCGAACTGAAGGCCAACGGGATCAGCCTGGTGGTGGACTTCATCTTCAACCACACCTCGGACGAACACGAGTGGGCGCGCAAAGCTGCCGCGGGGGACCCGGAGTTCAGCGACTACTACTGGATCTTCCCCGACCGGACCATGCCTGACGCCTTCGAGGCGAACGTCCGCGAGATCTTCCCCGAGAACCACCCGGGGTCCTTTATCCGGATGGATGACGGCCGGTGGGTCTGGGCCACCTTCCACACGTACCAGTGGGACCTGAACTACTCCAATCCCGAGGTCTTCCGGGCCATGGCGGGCGAGATGTTGTTCCTGGCCAACCAGGGTGTGGACATCCTGCGCATGGACGCCGTGGCTTTCATCTGGAAGCAGCTGGGCACCCCGTGCGAGAACCTGCCCCAGGCGCACACGCTGCTGCGGGCCTTCAACGCGGTGTGCCGGCTGGCGGCGCCTTCGCTGCTGTTCAAGTCCGAGGCGATCGTGCACCCGGACGAGGTGGCGCTGTACATCGACCCGGCAGAGTGCCAGCTGTCCTACAACCCGCTGCAGATGGCCCTGATCTGGGAGTCCCTGGCCACCAGGGACGTGTCCCTCCTGTCCCAGGCGTTGGAGCGCAGGCACAACATCCCGGACGGCACCGCCTGGGTGAACTATATCCGCAGCCATGACGACATCGGCTGGACCTTCGCCGACGAGGACGCCGCCGAACTGGGCATCAACGGCTTCGACCACCGCCGCTTCCTGAACTCCTTCTACGTCAACCGGTTCCCCGGCAGCTTCGCCCGCGGCGTCCCGTTCCAGGACAACCCCAAGACGGGTGACTGCAGGATTTCCGGCACGACGGCGTCCCTGTGCGGGATGGAGGTTGACCCGTCCCAGGCAGTGGAACGGATCCTCCTGGCCCACTCGGTGCCGTTCAGCACCGGCGGCGTGCCGCTGCTGTACCTGGGCGACGAGGTGGGGCAGCTCAACGACTATTCCTACGCCTCCGAACCGGGCCATGGCGAAGACAGCCGCTGGGTGCACCGCCCGCACTTCCCGGCGGAACAATACGGCCGCCGCCTCGATCCCGCCACACCGGAAGGGGCAATCTACGCGGGCCTCAGGCGGATGGTCGAGGTCCGCGCCGGCACCCCGGAATTTGCCGGAACCACGCTGGTCGATTTCCGCACGAACAACCGCTCGGTGCTCGGCTACCAGCGCCCAAGCGGTCCGGACGGCGGCAGCACGGTCCTGGCGCTCGCCAACTTCAGCGACTCACCCCAGGCGCTGCCCGGAGAAACCTTCGGCGGATTCTCCCCTGCCGCCGTCGACCTCTTCTCCGAAGCCGGCCTGCACCTGCACGACGGCGTCACGCTCCTCCCCCGGCAGTACCTCTGGCTGCGCGTTACGTCGCAGTAATTGGGAGCTGGCGCCGGGGCGTGAAACCATACGGATCATGGCCTCCAAGATTGCGTACCAGGGTGAGCCCGGCGCCAACTCCAATATCGCGTGTCAGCAGATGTTTCCCGACGTCGAAAGCGTGCCGTGCGCCAGCTTCGAGGACGCGTTCGAACTGGTGACCACCGGCGAAGCCGACCTGGCCATGATCCCGATCGAGAACTCCATCGCGGGCCGGGTGGCGGACATCCACATCCTGCTGCCGCAGTCCAACCTGCAGATCGTGGGCGAATACTTCCTGCCCATCCACTTCGACCTGCTGGGCATCCCCGGCAGCACCATCGAAGCGGCTACGGAAGTCCACAGCCACATCCACGCCCTGGGCCAGTGCCGGAAGCTGATCCGCGAGCACGGCCTCAAGCCCGTCATCGCCGGCGACACCGCCGGGTCCGCCCGGGAAGTTGCCGAGTGGAACGATCCCCGCAAGCTCTCCTTGGCTCCCCCGCTGGCGGCGCAGATCTACGGCCTTGAGGTGCTGGCCTCGCGCGTGGAGGACGACCCTTCCAACACCACCCGCTTCGTGGTCCTGGCCCGGGAAACGGCATTTCCGGCCAAGGACGAGCTGCCCGGACCGGCGGTGACCAGCTTCGTGTTCCGCGTCCGCAACGTCCCCTCCGCGCTGTACAAGGCGCTGGGCGGCTTCGCCACCAACGGCGTCAACATGACACGGCTCGAGAGCTACATGGTGGGCAACGAATTCGCGGCCACCATGTTCATGGCCGACGTGGAAGGCCACCCCGAGGACCTGCCGCTGAAGCTGGCCCTCGAGGAACTGGACTTCTTCACCACCGAGGTTCGGATCCTCGGCGTGTACCCGGCCGCGGACTACCGGGCCGCGGCAGCCACCGCCTGACGCGGTACCTGCGCGGGTGCCGGGCGGTTTAGCAAGGGCCCGAAGAACGCACCCAGCTCCGCCGTTGCGGTGAGCGGCAGGACGTTGGCCACGTACTGGTCGGGGCGGACCACCACCACGGCGCCGGCACGGTCGATGCCGCGCGCGTCGAAGATGTCCGCCTTGGGGTCCGTGGCGTACACCTTCTCGTAATCGGTCAGCTTGAAGGGGCCCACCAGGGGCTTGAACACGGCGGGCACGGCATTGATGTCGACGGCGGTGTGCGGCTGCTGGTAGATGACCTTCAGGTCGAACCACGCATCCAGGTCGGCGCCGGAAGGCGTGGCGGCCAGCGGGGACTCCGACGAGTTCGCGAACCACTCGGCGAGCAAGTCCGTGGCGGAACCGGTGCCGGGCAGCGCGGGATCGGCGAAAACGTAGATCCGCCACCGTCCATCCGCTGTGGCGTGGTGGCCCAGATGGATGGGGTTCGTGTCCCCCACGCGGACCACCGGTGCGGACTTGAAACGCTTGCCCACGGGGAAGCCTGTGGCCAGGTCTTGGTGGTCGGTGCCGCCAACAATCAGCGACGGCGCGTACTGGGTCATGAACCCGGCCGGGAACTCGGCGGTCTGGACGTAGAAGTCCTCAAGGTCGGAGGGGTGCTCGAACTCCTCCGGCTTCTTGGCCATCATGGTGGACCATTCCTTGTCGAAGTCGATGAGGTTCTTTGCCACCACCTGGCGCTCCTCCGAGTAGGTGGAGAGCAGGCTTTCCGGGCTGCGGCCCTCGAGGACGTGCCCCAGCTTCCAAGCGATGTTGAAGCCGTCCTGCATGGAAACGTTCATGCCCTGGCCGGCCTTGGCGCTGTGGGTGTGGCAGGCGTCGCCGGTGATAAAGACCCGCGGGGTTCGCGTGCCGCGGTCGGCCGGCAGGACGTCGTCGAACCGGTCCGTGAGGCGGTGCCCCACCTCGTACACGCTGTGCCACGCAACGTTCCGCACGTCCAGCGTGTACGGGTGCAGGATGGCGTTCGCCTTGGCGATGATCTCCTCGATGGTGGTGTTGCGGATGGAGTGCTGGCTGTTCGGGTCCACTTCCCCCAGGTCCACGTACATGCGGAAGAGGTGGCCTCCTTCGCGCGGAATGAGCAGGATGCTGCCCTCGGCGCCCTGGATGGCGCATTTGGTCCGGATGTCCGGGAAGTCGGTGACGGCGAGGGTGTCCATGACTCCCCAGGCGTGGTTGGCCTGGTCCCCGGCGAGCGTGCAGCCGATCGCCTGGCGGACCTTGCTGCGGGCGCCGTCGGCACCCACGACGTATTTGGCGCGGACTACCCGCTCCTGTCCCTCCTTGGGGCCGGAGGTGTGGACCAGCCGCACGGTGACCGGGTAGTCACCCTCGCCGGTGACCTCCAGTCCTTGGAAGTCGTAACCGTAGTCGGGCTTCATCCGGGTGGGTGCGTCGGCCATGTACTCGGCGAAGTAGTCCAGCACGCGCGCCTGGTTAACGATCAGGTGCGGGAACTCGCTGATGCCCATTTCGTCATCCACGGCGCGGGCGGTGCGGACGATGTTGGCGTGGTTGGCGGGGTCCGGCTTCCAGAAGGCCATCTCGGTGATCCGGTAGGCCTCGGCGATGATGCGCTCCGCGAACCCGAACGCCTGGAAGGTCTCCACGCTGCGGGCCTGGATTCCGTCCGCCTGGCCGATGGCGAGCCTGCCGGGGCGGCGTTCAATGATGCGGGTGCTCACGTTGGGGAACATGGAGAGCTGAGCGGCGGCGAGCATTCCCGCCGGGCCGGTGCCCACGATGAGAACGTCCACTTCCTCGGGGAGCTCCTCGGGGCGGTTCAGGCCGACGCCGGCCGCCGGTTGGACGCGGGGGTCGCCGGATACGTATCCGTGGTGGTGGAACTGCACGGGATGCCTCACTTCGTTGTGGATGATGATCTCCGCATGTGTTCTATATGAGAACTGGAGATTCGATAATAGAAAATCAGGAGCCTGGTTTCCACTGTACGCCGGATGTGACGCGGGCGACAAGTACCGCCGGGGACGCCCGCGTACCAGCGGAATTCCGGGGGTTGACGGATGCGGCAGCATGCGTGATAGTGATCGTATACGATTTCGTACCTGATGAGGAGAAGGCTTTGGAGCAGGTCAACGGCGACACCCTGGCAGCAGCCCGCAAGGTGGTCGCGGTGCACATCAACTACCCCAGCCGCGCTGCCCAGCGCGGCCGCACGCCGGCGCAGCCGTCCTACTTCCTCAAGCCTTCGAGCTCGCTGGCCCTGAGCGGAAGCCCCGTGGAGCGCCCGGCCGGCTGCGAACTGCTCGGCTACGAAGGCGAAATTGCGCTCATCATCGGCAAGGCCGCCCGCCGCGTTGCGATCGAGGACGCCTGGAGCCACGTTGCCGCCGTCACCGCCAGCAACGACCTCGGCGTCTATGACCTGCGCTGGGCGGACAAGGGCTCCAACCTCCGGTCCAAGGGCGGCGACGGGTTCACCCCCGTGGGCCCGGCACTTCTTCCGGCAGACGCCGTCGACCCTTCAAAACTTCGCATCCGCACCTGGCACAACGGTGAACTGGTCCAGGACGACACCACCGGGGACCTGCTCTTCCCCTTCGCCCGCCTGGTGGCGGACCTGTCCCAGCTGCTCACCCTCGAAGAAGGGGACCTCATCCTTACCGGCACCCCGGCAGGGGCGTCCGTGGCGACGCCGGGCGACGTCCTGGAAGTGGAAGTGGAGACTATCGACGGCAGCCTCAGCACCGGGCGGCTGGTCACCACCGTTGAAGAAGGCACGACGACGTTCGCCGACTTTGGTGCCCAGCCCAAGGTGGATGACCTGCAGCGGGAGGAAGCCTATGGCTCCCGCGAGGCCGCCGGGCTGGCACCCGTTGCTGAACAAGCCCAGGCTCCTGCCGCCGTCGCGCCGGCCCTGTCCCCGGAGCTGAAAGCCAAGCTCGAATCCGTTGCCACCGCCACGCTGTCCTCACAGTTGCGTAAGCGCGGCCTTAATAACGTCAGCATCGACGGCCTTCAGGGCACCCGACCGGACCGCCGCGTGGTGGGCCTGGCCCGGACCCTGCGCTATGTTCCCAACCGCGAGGACCTCTTCAAGATCCACGGTGGCGGCTTCAATGCCCAGAAACGCGCCATCGATTCCGTCAACGAGGGCGAAATCCTGGTGATGGAAGCCCGCGGCGAAAAAGGCACCGGCACGGTGGGCGACATCCTGGCCCTGCGTGCCCAGGTCCGCGGCGCCGCAGCCATCATCACCGACGGCGGCGTCCGCGACTACACCGCGGTAGCCGGCCTGGACATGCCCACCTGGTTCGCCAACCCGCACCCGGCCGTGCTGGGCCGCCGGCACATCCCGTGGGACACCGACATCACCATCGCCTGCGGCGGCGCCACTGTCCAGCCCGGCGACATCATCGTGGCCGATTCCGACGGCGTCCTGGTGATCCCGCCCGCCATCGCCGAAGAACTCGTTGAGGACTGCATCCAGCAGGAAAAGGAAGAAGCCTTCATCTTCGAGATGGTCAAGCAGGGCAACAGCGTTGACGGGCTCTACCCGATGAACAAAGAGTGGCAGGCAAAGTACAAGGCATGGGAAGGGCAGGCCAATGACTGACACGGCGACCGACCTCCCCGCTGCCACTCCCGGCAGCAAGTCCGAGCAGGCATACCAGGCCGTCAAGGCCCGCATCGTGGAAGGCACTTACACGCCGGGCTACCGCCTGGTCCTGGGTTCCATTGCGAAGGACCTCGGCGTCAGCGTGGTCCCGGTCCGGGAAGCCATCCGCCGGCTGGAGGCCGAGGGCCTGGTGACGTTCGAGCGAAACGTCGGCGCCACCGTGGCCGGCATCGACCCCACCGAATACCTCTACACGATGCAGACCCTGAGCATCGTCGAGGGTGCCGCCACAGCCCTCTCGGCCCCGCTGATCGACCCGGCGGCCATCGCCCGGGCCCGCGCCGTGAACCAGGAAATGCGCGAGTGCCTGGACCACTTCGACCCTGTCCGGTTCACCCGGCTGAACCAGGACTTCCACAGCGTCCTGTTCGAGCACTGCCCCAACCCGCACATCCTGGACCTGGTGCACCGCGGCTGGAACCGGCTCGCCTCGCTCCGGTCCTCCACCTTCCGCTTTGTCCCCGGCCGCGCCCGCGACTCCGTGGAGGAACACGAGAACCTGCTGAAGCTCATCGAAACAGGCGCGGACGCAGAACAGATCGAAAAGGCGGCCCGGCTCCACCGCTCCGCCACCCTGGACGCCTACCTCGCCCAGGCCAACAACCCCTGACCCCCAGATAGGACTTCAACGATGACGACCTCGGTAGAAACCAGCACGCACTACGTCCCTGAGGACCTGCCCACCCATATCCAGCACTTCATTAACGGGAAGTTCGTGGACTCCGTGGGCGGGGCGACCTTCGACGTCCTGGACCCGGTGTCCAACCGGAACTACGCCACCGCCGCCGCCGGCCAGAAAGAGGACATCGACCTCGCCGTCGCCGCGGCCCGCGAAGCCTTCAAGAACGGCCCATGGCCGAAGATGAAGCCCCGGGAACGCGCCCGCATCCTGAACCGGATCGCCGACGCCGTCGAGGCCCAGGAAGCCCGGCTCGCCGAACTGGAAACGTTCGACACCGGCCTGCCCATCACCCAGGCCAAGGGCCAGGCCCTCCGTGCGGCGGAGAACTTCCGGTTCTTCGCGGACCTGATCGTGGCCCAGTTCGACGACGCCATGAAGGTCCCCGGCTCGCAGATCAACTACGTCAACCGCAAGCCGATCGGCGTGGCCGGCCTCATCACCCCGTGGAACACGCCGTTCATGCTGGAGTCCTGGAAGCTCGCCCCGGCCCTGGCCACCGGCAACACCGTGGTCCTCAAACCGGCCGAGTTCACCCCGCTGTCCGCCTCCCTGTGGGCCACCATCTTCAAGGAGGCGGGCCTGCCGGACGGCGTCTTCAACCTGGTCAACGGGCTCGGCGAAGAAGCCGGCGACGCCTTGGTCAAGCACCCTGATGTTCCCCTGATTTCCTTCACCGGCGAGACCACCACGGGCCAGACCATCTTCCGCAACGCCGCCGCGAACCTGAAGGGCCTGTCCATGGAGCTCGGCGGCAAGTCCCCCTGCGTCGTCTTCGCCGACGCCGACCTGGACGCCGCGATCGACTCCGCCCTGTTCGGAGTCTTCTCCCTCAACGGCGAGCGCTGCACCGCCGGCTCACGCATCCTGGTGGAGCGCGCCATCTACGACGAATTCTGCGAGAAGTACGCCGCCCGGGCAAAGAACATCGTGGTGGGCGATCCGCACGACCCCAAGACCCAGGTGGGCGCCCTGGTCCACCCCGAGCACTACCAGAAGGTGGCCTCCTACGTGGAGATCGGCAGGTCCGAAGGCCGGCTCCTGGCCGGCGGCGGCCGCCCCGACCACCTGCCCGAAGGCAACTACATCGCACCCACGGTGTTCGCCGACGTCGCCCCTGACGCCCGGATCTTCCAGGAGGAGATCTTCGGACCCGTCGTGGCCATCACCCCGTTCGAGACCGACGAGGAGGCACTCGCCCTGGCGAACAACACCAAGTACGGGCTCGCCGCCTACATCTGGACCCAGAACCTGACCCGCGCCCACAACTTCTCGCAGAACGTCGAAGCCGGCATGGTGTGGCTGAACAGCCACAACGTCCGCGACCTGCGCACCCCCTTCGGCGGCGTCAAGGCCTCCGGCCTGGGCCACGAGGGCGGCTACCGCTCCATCGACTTCTACACCGACCAGCAGGCCGTGCACATCACCCTCGGCACCGTCCACACCCCCAAATTCGGCGCCTAGCCAGCCCCCTTTCAAAGAAGAGAGAATCCCATGACCAACTTCGTTCCCACCCCCACCGTCCCGGCACCGGACATTGTCCGCTGCGCCTACATGGAGATCGTGGTCACCGACCTCGCCAGGTCCCGCGAGTTCTATGTCGACGTCCTGGGCCTGCACGTCACCGAGGAAGACGACAACGCGATCTACCTGCGGTCCCTGGAGGAGTTCATCCACCACAACCTGGTGCTCCGCAAGGGACCCATCGCCGCCGTCGCCGCCTTCGCCTACCGGGTGAAGTCCCCCGCCGAGGTGGACGCCGCCGAGGCCTACTACCGCGAACTCGGCTGCCGGGTGGAACGCCGCAAGGACGGCTTCACCAAGGGCGTGGGCGACTCCGTGCGCGTGGAGGACCCGCTGGGCTTCCCGTACGAGTTCTTCTACGACGTGGAGCACGTGGAGCGGCTCACCCAGCGCTACGACCTCTACTCCGCCGGTGAACTGGTCCGCCTGGACCACTTCAACCAGGTCACCCCGGACGTCCCGCGCGGCCGGGCATACCTGGAGGACCTGGGCTTCCGCGTCTCCGAGGACATCAAGGATGCCGACGGCGTCACCTACGCCGCCTGGATGCACCGCAAGCAGACCGTCCATGACACCGCCCTGACCGGCGGCAACGGCCCGCGCATGCACCACGTCGCGTTCGCCACGCACGAGAAGCACAACATCATCCAAATCTGCGACAAGATGGGCGCCCTGCGCATCAGCGACCGGATCGAACGCGGCCCCGGCCGGCACGGCGTGTCCAACGCGTTCTACCTCTACATCCTGGACCCGGACGGCCACCGCATTGAGATCTACACCCAGGACTACTACACCGGCGACCCGGACAACCCCACCATCACCTGGGACGTCCACGACAACCAGCGCCGCGACTGGTGGGGCAACCCCGTGGTCCCCTCCTGGTACACCGAGGCCTCCCTGGTCCTGGACCTGGACGGCAACCCACAGCCGGTCATCATCCGCGAGGAAAAGTCCGAGATGGCGGTCACCGTGGGCGCCGACGGTTTCTCCTACACCCGCAAGGACGGCTCGCCCGAAGGCGACCGGACGGGCTTCAAGCTGGGAGTCCAGGTCTAGCCATGCTGGAGCCCACGACGATTGAGGCCATCGCGGACGAGCTGGTGGAAGCCGGCCGGACCCGCACCCCTGTCCCCCGCCTGACCGCCCGGTACCCGGAGATGACGGTGGAGGATTCCTACGCGGTGCAGCAGCTCTGGCGGCGCCGCAACGAGGACGCCGGCCGGACCCTGGTGGGGCGAAAGATCGGCCTCACGTCCAAGGCCATGCAGGCCGCCACGGGCATCACCGAACCGGACTACGGCGCCATCTTCGATGACATGGTGCTGGAGACCGGCTGCTCCGTTCGGTGGGACCAGTACACCCACCCGCGCGTGGAGGTGGAGCTGGCGTTCGTCCTCAAGGACGGACTCAAAGGCCCGGGCGTGACCATCTTCGATGTCCTGAAGGCCACGGACTACGTGGTTCCGGCCCTCGAAATCCTGGACTCCCGGATCGAGATGGAGGGCCGGACCATCGTGGACACCATCTCCGACAACGCCGCCATGGGCGCCATGGTAATCGGCGGCCGGCCCGTGAAGCCGGACGCCGTGGACCTCCGCTGGGTTTCCGCGATCCTCTACAAGAACCAGACCGTGGAGGAAACCGGTGTGGCCGCCGGCGTCCTGGACCACCCCGCCAACGGGGTCCACTGGCTGGCCAACAAGATCGCCGCGCACGGGGACTCGCTCAAGGCAGGCGACATCATCCTGGCCGGGTCCTTCACCCGTCCGCTCTGGGTCTACAAGGGCGATACGGTACACGCCGACTACGGACCCCTGGGAGCTGTGACATGCCGCTTCGAATAGAAGACACCTTCCGCTCCGCGCTGGCCGCGCAAAGGCAAAAGGGAAAGGCAGGCCGGCCACTGGCCGGGATGTGGGTGTGTTCCGGCAGCCCGCTGGTGGCCGAGCTCTGCGCGGGTGCGGGCCTGGACTGGCTCCTGGTGGACGCCGAGCACAGCCCCAACGGGCTCGAGTCCATCCTGGGGCAGCTGCAAGCCATCCACGGCTACCCGGTGCACACCATGGTCCGGCCGCCCGTGAACGACACTGTGGTGATCAAGCAGTACCTGGACCTCGGCGTGCAGAACCTGCTGATCCCCATGGTGAATTCGGTGGCGGAAGCGGAGGCGGCGGTGGCGGCCACCCGGTACCCGCCCCAGGGCGTCCGTGGGGTTGGCTCGGCCCTGGCCCGTGCCGCCCGTTGGAACCGGGTCCCGGACTACCTCGCCCGGGCCAGCGAGACCATCAGCGTCACCGTCCAGATTGAATCGACGGCGGCCGTCGAGGCTGTGGAGGACATCCTCAAAGTCGACGGCGTGGACGCCATCTTCGTCGGCCCCTCCGACCTCGCCGCCTCCATGGGCCTGCTGGGACAGCAGGAACACCCCGAGGTGCGCGCCGCCGTCGAACACTGCCTGTCCGTTGTCAAGGCGGCCGGGAAACCCGGGGGCGTCAACGCCTTCAACCCCGACACCGCCCAGCACTACCTGGCGTGTGGCGCGGACTTCATCCTGGTCGGCGCCGACGTCGCCCTCCTGGCCCGCGGCTCGGAAGCCCTCGCCGCCAACTACATCAAACCCGTCGACGGCGACACCCCTGCCAGCTACTGACGTCTGTTCCCCAAGGATTTCTTTCATGACAGTGGCTTCTGCGCTTCCCCGGTAGGTTGCGAGCCCGCCAACAACACCGAATACCGAAGGGGCGACGGCGTCACGCACGGCAGCCTTTAGGGCCAACTTCGGTGGCGGGACCCAGGAAACACGGGGTCGCGCCACTGTCTGTTGCGCAAAAACGTGCTTGGCGTGACATTGCGTTCGCTGCCGTCCAAGGGCTTTGCGCACACAGACAAGAGCGGGACGGGGCTCTCAACCAGACTGGGAGCAACCCGCTATGCCGCCCGGCTGGCGCCCTTGACTACTCGAAGTGGAGTACCCCTTGGAAACCTACGATGCGCTCCTCGCGTCCATTGCCCCCGCTGCCGGCGCCGGCCGGACCATCCTCGATCCGGCCACGGGCCAGCCGGTCGGCGAAGCTCCCGTCCACGGCCTCGAAGACCTTGAAAGCGCCGTGGCCGCGGCCGTCGCCGCGCAGCCGGCCTGGGCTGCGCTGGGCCATGAGGCCCGGTCCGCTGCGCTCCTGAAGGCAGCAGACGCCGTCGAGCGTTCCGCCGAGGAACTGGCCCGGTTGCTCTCCCGTGAGCAGGGCAAACCACTGAACGGCCCCAACGCCCGGTTCGAGGTGGGCGCCTGCGTGGCGTGGCTGCGTGCCACGGCCGGCCTGCCGCTGGAGCCGGAAACCATCGTGGACGACGGCGAAACCCGGGCTGAGCTGCATTACCGGCCCATCGGCGTGGTGGGCGCGATCGGGCCTTGGAACTGGCCCATGATGATCACCGTCTGGCAACTCGCGCCCGCACTGCGCATGGGCAACGCCATCGTGGTGAAGCCCTCCGAGTACACACCGCTTTCCGTCCTGGCGCTGGCCAAGGTCATTAATGAGGAACTCCCGGAAGGCCTCCTGACCGTGGTCTCCGGCGGCCGCGACGTCGGCGCCCGGCTGGCCGAACACCCGGCGATCGGCAAGGTCATGTTCACCGGCTCCACCGCCACCGGCCGGGCCATCATCAAGTCCTCCGCGGACACCGTCAAGCGGCTCACCCTGGAACTGGGTGGCAACGACGCCGGCATCGTCCTGCCCGACGCCGACCCCAAGGCCATCGCCCAGGACATCTTTTGGGGCGCCTTCATCAACACCGGCCAGACCTGCGCCGCCCTCAAGCGCCTTTACGTCCACAGCGACATCTACGACGCCGTCTGCGAGGAACTCACCGCCGCCGCCAAGGCCATGCCGATGGGCAACGGCCTGGACGAAAACAACGTGCTGGGCCCGCTGCAGAACAAGGCCCAGTACGACGTCGTCGCGAACCTCGTGGAGGCGGCAAAGGCTTCCGGCGCACGCATCCTGCTGGGCGGGAACCCGGACACCGGCCGGCCCGGGTACTTCTACCCCACCACCCTGGTGGCGGACATCGACAACGACAACCCGCTCGTCGCCGAAGAACAATTCGGCCCTGCCCTGCCAATCATCCGCTACAGCACCATCGACGAAGCAGTGGAGAAGGCCAACGCCCTCGACGTTGGACTGGGCGCCTCGGTCTGGTCCCGGGACCTGGCCGCCGCGCGCGAGGTGGCCGCCCGCATCCAGGCCGGGACCGTGTGGATCAACCGGCACGGTGCCGTGGATCCCCGCATCCCCTTCGGCGGGGCCAAGCAGTCCGGCTACGGCGTCGAATTCGGCGTGGAAGGGCTCAAAGCACTCGGGGTACCGCAGGTCATCAACGGCTGAGGTTGAAGCGGGAGCCCGGCACGCAGGTTGCCGATGCCGGGCTCCCGGGGCTTTGCGGGGCTTATCCCAGGGCCGGGGCGGCAGCGGTCCGGCCGGCGAACTGCCGGCGGGCCCAGCGGGCGAGCTTCCTACCCTTGCCTTTCCACCAGTTGTCCTCGTCCTGGTTGTGGTGGAACCGGAAGACGATGGCCACCAGCACGAACATGCCCATCACCACATCCACCCAGGAGGCCATCACCAGGGCCACGAAGACCGTTAGTGCGTTGGCGACGATGGACGGGATGGCCAGTGTCCGGAACACGGTACTGGCCACATAGCGGCGGTGCGACCTCGGGACGGACAGTTCGCGGACCATGTCGAAGCAGACGCAGACCACCACAATGGTCTGCCCCAGGGCCAGGAGCATCTGGCCCTGCATTGAGCCGCTGAATGCCGCGACGGACTCCATGCCCGGGCTCATGGCCGGGCCTTGCGGTTGACACCGTTGCTGACTGCACCAAACACGGAAAACCCCCAGAACTTGCGGAACCACCGCCGCTGATCCGGCGATGGTTCCATTCAAGGTTCGGGAGGCTTTGGGGTCACGAGTAGTGGGTACTCTAGTTTTCGCAGGGACCCAACCGCTGTACTTACTTGCCGATGGCGCGCGGCCGCCACAGCATGACGGCCTGCGACCGTGGCCGGGGCCGCTGCCCGCGGGAAAGGCTCACGACGTCGCCGGCGGCACCGGCCGCGAAGATGCGCGAGTCCACGGCCCGCGGCCGGCGCCCCAGTTCCTCGGTGAGTTCCGCGATCCGGCTCTGGAGGGCAGCCACCTGGTTTTCAAGTTCCAGGATGCGCTTGATGCCCTCCAGCGAGACCCCCTCCTGGGACAGCCGCTGCACCTCCCGCAGCATGTTGACGTCGCGCTGCGAGTAGCGCCGGGACTTCCCGGGGGCACGGCTCGGCTTGACGATGCCGAGCCGGTCGTATTGCCGCAGCGTCTGCGGGTGCATGTCTGCAAGCTCGGCCGCCACGGAGATCACGAAGATCGGCTGGTCAGCACTGATGTCCACGGCTCACCTCCGCTCCTAGAGCCGGGCCTTGGCTGCCAGGCCCTCACGGACGTCCGCCGACGACGTCGCCTCGGCGAACGCCTTGACCGCAGCTTCGGCGTCCTTGTTGAGATTCTTGGGAACGGCGACGTCGATGGTCACCAGCAGGTCACCGGTCGCCTTGGACGTCTTTACGCCTTTGCCCTTGACCCGCAGTGTGCGGCCCGACGGCGTTCCTGCCGGAACACGGACCTTGACCTTGTCGCCGTCAATGGTGGGAACTTCGATGTCCGCGCCCAAGGCAGCCTCGGGGAAGGTGACAGGGACGTGGATGCGGAGGTTGTCGCCGTCGCGCGTGTAGAACGCATGCGGCTGGACCGCGACGGACACCACCAGGTCACCGTTGCCGGCCGCACCCGGCTGGCCCTTGCCGCGGACGCGGACCTTCTGGCCGTCCTTGATGCCGGCGGGGACACGGACGTCGATCACCTCGCCGCTGGGCTCGCGCAGGCCGATAGTGGTCCCGCGGATGGAACCGGCAAACGAGATGCTGGTGGACGCGGTGCGGTCGGCACCCTTCTGCGGCGTGCGCTGGAAGCCGGGGGAACCACCGAAGCCGCCGAACAGGTCTGCGAACTCGGGCGGGATGCCGCCTGCGGACGGGTTGAACCCGCCCGAGTGGCGCCCGGTGTTGCCCGTGAAGAGGCCACCGAACATGTCCTCGAACCCGCCGTTGGGGGCGCCGGCGCCGCCGGGGGCAAAGCGGGCTCCGCTGCCCATGGCGCGGATGGCGTCATACTGCTGTCGCTCGTCCGGGTCCGAGAGCACCGAGTAGGCCTCGGAGATGTCCTTGAACTTCTTCTCGGAAGCAGCGTTCCCGGCGTTGGTATCAGGGTGGTGCTGCCGCGCAAGCTTCCGGTAGGCCTTTTTGATGTCGGCTTCGGAAGCGTCCTTGGCAACACCAAGGATCTTGTAAAAATCCTTGTCCACCCAATCCTGGCTAGCCAATGGCGTTTCCTTTCAAAGTACAAAAGCGTATAGCGAGATTACCGCTAAGCCGGAGCGGATGAGGGGGCCCGGGAGTGGCATCGGGCCTGCCGGAGCTGGGTGGCTAACGATCGTAGATCGTTAGCCACCCAGCGTAGGGGCGGGGCCCCCTCATCCGCGGAGGCGTTGGGGTAATGCTACGCAGGGACGGCGACGATGACCTGGGCGGCGCGGAGGACGCGGTCTCCTGATTTGTAGCCGGAGCGGAGGACCTGGCTGACGGTGTCAACCTCGATGTCCTCGCCGGGCTGCTGGATCAGGGCTTCGTGGATCGTGGGATCGAACTCCACGCCGGTCTCGTTGATCCGGACCAGGCCGTAGGTCTTCAGCGCGTTCTCCAGCTTGGTGGCGATCGCGGCGAAGGGCCCGTCGGTGAGGTCGCCGTGCTGCCGTGCGGCGTCGACGTCGTCCAGGACCGGGAGCAGGGAGTTCAGGACGCCGATGACGGCCATCTCCCCGGCCACGGCGCGGTCCCGTTCAACCCGCTTGCGGTAGTTGACGTACTCGGCCTGGAGGCGGAGCAGGTCGTTGCGCAGTTCGGCGGCCTCTGCGTTGCCGGCGGCGGCCGGAGCCCCCTGGGCCACGGATTCCTCCGCGGGCACGTCCACCCCGTTGAGGATTTCCTCTGCCTGGGCCAGTGCGTCGCCATCGGAATCGGCAGCGCCATGCTGGTGGCCGGCGCTTGGAGCGTGGCCGCCTTCGGGGTGCCGGGCCTGGCCGGTCACCGGGTCAACCTTACGGTTGTCCCGGATGACCGGTTCGCCGTTGCCCTGCCTGGCGTCATGGTTCGCGGATGAGTTGTGCTCTTCCTCGTTACCGTGGTGCGGCATGGCTACTTCTTCGCTTCGTCTTCGTCGATGATCTCGGCGTCGACGATGTCCTCATCGGCCTTGCTGCCCGCAGAGGCACCGGCGGCACCCTCGGCACCGGCAGCGCCGGCACCGTCCGGCGAACCGGCCTGCGAGTAGATGGCTTCGCCCAGCTTGGTCTGCGAGGCCTGCAGCTTCTCGAACGCGGCCTTCACGGCGGCGTCGTCCGTGCCTTCGAGGGCCTTCTTGAGGCTGTCGACGTCGCCCTGGACCTCGGTCTTGACCTCTTCGGGCAGCTTGTCCGCGTTGTCGGCGATCAGCTTGTCCACGGAGTAGGCGAGCTGCTCGGCCGTGTTGCGGGTGTCGGTTGCCTCGCGGCGGGCCTTGTCCTCGGCTGCGTGCTCCTCGGCGTCCTTGACCATGCGGTCAATGTCTTCCTTGGAGAGGCTGGAACCACCGGTGATGGTCATGGACTGTTCCTTGCCGGTGCCCTTGTCCTTCGCGGAGACGTGGACGATGCCGTTGGCGTCGATGTCGAAGGTGACCTCGACCTGGGGGACGCCGCGCGGAGCCGGCGCGATGCCGGTCAGTTCGAAGGTGCCCAGCGGCTTGTTGTCGCGGGTGAACTCGCGTTCGCCCTGAAAGACCTGGATGGCCACGGACGGCTGGTTGTCGTCCGCCGTGGTGAAGGTCTCGGACCGCTTGGTGGGGATGGCGGTGTTCCGCTCGATCAGGTGCGTCATGACGCCGCCCTTGGTTTCGATGCCGAGGGACAACGGGGTGACGTCGATCAGGAGGACGTCCTTGCGCTCACCCTTCAGCACACCGGCCTGCAGGGCTGCACCGACGGCGACGACCTCATCCGGGTTGACGCCCTTGTTGGGCTCCTTGCCGCCGGCCAGTTCCTTGACCAGTTCGGAGACGGCGGGCATACGGGTGGAGCCACCGACCAGCACGATGTGGTTGATGTCCGAAAGCTTGATGCCGGCTTCCTTGATGACGTCGTGGAACGGCTTCTTGGTGCGCTCCAGCAGGTCCTTGGTGAGGTCCTGGAACTTGGCGCGGGTCAGCTGCTCGTCCAGGTGGACCGGGCCGTCGGGGGTGACGGAGAGGTACTGGAGGGAGACGTTGGTGCTGGAGGAGGAGGAGAGTTCCTTCTTGGCCTGCTCGGCTGCCTCACGGAGGCGCTGGAGGGCGATCTTGTCCTTGGACAGGTCGATGCCCTTGACCTTGAGCTGGTTCAGCAGGTAGTCGACGACGCGCTGGTCCCAGTCGTCGCCGCCCAGGCGGTTGTCACCGGCGGTGGCGCGGACCTGGATGGTGGAGAAGTTGTCTTCGTCCTTGCCGACTTCCAGCAGGGAGACGTCGAAGGTGCCGCCGCCGAGGTCGAAGACGAGGATGAGTTCGTCTTCCTTGCCCTTGTCCAGGCCGTAGGCGAGGGCTGCGGCGGTGGGCTCGTTGACGATGCGCAGGACGTTCAGGCCTGCGATCTCGCCGGCTTCCTTGGTGGCCTGGCGCTCGGCGTCGTTGAAGTAGGCCGGGACGGTGATGACGGCGTCGGTGACCTTTTCACCCAGGTAGGACTCGGCGTCGTTCTTCAGCTTCATGAGGATACGCGCGGAGATTTCCTGCGGGGTGTACTTCTTGTCATCGATCGCGACGGTCCAGTCGGTGCCCATGTGGCGCTTGACGGATGCGATGGTGCGGTCGATGTTGTTGACGGCCTGGCGCTTGGCGATTTCGCCGACCAGGACTTCGCCGGACTTGGAGAATGCAACGACCGACGGCGTGGTGCGGCCACCCTCGGCGTTGGCAATAACGGTGGGCTCGCCACCTTCGAGAACGGAGACGACGGAGTTGGTGGTTCCGAGGTCGATACCTACTGCACGTGACATGTGTTGCTTCCTTCTTTCCTTGGAAACTGGGTGGCGCCCAATGATTGAGCGTTCTGGACTCAACTTTACTCAGGCACCACCAGATGTCAACACAACTTGAGCGAACTACGCTCAACTTTGCTCACGGCGTACAAGGAGGACGGACGACGGCGGCCCGTCGCCATCGGCGCGGAGGCTTCAGTCGCGGGCGGGCGCATCCAGCACCGCCGCAAGCAGTCCGGGGAACCGCGCCTCAAGATCCTCCGTGCGCAGGGTCAAACGGCGGCCGCGGCCGTTGGCCTCGTTGCGGATCACGCCGGCCTCGCGCAGCACCTTCATCAGGTGGGACTTGGTGGACTTGGGCATGTCCGGGTTGCTCAGGGCACACTCGGCCATGTCAAGGGGGCCGGCGCGAAGCTGGCGCGCGATCTCCAGCCGGTCCGGGTCACTCAGGGCAAAAAGCACACTGGGCAACTGGAGGTCCGCGCGTTCGGGATGGGGAAGGTTCGCCGGTGTAGCCACAGTTCGACTTTAGTTGAACCATTAGCGTCACTGCCAGTAGGCTGAGGTTTCGACTATTTTCGAACCAAATTCACCCTACGCGGAAGGCGGCACGTTTTGACGCACTCCCCCGCAGCCCGGCCCCAGGAGGCACGCCGGCGGCTGGGCTTTGCCCTGATCGCGGCTGCCACGGCAGCGATGATGGCCGGAGCCAGCGCGCCGTCGCCTTTCTACCCCACACTGCAGGAGCAGCTGCACCTGCCGCCCGTGGCAACCACCGGGATCTTTGCCGTGTACGCCGTGGCGCTGCTGGCAGCCCTGCTGGTCTTCGGCTCGATTTCGGACCACTTGGGCCGCAGGCCGGTGATCAGCGCAGCCTTCATCCTGCTCGCCTCCAGCGTCACGGCCTTCCTGGTTGCCGATTCGCTGGCCATGCTCCTGGTGGCCCGCGTACTGCAGGGCATCGCCAGCGGCATCCTGCTGACCACGCTCTCTGCCGCGATCACGGACCTGGAAGCAGAGGATGACCCGGGCTCCAGTGCGGCCTGGAACACCGTGGCGCCGCTGGGCGGCCTGGCACTGGGCGCCCTGGCATCCGGCCTGCTGCTGGACCTGCTGGCTGAGCCGCGCACGCTGGTGTTCGTTTCGCTGACCGTCCTGTACATGGTGTTCGCCGCACTGGTGTGGGCCGCCCCCGAAACCTCGCCCCGGACGCCCGGGGCAGCGGCCTCGCTCAAGCCGCACCTGACCCTGCCACCCGCCGCACGCCGCGGATTCGTCGCCGGCGCCCCGGCCGTCTTTGCCGGCTGGGCCACGGGCGGGCTGTACCTCTCGCTCGGCGCCGCGATAGTCCACGCCACATTCGGCATCCGGGAGCACCTGTGGCAAGGCATGGTGATCACCATCCTGGCAGGCACCGGAGCAGCCACCGCTGCAGTCCTGCACCGCTTCGGAGCCCGTACCATCACCATTTTCGGCACCTCGGCTTTGGCCTTGGGAACTGCGCTGTCCCTGCTGGCCATCGGCCTGGGCTCGTTTGGCCTGTTCCTGGCTGCCGTAGTGGTGGCCGGAGCAGGTTTTGGCACGGCGTTCATGGGCGTGATCCGGTCCATCAGCCCCCTGGTCGAGGACCACGAACGCGCCGGCACCTTCGCCTCGCTCTTCGTGGTGGCATATACGGCTTTCGGCGTTCCGGCAGTGCTGGCCGGCCTGCTGGCCCCCGTGCTGTCCCTCCCGGTCACCACCTACGCGTATGGCGGGCTGGTGACGGTCCTGGCCGCGGTGGCTGCGATCAGCCGCGCCCGCAGCAGCGACGCCGAACCGGCCGGGGACGCCACAGTGGCGGCACCGGACGCCGGGAACCACTCGGGCAGCACGGAAAACGTCGCCGCAGGAGCGGTTCCGGAATCCGCGGGCCGCTAGCCGCGCCGTTGCGATAAATGGGCGAAGCGGGCCGCACAGGAAGCGGCCCGGGAGGACTCCTTACCGGTCGGAGTCCGGGCGGCCGTGCAACGGTCCCCGGTCCTCCGCGGTCGACTGGACCTGGCCGTCGGTCAGGCCGTCTCGGATCGCTTCCTCCGTGCGCGCGCCTCCCGTGGTTCCGGCGTCGCCGTAGTTGCCTTCCTCGTATTCGCCGTCGGCTTCGCGTTCCGGCTCGTTGATGGTGCCCGCGGCGCCGTAGTCCCCGTCCACGTACTGACCACCTTCCCCTTCCAGGCCCGGGGCGCTGCTGCCCTTGCGTGGTTCCTCGGCTGCAACTTCAGGGTTCTCAGTCATGGTGCATCTCTCCTTCGAGGCTCCGCGTCCGTGCGGGCGCACTGGCAGTCTACCGAGGCCCCCTGGCCGCCAACAGGGCCAGGCCTACCCGTCATCACGGGACGCGCGCAGCTGCAGCCCCGCCACGCCGGCAAGGACGGCAAGATGGTGGTCGAAAAGTTCCGCCGGAACGCTGAAGGTATCCGGCCCGTACTGGTTGAAGGCCTCGAAGCTGACGGCGCCAAACAATGCGCTCCACACCAGGACTCCCCGGGCCACGAGTTCCTCGGGGACGGTAAGGCCGAACTGTGCCCGGATGGTGTCCAGGTCAGCTTGGAGCGCGGTGGGGATCTCTGCCCGCACGGCATCCGCCACGGCCAGCCGCCCGGCCCGGAAGGCAGACTCCAGGATGCCAATCAGGGCGACGATCACCCGGGTACCGGGGACCGTGGTCCGCTCGGCGGGCGCGTTGTAGCCGGGGACCGGGCTGCCGAACAGGAGCGCATAGCTTGCCGGCTCCCGCAGCGCCCAGGTCCGTACCGCGCGGCCCAAGGCCGTGAAGCGGCCGGCGTGGTCATCGACTGGAACCGCCCCGATGGCGGCGTCCACCTCGTCCCCCAGCTCATTGAAGGCATCTATCAGCAACAGCGTCAGCAGCTCATCCCGGCTTTCCACGTAGCGGTACACGGCTGAGGAAACCACTCCCAAGTCCCTGGCCACCGCCCTGAGGGACAGTGCCGCCGCCCCGTGCAGGGCCAGGTGGCGCCGTCCCAGCCGGATGATGTCGGCCACGGTCTGCGTCCGTGCCCGCTGCCTGGGCGTCAGGGCCCGGGCCGGTGCCGCCGTCGCGTCCGTTTTTTCTGTGTCCGTCACAGGCTCCAGCATGCCACAACCGAGAGCGGTGCCAACAGAGGAGAGCAGTGCTCTTGACAAGGTTGCGACACCCGGTCCATGCTGAAAGCGAGAGCACCGCTCTCGCTACAAACTTTCCCAGGAGGACTCATGGTCAAGAATTTCGTCGTCACCGGTGCGGGGCCGGTGGGCTGGACGGTTGCCGAGCAGCTCGCGGCCGATGGACACCGCGTCCGCGTAGTCACCCGGTCCGGCAGCGGGCCCGACCACCCCTTGGTTGAGCGGATCACGGGAGACGCCAAGGATCCCGAAACCCTGCGGCAGGTCTTCACCGGTGTCGATGCCGTCTTCCACTGCATCCACGGCTCGTCCTACACCGCCGCAGCTTGGGAGGCGGAATTGCCCGCAGCCGAGCAGGCGGTGTTGAACGCGGCACACGAGGCAGGCGCCGTCGTCGTCTTTCCGGAAAGCCTGTATTCATACAGCGAGCCGGACCGCGTGATGACCGAGGACAGCCCGCGCCGGGCGGCCGGCGGCAAGCGCGGCGTGCGCACCCGCCTGCTGCAGGCGAGGGAGGACGCAGCTGCGGCAACTGTCAGCGTGGTGGCCGGGGACTTCTTTGGTCCGCGGGTCCAGATGGCGCACGGCGGCGAGCGCATCGTGGTCCCCATCCTCGCCGGCCGGAATGTCAGCGTGGTGGGGAGCGCGAACCAGCCGCACTCCTTTACCTACGTTCCGGACCTGGCCGCAGCGATGGTCGCCGCAGCCGCCAACCCCGCCGCCTGGAACTCGGTCTGGCACGCCCCCACCGGCCCGGCCCTGACGCAGCGGGAGCTGGTTCGTGCTTTTGCCCGGGCCGCGGGCGTGCCGGCACCCAAGGTGCGCGTCCTGCCGGGCTGGGCTTTGCGGGCGGCGGCGTTTGTGTCCGCCGACATGCGGGAACTGGCGGAGCTCGGCTACCAGTTTGAGCACCCGTTCGTGATGGATTCGGCCCGTTCGGAGGCCATCCTTGGCGTACGGCCCACCCCGCTGGACGCGGCTGCCGCCGCCACCGTGGAATGGTGGCGGCGGCAGGGCTGAGCGTCAGCGGGTGGGTACCTCCGTGCGGGGCTCGAGGCCGGACTCCCGGGATCGGGTGCCGGATCCGGCCTGGGCGCGGGCCAGTTTTCCGGGCCACCAGATCTTTGGGCCGATGTCGTAGGCGAGCGCCGGAACCAGTAGCGAGCGCACCAGCACGGTGTCCAGCAGCACGCCGAACGCCACGATGAAGGCCAACTGCACCAGGAACATGATGGGGATGACGCCAAGGGCGGCAAACGTTGCGGCCAGCACCACACCCGCCGAGGTGATCACCCCGCCGGTCACGCTGAGGCCGCGCAGGATCCCGGGCCGGGTGCCGTGCTTGAGCGACTCCTCCCGGACCCGGCTCATCAGGAAGATGTTGTAGTCCACGCCCAGGGCCACCAGGAACACGAAGCCGAACAGCGGGACAGTGGCATCCGCTCCGGGGAACCCGAAGATGTTGTTGAAGACGAACGCGGACACGCCGAGCGCCGCCGCGTAGGACAGCACCACGGACAGCACCAGCAGGACCGGGGCAACGATGGAGCGCAGCAGCAGCATCAGGATGAAGAGGATCACCACGAGCACCACCGGGATGATGACCACGAGGTCATGCTGGGCGGTGGTGTTGGTGTCCAGGGCTGTGGCGGTCACGCCGCCCACCAGCGCGCCGGGATCCACGGCCTTGACCTCGCTGCGGAGGGCCTTGATGGTTTCTTCAGCCTGCAGGGAGTCGGCGGCGTCGTTCAGCGTGGCGTTGATCAGGACCTTCCCGTCCCTCACGTCCGGGGTGTTGGGAGCTCCCGGCGCTCCGGTGATGGGCACGCTGCCCGGCCCCAGGAGGTAGGCCTCGCCCACGCCGTCGTCCGCTTTGACCCGGTCCAGCACTTCGGCGGCCTTGGCCTGGTCCGCAACCACGACGGCGGGGCTTCCGCTGCCGGCGTCGAAGTGGCGCGCCAGCGCGTCCTGGCCGTCAACGGCGTTGGAGGCCGTGAGGATGACGTCCGTTTGCGGTACGCCGTTGGCTTTGAGCTGCAGCAGGCCGCCGGCCGCCACCAGGAGCAGCAGGACCGACGCGACCCATACGGTCCTGGGGCGCCGGGACACCAGGGAACCCGTGGCGCGCCACAGGCCTTTCTGTCCTTCCAGCCCGGTCACCAGCTCGGGTTCGCGCTGGTCGGCGGGGACGAGCTTGGGGCGGAACGGCCAGAACGCGGCCCGGCCCAGGAGCGCCATCAGTGCCGGCAGCAGGGTCAGCGCGGCGAACAGGGCGCACAGGATGCCGGCGGCGGCGACCGGGCCGAGGGCCTTGTTGGAGTTGAGGTCCGAGAACAGCAGGCACAGCAGGGCAATGATCACCGTGGCGCCGGAGGCCAGGATCGGCTCGAACGAGGCTTTCCAGGCGGTGAGGACTGCGGCGGTGCGGTTGGTGGTGTGGGTGAGGGCTTCGCGGAAGCGGGCCACGAAGAGAAGGGCGTAGTCCGTGGCCGCGCCGATCACCAGGATGGACAGGATGCCCTGGCTTTGGCCGTTGAGCTGGATCCAGCCTGCCTTGGCCATCCCGAACACCAGCAGGATGGCCGCGCAGAGGGCAAAGACGGAGGTCAGCAGCACCATGATGGGCAGCAGCAGGGAACGGTAGACGATCAGCAGGATCACGAAGACGGCGGACAGGGCCACGATCAGCAGGATGCCGTCAATGCCGCCGAACGCGGCGGCAAGGTCGGCGGCCAGCCCTGCCGGTCCGGTCACGAAGGTTTGGGTTCCCTGCGGCGCCGCCGCGGACACCGTGTCACGGAGCTCCTTGACGGCGTCCTTCAGTTCGGTGGAGGACCCGATGGGGACAACGAACTGGACGGCTTTGGCGTCTTTGGAGGGGATCGGGCCGATCACGGCGCTGCCCAGTTTGAGGCCTTCGAGGCTGGTCTTGAGCGTGGCCAACCCGCCCAGCTGCGCGGGGGTGAAGGCGGCGGTGTTTTCGATGACGATGATGCCGGGCACCTCGTCCGAGTCCCGGAACTTTGCCTGCCAGTCCTGCGCCTCGGTCGCTTCGGCGCTGGCGGGCAGGAAGGACGCCTGGTCATTGCTGGAGACTTCTTCGAGGCGGCCGAACGTGGGGCCGCCCACCCCGGCCAGTCCCAGCCAGGTCACGACCAGGACGACGGGGATGAGCCAGCGCAGCCAGAACGGGACGCGCTCTTTGGCAACTTTTGTTCGTTTCATGATGCCTTCCATCCAGGGTGCCGCGAGTAGGATTGATTCCAGCATAGATTATCTCCATCATGGAGATAAGTGCCAGTCGAGCTTTTTTCCGGTACCGCCGGTACGGATAGCGCGGACAGGGCCGGGCCTCGGGCTTCTGCAGTAATATCCGTCAGTACGGTCGGGCGGAAAAGGCCCGGCAGGAACGGTCCGGCACGAACGCAAACACGAATGGCTGAAGGGAGGCGGGCATGGCAGGACAGACTGCATCAGGTCCACCGTCCTTTCCCCAGGCCGGACCGGAATTCGGCCCGCCGAACCCCCTGCTTCGGCTTTTGCAGGAGTTCACCATCGAGGCGAACCGGTACGTGGACGCGGCCGGTGACCGCAAGGACATGCACCGGACAGACATGAATGCCCTGGCGGTGATCATGCGCCATACGGCAAGGGGCGAGGTGGTAACCCCCGGCGTCCTGCGGAAGGAGCTCAACCTGAGCTCCCCCGCCACCACGGCACTGATCGACCGGCTGGACAATTCCGGGCATGTGGTCCGTGAACGGCACGCCACGGACCGGCGCCAGGTCCAACTGAAGATGACGCCCAAGGCTTTCAGGGACGGCGGCGCCATCTTCGCCCCGCTGGCGCAGCACATGGACAGCGCCATGGCAGGGTTCTCCGCGGCGGAACTGGAAACAGTGACCCGTTTCATGACCGCCATGGTCGAGGCAACCGCCGCGGCCCGGGAAGAATCCGACGACGAAAAACCCAAGGGCGGCCACCCCGGATAAGCCCCGGGGCTTGTGGTGTTGGCCGCGAAGAGGCGCCAACCGCAGCCCGGTTGGGAGTAACGTTTGGTTATGAGTGCGCAGCAGCCAGGGGAAGACGTCTACACGCACGGCCACCACGAATCGGTGGTCCGCGCCCATGCCGCCCGGACCGCCGAAAATTCCGCGGCGTTCGTCCTCCCGCACCTTACGCCGGGAACAGCCCTGCTGGACGTCGGCTGCGGGCCCGGCAGCATCACCTGCGACTTTGCCGCGCTGGTCAACCCCGGGCACGTCACCGGCCTGGACCGCTCGCCGGACGTCATCGCCCAGGCACAGGTCCTCGCCGCCGAACGCGGCGTTCCCAATGTTGAATTTGTTGCCGGCAATATCTACGACCTTGACTTCGCGGACGAAACGTTCGACCTCGTCCACGCACACCAGGTGCTCCAGCACCTGACGGACCCGGTGGAGGCCTTGCGGGAGATGCGCCGGGTGGCCAAACCCGGCGGCATCGTGGCGGTCCGGGACGCGGACTTCCACGGGATGAGCTGGTATCCGGCCATCCCGGAACTGGACGAGTGGATGGACCTGTACCAGCGGATTGCCCGCCGCAACGGAGCAGAGCCCGACGCCGGGCGCCGGCTGGTCAGCTGGGCCCAGTCCGCGGGGTTCAGCGACGTCGCCCCCAGCAGCAGCAACTGGTTGTACGCCACGGCCCAGCAGCGCCGCTGGCAGGCGCGGGTGTGGGGCGAGCGGGTGCTGCATTCAGCCTTCGCGGAGCAGGCCCTGGAGTACGGGTTCGCCAACCCGGCGGACCTGGCCAGGATTTCCGCGGGCTGGCACCGGTGGGGTTCCACCGACGACGGCTGGTTCCTGATCCCCAATGGCGAAGTGATCGCCAGAGCCTAGCGCTGAACCCGAGGCGCGCCGCCCCTAGGATTGATGAGTGGAATTTTCCCTTTGGCTGGCCCTTGCAGGTGCCGGCGCCCTTATCAGCTTCACCCCGGGTGCCGGGGCCATCAACACCATGAGCAACTCGCTGAATGCGGGGTTCCGACGGTCCATTTGGGGAATCCTGGGCCAGCAGGCGGCCCTGGTGGTGCATGTGCTGATTGTTGCCCTGGGTGTAGGGGTGCTGGTGGCGAGCTCGCCCGTGGCCTTCAACGTGATCCGATACGCCGGCGCCGCGTACCTGGTGTACCTGGGTATCCGCCAGTTCCTGAGCAAGCCCACGGCCGCCCGGGAGGAGGCCGCCGCCCTGCGCGATGAACCGGCGTGGTCCATCTTCCGGCGCGGCTTCTGGGTCAACCTGCTGAATCCGAAGGCGATCGTGTTCTTCCTGGCGTTCACACCGCAGTTCATCCGGCCTGAGCAACCCTTGTTCACGCAATACGCGGTGCTCACGGCCACCATCGTGGTCATCGACATCCTGGTGATGTGGTTCTTCTTCGCCGCGGCCGCCAGGTCCTTCCAGCGCTTCACCAGCACCGAGCCGGGCCAAATCGTCCTCAGCAGGGTCTTCGGCACCCTGTTCGTGGGCGTTGGCATCCTGCTGGCCCTGATCCACTAGCGGCCGGGCGGAGGGCACAGCCACACGGAAGCCATCCCCATATGACAGCCAGTAATTCATCTTTACAAACCCGTAAAACATTGTGAACAGCCCGCTAGCCAAGACGGGCAACCAGCGCGCATGCTTAGCTTCATGAACTCAACGTCGAGCCCATACCGTGTCATCACCGTCTGCACCGGCAACATCTGCAGGTCCCCCATGGCCGAGCTCATGCTCGCGGCAGCGCTGGAACGGGAAGGGCTGGACGGGCTGGTGGAGGTGGACTCCGCCGGCACCACCGGCTACGAGGCCGGCAGGCCCATCGATCCCCGGGCCGCCCGCCGGCTCGCGGCAGCACAGTTGGCCTCCGAAAACCATGTCGCCCGGGAGTGGGACCCGCGGTGGTTCAGCGAGCGCGACCTGATCCTGGCCCTGGACATCGACCATTACGCCTGGCTCACCGAGGCAGCACCGGGCCGGGATGCCTTGAACAAGATCCGGATGCTCCGCAGCTTCGACCCGGCCATGGCCGGCCGCGACCGGCTGGACCAGGGCATCGAGGATCCCTGGTACGGCGGCCACGCCGATTTCGATGCCGTCTGGCACCAGATCCACTCCGCCCTTCCCGGGATCGTGGACCACATCAAGTCGGAGGCCCTGCGGGACACGGGACTGCAGCGGCAGGCACGCTGAAAACGGTACGCTCTAGTCCATGAGCCCAGCCCCCGTCATCATCGCCATCGACGGGCGCTCCGGCGCAGGCAAGACCACCTTGGCAGTCGAACTCGCGGCGCTGCTCCGCGCCCACCACAAGGTGTCCTTGTTCCACCTCGAGGACATCTACCCGGGCTGGGACGGGCTCGCGGCCGGCGTCGAACGCTATGTGTCCACGGTCCTCACGCCGCTGAGCCTGGGCGAGGCCGCCACCTGGACCAGCTGGGACTGGGCCAACCATTACGACGGCGATGCCCGGGTAACACTGCCGGCCGAGATCGTCATCGTGGAGGGCGTGGGCGCAGCGTCCGAGCCTGCCCGCCCGTTCCTGAACGCCGTGATCTGGGCGGAGGCACCGGACGACGTCCGACGGACCCGGGCCCTGGACCGCGACGGCGACACCTACAGGCCGTTCTGGGACCAGTGGGCGGCCCAGGAGGAAGAATGGCTGGGCCGCGACAACGTCCCCGGCCGGGCGGACCTGCGCGTCAACAACCGCGCTGACGGCTCCGCGCCCGCAGACCTGTTGCGGCTCCTCCCCTACCTGCCTGCGCTGGCACCGGTGCTCGCCCCGGAATTGTCCGCCCGCCGCGGCCTCCGCCTGCACGCCGAGCGCCTGGACCTGGCACCGGACGCACCGGCCCTGTTCGAATCCCTGTACGGCCGCTCCCCCAACGCCGTTTGGCTGGACTCCTCCAACCACCGGGACGCACCGGCCGCCGAACGCAGCCGGTTCAGCATCATGGCGGACGACGCCGGCACGTTCGGGCAGTATGTCACGCACCGCGCGGGGATGGGCTTCATCAGCGCGGGTTCGTCCGTGGCGAAGGTTCCGGGCCCGTTCTTCCGCTGGCTGAATACCGTCTGGGGCCGGCGGGCGGTCCGGACTCCCGAGGGCTATCCGGGCGAGTTCACCCTGGGGTGGCTTGGCTGCCTGGGTTACGAACTCAAGCGCGAAACCGGCGGCAGCGACCTTTCCGCCCCCACACCGGACGCCGCCCTGATCTTCGCCGGCCGGGCCGTGGTGCTTGACCATGCCGAAGGCACCGCCTGGCTCCTGGCGCTTGCGGCACCTGACGCCGATGAATGGCTGGACCGCGCACGGGCAGCCGTGCAGGCCGCCGCTTCAGCCTCCACGACCCCCGCGGGCCCCGCCGGAGCGGTGGGCACAAGAGCGGTGGGCGCCGGGGATGCCGGCGGCAGCACCGGCGTCGGACGCCCCGGCCCGCCCGTTTTCCGCAGCCGGGACACGGGCGCCCGCTACCGGGCGAAAATTGCGGCCGCCCAGCACGAGATTGCGCAGGGAAACACCTACGAAGTCTGCCTGACCACCACCCTGGAAGCCCGGATGTCGGCGGAGACCCTGGATCCCTGGGCCATCTACCTCGCGCTGCGCCGCCGCAACCCGGCCCCGTTCGCCAGTTACCTGCGGCTGGGCGGCCTTTCCGTCGCCAGCACCTCGCCCGAACGGTTCCTGAAGATAGCAGCCGACGGCGGCATGCGCGCCGAACCGATCAAGGGCACCCGCCGCCGGGCTGCCGATCCGCAGGAAGACTTGCAACTGCGCGCCGACCTGGCCACGTCCGTGAAGGACCGCGCCGAGAACATCATGATCGTTGACCTGCTGCGCAACGATCTCAGCCACTTTGCGGTGCCCGGCTCCGTGACGGTCAGCCGGCTGTGCGCGATCGAAAGTTACGCCACCGTCCACCAGATGGTCAGCACCATCGACGCCCGGCTCCTCCCCGGGGCGGCCCGGGCCGAGGCAGTGGCGGCCTGCTTCCCGGCAGGGTCCATGACCGGCGCGCCCAAGATCAGCACCATGGCCATCCTGGACCGGCTGGAGGCCGGGCCCCGCGGGTTCTACTCGGGGGCCATCGGGTACTTCTCGCTCAACTCGGCGACCGACCTCGCCGTCGCCATCCGGACCCTGGTGATCGACGCCTCCGGCGACGGAGCCGCGGACCTGACGCTCGGCGTCGGCGGTGCCATCACGTCGGACTCCGACCCGGACGACGAGTACGACGAGATCCGCACCAAGGCCTTTGGCGTGCTCTCCACCCTCGGCTCGGACTTCCCGGAGGACTGACCCTGGCTTAGCGGAACACGGCGGTCCTACTGCACCGTGGCCGTCAGCCGGGCCACGTTGTCCACATACCGGGCGGCCAGCGGCCGGTTCAGCCAGTCCGCCAGCTTCAACTCGTGGGAGATGTCCCGGTAGGTGTCCTCCACCGCGCGCATCTTGTTGACGATCTCCTCGCCCAGGAGCATCACGGAAACCTCAAGGTTCAGCGAGAAGGAACGCATGTCCATGTTGCTCGATCCCAGGACGGCCACTTCGTCGTCGATGGTGAAGTGCTTGGCGTGCAGCACGAACGGCGCCTTGTACAGGTAGATGCGTACGCCTGCCTCGAGGAGTGCTTCGTAGTAGGACCGCTGCGCGTGGTGGACCAGGAACTGGTCGCCCTTTTCGGAGACGAACAGTTCCACATCGACGCCGCGCTGCGCCGCGGTGGTGATGGCATACAGCAGGGAGTCGTCCGGGACGAAATAGGGGCTGCAGATGGAAATCCGGTGCTGCGCGGAGTAGATGAGCGTGTTGAAGAGCCGGAGGTTGTTTTCCGTGATGAACCCGGGGCCGCTGGGCACCACCTGGGCCGTGACATCTCCGGGCTCGGGATTCGCCGGCAGTTGCAGCTGGTGTTCCAGGGATTCGTCGGTCTCGCTCAGCCAGTCGGTGGCGAAGACGACGTTAAGGGTGGTCACGATCGGCCCCCGCAGGCAGGCCATCAGTTCCACCCATTCGCGGCCGGCCTTGCGGTGCCGCGGGTTGTTGTAGGAGGGCTCGATCAGGTTCTGCGACCCAGTGAAGGCGATTTCGCCGTCCACCACCATGATCTTGCGGTGGTTGCGCAGGTCCGGCCGGCGCCATTGGCCACGGATGGGCAGTAAGGGGAGCATCCGCTTCCACTGGATCTTGCCGGCCCGCAGGCGCTTGAGCAGCTTCCGGTAGCCCTTGATGCGCAACGTGCCGATGTGGTCGAACAGGAGCCGCACTTCCACGCCCCGTTCGGCCGCCTCTTCCATGGCCGTGAGCAGGTCGTTGGTGACGTGGTCCGAGCTCATGATGTAGAACTCGGCGTTGACGAAGGTCTTCGCCTTCCGCACCGCGTTGGTCATGGCCAGGATGGAGTCCGGGTAGCCGGGGATGAGCTCAACGGAGTTGCCGTCCACCATGGGAAGCGAACCCAGGGTGCGGTTGAGCTCCGCCGCGGACTTCACCCATTCCGGCCCGGGGTAGTCGCTCTCGACGTCCGACAAGGCAGTGATGCCGGCCCGCACGCGGTCGTTAACCTGCTCCTGCTGCGCGCGGCGGCGGCTGGACAGCTGGAAGTTGCCGAAGAGCAGGAACAGGACGATGCCCAGGAACGGGATGAAGAAGATCCCCAGCAGCCACGCCATGGCTGTGGTGGGGCGCCTGTTGCCGGGGATGATGCCCAGTGCGAGGACCCTGATCACCAGGTCGGCAAAGCCCAGGAGCACCACAACCCACGTCGGCGCGGTGCCGGCAAGCGAAAAAGGCCACAACACGTCAATATCTCCCGGGGAGGTCGGGCTCCGGGGACGGTTCCGGCCGGCGCACTCCGCCCAGCTTAGCGGCGCCGCCGCACTAAGCTGGTGCCATGAGCTCTCCAGCCCCCGTTGTCCTCGTTTTCCTTGACCCTGCCTACCCCGACGGCAGGGTAGCCGACGCCGCCAAACCGCAGCTCCTGGTCACGGACCTGGGCGTCACCCGGGGTGACGGGATCTTCGAAACCATGCTGGCCGTCGGCGGGACAGTCCGGAAAATGCAGGCCCACCTGGACCGGCTTGCAGGCTCCGCCCGCGCGCTGGACCTCGACATTCCGGGGCAGGACGTGTGGCAGCGCGCCATCGCGGCCGCCGTTGCCCGGCACCGCGCCGGGAACCCGCCGTCGGACGCTGCCGCCGACGAACTGGTGGTCAAGCTGGTGGTGACCCGCGGCGTCGAGGGCGCCCCGGCCCCCACCGCCTGGGTGCAGGTCTCACCTGCCGGAGCGGCGGGCCGCCGCCAGCGGGAAACCGGCATCGACGTAATCCTGCTGGACCGCGGCTATGACAGTGACGTGGCCGAACGGGCCCCGTGGCTGCTCCTGGGTGCCAAGACGCTGTCCTACGCGGTGAACATGGCGGCCCTCCGGCACGCCCACAAGCAGGGCGCGGACGACGTCATCTTCACCTCATCCGACGGCCGCGTCCTGGAAGGGCCCACCTCCACCGTGCTGCTGGCCCACGTGGAAAAGTCCGACGACGGCACTGCGGTCAAGCGCCTCATCACGCCGCAGCTGGACAGCGGCATCCTGCCCGGAACGTCCCAGGGCGCGCTTTTCGCGGCGGCCAAGGCGGCGGGCTGGGAGCTGGGGTACGGCCCGCTGGAGCCCCGCGACCTGCTGGATGCGGATGCCGTCTGGCTGATCTCCAGCGTCCGGCTGCTGGCCCCCGTGAACCGTATCGACGGCAAGGAAATCGGCACGCCGGCCGTGCAGAAGGAACTGACAGCGGAGTTGAGCGGACTTTTCGCCGGGATCCAGTAGCCGCGCAACAGGGCCACCGGCCCCTTTTGCCCTCCCGGCTTCACCCGTAAGGTGTGGACCATGGACTCGCACAAGCTGCCGATCGAAAACCTCTCCTTTGACGACTGCTGGGAACTCCTCGCCAATGACACCGTGGGCAGGCTGGCCATCGTGGTGGACGAGCATCCCGAAATCTTTCCCGTGAACTACATCGTCCACCTGCGCAGCATCGTCTTCCGGACAGCGCCCGGTTCCAAGCTCTGGGGCGCCAAAATGGAGCGGCCGGCGGCGCTGGAGATCGACGGCTACGACCCCGCCACCGAAATGGCATGGAGCGTGGTGGTGCGCGGCGATACCGGGATCATCGAGGACCAGGCGGTAAAGGACCAAGTGGACGGCCTCGGTCTGGAACCGTGGCAGCCCGGCGAAAAGGCCAACTACGTCCGGCTGAACGCGAAGGCCCTGACCGGCCGCAGGTTCCAGGTCAACCGGCCGGATGTCTGGAACACCCGCGTGCAGGACCGGCGCAGGGCCTCGTTCGAATAATGCCCCGCCGCCCGCTTCCGTTCTAGCCGAGCGCTGCTGCCGCCTGCCGGGACAGCTGTGCTTCCAGTCCGGACAAGAGGATGGTGAGCCCCTGGTCAAGCTCGCTGGCGCCGTCGTAATCTGCCAAGGCCGGGGCCAACGCCCGCAGGTTGGGAAATTCCTTGGCGGGCAGGCGGTGGAGCCCCAGCCGCAGCAGCACCTCGTTCTCTTCGGGGTCCACTACGAACTCCTGCAGTTCGTTGAGGATGTGGCCGTAGAGGAAGCCGTAGTACACGCGGTAGACGTGCAGCGCGTCTGAGGGATCGAATCCGGCCGACACCAGCAGGGAAAGGATCTTCTCCAGCGGCCGCAGCGTGCCCAGCGGGCGCAAGCCGAGGGGCGTGGAGAGTGGCCTGGTCACCAACAGGGGCACCACGTTGGGATGCTGGAGCGCCAGGGTCCGCAGGTTGTGGGCGATCGCCCGCAACTGCGCCTTCCAGTCAGGGTCATCCTGCTGGATGGTGAGCTGGTCCAGCACCAGTTCCGAAACCCCGTCGAGCAAGGCAGCCCGATTCTCCGCATAGCGGTAAAGGCTCATCGGGTCCCTGCCGAGCTCCTGGCCCAGGCGGCGCATGGTCAATGCTTCGAGGCCTTCCGCATCCACCATTTCCAGCGCTTTGGCCAGCACGATGTCCCGGCTGAGCCTGGCCTTGGCCTTGCCGGTGCCGGATGGTTTGGGGGAAGTCATGAATTTGTCCTCGCTGCGGACAACTGACCCGAGATCATTCGAGAGGGTTGCCTCATATGTAGTCTACGGGTAAAGTCTACAGTGTAGACAGGCGTTGACGGCGCTCATGATCCCGGTTTCTTTCACAGGATTAATCTATGGACCCGATTGCCACCAGTGCAGGGCATCGAGGTTCGCTGCTGTAGCCGAACGGCGGCGCCACGCACTTAGCGAAGGGACGCCCTCATGGCACATTCCCAGTTTGATCTCTTTCTCCAAGACGCCACCTACTTCGACCAGACCTCCGAGTCCACCCTGGAACGCGACCGCTTCTACGGCCTGTACATGAGCTGGTGCTTCATCAACCAGCACCTGCCGGGTACGGAGACGACCTTCTGGTCAGCGATGAAGACGCGGTTGCCGGGCAGCCGCAAGGGCCTGCGCATGAAAGGTCCGGCTGCCGCCGACTACATCGTGTCCTCGTATCCCGAGCTGGTCTAGGACACATACCCTCCAAGGGATTCCCAGTCCTTACCTGGCACGTGATCGAAATGCTGTGGCACCCACCGTGCCGCAGCATTTTTCATGCCCGGGCCATGGTTCCCCGGTGGAAGATGGGGCCTAGGTGGGAATGATCCGGAACAGGAACCTGGTGCGGACCATCACCCACAGCAGGCCCAGCACCACGGCGTACGCCACGGTGTTGAGGAAGATACTCTCCTGCTGGAGGGCGGGGATGTTGGCCACGACGGCGATCAGCACCACGTGCATGATGAAGACATAGAGCGTTGCGCGGCCCAGCGGGATCAGGAACCAGCCCAGCGCCCGCTCAACCGGTTTCCAGTAGGCGCTGAGGAACGCATACGCCGCCACCACCAGCAAGACGACGTTGAGCAGGCGGCCCGGAGCCAGGTAGGTCCGGCCAAAGAGGGCGTCATACATGGCCCGGTAGGTGGCGTCCGGCATCAGCGCCAGCCGGACGTCGTAGTTGTTGGCCAAGTAGGGGTTGCCCCAGGATAGGAAGGCCAGGGCGACTGCAGCCACCGTACAGGCGGCCACCACCCAGGCATGGGCCGACAACCACGCGATAATGCTGCGCCGGTGGTATCCCACCACGAGCCCCAGCACGAACAGCACCTGCCACACCAGCAGCGGAAAAGAGTCCTCGAACTGCGACGGCAAAATCCGGAACCTGGTTCCGGCCCCCACGGCGTACACCGCCAGCGATACCACCAGGACCCATACGGCCTTTCCGCGGTTCAACAGGGCCAGGATCAAGGGGCTGGCCAGGAGCAGCACCACGTACAGGCCCATCACGTTGAACTGCCAGGGCCCGAACTGCAACAGCAGGATGGCCGGCAGGACCTGGGGCGGCACCGGGAACTGGAACAGCGACGACATCCCGGCGTAGAGGTCGTACGTCCGGCCGGCACCGTTATGCCCGGCCCCGCCGGTCCCCTGGTCCACGAACGTGGTCAAGGCCTCGGTGTGGAAGAACGGAAGCTGCGCGATGAGGAAGACGCCGATCAGCACCGACAGCGCGGTCACATAGAGCTTCCCCGCCCGGCGGGAGGTGAGGTCCACAACCTTGCCGAAGTCTTCCCTGGCCTTCGGCCCGTAGACCATGCCCACCACCAGGCCGGAGAACAGCACGAAGAGTTCGGCACCCGATACGAAGCCCACGGCCTCCTGGGTGAGCAGCTGGAACAGCGAGACCAGGCCCAGGTGGTTGACCACCACGAAGACAATGGCCATCCCGCGCAGCAGATCCACGCGCGAGTCCCTGTTTCCCGGCTCCTGGTAGCTCCATGCGGTGGCGGCGTTGACCCGGCGGGGAATCTGCCACAGCGCCGCCAGGAGGATGGCCATCGCCACGGCCACGGTCCAGACCGCAGCCCCGGACAGGGTGTTGGCCCGGACATACGATCCGTCCGCGGCCACATCGGTGACCGGCCCGGTGACCACGGCAGAGGACTTCAGCCGGTCCAGCGCAGCTTTGGCGATGGCGGGATTTCCGGTGAGCAGCCAGTCGATGCTGGCCACGCCGGTATCCCTGGTGCTGGTGCGCTCGTCCCACACCACCGCCGCCGTCCTGGCGAAAGCCGGCGAGGTGGCGGTACCCACCACCTGGTCCCACCAGGCCGTCTTGATATCCGCCTCCGGCGGTCCGCCCGCGGCAGGGCTGTAGAACGCCGACGTCTGGAGCAGTAGCGGCTTCCTGCGGACCTCCGCGTAGGCACTGTAGAAGTTCTCGCTGCCCGCGCCGGTCAGCATCTCCTGGAGTTCACCGGCACGCGGCACGGTGTTAACGGCAGCGGCGCCGGCAGTGTCGTCATGGTAGGCAGTCAGGCCCACCCAGTCCACGGCGTCGTCCCCCGGATAGTAGGGGGCGTAGGCGGCGTCGGAGCCGTTCCAGGCGCCGTCGCCGTTGGTGTCCAGGAGGGCGAAGCCGTCACTTCCAGGCTGCGGGGCATTCCTGCTCCGGTCAAAGGGGTAGTCCTTGCCCAGGTACGGCGCCCAGACCATGGCGGCCCGGCCGCCGTCGTCCTTTTTGACCGCTGCCGCGACCGCCTTGAAGGCCTCCCGGTAGGCGGCCGGCTGCTGCCCCCAGGCCACCCAGCTCGAGTTCATGTCCGGCGCAAACCGGATCAACAGCCGGCCCTTGAACCCGGAGGCCAGGTCGCGGACCTTGCCGGCGAAGGCTTCCGCTTCGGAGGCGCCGATCTGGTCCAGCGGCACCGTGGGCTTCACGGTGAGCATGGCGTGGGCGCCCTTGGCCGAGGCCTGCTGCAGGAACCCCTCGATGTTGTTCCGGTCCGAGTCGCGGAACGGCAGGCCGATGTCGTGGCCAAACACGGCCGGGCTCGCACCCAGCCGGTCGGAGAATCCAGCGGCGGTATCCTCGCCCCATTCAAGGACGGCACCCAGCCACGGCTTGCCTTGGTCCGGTTCCGCGGAGGCCGCCTGCGCAGCACCGGCGGGCGCCAGCAGCGCCAGGAGCACGACGACGGCGGCGGCCAGGAACGCCCCGGGGGAACGGTGACGGGCACGACGACGGCCGGCCTGGTGGTGCGATGTTGCTGCTCGCATGCTGGCAAGACCCCCCGGTACTCCCACTGTGACGGCAGGGCGGCGCCCCCGGTAGAAACTTTATCGGCCCGGCCGCCTTGCCGCGTTCCCGTGACGCGGTGGTCGCGGGCTCTCAATTACGGAACATGACGACGGCGGCCGTGCGGCTTGGCGGCGCAGGTGTTACGTTTTTGGGGAGTAATGAGTACCGGTGTTAAGCCCTGACTGGCCGGTCGGCAACCCTCCTCTCGCGGCGGGGTGCCTCAGGTGAATACTTGGCATATCGACCGATTCGAGCTGCAAGCGTGAAAGAAGGAGATCCGTCGTGTCTGACGCACCCGCCCCTGACGAAAAATTGTCCTACCGCCTGATTACGGGCCCGGACGACCGCTCCTTTTGTGAGCGGATCTCGGCTGCGCTTGCGGACGGTTACGTCCTGCACGGCAGCCCGGCGGCCACTTTCAACGGCAGCAGCGTCATCGTGGCCCAGGCCGTTGTCCTCCCGGCCGCCATCGCGTCGGCTGACGCCGCGGTGGCCACGGCTGTTGACGACCTGGAAGGCGAGTTCGACGGCGAGGGCCACGCATGAGCTACGCGGGAGACCTGACGCCGCAGGAAGCGTGGGCCAAGCTGGAGCAGGGCGCCATCCTGGTGGACGTCCGCACCGAGGGCGAATGGGCCCACATTGGCATTCCGGATACCAAGGCAACGGACAACGATCCGCTCTTCATCCAGTGGACCTTCCCCGGCGGCATCCCCAACCCCGATTTCGTGAAGGACCTCAAGGAGCAGGCGCCTGAGGACCCGGGCGCTGAGCTCGTGTTCCTTTGCCGTTCGGGCCAGCGATCCATCGCCGCGGCCGTGGCGGCCACCCAGGCCGGCTTCACTTCCTACAACGTCCTGGAGGGCTTCGAGGGGGAACCTGACCGCTACGGCGAACGGACCGTCAACGGCTGGAAGAACCGCGGCCTGCCCACCAACCTCGGAAAGAACTAAGTGACTTTCAATCAAGATGCCCCCGGCTGGAGCCCCGACACCCAGGCTGTCCGCGGCGGGCTGGACCGCACCAACTTCCAGGAAACCTCAGAGGCCGTCTTCCTGAATTCCGGGTTCGTCTACGAATCCGCGGCCGCGGCCGAACGCGCCTTCACCGGCGAGGACGAGCGCTTTGTGTACTCGCGCTACGGCAACCCGTCCGTGGCCACCTTCCAGGAACGGCTCAGGCTGCTGGAAGGCACCGAGGCCTGCTTCGCGACGGCGTCGGGCATGTCCGCGGTGTTCACGGCCCTGGGCGCGCTCCTTGCAGCCGGTGACCGCGTGGTGGCCGCCCGCTCACTGTTCGGGTCATGCTTCGTGATCCTGAACGAGATCCTGCCGCGGTGGGGAGTGGAAACGGTCTTCGTCGATGGCCCGGACCTGGACCAGTGGCGCGAGGCCCTGTCCAAGCCCACCACCGCCGTCTTCTTCGAATCCCCGTCCAACCCGATGCAGGAAATCGTGGACATCGCCGCGGTGAGCGAACTTGCCCATGCCGCCGGCGCCACGGTAGTTGCGGACAATGTCTTCGCCACTCCCCTGCTGCAGCGCTGCGGGGACCTGGGCGCGGACGTCATCGTGTACTCCGGCACCAAGCACATCGACGGGCAGGGCCGGGTCCTGGGCGGTGCCATCCTGGGCACCAAGGAGTTCATCGACGGCCCGGTGAAGCAGCTGATGCGCCACACAGGTCCGGCGCTTTCGGCGTTCAACGCCTGGGTCCTGACCAAGGGCCTGGAAACCATGAGCCTGCGCGTCCGGCACTCCTCGGCCACCGCCCTGCGGCTCGCTGAATGGCTCGAGGAGCAGCCTGCAGTGAGCTGGGTGAAGTACCCGCTGCTGACATCGCACCCGCAGTATGAGCTGGCGGCGAAGCAGATGAGCGCCGGCGGCACGGTCCTCACCCTTGAGCTGGCGCCCTCGGGCGGGCGCTCCGGCAAGGAGGCGGCCTTCGCCCTGTTGGACGGGCTGCGGATCATCGACATCTCCAACAACCTGGGCGATTCGAAATCCCTGATCACCCACCCCGCCACCACCACGCACCGCGCCATGGGGCCGGAGGGGCGGGCCGCCATTGGCTTGAGTGACGGCGTGGTCCGGCTCTCCGTGGGGCTCGAGGACGCGGACGACCTCATCCGCGACCTGGAACAGGCCCTGAAGCAGATCTAAGGCGTCAGGCCTGGCGGACCCGCAGCAGTTCCGGGGTGTCTTCCACGCCGGAAAGATCCAGGGCGCCGCGCATGGTGGCGTCTACGGCGTGCCGGACCACTGCACCGAAGCCCATATCCTCGGGAGGCGGTCCGGCCAGCGCCCTGTCGCGGGCCCGGCGCTGCTCGGCGGCCCCTGTCCCGCGGGCGATGATGTGCTCCACGCCCTGGCGGGCCATGGCCAGTTCGCCCTGTTCCTGGAGGACAGGCGCCAGGTAATCCACCAGGGAACGGGCTACGTCCGCGGCCGGGGCCGGGCGGAAGTTCCCAAAGTCCAGGAGCTCGCCGCCGAGTCCCGAACTGCTGGCCTGCCAGGAGGCCATCCGCAGCAGGACAGTGGGCACGGGGGCCGGGTCCACCCCCTCGCGCCATTCCCTGCCGGCCGATTCCACCAGGGCGCGGACCAGCACGGCGATCAAGGCTGCATCCTCGGCGCGGAGGCAGACGTCCGCCACCCGCACCTCAACCGTCGGGTGGTTCCGGGAGAGCCGCGCGTCGAAATACAGCATCCCTTCATCGAGCATCACGCCGGTGTCCAGCAGCCGGGTGACCACCCTCCGGTAGGCGGGGTACGTCCCGTAGATCGCGGCCGGGCCGGACGTCGGCCACCGGTTCCAGGCCTGGGTACGGTAGCTTTCGAACCCGGTGGGGACGCCGTTCCAGTACGGCGAGTTGGCGCTCAACGCCGTCAGCACCGCCAGCTTGTCGCGGATCCGGTCCAGGACCGCCACGCCCTCTTCCGGCGATTCGATGTAGGTGTGCACGTGGAAACCGCAGGTCAGCTGTTCCTGCGCCGTGAGGCCAAAGCGCTCCAGCATCCTGGCGTAGCGAGGGTCCGGCGTGGTGTGGCTGGCGGATGCCAGCGGAGACGTGGCCAGCGCAGCCACCCTGGCTCCGTTCTTGGCGGCCGCCTGATTGGCCATGGCGCGGCCGGCCCTGATCTGCTCGAGCAGGGCCCCGGACTCCAGGCAGGGCTTTGTCTGCGTCTCGATCTGCTCAAGCTTCAGCTCGGCACTGAGGCCCATCTCGTCGTCGTGATCCGCCTGCTTCCCGGAGTGGTGGAGGTCCGGGTCCACCGGGAGATCGTCCGCAGCGACACGGTGTCCGGCGAGGAGGGCGTCCGCCAGGGCAAGCGGCTCCCCGGACTCCGGATCAACAATCAGGAGTTCTTCCTCGACGCCGAAAGTACGCATACGAACATTCTGCGTCAGGGCCAGGAAATTCCGGGCGCAGCTGCTGATCATGACGAAGCATGAACGCCTAGTCCTGGAAGTACTCCACCTTGGCGCCGATGGTGTTGAGGCGTTCCGCCAGGTCCTCGTAGCCGCGTTCGATCACGTAGATGTTGCGCAGCTCGGAGACGCCCCGTGCGGCGAGCATGGCCAGCAGCAGGCAGGCAGCGGGGCGGAGCGCCGGCGGGCAGCCCACCTCCGCGGCACGCCACTTGGTGGGTCCGTTGACGTAGATCCGGTGCGGGTCCAGCAGCTGCACCTGTGCACCGAGCCGGTTCAGCTCTGTCAGGTAGATGGCACGGTTTTCGTACACCCAGTCGTGGATCATGGTCTGCCCGTGGGCGTTCGCGGCGATCACGGCAAAGAAAGGCAGGTTGTCGATGTTCAGCCCGGGGAACGGCATGGGGTGGATCTTGTCCTCGGGCGCGCGCAGCTCCGACGGTTTGGTGGTCACGTCCACCAGCCGGGTGCGCCCGTTGCGGGCCATGTATTCGCCGGAGATTTCGAGCTTCTGCCCCATCTGGCCCAGGGTGGCCAACTCGATTTCCATGAATTCGATGGGTACCCGGCGGACCGTGACCTCGGAATTGGTGACGATGCCGGCCGTAATCAGGCTCATGGCCTCAATCGGGTCCTCGGACGGGAAATACTCGATCTCGGCGTCGATCACGGGCCGGCCGGTGATCCGGAGCGTGGTGGTTCCCACGCCCTCGATGGCCACCCCGAGCATCTGCAAGTAGAAGCAGAGGTCCTGCACCATGTAGTTGGGGCTGGCGTTGCGGATCACGGTTGTTCCCGGCCGGTGGGCCGCCGCCATGATCGCATTCTCGGTAACGGTGTCCCCCCGTTCGGTGAGGACGAAGGAACGGTCCCTGGTGTCCGCGGGAGGCGCCTGGACCGTGTAGAAACCGGCGGTGGCTTCCACCGAGAGCCCGAATTCGCGCAGTGCCTGCATGTGGGGTTCCACCGTGCGGGTGCCGAGGTCGCAGCCGCCGGCGTAGGGCAGCCGGTACTCCCGTGACTCGTCCAGGAGGGGGCCCAGCAGCATGATGACGCTGCGGGTTCGCCGGGCCGCGTCAACGTCCATCCCTTCCAGGTCCAAGACGGCCGGGCGGCGCAGGCGCAGATCAGTGTCGTTGAGCCAGGTGCATTCCACGCCGATGCTGGTCAGCACTTCAACGATGCGGTTGACTTCTTCGATCCGGGCGAGGCGGCGGAGCACGGTGGTGCCCCGGTTGATCAGGCTGGCGCACAGCAGCGCCACGCCGGCGTTCTTGCTGCTGTTGACGTCCACCGCGCCGGAGAGGGTGCGGCCGCCCTCCACCCGCAGGTGCGTCATCCTGGGCTTGCCCACGTTGACGATGCTCCGGTCGAAGATGGTCTCCAGCCGCTGGATCATCTTGAGGCTCAGGTTCTGCTTGCCTTGTTCCATCCGGGCGACGGCGCTTTGGCTGGTTCCGAGTTCGGAAGCCAACTGGCCTTGGGTCCAGCCCTTCTCAGTCCGGGCGTTTCTCAACATGGCGGCGACGTGGCCGGCGGTCTCCTGAGTCATGACGCGAATATATCATAAATGAGATAGAAGGTCGCGGTATGGCCATCCGAGGGAGTATCCGGGGTGACCTACCCGCTACATGCGATAGTACCGGCAGGTAACCCTGCTAGCTGCCCAGCCACACCATGTTCCAACGGCCCGCGGCAAGCGCCGCACCGAGGGCGCACCCGGAGATCAAGACGCCACCGCCTACCACCCACAGGTCCAGCACACTGAACGTCGATTCGCGGGCCCAGGTTCGCTGCCCGCCGCCGAAACCCCGCGCTTCCATGGTCACGGCAAGCCTCGACGCGCGGCGGATCGCCTGCACCAGGAGCCCGAAACTTTGGCCCAGGGTCGCCTTCACCCGCTGGACCACGTTGCCGCGCGACCCCACGCCGCGGGCACGCCGGGCCATCCCGATGGTCTGCCATTCCTCGGCCATGAGCCCCACCAGGCGCATCGCCGCCAGGGTTCCCAGGACGAACCGGTGCGGCAGGCGCGCCTTCTGTGCCAGCGCATCGGCAAGGTCCGTCGGATCGGTGCAGCTCATCAGGAGCACCGCCGGAAGGGCGATCGCGAAGCCCCGCAGCAGGAAGCCGATGCCCAGCTGGAGGGAGCCTTCGCTCATGGTCCAGATGCCGGCGTCGAGCAGGATCCTCCCGCTGTCCGGCGCCAGGATGGACGTGCTCCAGCCGCCGATGGCGGCGGCGAGGATCAGCGGCCAGCCCCGCTGCCAGAGCAGGGACACGGTGAGGCCGGCCAGGGGAAAAAGGATCAGTTCGAAGACCAGCACCACGGACGCGGAAACCCAGTCGATGGACAGCGCCAGGACCGCGGTGATCAGCACGACGGCGGCAAATTTGCTCAGCGGGTTGGCCCGGGCAAGGAGGGCGCGGTTGCCGTCCAGGGTCAGCTGCTGCCTCATGGCGCCACCGGTTCCGTGGCGGCCATCCGCAGCTCGGCCCCGGCCAGAGCCCGGGTGAATTCGGCGTCGTGGGTCACGGACACCACGGCCGTGCCGGCGTCCAGGAGTTCGGAGAGGAACGAGGCCAACTCCGCCCAGGTGTTGGCGTCCTGCCCGAACGTCGGCTCGTCCAGGACCAGCACCTGCGGGCTGGCGGCCAGGACCGTGGCCACGGACAGCCGACGCTTCTCACCGCCGGACAATGTGTAGGGATTGGCGTCCACCAGCTGGGTGAGCCGCAGCCGCTCCAGCAGCTCCTCCACCCGGTCCTCGCCGTGGCCCAGGTGCCGCGGCCCGAACAGCAGCTCGTCCAACACCTTGCCCGTCACGAACTGGTGCTCCGGTTCCTGGAACACGGTGCCCACCCGTGAGATCAACTGCTCTGCCTTCCACGCGTAGGGGTCGATCCCGGCACCGCGGCTAAGGTCCACGGCGGCCGACACCTTTCCGGACACCGGTTCAAGGAGCCCGGCAAGGGTCAGTGCGAACGTTGATTTTCCGGCGCCGTTCGGGCCGGTGACGGCCAGCGCCTGGCCGGCCCGGACCTGCGCGGCAACACCCTCCTGGACAGGAACCGGCGGAATCTTGCGGAAGCCTTTGCGGCGGGGACGCTCGCGGGAGACCGCCAGGTCTTCGGCTGCAAGCAGGAGGTTGCCGGTTACGGCGGCCGGGATGCCGGACCGGCGGCGGGTGGCCGGCACATACCCCGGCACCCAGACTCCGGCCGCCGTCAGCATGGCCCGGGCCTCGCTGAGCACCCGGTCCGGAGGTCCGTCCAGGAGCACGGCGGGATCCGAGGCGGAGCCCGGCTGCAGGACCACGATCCGGTCCACCAGGTCCTTCCAGACGGAAACCCGGTGCTCCACCACCACCAAAGTGGCCCCGGTCTTGTCGAGGCAGCGTGCCACGGCGTCCCGGACCTCCAGGACGCCGTCCGGGTCGAGGTTGGCGGTGGGCTCGTCCAGCAGGATCAGCCCGGGACGCATCGCAAGGATGCCCGCCAGCGCCAGGCGCTGTTTCTGACCGCCGGAGAGGGCCGACGTCGGGTGGTCCAGCGGGAGCTGGGAGAGTCCGACGTCGGCAAGCGCCTCGTGCACGCGCGCCCAGATGGCGTCGCGGGGCACGGCAAGGTTCTCGGCGCCGAAGGCGACGTCGTCCCCCACCCGGGAGAGGACCACCTGCGTCTCCGGGTCCTGCTGCATCAGGCCGGAGCGGCCGCGACGCTCGCGGGGAGGGGCGCCGTCAACCAGCAACGAACCGGACTCGTCCGCATCGCCGGCCTCGCCGTCGTCGTTGATGTCGCCCAGGACCCCGGCGAGGGCATGCAGGAGCGTCGACTTCCCGGCACCCGAGGGACCGAGCAGGAGTACCCGCTCGCCGGGGCGGATATCCAGGTCGAGGGCGTGGACGGCAGGTTTGGCCCTGCCTGCATGCCGCCAGCCCCAGCCGCGGGCCGTGACGGCGGCAGGGCGCACGCCTCCTGCGGCGTCCTGGGAAGGTGCCATCAGGAGAAAACTGGCTCCGTTGCAGCCTTGCGGGACGCGAAGGAACTCAGCACCCCGGTGCGGGCCAGGCCGCGGGTGGCGAGCCAGGACAACGCGCCCGCCAGCACGGCGCCGGACACCGTGGTCAGGACGATATAGGCGAGCTTGTCCGCCCCGGAGTAGGCAATGTTCCAGCCCCACGGTGCGAGTGAGTCATTCAGGCCGCAGAAGAAGCCCGCGGCCGCCCCCGCCACGAGGGAGACGGGCAGGTTGAACTTGCGGTAGACGAAGACCGCGAAGATGATTTCCGCGCCCAACCCCTGGATGAAACCGGAGAAAAGGACGGAGGCGCCATACTGGGAACCCATCAGGAGCTCGCCCGTTGCGGCCACAGTTTCGCAGAACAGGGCGGCTCCGGGCTTGCGGATGATGAGCATTCCCAGCACGCCCGGAATCATCCAGCCGCCGGCCAGGATCCCGGTCAAGGGCGGGTAGGCGGCGTTCATGGGGGCCGACAGGGCGGCGGCGCCCTGGTCCCAGGCCCAGAAAATGACCCCGCCGGCGATGGCCACCAAGGCCGCCACCACGATGTCGACGACGCGCCAGGACTTACTGGTGGTCTTCTTGATTGCAGCAGTACTCATGTGATCCTCCTGGGTAACAGGAGGGGAAAGTGGCTCCGGCTGGCGGACCGTTGCCGGTCCGGCCGGACACTTTGAGAACTCGACTCCCTTGCGCCGGTACTAACCGGATCAGGTTCGAGGGTCTGCGGCTGTCCCGCACTCTCAGCGCCCACCTGCGGTGCCCGGCATGGCCAGGTTGTCCGACGGCGGCGCTCCCCTGTCGTTTTTGAATGTTGATGTTCGCGTGTAAATACTGCCCGGTTTGGGCGTGGTCAAGTTTACACCTGGCGGGGGCTGGGCGGCGGCCATGCCGGCTGTTGAACCGGATGTGACCGCGGACCGCCGTCAGCGGGCCCGAGAGGATGCCGGCCATGCCCTTGCCCGGACCGGTCCGGGTGTACGGCTAGGCTGGAGGCAGTCCGTTTTCCGCCCGCAAGGAGTACTAGGAATGAACCTCTTCATCAAGCTGCTCGGTACCGCGGTGAGCCTGGGCGCAGGCCTGGTCGGCACCAAGCTCGTCAACACCATCTGGGAAAAGACCACCGGGCAGAAGCCGCCCAGCGGCAAGGGCGAGGACGTGCCCACCAGCCTGCGTTCGGCCTTGACTTTCGCACTGATCTCCGCGTCCGTCAGCGCCATCATCCAGGTCCTGGCCAACCGGGGCACCCAGCGCGCCATCACCCGCTTCGCCAAGACGCAGGACATCGTCTAGCTACTGGCGGTTTTCGCCGTCGTCGCGGTTGTCCGTCAGGGCAGCCTCGGCGGCGGCTTTTTGCACTACGGCCTCAAGCTCATCGGCGGCGAGCAGCTCCCGGTGCAGGTGCTTGGTGCGGTAGCCGGCCCGGCCCACCATGTGCGCGGACACCGGCACCGTGAGCAGCTGGAAGATCCAGGCCACCACCAGGACCGGCCAAACCCACCAGCTGCGCATCTGCAGCCCAATGGCTGCCAGCAGCAGGAACAGGCCCAGGACCTGCGGCTTGGTGGCGGCGTGCATGCGGCTCATCAGGTCCGGGAAGCGGAGCAGCCCGATGGCGGCGCCCAGGGACAGGAGCGCACCCGCCACCATGAACACCGCGGAGGCAAGGTCGATCCACGCGTCCGCGCCGGAAAAGTCAGGATTCATGGGGGTTCACCCTCCGGTCGGCGACGAACCGGGCCACCGTGACCGACCCGATGAACCCAATGATGGAGATGGCCACCACCAGCATCAGGTTGTTCAGGTGCCGGTTCACGGCCATGTCCACGCACAGGGCCCCGCCCAGGATGGCGAGCAGGACATCGGCCGCAAGCACCCGGTCCAGCAGCGAAGGGCCGCGGGCAATCCTGATGATGGCCCCGCCCGCGGCGAGGGAGAAGATGACGGCCGTGACCGCCAGGACAACGGGCATCATGCGGACGCCTCCATTCGGACGGCTTCAAGTTCTTCGGCGGACCCCATGATGCGGATCAGGCCCGCTTCGATGGACCGGACCTCGTTCCGCAGGCCCTCGATGTCCTGCTTGGAGGTGATGTTGAGTGCGTGCAGGTACAGGGTGGAGGCCGGGCGGTCCACCTCCACCACCAGGGAGCCGGGAATCAGGGAGATCACGTGCCCGGTGGCGGTGACGATCAGGTCCTGGTGGCTCCGGAGCTTCACCGCGACGACGGCGTTGGTCACCTTGGGTCCGCGGACGGTGGCCAGGTACAGGACCTGGCCGCTGGCGACCACCACTTTCGCCAGGAAGGCAAAGGCGAAGGGCACGGCGTACAGGATGTTGAACCGGCCGCTGAGTTCCACCGGCGGAAGGTAGAACAGCCTGGCAACGCCTACCGCCAGCAGGGCACCGAAGAGCAGGTTCCCGGGGCTGAAGTCCTGCCACAGGGCACCCCACACGATTACCAGCCACACCAGGAGGGGAAGCTCCTGCCGCAGCGAAATCCGTTTGCGGCTCATCGTCCTCCTCCCGTCACGGTGGCCGGAACGGCGGTATTGCTGCCGAGGACCGACTGGATGTAGGGGGCCCGGTCCAGCATGTCCCGCGCAGCCTGGTCGGAGAGCCCGAACAGCGGCCCGGCGAACACGGTGAGCGCGACGCCGAGCACCACCAGGCCAAGGGTTGATCCCACCATGGTGCGCGGCAGGAGCGTGACCGTGTTGAGTTTGGCGCCCGGACCGGCGGCGCGCCCCGAGGGGCCGGCCAGCAACACGGGGTCCGGATGTTCGGCGTCCTCCGGCTTCCGCCAGAACGCCCGGTTCCATACGCGGGCAATGGCCAGCAGCGTCAGCAGGCTGGTCAGCACCCCGCCGATCACCAGTGCGTAGGCCAGCGGGGTCCCCAGCTCAATACCGGCCTGCAGCAGCCCCACCTTGCCGAGGAACCCGGAGAACGGGGGGATGCCGGCCAGGTTCATGCCGGGGATGAAGAACAGCATTGCCAGCAGGGGCGAGAGCTTGGCCAGGCCGCCCAGCCGGTCAACGGAGGAGCTGCCGCCGCGGCGTTCGATCAGGCCGGTCACCAGGAACAGGCTGGTCTGGATGGTGATGTGGTGGGCCACGTAGAAGACCGCAGCCGCCAGCCCGGCCACGGAGGACATGGCCAGCCCGAACACCATGTACCCGATGTGGCTGACCAGGGTGAACGAGAGCAGACGTTTGATGTCGCTTTGCGCCAGCGCACCAAGGATGCCCACCACCATGGTCAGCAGCGCCACCACCATCAGTGGCGTGTTCAGGGTGTCGCCGGGGAACAACAGCGTCTCGGTCCTGACCATGGCGTACACGCCCACCTTGGTCAACAGGCCGGCGAACACGGCGGTGACGGGTGCCGGCGCCGTGGGGTAGGAGTCGGGGAGCCAGAAGGACAGCGGGAAGACGGCGGCCTTGATGCCGAACGCCACCAGCAGCATGACGTGCAGCAGGGTCCTGGTGCCTTGGTCCAGGTCGCCCAGCTTGAGGGCGAGGTCAGCCATGTTGACGGTGCCGGTTGCGCCGTACACCATGGCGATGGCGATCAGGAACAGCACGGAGGACACCACCGACACCACCACGTAGGTGACGCCGGCGCGGATCCGGGGCCCGGTGCCGCCCAGGGTCATCAGCACGTAGCTTGCGGTCAGCAGGATCTCGAAGCCGACGTAGAGGTTGAAGAGGTCGCCGGAGAGGAACGCGTTGGACACCCCCGCCACCAGGATCAGGTAGGTGGGGTGGAAGATCGAGACCGGGGCGTCTTCGTCGCCGTCGGCCATGCCTTGCCCGGTGGCGTACACCAGCACGGCGAGGCTCACTGCCGAGGAGACCACCAGCATCAGCGAGGAGAACTGGTCCACCACCATCACGATGCCCCAGGGCGGCAGCCAGCCGCCGATGGTCACCGCGGCGGTTCCGCTGTTCCACGCGGACGCCAACAGGAGGCATTCGAGGGCCAGGGTGAGTGACAACAGTCCGATGCTGACCGCCCGCTGGGCCCGGGAGTGCCGGATCAGGAGGAAGGTCAGTGCGGCGCCCAGGATGGGAAGGACGACGGCGAGCGGGGCCAGGCTGGCGATGTTCACTTTTTGCCGCCTTCCGGGCCGGATTCGATGGTGAGCGAGCCGGGCTGTTCTTCCGCGGCTGCCTGTTCGGCCGGCAATTCCCGGCCTCCCGCCGTGACGGTGGCGAGCGGAAACTCGGATGTTTCGGCCGGGATTTCGGCGTCGTCCTCCGCGTCGAAGCTCGGTGTTTCCGCCACCCGGAGGTCCTCCACGTCGTCCTGGATATCGTCCTGGCGGGCCAGGACCCACGTGCGGTAGATGATGCCCAGCATGAACGCCGTGACGGCGAAGGAGATCACGATCGAGGTCAGGATCAAGGCTTGCGGCAGGGGGTCGTTGTAGTCACCGGCGGGGGTGTCCTTGGTGAAGAACGGAGCCAAGCCGGCGTATCCCCCGGTGGAGAGGATCAGCAGGTTGGTGGCGTTGGCCAGCAGCATCAGCCCCAGCAGGACGCGGGTGAGGCTGCGTTCGAGGATCAGGTAGATGCCGCAGGCATAGAGGGCGCCCATGACGATCAGCAGGGTCAGGTTGACGCTCATGCGTTGCCCTTTGCGGTGGTCTCGGCAGGAAAACGGTCCGGTTCTTGGTCCTGCTGTGCCGGTTCAGGCCCGGCCGCAGCGGACCGTTCTTCCATGTGTTCATCGATCTCGGCACCCAGGCTGCGCAGCACGTCGAGCACCAGGCCCACCACCACCACGTACACGCCGATATCGAAGATGGTGGAGGTGACGAACTTGATGTCGCCGAAGACGGGCAGCCACACCTCGATGATGGCGGACTGGAACACCTGTCCGCCCAACAGCAGGGGCGTCACGCCGGAGGCAGCGGCCAGGGCCAGGCCGGTGCCCAGCAACGCACCGGCGCTCAGCGGTGCGGCTTCCCGCAGTTCGAACCGCCCGCCGGCCAGGTAGCGGATGGTCAGGGCCAGGCCGGCGGTCAGGCCGCCGGCGAAACCGCCGCCGGGCAGGTTGTGGCCGGCCAGCAGCAGGTAGAGCGAGAAGATGATCATCGAGTGGAACATCAGGCGGGTGACCACCTCGAAGATGATGGAGCGGCGTTCCGGGGCGAGGGTCCTGCCCGCCACGATCCAGGCGTCCCGTGCCGAGGCGGCGAACTTCCGGCTGATGGCCAGCGCCGCACCGTCGCGGGAACCGGGGTCCACGCCGTGGTACCGCCCCACGGTGCCCTCGGCAACGGAGGCGGACCGTTGCAGGCGGTCGCCGCGGCCGCGGACGAAAATCAGGCTGGCCACGCCGGTGGCGGCCAGGGCCAGGACGCTGATCTCGCCGAAGGTGTCCCACGCCCGGATGTCCACGAGCGTCACGTTCACCACGTTCAGGCCGCCGCCGCCCTCGTAGGCGAGCTGCGGGAACTGCAGGGACACCGGGATGGCGGTCCTGGCTCCCATGGCGAAGATCGCGGCGAACACCATGGTCACGCCGAAGCCCAACCCGATGATGACGCGCAGCACCCGGTACTTTCCGCCGGTGCGGTCACGAAGCTCAGGAGGAAGGCTGCGCATGGCCAGGACGAACGCCACCAGGATGATGGTTTCCACCAGCATCTGGGTCAGGGCAAGGTCGGGGGCGCCCTGCAGGGCGAACATGAGGGCGATGCCGTACCCGGTGACGGAGACCATCAGCACCGCCAGGAAGCGCTTGTTGGCCTTGACGGCGGCAAGGGCGCCAATCACGATGCCCGCGCCGGCCACGAGCTGCAGCGGCGAGTGCGGGTCCACGAGGTAGATGTCCTGCGGCAGGGCATTGCCGCTGAGCAGGATGGCGGTGAGCGGCAGGACGAACGCCACACTGAGGATTACGGCGAGGTAGAAGTAGAGGGAACCGCGCTGGGTCCGGCCCGTGATCCAGACGGCGGCGTCGTCCAGGGCGCCGATGGTGAGCTGGTAGCCCCGGTCGCCGTCCACCCAGCCCGGAACCCGTGCCTGCGCCCTGGCCACGGCGTTGCGGCCGACGTACATCGCCAGGCCCAGCACGAACGTGACGGCCGTCAGCCCCAGTGCCGGGGTGAAACCGTGCCACAGCGCCAGGTGGCCGGCCTGCTCAGCCGGCGTTCCGGCGTCGGGCGCCGTGGAGGCGAACAGAGCCGCGTAAGGCTGGATCCAGGCGTCAACCGGTACCGGCCAGAGCCCGTAGGCGATGGTCAGGAGGCTCAGGACCGCGGGCGCGGCGAGGAAGGAGGGCCGGATGGCTTTGAACGGGGTGGGCTCCACGCCGGGCTTCGCCGCGAAGGCACCCCACATGAACCTGGCGCTGTAGGCGAAGGTCAGGATGGATCCCACCACCAGGCCGGCCAGCACCACCATGCCCCACGGACCGGCATGCGGGCCGGTGGCGTGGTGCACGAACGCTTCGAGTACCGATTCCTTGGCCACAAACCCGGCCAGCAGCGGCACCCCGGCCATGGAGGCCGCACCAATGCCCGCCACGATGCCCAGGGCCCGCGAGGACCGGAAGACGCCGGAGAGTTTCCGCACATCACGGGTCCCGGACTGGTGGTCGATGATGCCCACCACCAGGAACAGCGTGGCCTTGAACAGGCCGTGGGCCAGCAGCATTGCAAGCCCGGCCAGGGCGGCGTCCGGTGTCCCCAGGCCCACCACCATGGTGAGGAAGCCGAGCTGGCTGACGGTGCCGTAGGCAAGGATCAGCTTGATGTCGGTCTGCCGGAGCGCCCGGTAGCCTCCCACCAGCATCGTGGCCAGGCCCAGGCCCAGGACCACGGGCTGCCAGTACGCCGTCTCCGCAAAGCCCGGCGCAAGGCGGGCCACCAGGTAGATTCCCGCCTTGACCATCGCCGCCGCGTGCAGGTAGGCACTGACGGGGGTCGGCGCAGCCATGGCACCCGGGAGCCAGAAATGGAACGGGACCAGCGCGGACTTGGTGATGGCACCCACCAGGATGAGCACGACGGCGGCGCCCACCGTGGCGCCTGACGGTCCGGAGACCAGCGCGGCCGCTTGCTCAAGGATGCTGGAGATGCGGTAGGTCCCTGCGGTGTAGCCCAGCATGATCAGGCCCACCAGCATGGCCAGGCCGCCGGCCGTGGTGACCATGAGCGCCTGCAGGGCGGACCGGCGGGCCGCGAGCCGGGTCCTGGCGAACCCGATCAGGAGGTAGGACAGGATGGTGGTGAGTTCCCAGAAGATGAACAACAGCAGCAGGTCATCGGCCAGCACCAGGCCGAACATGGCGCCGGCGAAGGCAAGCAACTGCGCGCCGAACGCACCGAGGTCCTGGTCTTTCCGTTTGAAATACCGGGCGCAATAAAGCAGCACCAGCGCGCCGACACCCAGCACCAGCAGTGACATCACCCAAGCCAGCGCGTCCATCCGGAACGCAAACTCAAGGTGGAGGCCGGGAATCCATTCAAAGACTTCGGATACTGCGCCGGACCCGGAATAGACGGCGTCGTGCTGGAAGGCCAACCAGGCGAAGGAAACAGCCGGGACGGCCGCCAACGCGTAGAACGCATTCCGGCCCCAGGCCCTGAAGAGGAAAGGCGCCAGGACAGCCACCGAAAAGTGCACGGCAAGGACTGTTATCACTGGTATCTCCGCAACGTCAGGGATTCGATTGTCAAAAGTTGGAGCAGGCGGCAAGAAAGTTAGATCCGGGAGGCTCCAGTTTACCAAGGCCCCGGCACCACCTTTTCTTGTGCGGGGTGGGCAGGGCGGCGAATTCCCCCACGTCGCAGGGCTGTGCTCCGCCGGGTGTTCGCCACGGGCGGATACGATTCAACGTATGAACAGCGCCAGCGCTCAGGGGGCAATGCGGCCTGCCTCGGAACTTGAGTCCGGAACCCGGACTTCCACCAAGCGCCGCATCCTGGCGTGGGCCTCCTGGGACTGGGGTTCGGCGGCCTTCAACGCGGTCATGACCACGTTCGTCTTCACCGTCTACCTGACGTCCAACGCCTTCGGCGGGGAGGACAGTGCTTCCGCGGTCCTGGGCTCCGCCCTGGCTGTTGCCGGATTGGCCATCGCGCTCCTGGCTCCGGTCACCGGCCAGCGCTCGGACGCGGGCGGCCGCCGCAAGCTGTGGCTGGGAGTGAACTCGGCCGCCGTCGCCATCCTTACCGCCCTGTGCTTCTTCGTGTTTCCGCACCCGGAATTCCTGCTTCCCGGCGCCTGCCTGATTGCACTGGGCAATGTGTTCTTCGAGTTCGCCGGCGTGAACTACAACGCCATGCTGGCCCAGGTTTCCACGCCGCAGAACATCGGGAGGGTCAGCGGGTTCGGCTGGGGCGCGGGCTACGTCGGCGGAATCGTGGCCCTCCTGATCGTCCTGCAACTGTTCGTCCAACCGGCTTTCGACTGGATCGGGGCGTCCACCACGGACAGCCTGAACATCCGGTTGGTAGCTGTCTTCTCCGCGCTCTGGTTTTTCGTCTTCGCCCTTCCGGTGTTGTTCGCCGTTCCCGAACTGCCCCGCGGCACCAATACCGCCCGCCTGGGCTTCCTGGCCAGCTACGGGCTGCTGTTCCGGCGCATCAAGGCCATCTACGCCACCAGTCCGCACACCATCTACTTCCTGCTGGCCAGTGCCGTCTTCCGGGATGGGCTGGCCGCCGTCTTCACCTTTGGCGGCATCATCGCGGCCGGGACCTTCGGCTTCGCTCTGTCGCAGGTCATCTTCTTCGCCATCTTCGGGAACGTGGTGGCGGCCATCGGTGCCGTAATCGGCGGCTTCCTGGATGACAAAGTGGGCCCCAAGGCCGTCATTACGGGTTCCTTGGTGGGGCTCCTGGCCGCCGGGACCGCCATCCTGGTGCTGGGCAACGGAAACTATTCCTTCTTCGGCATGGATTGGGCGGGGAGCACCACGTTCTGGGTGTTCGGACTGTTCCTCTGCCTGTTCGTCGGCCCGGCCCAGTCCTCATCCCGCGCCTACCTGGCCCGCCTGGCGCCGCACGGGGAATCGGGAGAGCTCTTCGGGCTGTACGCCACCACCGGACGCGCCGTCAGCTTCCTGGCCCCCGCCCTCTTCACCCTGTGCATCACCGTGGCCACCCCGCTGGTGCCAGCCGGGCAGGCCCAGCGTTGGGGCATCCTGGGCATCATGGTGGTGCTCCTGGCCGGGCTTCTGGTCCTGCTGCCGGTGAAGTCACCGGACAAGGCCCCCATCGCCGTGGTCCCCACTGCCTGAGCCTGCCTCAGGCACCCGGCCAGGGCCCGGGCCCGGTGTTGCCAGGCAGACTAGGCTGGAACCATGAACGTGGACGAGACCAACCTGCCCGGCCTGGGCCGCCGGAGGGATTTCATGACCGCCTCGGGGCGCCGCATTGGCGTCGTGGAGCTGCGGGAAGGCCAGACCGAACTCATCGTCTCCACCTGGGACGATCCTGATACCTGCCAGGCGTCGATTCCGCTCACCAGCGACGAAGCCGCCACGTTGGGCAACCTCCTGGGCGGCACCCACCTGGCCATGAAGCTCGCCGAGGAACACAAGGACGTCCCGGGCATCGTTACCCGCCAGTTCTCCATCGCCGCTGACTCCCCGTTCCAGAACCAGCCGATGGGCAAGGCCTGCATCCGTACCAGGTGCGGCGTCTCCATTGTGGCCATCATGCGCGAAGGAGAGGTGCTGCCCTCGCCCGGGCCCGACGTCGTCCTCCACCCTGGCGACCTGCTGGTGGCGGTGGGCACCCAGGAAGGCCTGGACTCGGCGGCCAATATCCTGCGCCACGGCTAAGCCGAATGGACCCGTTGGCCCAGACCCTCATTGAGCTGGGGGCCGTTGTGTTCTGCCTCGGCCTGCTGGCCAGGCTGGCCGGCCGGATTGGAATGTCCCCCATCCCGTTCTACCTGCTGGGCGGACTCGCGTTCGGGGCAGGCGGCATCGTCAAGCTGGAGGGAATGCACGAGTTTGCGCACCTTTCCGGCGAAATTGGCGTCATCCTCCTCCTGCTTATGCTCGGATTGGAATATACGGCTGCCGAGCTTTTCACCGGGCTGCGCCGTTCGTGGCAGGCCGGCGTCCTGGACCTGGTCCTGAACTTCATTCCCGGCGCAGGCCTGGCGCTGGTCCTGGGCTGGGGCGGCGTCGGTGCCATGGTCATGGGCGGGGTCACGTATATTTCGTCGTCCGGCATTGCTGCCAAGGTCATTACGGACCTGGGCCGGCTGGGAAACCGTGAAACACCGGTAGTGCTGTCCATCCTGGTCTTCGAGGACCTCGCGATGGCCGTGTACCTGCCCATCCTCACCGCCACGCTCGCAGGTGTGAGTTTCCTGGGCGGCCTCACCACGGTGGGAATCGCCCTGGCGGTGGTGAGCCTGGTCCTGATGGTGGCGCTGCGGCACGGGCACCACGTCTCCAAAGCCGTCCACAGCGAGAATTCCGAGGTCTTCCTGCTCAACGTCCTGGGTGCCGCGTTGCTGGTGGCCGGCGCGGCGTCGGCCATGCAGGTGTCCGCTGCGGTGGGCGCCTTCATGCTGGGCATCGCCATCTCCGGCGCCACGGCACACAGCGCCACCCGCATCCTCGAGCCGCTGCGCGACCTCTTCGCCGCTATCTTCTTCGTGGCCTTCGGGCTGAACACGGATCCCACGTCCATCCCCCCGGTTTTGGGCTGGGCCCTGGTGTTGGCGGCAGTCACTGCGGGCACCAAAATGCTGACCGGTATCTGGGCGGCGAAACGCGCCGGAATCGCCCGCCCGGGCCGCTTCCGCGCCGGCGCCGCGCTCATCGCACGCGGCGAATTCTCCATCGTGATCGCGGGGCTGGCGGTCGCGTCCGGGGCGGTTCCGCACCAGCTGGCGGCGCTGGCCACGGCCTATGTGCTGCTCATGGCGGTGCTGGGCCCGTTGGCGGCGCGCTACGTGGAACCCCTGGCAAAGGCTGCCATCCGGCGGCCCGTGATCGCGCCGCGGGTTTAGGGCTGCCGCGCCGCCGGATCCAGCGCTGCCGGAGCTAGATGCTGGTGCGGTGGAAGTTCAGGTGGCTGCGGCTGGCCGTGGGACCGCGCTGGCCCTGGTACCGGTTGCCGTACTCCCCCTGGCCGTAGGGGAACTCCGCGGCGGAGCTGAGCCGGAAAAAGCAGAGCTGGCCGATCTTCATGCCGGGCCAGAGCTTAATCGGCAGGGTGGCCATGTTGGACAGCTCCAGCGTGACGTGCCCGGAGAAACCAGGATCGATGAAGCCTGCAGTGGAGTGTGTCAGGAGGCCAAGCCGGCCCAAGGATGACTTGCCTTCCAGGCGGGCGGCGATGTCATCGGGCAGGGTGACGGTTTCGTACGTGGACCCCAGGACGAACTCCCCAGGGTGGAGGATGAACGCTTCGTCCTGCTCCACTTCCACCAGCCGCGTCAGTTCGGGCTGCTCCAGCGCTGGGTCGATGTGCGCGTACTTGTGGTTGTCGAACAACCTGAAGAATTTGTCGATCCGCACATCCACGGACGATGGCTGGACCATCGCGGGGTCGTAAGGTTCCAGCACGATCCGCTGGGAATCAATTTCGGCACGAATGTCGCGGTCAGAGATCAGCACGGCTCCCAAATTACCGTATCGGTTATCCACACCCGCACTTTCCCGTTGTTGCTGTGGCCCCGTGGGGCTAATGTTGCGAATGAAAGCCGCCGGAATGGTCTCCCGGGTAGGCATGACAGAGCTGGGGATGTTGTGAATAAATTGGTGGCACCGTCTTTTATTGCCGTGCTCTGCGCGTTGGCGCTGGTCTCATCGTCCGCCACTGCTCCTCCTGCGCCGCCGTTTGGCCAGGCTTCGGGCACGGCGAGCATCACCCTCGCTGCTCCCTTGGTGCGCGACGCCGGCCGGTCCGCTGCGGCGAACACAGGCGTCGGAAACCTCAGGCCGGCCGTGGACCCGGACATCCGGGCCTCTTCACCTGTGCCCGCCTCCACCCCGCCCGCCGCTGCGTCCGCGCCCGCCACGTCATCAACGGCTGCGGCATCCTCCCCGTCCACCGCGCCGTCCACCGGGGCGCTCCCCGCCACCTCCGCAGCGACGACATCCGACGTGCCGTCCATCCCTCCGCTCTGGGCGCCCGACCACGAACTCGCCGCCCCGGCCCAGCTGGCCGCACCCGAATCGACCACCGCGCTGCCCTCCACCGAGGCGCTGGTCCCGGACAGCAACGCCGCCGCCATCCTCACGGTCTTCACCAAGATCAATGAGTACCGGGTGGCCAACGGCCTGAACAAGGTGAAATACCACCCCACCGTGGCCGGCCTGTCCCAGGAATGGTCGGACAACATCGCCACCCGGGAGGTAGTGGAACACCGGGCCTCCTTCTGGACCGACCCCCGCGCGATGAGCCCCAACAACGGGGCCGGTGAGATCATCGCCATCCGCACGGACCGCGACGCCGCCCAGCTCGTGGAATGGTGGAAGGGCTCCCCCGGGCACAACGCCATGCTCCTGGATCCCAGGTTCAACGTCATGGGAGCCGGCATCTCCTACACCAACTCCACCTACCAGATCTGGGGAGTGGTGAACTTCTTCGGGTACACCACGCTGCCCGCCGGCACCCTCGATTCCCCGGGCGGCGCCGGCTCCGGCGGGCCCTTCCCGGCACCCCCGCCAAGCCTCTGCGATGCCCCGGTACGGCACATGCCGCCCACCCTGAACCTTTCCGCCGCCGCCATCACCGGTCCGGCTGACCTCGTGTCGGTCGACTCCGCGGGGCAACTGTTGAACAGGGCAGCCACCGGCCCCCGTACCTACGCCGCAGCGAAAGTGATCGGCTCAGGGTTCGCCGGCGCCAAGGAAGTCTTCGTGACGGACTGGGACCGCGACGGCACCTACGACGTCCTGGTCCAGTGGACCACGGGCAACCTGGCCCTCTACCGGGGTATCGCCACCGGCGGCTTCCAGGCGCCCATCACGCTCGGCACCGGCGGCTGGAACACCTTGACCCTGGCGGTGGGAGGCTGGTGCGCCAACAACAGGATGCCCCAGATCCTCGCCCTCGACGGCTCCGGAAACCTGTTCCTCTACCCGAACAAGGGCACCGGCGACATTGCCGACCGCGTCACCATTGCCACCGGCATCACCGCCTCCCGGCTGGCCATGGTGGACTTCGACGGTGACGGCTTCCAGGACATCCTGGCGCTCAAGGCCGACGGCAGTGCCACGCTGTACCGCGGGTGGGGTACCACCACGCTTCGCGCTGAGGCACGGCCCACCGTAGCCACGGGATGGACGGACGTCACCGGGATCCGCGCGCTGCGCAACGTCACCGCGCTGAACTCCCGGGGGGTGGCACTGCGCCGGGCAAACGACACCGTGCAGTACTGGGACCTGGGCTCCGGAAGCCTCGCGTCGCCGTCGAACATTGCCGGGCCCTGGACCGGCCAGCGGCTGGCGCAGTAGTCCCGGGAGGTGGGGCCGCCGGCCCTGCAGGGTTCAGAGGGCGGGCTGGAGTTCCAGGACGTCCTTCAGCCGATCGAGCTGGCCGACGTCGGAGCTGACGCGGCGCTGCAGCATCCCGTCCAGGAGCCCCAACCGGTTGAAGATGCTGAACCGGCCTTCGCGTTTGGCCTCCACGGCGAACCTGACGCGGGTGCCGGAGCCTTCGGTGCTGAGGTAGTACCCGCCCCAACGGGTGGCGGGCCCGGAAACGATGTGGAACTCGATTTCAGCCCCGGGCCGGATATTGGTGATTTCCAGCTCCGCCGGAATGCTTAGCCCGGAACGGCCGGCCACCATCTTGCGGTAAACGGCGCCCTTGCTGTCGGCCGGACCCTGCACGAGCTTGACACTGCGGACGTCGTGCCGCCAGGAGGGGAGGTTGGTGGCGTCAAGGAGGTACTGGTAGACGGCCATGGCGTCACGCTCAATGAGGACCTCGTTTTCTGCGCTTGCCATGAAGATATTTCCTGTGGTTGACGTCGGCTGCCGCAGTAGTTGCCTCCCCCAACGTGGCCGCTACCCGGATCAGGTTAGCCAGCGCCCGTCCGCCGGACCTAGCCGGCAGGGCCGACGTTATTGAAGAGTTACTGGATGACGCCGCAGGGTTGGAGGACACGCAACGCCCCGCTTGCCGGGTTGGCGGGGAGCCCCTCGATCTGCGCTAAGCTAAGTTCTGCCCCGCGCGAATGGGGGGCACTGCGGCTGTAGCTCAATGGTAGAGCGCTAGCTTCCCAAGCTTGATACGCGGGTTCGATTCCCGTCAGCCGCTCTGAAACCTCCCTCCCCGCATGTTGCAGCCACCCCGGTGCCCATTAGGTGCAGGGGTGTAGGGTCGGTAGTCAGGAACCCTTTCGGTTCCGCTACAGGAGCAACCATGGCTGACAAGTCCCCGCGTCAATCGGCATCAAAAAAGTCCGGCAAGTCCATCAAGGAAAAGCGCGCAGACAAGAAGGCCGCCGCAGCGCCGGCCAGCTCCCTGGACATCACGTCCACCAAGGCCGCAAAAAAGAAGTGAGCGGCCACGAACCCCGGCTGAGCCTGGGCGTCCTGGCCTCCACGCGAAAACCGGACGAGCGCCGCGTACCCATCCACCCCCTGCACGTCGAACGGATCGCCCCCGCACTGCGGCAGCGCATCATCCTGGAGCAGGGCTACGGCGAGCGCTTCGGCGTCCCGGACAGCCACCTCTCCACGCTGGTGGGACGCATGGCGGCCCGGGAAGAACTGCTGGCCGCGGCCGACGTCGTCCTCCTGCCCAAACCGCAGCCGGAAGACCTGGCGGAGATGCGGGACGGGCAGGTCCTCTGGGGATGGCCGCACTGCGTCCAGGACCGGGCCATCACCCAGCTGGCGATTGACAAGAAACTGACCCTCATCGCGTTTGAGGCGATGAACCACTGGGCCAGCGACGGCGGGTTCGGCCTGCACGTGTTCCACAAGAACAATGAGCTGGCCGGCTACTGCTCGGTCCTGCACGCCCTTGCGCTGACGGGTTCCACCGGGGACTACGGGCGCCGGCTAAGCGCCGTCGTGATTGGCTTCGGCGCCACGGCGCGCGGGGCGGTGACGGCGCTGAACGCGCACGGCATCCACGATGTCCAGGTGCTGACCAACCGCGGCGTAGCAGCGGTGGGCGCCCCCATCCATTCAGTGAACATCGTGCAGTTCGACCACGACGACGAGGCTCCCTTCCTGAGCCAGGTCATCACCGAACGGGGCAGGGTTCCGCTGGCACCGTTCCTCGCCGAGAGCGACATCGTGGTCAACTGCACGCTGCAGGACCCGAACAACCCGCTCACGTACCTGCGGACCGAGGACCTGGCAGCATTCAGCCCCGGCAGCCTTATCGTTGATGTTTCCTGCGATGATGGCATGGGCTTCAGCTGGGCCAAGTCCACCACGTTTGCGGCTCCGATGATCACGGTCGGCGACCACATCAACTACTACGCGGTGGACCACAGCCCGTCCTACCTCTGGAACTCCTCAAGCTGGGAGATCAGCCAGGCGCTTCAACCGTTCCTCGAAACAGTCATGGGCGGACCGGCAGCGTGGGACGCGAACGACACAATAGCGCGGGCCATCGAGATCCGCGACGGCGTCATTCGAAACGAGGCTGTGCTGCAATTCCAGGAACGCGCCGCGGAGTACCCGCACCCGGCGTTGCAGCTGGCAGCCCTCTAGGCAGCTCCCCCCGAAGGGCAACCGGGCACGGCGCCGACCCCGGTTGCCCCAGTAGCGCCTGCGGCCCCTATTAGGCGCCGGGTTTTTGGGGCGCCGGGGTTTTAGGCGCCGGCGTGCCGGCTGACGATCCGCAACGGGTGGCGCCCCTTCAGGTCCATCCGGAGCTGCAGGCCGCCCTTGCGGGCCAGCACGGACCCCACCGACAACGCGGCCAGCGCGGGTACGCCACCGGACACCAGCAGCGCGGCGTGCGGGTTCACATGCTCGGCGATCCAGCCCAGCATGGGCCCGCCCAGCGCCTGGCCGCCGATCAGCACCATGATGTACAGGCTCATGACCCGGCCGCGAATGGCCATGTTGGAACTGACCTGCACCAGCTGGTTGGACCCGGTGAGGAACATCAGGCACCAGAACCCGGACAGGACCATGACCGCGCCGAACCACACCATGGACGGGGCAAGGGCAGCCAGGCAGAGCATCAGTCCGTACATCCCGGCGCAGAACACCACGGACCGCAGGCGCAGCTGCCGACGCCGGGTGGACGCCACGGCGCCGAACAGTGCCCCGAGTGCCACCAGGGCGTTGAGGAGGCCATACCCGCCGGCCCCCACCTGGTAGACGTGGTCCGCGAACGCTGCAAGCAGCACCGGCAGGCTCATGGCGAACACCGCGATGAACCCGGCCATGAGCCATGGCCAGTAAATGGTGGGCTTGCTCAGGGCGTAGCGCAGCCCCTCCCGGAGCATGCCCTTGCTTTTGGGCGTCGGGGCGCTGACGAAAAGCTGGTCCTTGCGCAGGAGCAGGAGCATGGTCACCGTGGAGCAGCAGGCCAGCGCGTTCGCCGCGAACGCCCAGCCGGCCCCCACCGCCGTCAGGAGCAGCCCCGCGATGGCCGGCCCGATCAGGCCGCCCAGCTGGAAGGTGGTGGAGTTGACGCTGATGGCGTTCCGCAAGTACTTGGGGCCCACGAGCTCGTTGACGAACACCTGGCGGGCGGGCTGGTCAAGGACGGTCACCAGGCCCAGGACAAACGCGATGACGTAGACGTGCCACACCATGATCACGCCGGTCAGGGCCAGGACGGCCAGCGCCGCCGCAAGGACGGCGGCCACGCTCTGGCACAGGATCAGGATCTTCCGTTTGGCGAACCTGTCCGCGATCATCCCGCCCCAGGGGCCAAGCACCAGAGACGGCATGAACTGCAGGGCCACCGTGAACCCCACGGCCGTCACGGATCCCGAGAGCTGCAGCACCAGCCAGTCCTGGGCGATGCGCTGCATCCAGATGGCGATGACGGCGATGAAGTGGCCCACGGCGAAGATCCGGAAGTTGGGCACTTTCAGCGAGATGAAGGTGTGCCGCCAAGGCAGCTTTTCAGGGACGACGGCGAGCGGCTGGGTCTGGTTATCCGGCGGCGCTGAGCCCGCCGCGTCGATAACTGGCTGGGTGACGGAGGCCGACGAAGGCGGTGGGGGTGCCACAGGTGTGTCCTCAAAATTGCGGGCGGTCTGGGATGTCTTTAACGCTAGGCTGGCGGAGCCAATTATGGAGCGGTATGGTCCCTATAACTCGTATTGCAAAACGCAATACACGCCGACTGTGAATGCCGCGGGAGTCCCTAGATGTTTGAACCAGCCCAACTGCGATCCTTCCTTGCGGTGGCCGATACCCTGAGCTTCACCAAGGCCGCCGAACGCCTGGGGCTGGCCCAGCCCACCATCAGCCAGCACATCCGCAAGCTTGAAACGGCCGCCAAGCGCAGCTTGATCGCCAGGGACACCAGGGACGTGCGGCTCACCGACAACGGCGACGCCATGGCCGGATTTGCCCGGAATATCCTCGCGGCCCACGATGCCGCCGCACGCTACTTTTCCGGGTCCGCAATGCGCGGGCGGCTGCGGTTCGGCACGGCGGATGATCTCGCCATCACCGGGCTGCCGCGGATCCTGCGCGAATTCCGGCAGATCTATCCGCAGATCAACCTGGAACTCACGGTGGGCCAAAGTGACCAGCTCTACCGAAAACTCAACGCCGGCCAACTGGACCTGGTCTTCGTGAAGTGGGTGGCCGGGGCGAAGGACGGCACGGTGGTCCAGCACGATTCGTTCTCGTGGGTGGGCCTTGAACAAACGTCACTGGAACCCGGAACGCCCGTGCCGTTGATCGCCTACCCGTCCCCCAGCCTCAGCCGGAAACTTGCCATCGATGCCTTGGAAGCCCACGGCCGGACTTGGCGGATCACCTGCACCACCCGCCAGATCAGCGGGGTGCTCGCGGCCGTCCGGGCGGGCATCGGCGTTGCCGTCATGCCCACGTCACTGGTCCCGGATGACCTGAAGATCATCACCCGGCGCTTCGACCTGCCCGCGGTGGGAGATGTGGACTTCACCTTGATCCGCAATCCGCTGGCAAACTCAGAGGTAATTGACGCCCTCACCCAATCGATCGTTGGCCGGACCATTAACCGCCAAACTTAACCCCGTGGCAGCCCGAATTCCAGCATTTGGCGGGATTAGGGGGACCGTGTCCATTGATAGGGGAGGTGCCATCCCCTATGCTCTATTATCAAGGTCAAGCAGCAGGCCGCGTTCACTAACACAGACGCGCGTCCGCATGCCGGCCGCGTTTGGGACAGGCAGCCAATGACGACAGCCAGGAACACCCATCTCAACTCCGCGCACGCACGCCCGTACGCCGAGGCACGGCCTTCCACCCGCCAGAGCACCCTCGGCAGCGGACGGGCTTCGGTTGATACCGGATACGTCGGCAAACCCACCTGCGACAAGTGCCGGACCGACGAATTCGTCTACCTTGAGTCCTATATTCCCCCCACGTACCGTCGCGACGGCAGCGTGGCCGCACTGGGCGAAGTGGCCTACACCTGCACCCACTGCGAGGAATTCTCGGCCCACAACGTCCCAGTGACCTGGACGCCGCCCGGCTGGTACTTGGGCTAAAGAAACCGGCCAGACACACTGCATTAGAGACAAGGCCGGGCAGCCACCGTTCAGTGGCTGCCCGGCCTTTCCTTGCGCCTGGCTGCGGCGCGCGGGTTTCCAGGGATCAGAGCCTCAACGGCTCAGATCAGTGCGTCGGAGAGGTGGTTCGGGGTTCCGAACCGGTGGGCGGTGATGCTGACGGCCTGCTCGTGCAGGAACGGCAGCAGCTCCACCCGCCCGGCCTCCGTGACCGGATGGGCGTACACCGCAAGGTCGGGCCGTCCGCCGGTCGCCTCGGCAAGGGCGGATGCATCGCCGCCGATCAGGCGGATGCGGCCGCCGGACAGCTTGCCCGCGGAGGCGAGGCGTCCTGCCGAAGCCAGCCAGCCGGCGTCGGACTCCACCGTCACTTCAATATCCTGTGCGGTGAGCACGGCACGCAGCTGGGCCGGAAGTTCGACGGCGGTGGAAACGGTGAGCGCGGAGCCCGCCAGCACGCCGGCCGCCACGGTCCGTACGAGGTGCGACAGCGGAGCACCTTCGGACAGGCGGATCGTGACGGGGAGGTTCCGGTAGCGGAAGACGTTGCGTTCCGCGCTCAAGCCCGAGACGTCCTTGGCGGTGCCGAACTCCCCGGCCCAGGCCTCGGCGTCGGACGCCAGTGCCCGCTGGACCGATTCCAGCGCTGCGGCGCCAAGAACCGGTGCGGCTGCGTCCAGGACCCGGCGGACACCCGCGTGGGTCACCGGGGCGGTGGCGGTGCTGGTGGCAGGAACCCAGTCGCCCAGGCCTGCCAGGTAGTTCGGGCCGCCCGCCTTGGTGCCGGCTCCGACGGCTGACTTCTTCCAACCGCCGAAGGGCTGGCGCTGCACGATGGCGCCGGTGATGCCGCGGTTCACATAGAGGTTGCCGGCCTGGATGGTGTCCAGCCAGATGCCGAGTTCCTCCGTGTTGAGCGAGTGCAGGCCCGCCGTGAGTCCGTATTCGATCTGGTTCTGGATGGCGATGGCTTCTTCCAGCGTCGCAGCGGTCATCACACCCAGGACCGGGCCGAAGAACTCGGTCAGGTGGAAGTAGGAGCCGCGCTTGACGCCGTACCGCACGCCGGGGCTCCACAGCCGCCCGGTGCCATCCAGCTTCTTCGGTTCCACGGCCCAGCTTTCGCCCTCGCCCAGCGTGGTGAGCGCGTTGAGGAGCTTGCCGTTGGCGGGCTCGATGATGGGGCCCATCTGGCTGGTGGGATCCTGCGGGTAGCCCACCTTGAGTGAGGTGACGGCGTCGATCAGCTGGTTGTGGAACCGCTTGGACGTGGCCACGGAGCCCACCAGGATCACCAGCGAGGCCGCGGAGCATTTCTGGCCGGCGTGGCCGAACGCGGAGTAGGCCACGTCCTTGGCTGCCAGGTCCAGGTCGGCGCTGGGGGTGACGATGATGGCGTTCTTGCCGCTGGTTTCGGCCAGCAGCGGCAGGTCCTTGCGGAACGAGCGGAACAGTTCGGCGGTCTCGTAGCCGCCGGTGAGGATCACGCGGTCCACGGCCGGGTGGCTGATCAGCTGCCGGCCGAGCTCCCGCTCCCCCAGCTGCACCATGGTCAGGACATCCTTGGGGACGCCGGCTTCCCACAGGGCTTCGACCATCACGGCACCGCTGCGGGCGGCCTGCTTGGCGGGCTTGATCACGACGGCGGACCCGGCGGCGAGCGCCGCAAGCGTGGAGCCTGCGGGGATGGCGACCGGGAAGTTCCACGGCGGCGTGACGACGGTGAGCTTGGCTGGGACGAACGTGGCGCCGTCGACCGTGTCCAGCTTGCGTGCGGACTCGGCGTAGTAGTGCGCGAAGTCGATGGCCTCGCTGACCTCGGGATCGCCCTGGTCGATCGTCTTGCCAGTCTCGCTGGCCATCACCTCGAGGAGATCGGCGCGGCGGGCCTCGAGGATGTCGCCGGCGCGGTGCAGGATCTCGGCGCGCTCGTTGCCGGAAAGCTTGCCCCAGGCTTTGCCCTTTTCCACGGCGGTTTCGATGGCGGTGTTGAGCGCGGCTTCGCCGTTGATGAAGGCGGCCTCAACAGCGGCGTTGCCCAGGGTGGAGGACGGGACGCGTTCCAGGATGGCCCGGCCCCAGGTGCGATTGGCCGGCAGCGCGGGGTCGGTATCGGGGGTGTTCCGGAATCCGGTGTGCGGCAGGGCCTCCGGGGCCTGGTTCCGGTCCTGCCTGCGGTTGGGCAGCGGAACGGTGTTGTCCAGGGCGTCCAGCGAGGACAGGAACCGCTGCTTTTCCCGCTCGAACAGTCCCTCGTTCTCGCTGAGCTCGAACACTGCCGACATGAAGTTTTCCTGGCTGGCGCCCTCTTCGAGGCGGCGGATCAGGTAGGCGATGGCGACGTCGAACTCGGCCGGGTGCACCACCGGGGTGTAGAGCAGCAGGGAGCCGACGTCCTTTTTGACGGCTTCGGCCTGGCCCTGCGCCATGCCCAGCAGCATCTCGAATTCGATACCCTGTTCTGCGGTATCCGCGATGCCGCGCTGCTTGGCCAGCAGCCAGGCGAAGGCGATGTCGAAGAGGTTGTGGCCGGCCACGCCGATCCGGATGTTCTTGATCCGGTCCGGGTGCAGCGCATAGTTGATGACCCGCTTGTAGCTGGTATCGGAGTCCTGCTTGGAGCCCCAGGTGGCCAGCGGCCAGTCGTGCAGCGAGGATTCCACCTGCTCCATGGGGAGGTTGGCGCCCTTGACCACGCGGACCTTGATGCCGGCCCCGCCGTTGGCGCGGCGCGCGGCGGCCCAGTCCTGCAGCCGGATCATGGCGGACAGTGCGTCCGGGAGGTAGGCCTGGAGCACGATGCCGGCTTCGAGGTCCTTGAACTCCGGATTGTCCAGGATCCTGGTGAAGACCGCGATGGTCATATCCAGGTCCTTGTACTCCTCCATGTCCAGGTTGATGAACTTGGCCTTCCTGCCGGGGCCCGCGAAGGAGGCAGCGCGCCGGAACAGCGGGGTGAGCTTGTCGACGACGTGCTCCACGGCTTCCTCGAAGGCCCAGGCCGAGTGCGGGGCCACGGTGGAGGAGACCTTGATGGAAACGTAGTCGACGTCGGGGCGGGCCAGCAGGGTGTGCGTGCCTTCCAGCCGGCGGGAGGCCTCGTGCTCGCCGAGGACTGCCTCGCCGAGCAGGTTGACGTTGAGCTTGATGCCGTCCTTCTTGATCTTTGCGATGGCCGGACCCAGCTTGGCATCGGTGGCGTCAACGATCAGGTGGCCCACCATTTCGCGCAGGACCTTGCGGGCCACGGGGATGACAACCCGGGGCAGGACGGGGGCCATGGTCCCGCCGAGAGCCACGGCGCGGCGCATGTACCAGGGCAGGAAGGCCGGAACCTTGGGGGCCAGTGCGGCCAGGTTGCGGGCGGCGACGTTCAGGTCCTCGGGGCGGACCACGCCGTCCACGAATCCAACGGTGAACTCCAGGCCGTTGGGGTCTTTCAGCACGCCGGCGAGCTGTTGGGCGGAGGCGTCGACCGGAACCTTCGACGCTTCGGTGAGCCAGCGGCGGACCAAGGCGACCGCTTCGTCGGCGAGTGCCTTCGCCTGGGGGACGTCGACGTCGACCGTCTGCGCCGTGGCAGCGACGGGGGCTGCCGGTTCCATTGCAACGTGGGTCATGGTTTTCCCGTTCTTTCCTGGGGTTGGGAGGAGGTCTTTCCACCAGTATGAGCTTCGAATCACATAAGATAAAGCGATCTTTTCCAACCAATACAGGTTAGGAAAACCAATCTTTTAGCCCCTCCCCCAACCCCCGCTCACCTTTGACACTCAAAACCCCAACCCCCGCTCAGATCCTGCGAATAAATTCCAAACGCCCGCTCACATTCTGCGACTAAACAGCGAAACCCTCCTGCACGTGATGCGCAAGAGGGTCCCCTGTTCTTGCAAGATGTGAGCGGGCGTTTCAGGAACCGCCGCCAGATGTGAGCGGGCGTTTCAGGAATAACGGTCGGATGTGAGCGGGCGTCGGGAAGGGGTCAGGACAGGGGGCGGTGCGTGTCCGCGAGCTCCTCGTGGCGCGGGCTGTTGGGGTTCATCAGCGAGTGCTTGCGTCCGTAGCCGAAGTAGATCACCAGGCCGATGATGAGCCACACCACAAACCGCAGCCAGGTTTCCCAGTGCAGCTGCAGCATCAGGAAGGCCGAGGCGAGCACGCCGAAGGCCGGGATCACGGGCATCAGGGGCAGGCGGAAGGTACGGGGCGCGTCCGGCCGCTTGTAACGGAAGATGATCACGGACAGGCAGACGACGACGAACGCGGCCAGGATGCCGATATTGGTCAGGTCCGCGACCGCCTTGATGGGGAAGACGCCGGCCAGGAAGGCGGACGCGATGCCGCCGATCCAGGTGACGCGCTGGGGGGTACCGTTGCGGTCCGTCTTGGCGAACCAGCCCGGCAGCAGGCCGTCGCGGCTCATGGAGAACCACACGCGGGTCACGCCCAGGAGGAAGGTGAGCATCACGGTGAGGATGGACAGCACGGCGAACACCGAAATGATGGTGGCAATAACCGGCAGCCCAACGGACGTGAACGCGGAGGCGAAGCCCGCCTTGGGGTCGATGTCCTTGTAGTTCTGCATGCCGGTGAGGACAAGCGTGGCGGCAACGTACAGCAGCATGGCAATGATGAGTGAGAGCACGATGGCCTTGGGCATGTGCTTTTTGCCGTCCTTGGCTTCCTCGGCCGCGGTGCTCATGGCGTCGTAGCCGAATACAGCGAAGAAGACGGTGGCGGAGCCGGCAACCACGGGGCCGAAGCCGCTGGGCATGAACGGGTTGTAGTTGTTGGTGTCGATGTAGAAGACGCCCAGCCCGATGATGAAGAGGATCAGGACCACCTTGATGCCCACCGCCACGAGTTCAAACCGGCCGAACGCCTTGGTGCCGCGGGAGAGGATCCAGGTGACCAGGAGGCAGACCAGGATGGCGGGAATGTTGACGATGCCGCCCTTGCCTTCGTCAAAGGTGGAGGTGACCGCGGCCGGCAGGTGGATGCCGATGCCGGCGAGGAAGGCGTCAAGGTAGCCGGAGATGCCGATGGCCACCACGGCGACGATGGCAATGTATTCCAGCAGCAGGTCCCAGCCGATGAACCAGCCGATCACCTCGCCGAGCGCTACGTAGCCATAGGTGTAGGCGGAACCGGCACGCGGGATCATGCCCGCGAATTCGGCGTAGGAGAGGGCGGCGGCCGCTGAGGCGAGGCCTGCGATCAGGAACGAGATCAGCACCGCGGGCCCCACCCCGGGAGTTCCGTCGCTGCCGGCCGCCACCAGTCCCGCGAGGGAGAAGATGCCGACGCCGATGATGCCGCCAACACCGATGGCGGTGAGCTGCCACAGCCCGAGGGACTTGAAAAGGCCGCTGTGTTTGCTTTCTTCTTCGATGTCGTCGATGGGCTTGCGCCGCATGATCGACTGGGTCATGTCTCTACTCATCAGGAACTCCTGCTGTGGGGTGCGACCCCGCCGCGGCACGCCAGGGGATGGCTGTGACGGGGGTAACTCGGTTCCAACAGTATGCGTGGGCGCTTGCATTAGATAAAGTGAATCCTTCTAACCAATATTCGTTAGTTTCAGTTAGGAATCCGCTATGCTTGACGTCCGCCGGCTGCGGCTCCTGCGAGAATTGAGCATCCGTGGAACGCTCGCGGAGGTGGCGGAGGCACTCCAGTACAGCCCGTCGTCCGTCTCGCAGCAGCTCGCGCTCCTGGAGAAGGAAGTCGGCGTCGAATTGCTCCGCAAAACCGGCCGCCGGGTGCAGCTCACGCCCCAGGCCGAGGTGCTCGTGGCGCACACCGCGCAACTGCTCGAAACCATGGAACAAGCCGAGGCGGACCTGGCCGCATCCCTGACCACGGTGACCGGCACGGTGCGGATTGCGGTCTTCCAGTCGGCCGCGCTGGCGCTGATGCCGGACACCCTGACGCGCATGGCCGCCGCCTACCCCGAGGTGCGGATCGAGATGATCCAGCGGGAGCCCGAAACGGCACTGCACGAGACGTGGGCGCGGGACTTCGACCTGGTGATCGCGGAGCAGTACCCGGGCCACGCCGCCCCGCGCTACCCCGAGCTGGACCGGGTTAAGCTGACCACCGACGCCATCCGGCTTGCGGTTCCCCCGGCGTCCGACGACGGCCCGGCCATCCGGTCGCTGGCGGACACCGCGGACCTTGCCTGGGTCATGGAACCGCGGGGTGCCGCGTCCCGGCACTGGGCGGAGCAGGCCTGCCGCAGTGCCGGGTTCGAGCCCGATGTCCGCTTTGAAACCGCTGACCTGCAGGCCCAGGCCCGCCTGATCGAGTCCGGCAACGCGGTGGCGCTGATGCCGGACCTGGTGTGGACCGGCCGCGGCACCACAGCGCAGCTCCTGGAGCTTCCCGGCACGCCGCACCGCACCATCTTCACCTCGGTCCGGCGCTCCAGCGTCCAGCGCCCGGCAATCCTCGCGGCCCGCGAGACGCTCGCCGCAGCCGCCGCAGCCGTGGCGGGAAACGACGCCGGGTGACCGGCCGCCGTCGTCCGTGACCAATGTGTTTCCTGCGTCACTGCGGGCAACGGAGCACAGGTCTAGACTGGATCCGTTATGAATCGAACAATGTTCAAGTCCAAAATCCACCGGGCCACCGTCACGCACGCCGACCTTCACTACGTCGGTTCGGTCACCGTTGACCTTGACCTGCTCGAGGCTGCGGACATCCTTCCCGGCGAGCTGGTGTCCATCGTGGACGTCACCAACGGGGCACGGCTGGAGACGTACACCATCGCCGGTGAACGTGGCTCCGGCGTGATCGGCATCAACGGTGCAGCGGCGCACCTCATGCACGAGAACGACATTGTCATCCTGATTACTTACGCCCAGATGACCACCGAGGAAGCGAAGGCGTACGAGCCCCGGGTGGTCCACGTGGACCAGGGCAACCGGATCATCCAGCTGGGCAACGACCCCGCCGAGGGCCTCACCGCCGGCACGATGCGTCCGCCGTTCGCGCTGAACAACGCCACCCTCTGAACCCGGAGCGTGAAGTCCGGTAGACGCTCCCGCCGCGGCCGCGGAGGGATCCCGTGCTAGGGGTCCTGGCAGGATTCTTCGTGGTCTGGTGCATCATCCTGGTGGGATGGTTCGTGGGCCGGCAAAAGATCCTCGGCGAGAACGCCCGGCCGGTGCTGAGCGGACTGACTTTCTTCGTGGCAAGCCCGGCGCTGCTCTTTGAAACGCTGAGCAAGGCACGGCTCCATGAAGTCTTTGCCCAGCCGCTGCTGGTGACGGCGGTGGCCGCAATCACCACCGCGTCGATCTTTTTCCTGATCGCGCGGTTCTGGCTGAAGCGGGCCCTGCCGGAATCATTGATGTCCGCCATGTCCGCTTCGCTGGCGAACTCGGCCAACCTGGGTATTCCCATTGCGGTATATGTCCTGGGGGACGCCAGCTACGTGGCACCCTTGTTGATCTTCCAGCTGGCGTTCTTCACTCCCATGTTCCTCATGGTCCTCGATTCAAGCACCAGCGCCCACCGCACCACTCCCCTGCGGTTCGTGCTCATGATCCTGCGGAACCCGATGATCGTCGGCTCCGCCCTGGGCCTGGTGGTGGCGGGTACCGGTTTCCAGGTCCCGGCGCTGGTGATGGAACCCATCCACCTGATCGGCGGCGCCGCGATTCCCGCCATGCTGATCGCGTTCGGGATGAGCCTGAACGGTACCCGCCCCTTGCAGGCTTCCGCCGGGCGCCGGGTGGACACCCTGCTGGCGAGTGGCTTTAAGCTCGCTGTCCAGCCGGCCCTTGCGTACGTTTTCGCCCGCTTCGTGCTGGGAATGGACGGCCATGCCCTCTTCGCGGTGGTGGTCACCTCGGCGCTGCCCACAGCCCAGAACGTCTTCGTTGCCGCCAGCCGGTACAAGACCGGGCTCACCGTGGCGAAGGATACCGTGCTGATCACCACGGTGGTGGCCGTGCCGGCGATGATCGGCGTCGCGCTCCTGTTGGCCTAGCTTCTTGACCGCACCACCCCAGCTTGGAGGGCTGATGAATACCAATTTTGACACCGTGGTGATCGGCGGCGGCGCCATGGGCTCCGCGGCCGCCTGGGCGCTCTCCCGCCGCGGCCGCCAGGTGACGCTGGTGGAGCAGTTTGGCCCCGGGCACACGATCGGCGCGTCGCACGGCGCCACCCGGAACCTGAATCCGGGCTACCACCAGCCGGACTACGTGGCCATGCTGGCCGAGGGCTTGTCGCTGTGGGAGGAGCTGGAGCAGGAGAGCGGCGTCCGGTTGCTGGCGCGTACGGGCATCGTCAACCACGGGCCCGGCTTCGACCCGCAGCAGGTGGCCGCGGCGCTGGGTTCGGCCGGGATCCGCGCCGAGTTTTTGGCGCCGGCGGAAGCCGGTGAGCGGTGGCGCGGCATCCGGTTCGACCGGCAGGTGCTGCACATGCCCGACGGCGGGCAGCTCAATCCGGAGGCCGCGCTTCCGGTGTTCCAGCAGCTGGCGGCGGCCCGGGGCGCCGAGATCCGGCACCACACCAAGGTGGTGGACTTCAAGGTGTTCGACGACGGCGTCCGGCTGACGCTCGAATCCGCCGGAGGCACCGAGGTGGTCACCGCAGCCCAGGCCGTCGTGACGGCGGGCGGCTGGACGGAGAAGCTGCTGGCCTCCGCCGCCGGGAACGATGCGGCTGGCATGCGGATCCCGAAATTGCGGGTCACGCAGGAGCAGCCGGCGCATTTCCGGGTGGCAGACGCCGGGGCAGTGTGGCCCGGGTTCAACCACTACCCGGACCCGGAGTACCAGGGCTGGTACTCCCCCGTGTACGGCATGCAGACCCCCGGTGAAGGCATCAAGGCCGGCTGGCACGGTGTTGGGCCCGTGGTGGATCCGGACCACCGGGATTTCCTGCCGGAGCCGGCCCAGCTCGCCGCCCTGCAGGCGTACGCGCGGGACTGGCTGCCCGGCGTCGACCCCGAGCAGTTCGAGGCCATCAGCTGCACCTACACCACCACCCCGGATGAGGATTTCGTCCTGGACCGGCTGGGCCCGGTGGTGATTGGCGCAGGGTTCTCCGGCCACGGCTTCAAGTTCACGCCCGTGATCGGCCGGATCCTCGCGGACCTTGCCACCGGGACGCGGGACGCACCTGCCATCTTCCGGGCATCCCGCTAGCCGCGGCTTCCAACTGGCCGCGGCACCCCGCCAGCCGCGGGTTTACGCTAGGTGGCGCTGCCCTCCGCGCTGCTGGGGACCGGCTGCCCGTCGGCCTTTCCGGCATCGTCAGCCTTCACTGCCGGCATGGCCAGGACCGCTGCCACGGTAAGCAGCCCGGCCACCAGTGCCGCCAGGAACACGGCTCCGGACGCGGCCACCACCGTGGCGGGGTCGGTATCGCCGCCGCTGCTGCCGCCGTAGATGGCATTGGCCACGGCGCCGAAGACGGCCACGCCCAGGGCGCTGCCGATGGACCGGGCAAACATGTTGGTGCTGGTCACCACGCCGCGTTCGTGCCAGGGGACGCTGGACTGGGCGGCGATCAGGGTTGGCGTGGCCAGCAGGCCCAGGCCGAGCCCGACGACGAAGCAGCTGATGGCGATCAGCGCCACGTTGGGCGATGAGGCAGTCAGCGACAGGATGAGCAGGCCCGCCACGGAAATGGCGATGCCGATCAGGGCCGTGGATTTGAAGCCGATCCGCAGGTAGAACTTGCCGGCCTGCGAGGCACTCAGGGGCCAGCCGAGGGTCAGCGCGGCGAGCGCCAGGCCGGCCACCAGCGGCGAGGAGTACAGCGCACCCTCCAGGTAGGTGGGCACGTAGGAAGTCAGGCCGATCATGACGGACCCGACCCCGAAGGACACCAGGGTGGTGGCGGCCAGCAGGCGGCGCGACACCACCCAGGAAGGCAGGATGGGCTCCGCCGCACGCCGCTCCACCAGGAGGAACGCGACCAGCAGCACGGCACCCACCGCGAACACGCCAATGCTGATGGGCGAGTTCCACGCCCACGCCTGGCCGCCTTGGAGGGCGCCGAGGATCAACAGGCCCAGGGATCCCGCCAGCAGCACGGCACCGGCAAAATCCACCTTGTGCTTGGCCCGCTCCACGTCCTCGTGCAGGGTGCGGACCAGCATCCAGCCGGCCAGCAGGCATAGCGGAACGTTGACCAGGAAGATACCGCGCCAGATACCCAGTGCGGAGAAGATGCCGCCCAGGCTGGGACCCACCACCGAGGAAACCGCCCACACGCTGGCCAGGTAGCCCTGGACCTTGGCGCGTTCCTGCAGGGTGTAGATGTCGCCGGCGATGGTCACGGACACCGGCAGCACAGCCCCGGCGCCGAGTCCCTGCAGGGCCCGGAAGGCAATCAGGGAGGGCATGCTCCATGCCAGGCCGCAGAGGACCGAGCCAAGCAGGAACAGCCCAATGCCGGTGAGGATGATGGGCTTGCGGCCGGTCATGTCGGACAGCTTGCCGTAGATGGGCACCGAGACCGCCTGGGCCAGCAGGTAGGCGGAGAAGAGCCAGGGGAAGGAGGAGAACCCGCCCACATCGCGGACGATCGACGGTACGGCGGTGGCGACGATGGTGGAGTCGATGGCCACCAGTCCGGTGGACAGCATCAAGGCGATGAGAATCGGGCCCCGCTCGGAACGGAACCCCACTCCCTGGGCGCGGGCAGTCATCATCAGTCTCGTTTCAGTCTTTTCGGGTCCCTGCTACCTCCACTCTAGGTACCCACGACGGAAGCGGACTACCGCCTGCCCTGGTGTGCGTCCAGGAGCCGGGCGCAGCGGATGAAGCCCAGGTGCGAGTACGCCTGCGGGTGGTTGCCGAGGTGGGTTTCGGTGCCGGGATCGTATTCCTCCGGGAGCAGTCCGGTGGGCCCGAAGAGGTTCACCAACTGGTCGAACAGATCCCAGGCCTCGTCGATGCGGCCCACGGCCACGTAGGCCTCGATCAGCCACGTGGTGCAGATGTGGAACCCGCCCTCCAGGCCCGGCAGGCCGTCGTCGTACCGGTAACGGAACACGGTGGGACCCACCCTGAGTTCGCGTTCGACGGCGGTGACGGTGTCCAGGAAGCGCTGGTCCGTGACGTCCAGCAGGCCCGAGAGCCCGATGTGCAGGACGGCGGCGTCGAGGTCCGGGCTGTCGTATGCCACGGTGTAGGACCTGGCCGATTCGTCCCATCCCTCGCGCAGGACCTCGTCGCGGATGGTTGCCGCCGCCGGCGCCCATGCCGGATCAGGCCGGCGGCCGTGGCGGGCCGCTGTCCGCAGGGCCCGGTCCAGGGTGACCCAGCACATCACCTTCGAGTAGACGTGATGGCGGGCCGCGCGCCGGGCCTCCCAGATCCCGTGGTCCGGTTCGTGCCAGCGGGCCAGGACGGCCGATGCCATCTGCACCATCAGCTCCCAATGGGCGTCCTCCAGCGACCCCTCCCGCCCGCTCAGCGCATGGATCAGTTCGGCAACCGGCCCAAAAACGTCCAGCTGGACCTGGTGGTCCGCCGCGTTGCCGATCCGCACCGGGCGGGATCCCGCGTAGCCCGGCAGGCTGTCGACGACGGCTTCCGTGGAGAGCGGTGCGCCCGTCACCGAGTACAGGGGGTGCAGCCATTCGGGGCCGGGTGCGTGTTCGAGGATGCGGCCCAGCCAGTCCAGGAAACCCGCGGCCTCGGCGGTGGAGCCCAGGTCCACGAGCGCGTTGACCGTCATGGAGCCGTCGCGCAGCCAGCAGTAGCGGTAGTCCCAGTTCCGTGTCCCGCCGATGCCCTCGGGCAGGGACGTGGTGGGTGCGGCGAGGACGGCGCCCGTGGGCTCGTGGACCAGGGCGCGGAGCACCAGGGCTGAACGCCGCACCAGGGAAGGCTTGACGGAGGGCAGGGCGAGGTCCTGCACCCACTGGCGCGATTGCAGGGCCACCCCGGCCCGGCGCTCCGTCTCACCGTCGGGATCCGCAGGCTGCGGATCGGTATCGCCACAGCGCAGGTTCAACACCACGGGGCCGTCCTGCAGGTTCACCGACGCCGTGGCCGTGGCGTGGATGCCGTCCGAGGCGATGCTGAAGCTCACCCCCGGCGCGAACAGGATGATGGGATCCGACGTCCCCACCACATGCAGTTCCTCTCCGCGCGATTCCATGCTGAACGGGGCGTTGGCATAGTCCGGCCTGGGCGCGAAGGTGATCCTCGCGGCGCCGTGGCCGGAGAGCACCCGCACCAGGCTGGTGATGCCGTCCGGGGCGGGCTCCAGGTAGTCGGTTACCGTCACGTCCGCCCACCGGGTTTCGACGATCATGGTGCTGTCCACATAGCGCTGGCCCAGCACCTGGGAGGCTTTGACCGGTTCCACGGAAAAGTGGCCGGCGGCGTCGCCGCCCAGGATATGGGCAAACAGGGATCCGGAGTCCGGCAGCGGGTGGCTCATCCAGCAGATCTTCGCGTCCGGGGTCAGCAGCGCGGTGGAGGAGCCGTTGCCGATCATCGAGTGCCGTTCCAGGCCGACGGCGTCCTCACCGAACAGCCAGGCCCGGCGCAGTTCGAAGAGGAGGGCCAGGACGCGGGCGAAGGCTTCGGGGTCGCGGACGCGGTGCGCGGCGGCGGTCTCCCCGGGCCCGACCCGCAGCCCCAGGTCCGGACCGCGGAGGGTGGCGATGGCCAGTTCGTCGCTGTAGGCGTCACCGGCGAACATGGCGGCGCTGGCGCCGAGCCGGGAGCGGAGGCTTTCCAGTGCCTCCGCCTTGGACGGTTCCACCACGGAGAGGTCCAGCACGGACCCGTCCACGATGAAGAACAGGCCATGGAGGCGGGCGATTTCCCGAGCGGTTTCCGTGACCGATTCCACCACCTCCGGCGGCGCGGGCCGGGTGTGGACGGAAACGGCCACGGGCTTGCGTTCGATCCAGATGCCCTCCTGGAAGCCCACGGCCTCGTTGAGCGCGGCGTTGACCTTGAGCAGGACGGATTCGGTGGCCAGGCTCTGGGCATGTGCGAAGCCCATGTCCGTCTCCGCACCGTGCGACCCGATCAGGTGGACCTCCACGGGCAGCCGGGACACCGCCGCCAGGTCGCGCAGGGACCGGCCGGAAATAATCGCTGCATGCGTGTTCGGCAGGGCCGCCAGGGCGCGGAGGGCGATCGCCGCGTTGCCCAGGGGCAGGATCTCCGTGGAGATGCCCTCAGCCTCGCAGAGCGTCCCGCCGTAGTTGCAGGCCACCAGCAGGGACGGAACCCGGGCAAGCACCTTGAGTTCGGCCAGCAGCGCGGGGGTGAGCCCGTTGTCCGCGGCATCGGACTGGATGAAGGCGCGGAGCATGTCCAACGGGAGCGAGCGGGTGAGCAGCGCGGATTCCGCCACGCTTTGGTTCAACGGCGTAGGCATCCAGGTACCCCTTCAAGGCAGAACCAGGCCGGGAACTCAGCCGCTGGATCGCCTGCGGACTACCGGTTGGTGCCCCGCCCGGAAATCCCAGCAATCCCTGACGGGGCAGTACCCATCTTCAGCCGCGGGGGTTTCCCCGGGGAGTCGCTTTCATTGCGTCCGTGTAAAAGCAGCGGACAGGACCTTCGGGCATCGTGCCCGGCGAAACCTCAGGCGCCCACCCGGGCCAGTCCGGCGGCCTCGGCCAGCAGCTCGACGGAGCGCAGCCGCGCCTCGGTGCCGGTGCTCTGGTGCGCCACGATAAGTTCGTCGGCGTCGGCGTGCTTGCCGAAATCTGCCAGGTAGTCCACCACGGCGTCCGGGGTGCCCACGGCGGAGTAGCGCATCATCTGGGCCACATGCTGTCCTTGCGGGGAGTCCAGGACCATGTCCGCCTCGTCGTCGGTGAACTCCCGGCCGCCGCCGAAGAACAGCGAGACGCGGGCGCGCTTGGTGGCCTGGAACATGGCCTGGGCCTCGGCGGCGGAGTCGGCGGCGATCACGTTGACGCCGGCGATCACGTGCGGCGCGTCCAGCTGCGCGGAGGGCTTGAACTCGCGGCGGTAAATGGCCACGGCATCCCGCAGGGCGGCGGGGGCAAAGTGCGAGGCAAACGCGTACGGGAGGCCCAGCTGCGCGGCCAGGCGGGCGCCGAACAGGGAGGAGCCCAGGATGTACAGCGGGACGTTGGTTCCCTTGCCAGGGGTGGCTTCGACGCCCTGGATGCGGGTGGGGCCGGTCAGGTAGCCCTGCAGTTCCAGGACGTCCTGCGGGAAGCTGTCCGCGGACATCGGGTCCCGGCGCAGGGCGCGCATGGTGTTCTGGTCACTGCCCGGTGCCCGCCCCAGGCCCAGGTCGATCCGGCCGGGGTGAAGGGTTTCCAGGGTTCCGAACTGCTCCGCGATGGTCAGCGGCGAGTGGTTGGGCAGCATGATGCCGCCGGCGCCCAGCCGGATGCTTTCGGTGTGGGCGGCCACGTGCGCGATCAGCACGCTGGTGGCGGAGGAGGCGATGGAGGACATGTTGTGGTGCTCGGCGTACCAGACCCGCCGGTAGCCCAGCTTCTCCGCGCTCTGCGCCATGGCCACGCTGCCCGCGAAGCTCTCCGCCGCCGTCTGGCCTTTGCCGATGGTTGCCAGGTCAAGGATGGAGAGGGGAAGAGTCACGTCAGGTGCCGGCCTTTCAAAAAAACGTTTCGTGGGGCGTGCCCCCGGATGGCGGCGGGCACTTGATGCATAACGACGGCGGGCCCCGGCTTATTTCTGTGAGTTGCGGAATACTCAGCACGCTGATGATGTTGCCGCCCCTATGAGCCAAGATTCAACGAAGCAGCTGGAACTGTCCGCAACGATCGACCTCAAGGACCTGGGAACCGTGCACCGGCTCGGGTTTGGCGCCATGCGCATCGTCGGCGACGGGGTGTGGGGTGAGCCCGCAGACCGCGCCGCCGCCGTGGCCGTGGTGCGCCGCGCCGTCGAGCTCGGCGTGGATTTCATCGACACCGCCGACTCCTACGGCCCCAACATCAGCGAGGAAATCATCGCGGAGGCCCTGCACCCGTACAAGGAGGGCCTGAAGGTGGCCACCAAGGTGGGCTTCACCCGCACCGGGCCCAACAAGTGGATCCCGGTGGGGCGTCCTGAATACCTGCGCCAGCAGACGGAACTGAGCCTGCGGAAGCTGAAGGTGGACACCCTGGACCTGCTGCAGCTGCACAGGATCGACCCCAAGGTGGACGCCGAGGAGCAGTTCGGTGTGCTGCGTGAGCTCCAGGACGAGGGCAAGGTCCGCGCCCTGGGCCTGTCGCAGGTGAGCGTGGCGGAGCTGGAGGCAGCCGGAAAGCACTTCACCGTCTCCACGGTCCAGAACCGCTACAACCTGACCGACCGGTCCTCGGAGGACGTGCTGCGGTACTCGGAGGAGAACGGCATCGGGTTCATCCCGTGGGCGCCGATCTCCGCGGGCGAGCTCGCCAAGCCGGGCGGACCGCTCGATGAAGCCGCCAAGCGCCTCGGCGCCACCACCTCCCAGGTGGCCCTCGCCTGGCTGCTGCGCCGTTCCCCGGTGATGATGCCCATCCCCGGCACCGGTTCCGTGGCCCACCTCGAAGAAAACCTGGCCGCCGCCGGCCTCACGCTCGACGATGAGTCGTACGCCGGGCTCGAAGCCGCCGGCAAGTAGAAACCCAACGACAGGAGAAACACCATGGCAAACATCCTGATGATCGTCTCGGCCGCCGATTCCCTCACCATGAAGGACGGCAGCGAACACCCCACCGGCTACTGGGCGGAGGAGCTGGTGGTCTCCCACCAGACCTTGACCGATGCCGGCAACACCGTCCACATCGCCACCCCCGGCGGCAGGAAGCCAACAGTGGACCAGGTGAGCCTTGCCCCCGAATCGGCCGGCGGCGAGGACCGTGCGCAGGGCTTCCGCGACTACCTGGCCAAGATCGACGGCGAGCTGGCGCACCCGCTGGTCCTCGCCGACGTCGACATCAACGGCTATGACGCCGTGGTGATGCCCGGCGGCCACGGCCCCATGGCCGACCTGTTCAAGGACGCGGACCTGGGCCGCCTGCTGGTGGCAGCCAACAAGGACGGGAAGGTCATCGCGCCGTTCTGCCACGGTCCCGCGGGGCTGCTCAGTGCAACGGACGACGACGGCGGGTTCGCTTTCAAGGGCAGGCGCCTGACGGTCTTCACCAACGAGGAAGAACTCGGCGGCGGCACCGGCGAGAACACCCCGTGGCTGGTGGAGGACGCGCTCAAGGACAAGGGCGCCGTGGTGGAGAACGGGGCCGCCTGGTCCTCCAACGTGGTGCGGGACGGCAACCTCATCAGCGGGCAGAACCCGCAGTCCAGCGAGGACGTGGCCAAGGAAGTCCTGGCCGCGCTCAGCTAACGCCCGGCTGGCAGCGCAGGGCAAGGGGGACCGGTTCGCCGCTCCCCCTTTTGCGTGCCGCGGCACCTCGATGGTGCGTGCCGCGGAGTCCGGGAGCGGCCCGTAATGTGACCGCCGCGGTCCTCCGGTTAACCGCCGTTACGCCCTGTATCTCCGGGTTTCGCGGCCTTTGGTTCCCCTGGCGGGGCTGCCGGATAGTTGCTGCAACGCGAACATTCCGCCGCATCCCCACCCACCTCCAAGGAGGAACCATTGGCCATCAAATCCACGCCGTCCGCCGTCGTGGCGCTCACCGTCGCAGCACTGCTGGGGCTGTCCGCCTGCGCCGATCCGGGCGCCTCGGCGGCGACAGCACCGTCGTCGTCATCAACCGCCAGCGCCGCGGGCAGGACCTTCAACCTGTCGCCGCAGCAGGACCGCTTCCTGGTGAGCAAGGACGCCGCCGCGGCGGCCCTGGTGCCTGAGGCGGTCAAGGCCGACGGCAAGCTCACCGTAGTGACCACGGGCGGCGCGGCGCCGCTGAGCCTGTTCGCCACGGACAACAAGACCCTGATCGGCAGCGAGGTGGACATCGCCTACGCCGTGGGCGGGGCCCTGGGACTGGACGTCGAGGTCCTGCCCGTCGCCTGGGCGGACTGGCCGCTGGGCATCGAATCGTCCAAGTACGAGGCCGTGCTGTCCAACGTGACCGTCACCGAGGCGCGCAAGGAAAAGTTCGACTTCGCCACCTACCGCAACGACTTGCTGGGCTTCTACGCCAAGAGCGACTCCGGCATCGGGGAGGTCAAGGAAGCCAAGGACGTGGCGGGCAAGCGGATCATCGTGGGCTCGGGCACCAACCAGGAAGCGATCCTGGTGCGCTGGGACGAGGAGAACAAGAAGAACGGCCTGGCGCCGGTCCAGTTCCAGTATTACGACGACGATTCCGCCTCAAGCCTGGCCCTCCAGTCCGGACGTGCGGACCTGACCTTCGGACCCAACGCCGCCGCGGCGTACAAGTCCGCGCAGGACGGCAAGACCAAGCAGGTGGGCACGCTGAACGGCGGCTGGCCGCTGACCGCGCAGATCGCCTTCACCACCAAGAAGGGCAACGGCCTGGCGGTTGCCGCGCAGGCCGCGCTGAACCACCTGATTGACGACGGCACCTACGCCAGGATCCTGGACCGCTGGGGCCTCTCTTCCGAGGCGATCCAGAAGTCCGAGCTGAACCCGGCGGGCCTGCCCAAGAAGTAGGCGGCCCGCCGACGAATGGATCCCCGCCGGGTTGTGAGCATGCCGCTTGCGCCCGGCGGGGATTCTTCTGTTTTGGCGGGTATCCGGGAAAGTGCGCTCCGCGCCGGGAGGCAATAGTCTGGCCAGATGGGGACGAATGCCGTGAACTCCGGCGAACAGGTGGACAGGCAATCGCGCATCCTCGAGGCGGCGATGGACCTGCTGTCCCGTCATGGCATCGCCGGGGTGAGCATGCGGTCCGTGGCCCGCGAAGCAGGCGTGGCGCTGGGCCTGGTGAACTATTACTACGATGACAAGACCACGCTGATCCGGGCTGCCCTGCGGCGCGTGGACGAGCACGACCTCCTGCTGGTCGCGCCGGACCCGTCGCTGCCCCCGGACGAGCAACTCCGCAAGGCGCTGCGGCGGGTGGCGGCCAAGGATTTGCTGACCACCCGCTACCTGTCCCTCCGCCTGCACCTGTGGGCCCTGGCCCAGGCCGACGAGGACTACGCCCAGATCAACGCAGTGGCCTTTGACCGTTACATCGACGGCGTCGCCGCGCTGGTGTCCGCCGCCCAGCCCGCACTGTCCTGGGAGGCCTGCAGGGACCGGGCGGCGGACATCGTGGTGATCCAGAACGGCGTGTGGCTGACGGCGCTGCTCGGCGTCGACACGGCCGCCATCCAGCGGAGCATCGAGCGGACGGAGCAGATCGCGTTCGCTCCCGTCCATGACGGAAGCACGGGCAGCGCGGAACTCCGCCCGCACTGAACGACGGGCCGCGGTCACGCCGGCAGCCCCTCAGTAACATTGAACGAGCGTTCAAAAAAGTATTGAACACTCGTTCAAGGTGCATTACTGTCCTTCCTATGACTTACGCCACACCAGCGCGGGAAGCCGCCCAGAGCACTGCACCCGAGGCAGCAGCCACCCTGTTCATCAACGGCGCGTGGGAGCCGGCCGCGTCCGGCGCTGTCCGTGAAATCCGCAACCCGGCCGACGGCGAACTGGTCGCCACGGTCTCCGAGGCCGGCCGCGAAGACGCCGAACAAGCCATTGCCGCGGCCCGCGCCGCATTCGACGCCGGCGTTTGGTCCTCGGTTCCGGCCCCGGAGCGCGGGACCTTCCTGTTGAAGGTGGCCGCCGGGCTCCGTGAACGCCGGGAAAAATTCGCCCGCGCCGAGTCCCTGGACACCGGCAAGCGGATGGTCGAAAGCCGTATCGACATGGACGACATCGCCGCCTGCTTCGAGTACTTTGGCAGGCTGGCCGGGCAGCAGGCGGGCCGGATTGTCGACGCCGGGAACGCCGCCGTGGTCAGCAGGATCGCTTACGAACCCGTGGGCGTCTGCGGCCTGATCACCCCGTGGAACTACCCCCTGCTCCAGGCGGCGTGGAAGATCGCGCCCGCGCTGGCGGCCGGGTGCACGTTCGTCCTCAAACCCTCCGAGCTGACCCCGTCCACCGCCATCCTGGCCATGCAGCTGCTGCAGGACCTTGGCCTGCCGGACGGCGTCGCCAACCTCGTCACCGGGGCAGGCGCTGAGGCAGGCGCACCGCTCTCGGAACATCCCGACGTCGACCTCGTCTCCTTCACCGGCGGCCTGGAAACGGGCAGGCGGATCGCGGCGGCGGCCGCGGGCACCGTCAAGAAGGTGGCCCTGGAGCTCGGCGGCAAGAACCCCAACGTCATTTTCGCGGACGCCGACTTCGACGCCGCCGTGGACAATGCCCTGAACGGCGCCTTCGTCCACTCCGGGCAGGTCTGCTCCGCCGGGGCGCGGCTGGTGGTGGAGGAATCCATCGCAGAACGCTTCGTGGACGAGCTGGTCCGCCGCGCCCGGGAGATCCGGCTGGGCGGCCCGTTCGACGACGACGCCGAGACCGGCCCCTTGATCTCCGCTGCCCACCGGGACAAAGTCAGCGCCTACGTCCAGCGCGGTATCCAGGAAGGCGCACGGCTCCGGACCGGCGGCGAGGCACCTTCCGGAGGGAAGTACGACGCCGGGTTCTACTACCAGCCCACCATCCTGGACCAAGTGAAGCGCGGCATGTCCGTGGTCACCGACGAGGCATTCGGCCCGGTGGTCACGGTCGAAACGTTCCGCACCGAAGACGAGGCCGTGGCCACCGCCAACGACACCATCTACGGGCTGGCCGGCGCGGTGTGGACCCAGGACGCCGGCAAAGCGCAGCGGGTGGCGTCCCGTCTGCGGCACGGCACCATCTGGATCAACGACTACCACCCCTATCTCCCGCAGGCCGAGTGGGGCGGCTTCGGCCAGTCCGGCGTGGGCCGCGAGCTGGGCCCCACCGGCCTCGCCGAGTACCAGGAAGCCAAGCACATCTACCAGAACACCAGCCCCCAGGTCACCGGCTGGTTCGCTGACCACGGCAAGGAGAACTAGATGCACTACGACAACATCGAGGACCTCACCGACCGCGGGTTCGACTACGTCGTCATCGGCGGCGGATCCGCGGGAGCGGCGGTGGCCGCACGGCTGAGCGAGGATCCGGACGTGACCGTGGCCCTCGTCGAAGCCGGCCCGGATGACCGCAATATCCCGGAGATCCTGCGGCTGGACCGGTGGATGGAACTGCTCGAATCCGGCTACGACTGGGACTACCCCATCGAACCGCAGGAAAACGGCAACTCCTTCATGCGCCACGCCCGCGCCAAAGTGATGGGCGGATGTTCCAGCCACAACTCCTGCATCGCCTTCTGGGCGCCGCGTGAGGACCTGGACGAGTGGGAAGCCAAGTACGGCGCCACCGGCTGGAACGCCGACGCAGCCTGGCCGCTGTACCAGCGGCTGGAGACCAACGAGGACGCCGGCCCGGACGCACCCCACCACGGCGACTCCGGCCCCGTGCACCTGATGAACGTTCCCCCGGCGGATCCTGCCGGCGTCGCGCTTTTGGACGCCTGTGAGCAGGCCGGCATCCCCCGCGCGAAGTTCAACACGGGCACCACCGTGGTCAACGGAGCGGGTTTCTTCCAGATCAACCGGCGCGCGGACGGCACCCGTTCCTCCAGCTCCGTCTCCTACATCCACCCCATCGTGGACCGGCCCAACTTCACCCTGCTGACCGGCCTGCGCGCCCGCCAGCTGGTGTTCGACGCGGACAAGCGCTGCACCGGCGTGGACGTGGTGGACGGGGCGTTCGGCCGCACCCACCGGCTCAACGCCCACCGGGAAGTCATTGTGTCCACCGGCGCCATCGACTCCCCCAAGCTGCTCATGCTCTCCGGCATCGGCCCGGCAGCGCACCTGGCCCAGCACGGCATCGACGTCGTCGTGGACTCCCCCGGCGTCGGCGAGAACCTGCAGGACCACCCTGAAGGCGTGGTGCAGTTCGAGGCCAGGCAGCCCATGGTGCAGACCTCCACGCAGTGGTGGGAGATCGGCATCTTCACCCCCACCGAGGACGGCCTGGACCGCCCCGACCTGATGATGCACTACGGTTCGGTTCCGTTCGACATGAACACGCTGCGGCACGGCTACCCCACCACGGAGAACGGCTTCAGCCTGACCCCCAACGTCACCCACGCACGCTCCCGCGGCACCGTCCGGCTGCGCAGCCGCGACTTCCGCGACAAGCCCATGGTGGACCCGCGCTACTTCACCGATCCGGAAGGCCACGACATGCGCGTCATGGTGGCCGGCATCCGCAAGGCCCGCGACATCGCCGCCCAGCCTGCCATGGCGGGGTGGACCGGCCGCGAACTCTCGCCCGGCATCGAGGCGCAGACGGACGAGGAGCTGCAGGACTACATCCGCAAGACCCACAACACCGTGTACCACCCGGTGGGCACCGTGCGCATGGGCGCAGCCGACGACGACATGTCGCCGCTGGACCCCGAGCTGCGGGTCAAGGGCGTCACAGGCCTCCGCGTGGCCGATGCGTCCGTCATGCCCGAACACGTCACCGTCAACCCCAACATCACCGTGATGATGATCGGCGAGCGCTGCGCCGATCTGATCCGGGCCGCCCAAACGGCCGCGGACCGCACGGCCGAAGAGGCCATGGAAGAGAAGGAGCTCACCACGTCCCTCGCCTGAGCGGCAGGACCTCAGGGGGCCGTCTCCCCAACGGCAACGGCCCCCGCCAACGTCATTCCGCCGCACCCCAGGGCGGCCGGTCCAATCGTGCTTTCTGATCCAGGAGTCCATAGTGGAACCCAGCAAGAGTATTGATTCAAGCGGCATGGACGAATTCGGCTACACCCAGACCCTTGACCGGAGCATCGGCAAATTTGCCAGCTTCGCCGCAGGTGTCAGCTACATCTCCATCCTCACCGGTGTTTTCCAACTGTTCTATTTCGGTTTTTCCATGGCCGGCCCGGCGTACGCCTGGTCCTGGCCCATCGTGTTCGTCGGCCAGCTGATGGTGGCCCTGTGCTTCGCCGAACTGGCCGGCCGCTACCCGGTGGCCGGTTCCGTGTACAACTGGGCCAAGCGGCTCGCGTCGGGGACCTCGTCCTGGCTGGCCGGCTGGCTGCTGCTGCTCTCCTCCATCATGGCCTTGGGCTCGGTGGCGCTGGCCCTGCAGATCACGCTGCCGCAGCTCTGGTCCGGCTTCCAGTTCGTCGGTGACGGCACCGGCCCGTACGACTTCGCCATGAACGGCGTGGTGCTGGCCACCATCATGATCACCATCTCCACCCTGATCAACGCGTTCGGCGTGAAGCTGATGACCCGGATCAACAGCATCGGCGTGTTCGTGGAACTGGTGGCCGCCGTGCTGCTGATCCTGGCCCTGGGCTGGCATGTGGTGCGCGGCCCTGAGGTTTTCTTCCAGACCAACGGCTTCGGCGAAGGCCACGACCTTGGCTTCTTCGGCGTCTTCCTGATCGGCGCCATGGCTTCCGGCTACGTCATGTACGGCTTCGACACCGCCAGCTCCCTCGGCGAGGAAACCAAGGACCCCAAGAAGACCGCTCCCAAGGCCATCCTGCGCGCCGTCACGGCATCGTTCCTGCTGGGCGGCGGGATCCTGCTGTTCGGCATCCTGGCCGCACCAGACCTCACCGACCCGCAGGTGGGGTCTCCCGACGGCGGCCTGCAGCACATCGTGCTCTCCGTCCTGGGCGGCCCGTTCGGCAAGGCCTTCCTGGCCTGCATCGTGGTGGCCGTGGTGGTGTGCACCCTGGCCGTCCACGCCGCCGCCATCCGGATGATGTTCGCCATGGCGCGGGACAACAACCTGCCGTTCAGCCGGCAGCTCAGCAAGGTGGATCCCGTCCGCAGGACCCCCACGGTCGCGGCGATCGTCATCGGCGTCCTGGCCGTCCTGCCGCTCCTGGTCAACGTCACGCAGCCGGCCATCTTCACCATCCTGTCCAGCATCAGCATCGTCCTGATCTACCTCTCCTACCTCCTGGTGACGGTTCCCCTGCTCCGCAAACGGTTCCTGAAGAAATGGCCGCTGGCCGACGACAGTTCCGAGCCAGGGTTCTGCCTGGGCAAGTGGGGAGTTCCGGTGAACATCCTGGCGGTCCTGTGGGGTGCCGCCATGACAGTGAACCTGGTGTGGCCGCGCCCGGAGATCTATAACTCGGTGCCGCCGTTCGAGTGGTACCTGCAGTGGGGCGGCGTGATCTTCGTGGCCGCGGTGGTGGTTGGCGGGACCCTGCTGTACCGGCTGAAGATCCGCCACCAGACCGGGGTGCTGGCCGAGCATGCTGCGTCCGTTGCCGCCCATCCGTCGTCCAATGACCCGCGGTACGACGCGCCGGAGGACGCGGTGCCGGCCAACGCGGTCCTGGCAACCGAAAGCTAACAGCACTGAAACAGAACGGCCGACGACGGCGCCCACCCGGGTGCCGTCGTCGGCCGTTGCGCGGGGCCGGGTGCGCGCCGGGCCGAGACGTTGCGTCACACAAGGCGACCGCCTCCGGTTCCCGGCCCGGCACGCCCTACCCTTGACAAGTGACATTGACTAAGACCCGCACCGCCGCCGCGAGCTCCCTCGCCGCCGCCGGCCTCCTGCTGACCCTTGCCGCCTGCTCCACGCCGGCCGCCACCCAGTCCGCTCCCTCCGCATCCGCTTCCACCTCGGCATCGGCGAGCGCCTCTGCCTCCGCCGGGCCCTGCACCGGGGTGAAGGTAGTGGTGGATTCCGCCTCCCTGAAGCAGTCCGCCGCCGACACCTCCGCCTGCGTGCCCGCGGACGGACCCACTCCGGCATCGGACGTGCTGGCCAAGGCCAACGTGAAGATCGAGGGCACCGCCAAGTACCCCACGAGCTTCGCGTGCCGCGTCAACGGCGTGCCCGCTGCGGACTTCGACATCAAGCACAAGGGCGGCAGCACCCGCGAAGCGTGCGATGACAAAAACACGGTCTCTTATTGGGCCCTCTGGGTGAAGCCCGCCGCCGGCGCATGGGCCTACGCGCAGGAAGGCCTGGACACCCTCAAGCTCAGCCCCGGCGAGAGCCTTGAACTGCTCTACACCGTGGACAACGAACCGGCTGCACCCGCGGCATGACCTTCCGGCCCGCGCCGTTGCGCGCAGCAGCGGTTCTCGCTGCTGTGTTCATTGCGGCGCGGGTTCTCTACCGGGTCCTCTTTAACGGGGCGGGTATTGGGGAGCCGCTACTGCTGGCCCTGCCGCCGCTGCGGCTTCCGGCTCCGTACGCCCACGTGGTGTTCCTGGGCCCGGTCACCGCCCCGGGGCTGTGGGCGGCGGTCCTGTCCGCGCTGCCCATTGCCGGGCTGATCCTGGGCTTCGGCCTGCTCAATGCGTGGGTGGATGTGTCCCGCGGATTCGTCCGGCTGGCCCGGGGCGGCCCGCTGCAGGGCGTGGCCCGGATGCTGGTGGTGGCGTGGGCGGCGCTCCCGGCACTCGCCGACGCTGCGGCTTCGGTGCGACTGGCGTTCCGGTTGCGTGGCGAACGCTTTGGGCCGCGGGCCTTGGTGCCCGTCCTGGAGCGCACCCTCGAACATGCCGGCCGGGTTGCGGCGGCCCTGGAGCTGCGCGGCTTCGCGGGCCGGCCCGTACCGCCACCGGCCTCCGGAAGCGACGCGCCGGTGGTGGTCCGGGACGCGCTGTTCCGGGTGGGCGGGGCGCAGGTGCACGCGGCCGGGTTCGCGCCCGCCGGCGGATCCCTCACCGTGATCACCGGGCCCACGGGGTCCGGCAAGTCCACCGTCCTGCGCGGCATCGCGGGGTTGCTCTCCCACGTCGACGGCGGTGGCATCTCCGGCACGGTGCAGGTGGCCGGCCTTGACCGCGCTGCCGTACCGCCGCGGGACACCGCGCGCCTGATCGGCGTGGTCCTGCAGAATCCCCGCGCCGCCTTTGCCAGTACACGGGTCCGGGACGAGATTGGCCTGGCCCTGGAGCTGCGTGGCGTGGGCCGGCCGGCCGCCAAAGCCCGGGTGCTGGAGGTGGCGGAGCGGGTTGGGGTTTCGGCGCTGCTGGATCGGGATCTCAGCACCCTCTCGGCGGGTGAGGCAACGCTGGTGGCCATCGCGGCCGCCGTCGTGGACCATCCCGTCCTGCTCCTGGTGGACGAGCCGCTGGCCGACCTGGATTCCACCGCCAGGGCCCGCGTGACCGCCGTGCTCGGCAGCCTTGCGCACCACTCCGGGGTGTGCGTGATCGTGGCGGAGCACCGTGCGGAAGCGCTGGTCACCGTCGCCGATTCCTGGTGGTCCCTTGAGGGCTGCGTGCTGGTGGCGGGTACGGCCCCAACGCCCGCGCCCCTGCGTCCCTTTGTTGGTCCAGCCACGGCGCCGCCGGCCTCCGCGCCCGTGCTGGCGGCCGTAAACCTGGCCGTGCACCGCGGCGGCACGCCCGTGGTGCGGGAGGCTTCCCTTGCTCTGCATCCCGGCGAGATTGTGGCGCTGGTGGGCCCGAACGGTGCCGGGAAGTCCTCCCTCCTGGTGGCGCTGGCCCTCGGTGAGGGGACCAGCGGTGCCAGGACGGACGACGGCGGCCGGGTGGCGTTGGTGCCGGACGCCTCGGACGACCTCTTCACCAGGGACACCGTCGCCGCCGAGTTGCGGGCGGCGGAGAGGCGCCTGGCACGGGGAAAGCCGGGCCAGCCTGCGGAGCCCGGCTTTGCGGCGTCCCGGCTGGCCCTCCTGCGGGGCAACGCCAGCATGCCGATCGGGCATGAGCATCCCCGGGACCTGTCCGCCGGCGAGCGCAGGATCCTTGCCATGACGTTGCAGACCATGGACCGGCCGCAGGTGCTCCTGATTGACGAGCCCACCCGCGGGCTGGATCCCGCGGCGCGGACGGCGGTGGCTGCGGCGTTGCGGGCGGCCGCGGATGACGGCGCCGCAGTCCTGTTCGCCACCCACGATCTGGAGTTTGCGCACCGGCTTGGGGCCCGGGTCCTGCCGATGCGGGACGGGGTGGCGCCGGCCGCCGTGACAACCGGTGCAGCCGTGACAACAGAAGCTGCCGTTCCCGCGGCACTACCCGTGGCCTCGGCCCGGGCCGCCGGGCGCCGGCCTGACCTGCCTGCCGCGAAGCCGGCCCGCCGCCCTCGAATGCCGCGGGGCGCCGAGCTGGCCGTCCTGGCGGCAGCAAACCTGCTGGCGTTGGCGGCGTTCTGCTGGCCGCTGCTGGCCGCGGCACTGCCGCAGGATGCCGCTGCGGCCACCCCGTACGCTGCCCTGGCCATCGCACCCCTGGCGGCGGCCGCCGTCGTGGTGTCCCTGGACGGCACGGTCCGCTCGTCACACACCGTGGCGCTGCTCGGCGTCCTCGCCGCGGTAGGTTCCGCGGTCCGGGTGGCGAGTACCGGCGTCGGCGGCGTGGAGGCCGTGTTCATCCTGCTGGTCCTGGCGGGCCGCGCGTTCGGTCCGCGGTTTGGCCTGCTCCTCGGCGCCGCCACCATCGCCGTCTCCAGCGTGCTGTGGGGCGGAATCGGGCCGTGGACACCGTTCCAGATGTTCGCCTGCGCCTGGGTGGGTGCGGGAGCCGGGCTGCTCCCCCGCCGGGTGCGCGGCAGGGCAGAGCTGTGGATGCTTGCCGGGTACGGCGTGGTGGCGTCCTATGTGTTCGGCCTGCTGCTCAACCTGTGGTTCTGGCCCTTCGCCGTGGGCAGCGGCACCGGGATTTCCTATGTTCCGGGCGCACCGCTGGGCACCAACCTCGGCAGCTTCCTGCTCTACTCACTGCTGACGTCGACGGCGGGCTGGGACACCCTGCGCGCCGTCACCACGGTCATCGGCATCGCCGTGGTGGGGCGCGCCGTCCTGGTCTCGCTCCGCCGGGTGAAGCCGGTGGCCGGCGCCGCTTCCGGCGCGGACGGCCCCCGGGCCCATGCCTCGTCAGCACACGCCCGGGACCGGCGCCAGCTCACACCGTGACGCAGGAAGGTTGCCTCCAGCCAACGAATTTGTGACACTGTTGTCCTCTGTTCCCCAGTGTTAGGCAGTGTTTTGACGGGCATTTCAGGTTTCGCGACGCAGTCCGCGCGCTGACACTTCCCTGACGCCCCAAGGGCCGGCAAGTTCAGCGCTTCACCCGCTGAAACCACCCGGAGCCCGATGCCGATCCACGGCTTTCTTTCCCCTGCACTGATTTCCTGCCCCGCAGCATACGCCTGCCCATTCCCCGGGCCGCCGTGGCCGCCCACCGCCACGTCCCGTCCGCCTTAGGACCCGCTCCTTTTCGGACCTGACCTTGGCGAACCGCGGCCCAGCCGCCCAACACCCTGTTTTGGGAGCACCATGCCTGCAACAAAAAATCCATCCATCGTCCTCACGGACGTGCATTTCCGGTGGCCGGACGGCTCGCCGGCGTTGTCCGGGATCTCCGGGAGCTTCGGGCCCGGGAAAACCGGGCTCGTCGGAACGAATGGCTCCGGGAAGTCAACGCTGCTGCGACTCGTGGCCGGGACCCTCACACCGACGGCCGGCAGTATCAGCACGGGAGCCGACGTCGGCTACCTTCCGCAGACCCTAACGCTGCACGACGATGCCACCCTGATGGAGCTGCTCGGGATTAGGGACAAAGTCCGTGCCCTGCGGGCTATCGAATCCGGCGACGCGGCGGTGGAGCACTTCGATGTGCTGGGCGACGACTGGGACATCGAGGCCCGTGCGGACGAGGCGCTGGAGGGGATCGGCCTGACCGGCGTCGGACTGGACCGGCGCGTGGGCGAACTGTCCGGCGGGGAAGCCATGCTGGCCGCCATCTCCGGGCTCCGGATCCGGCGCACCCCCATCACCTTGCTGGATGAACCGACGAACAACCTGGACCGCGGGGCACGCTCGGCGCTCGGAGGGATGCTGGCTGACTGGCCGGGCAGCCTGGTGGTGGTCAGCCACGACCTGGCACTGCTGGAACTCATGGACAGCACGGCCGAACTGTACGAGGGAGGGCTCACGGTATTCGGCGGCCCGTACAGCGAGTGGCAGGCGTACCTGGACAGCCAACAAGCCGCAGCGGCACAAGCAACCCGTGCCGCTGAACAACTGGTGAAGAAGGAAAAACGGCAAAAGCAGGAGGCGGAATCGAAGCTCGCCCAACGGGCCAGGACGGGCAAGGCCAGCTACGACAATAAGAAGGGATCCAAGATCCTGATGAACCAGCGGGCCTCTGATGCCCAGGTCTCAGCCGGACGAATGCGTTCCGGCATGGACGCCAAAGTGCAGGCCGCGCAAGCGGCCCTGGACACCGCCGTATCAAGGGTGCGGGACCAGGACCGGATATCCCTGAACCTTCCCGACCCGGACGTTCCGCGCGGCCGGCGGATCGCGGAACTGCGGGGCACCAACCGCTCCTTCGTGGTGCAGGGCCCGGAGAAGGTGGCCATCACCGGACCCAACGGCGCCGGCAAGACCACACTGCTGGAACGCTTGATGGGCGGTGTCCCGTGCATGGAGGGCCAAGCCGGTGGAAGCCTGCTGACGGACCGCGCCGGCTACCTGCGTCAACGCCTCGACGGGCTGCGGGAAGAGGCCACAACCCTCGAAAACGTGCAGGACGCCGCGCCGGACGTGCCTGCGGGCGATATCCGCAACCAGCTGGCCCGGTTCCTCCTCCGCGGCGACAGCGTGAACCGGCCGGTGCAAACGCTCTCGGGCGGTGAGCGGTTCAGGGTTTCCCTGGCCCGGCTGCTTTTCGCCGACCCGCCGCCTCAAGTCCTGATCCTGGATGAGCCAACCAACAACCTGGACATCCGGAGCGTTGACCAGCTGGTGGAGTCGCTCGGGGCCTACGGCGGCGCCGTCATCGTGGTCAGCCACGATGACGCCTTCCTGGACCGGTTGGACCTGGACCTCATCCTCGGCATGGGACGCGATGGGTCGTTGACGGAGCTGGCCTCGCTGCCTGGCGCGGAATGACAAGAGCCCGGCGCCGCTTCCGGCGCGGACGGCCGGGCCGGCGCCGGCTCACACCTTGAAGTACTTGGCCTCCGGGTGGTGGAACACGAACGCATCGGTGGACTGTTCCGGGTGCAGCATGAGCTCATCGCTCAGGACCACGCCCATACGCTCGGGTTTCAACAACTCGGTGACCTTGCGGCGGTCCTCCATGTCAGGGCAGGCGGGGTAGCCCAGGGAGAACCGGGCGCCGCGGTAGTCGAGCTTGAAATACCCTGCCGTGTCCTTGGGCTCCTCGGCCGCGAAGCCGAGCTCCTTGCGGATCCGGGCGTGCCAGAACTCCGCGAGCGCCTCGGTGAGCTGCATGACCAGGCCGTTGAGCTCGTAGTAGTCGCGGTACTGGTTGGCCGCGAACATCTTGGACGTGAACTCTTCGATCTTGGAGCCGGCGGTGACCAGCTGTACAGGCAGCACGTCGATCTGTCCCGATTCGCGGGACTTCACGAAGTCGGCCAGGCACAGGTGCCGGTCGCGACGCTGGCGCGGGAAATCGAACCGCAGCCGGTCGCTGCCGATGGGACCGCCTGAACCACCGTCCGGGGCGAGCAGGCCCGCCTGGCCCAGGACGCCGTCGGGATCCTCGCCGTGGTGCAGCACCACCACCTGTTCGCCTTCGGAGACCACGGGGAAGTAGCCGTAGGCGACCGACGCGTCCAGCATGCCCTCGCCCAGGATGCGGTCCAGCCAGTAGCGCAGGCGCGGCCGGCCTTCGCGTTCCACCAGTTCCTCGTAGGAGGCGCCGTCCTCGCCGCGGCCGGGCTTGAGGCCCCACTGCCCCATGAAGGTGGCGCGCTCGTCGAGGAAGGCGGAGTAGTCGTGCAGCGAGACGCCGCGGACAATCCGGGTGCCCCAGAACGGCGGCGCAGGAACGGGGTTGTCGGTGGCGACGTCGGACCGGCCGGGCATGGCCTCGGGCTCGGTGATGGTGAACTTCGGGCCGCCCTTGTGGATGCGCTTCTTCAGCGGCGGCAGGCCCACGGAGTCCGGGTCCTCGCCGCGGGCCACGCGGACCAGCGGTTCCATGAGGGCAAGGCCCTCGAAGGCGTCCTTGGCGTACCTGACGGTGCCCTCGAACTGTTCGGCCAGGTCCTGCTCCACGTAGGCGCGGGTGAGGGCGGCGCCGCCCAGGATGACCGGCCACCTCTTGGCCAGGCCGCGGGTCTGCAGTTCGGCGAGGTTTTCCTTCATCACCACGGTGGATTTCACCAGCAGCCCGGACATGCCGATCACGTCGGCGTCGTGTTCCTCCGCGGCAGCGATGATCTCGGCAATGCCCTGCTTGATGCCGATGTTGACTACCTTGTAGCCGTTGTTGGTGAGGATGATGTCCACCAGGTTCTTGCCGATGTCGTGCACGTCGCCGCGGACGGTGGCGATCACCATGGTGCCCTTGCCGGAGGAGTCGGCCTTTTCCATGTGCGGTTCGAGGAGCGCCACGGCGTTCTTCATGACCTCGGCGGACTGCAGCACGAACGGCAGCTGCATTTCGCCGGCGCCGAAGCGTTCGCCCACCACTTTCATGCCCTCAAGCAGGTGGTCGTTGATGATGCCGAGCGGGGTCATGCCTTCGCCGCGGGCCAGGTCCAGGTCCTCTTCGAGGCCCTTGCCTTCGCCGTCGATGATGCGCCGTTCCAGGCGGGCGCCGGTGGGCAGGGCGGCGAGTTCGGCGGCGCGCTGGTCCTTGAGCGCTGCGGTGTCGACGCCGGCGAAGAGGTCCAGCATGCTGGCGAGGGGGTCGTAGGTGGTGTTGCCGTCGGCGTCGTATTCGCGGCGGTCGTAGACGAGGTCCAGGGCCACCTTGCGCTGCTCTTCCGGGAGGGAGGCGAGCGGGACGATTTTGGCGGCGTCGATGATGCCACTGGTCAGGCCGGCCTGGACGGCTTCGTGCAGGAACACGGAGTTCAGGACCATGCGGGCGGCCGGGTTGAGGCCGAAGGAGACGTTGGAGACGCCGAGCGTGGTGTTGATGCCGGGGTACTTGGCGGTGATCTGGCGGATGGCCTCGATGGTTTCGATGCCGTCGCGGCGGGTTTCCTCCTGGCCGGTGGCCACGGGGAAGGTGAGGCAGTCGACGATGATGTCCTCCACCCGCATGCCCCATTCGCCCACCAGGGCGTCCACCAGGCGGGAGGCGATGGCCACCTTGCCCTCGGTGGTGCGGGCCTGGCCCTCTTCGTTGATGGTCAGGGCGATGACGGCGGTGCCGTGTTCCTTCACCAGCGGCATGATGCGGGCGAAGCGGCTGTTGGGGCCGTCGCCGTCCTCGTAGTTGACGGAGTTGACCACCGGGCGGCCGCCGATGAGTTCCAGGCCGGCCTGCAGGACTGGCGGCTCGGTGGAGTCGATGACCAGCGGGAGGGTCGAGGCGGACGCGAATCGGGAGACGACCTCTTTGATGTCGGCGACGCCGTCGCGGCCCACGTAGTCCACGCAGACGTCCAGCAGGTGGGCGCCGACGCGGATCTGTTCGCGGGCGATGTCCACGCAGTCGTCCCAGCGTTCTTCAAGCATGGCCTGGCGGAAAGCCTTGGAGCCGTTGGCGTTGGTGCGTTCGCCGATGGCCAGGTAGGCGGATTCCTGGTCGAAGTTCACGTGCTGGTAGAGGGAGGCGACGCCGGCCTCGCGCTCGGTGGGGATTCGCGCCGGTGCGTTGCTTGCCTTGGCATCCACGGCTTTGGTGCGGAAGGGGGCAAGGCGTTCGACGACGGCGGCCATGTGCTCCGGCGTCGTACCGCAGCAGCCGCCGACCAGGCCCAGGCCGAATTCGCGCACGAATTGTTCGTGCGCGGTGGCGAGTTCGGTGGGAGTGAGCGGGTAGTGCGCGCCGTTGGCGCCGAGGATGGGCAGGCCGGCGTTGGGCATGCAGGCGATGGCCACGGAGGACTGCTTGGAGAGGTGGCGGAGGTGCTCGCTCATCTCGTCGGGGCCGGTGGCGCAGTTCAGGCCAATGGCGTCGACGCCGAGCGGTTCGAGGGCGGTGAGGGCGGCGCCGATTTCGGAGCCCATGAGCATGGTTCCGGTAGTTTCGACCGTCACCTCGACGAAGATGGGGAGCCGGACGCCTTTGGCGACGATGGCCTGTTTGCAGCCGTTGACGGCGGCTTTGGTCTGCAGGAGGTCCTGGCTGGTTTCGATGAGGAAGGCGTCCGCGCCGCCGTCGATCAGGCCCTCGGCCTGCAGGGCGAAGGTCTGCTTGAGGTAGTCGTAGCTGGTGTGGCCCAGGCTGGGGAGCTTGGTGCCGGGGCCCATAGAGCCGAGGACCCAGCGCATGCGGCCGTCTGTTTCTTCCGCGGCTTCGGCGCGTTCGCGGGCGATCTCCGCACCCTTTCGGGCGAGCTCCTCGATCCGGTCGTCAATGCCGTAGTCGGAGAGGTTGGACCAGTTGGCGCCGAAGGTGTTGGTCTCGACGGCGTCGATGCCGGTGGCGAAGTAGGCGTCATGGATATCCGCGATGACGTCCGGGCGGGTGTCGTTGAGGATCTCGTTGCAGCCCTCGAGGTTCTGGAAGTCCGTGTCGAGCTGGAGGTCCCGGCCCTGGAGCATGGTGCCCATGGCGCCGTCGGCAATGACCACCCGGTGGTTCACTGCGTCCAGGAGTTCCTGGGAACGGGCGGGGCGGGGGACGGACTCGATGTCCAGTGCGAAACGAGGCATTTAATCAGGTTACGTGTGGGGGCGCCAACGTTGCGCTGTGTGTCCGGATGCTACGGCGGGAAGGAAGGTCCTAAGTTGGCCCAGGATCGGAGTCGGCCGGACACCGGCCGGAACCGATAACCGACGTTATGTAAAGCTGTGGCTGAGTGGGGTACTCCCCGAAGGCTTCCGGCGACACCCTCGAACGGCTCTGAAGGACTGCGTCAACCGCAGCAATCGGGTGCGCCCTCAGCCCTGCCTGCAATTGGCGAAGCTACAGTCGAATAGCGGTTGACCGGAGCTTCGGTCCATTTTGCGCCGGCGAACCTGAATATTCCCTGTGAACCGGGCAACGTCGGTTCTGACAGGGGACGTTATGAACGCTAGGGTCCTGCGGAAACACCTGCACGATGAGCTCATCAGAGATGATTTCACCGCCCAGGTGTCAGTCCTTCGTCGAGGGCGTCGGGCCTCGTCCAGCTGGGTGACGACGCTGCGGGCATCAAGGGCGTTCGCAGACTGCAAATCATCCAGGGAACGGTCCTGGGATTCCTTGACGTCGGAACGGGACTTCGTCATAGTCGGCTGCCACGTAAGTGCTTCATCCTGCACAATACCGGTGCGTGATGCGCTGTTGACTAAAGGGCAGAGTGCAGTGCCGCCATAAATGTTTTTCCATTCGGGGTCGGCGACAGCATCCACCGAGTCAAAACGTCAACGAAATGGTTCAGGTGCCTCACGACTCGATCAGACACGGCATCGGGGTCCTGCCCGGTGTAGGCGCGGATTGCGTCGTCAATAGTGCTGCCGGTTCTGAGGTTCTTGGCGATGTCCTGGAGGCCGAGGTGAATCAGTCCATTCCGCAGCTTCGACTGTCCCAGAACCCATACCGATTCAGGATCATCGAGAAACGCCAGGACCTCTTCGGAGTGCAAGGTGGTGGTGCCATCTGCCCTCATATTTGCCACAGCAGTCAGGGCCTGAAATAGGGCGACGAACCGATGCTTGCGTGCAGCAGCCTCGCACCAAGGGCAGAGTGACCGGGCCGCGCTCATCAGCGCGGAGCAGGAAATGCTGTGAGCCGTCAGGAGGGCTGCTGCCAGAGCCGGCTCGAGTTCACCACCGAACAATCGCGGCAGCGCTACCGAGCTCTTACCGTCGAACCACTGAAAAGCCTGCACCGGACCAGGCTCATGAAATTCAATGCCGGAGCCGCGAAGCAGGACACCAGCGATGTTACCGAGCCCGGTGCTCAACTCCCGTACCGCCGGACCGACAGTTTCGAGGTCACTGACCTGCTCAGGTCCGAGACCGGTCAGATAATGTGCGCTCACAAGACTGGTGTACGGCCTGCCATCGAGGAACACGACTGACAGATCGTCCCGGAGAAAGTCGAACAGCCGGCCCCGTCGACCAGGAGGGAAAAAGGCGCCGCGGTTCGCCTGGAGAAGCTGATCGAAGTGCGCGACAACGCCAGGGAGATTCCGCTGTTTGTCCGCGAAGAATTTGCCACTCATCCTTGCTGCCTTCGCCGTCTCCGCGTCCCAATCCGCGTCCAGTTTCCAACCCAGAGTCCTGCCGAAGTAAAGCTGCGCCTCGTAGGCCGCCATGGTGCCGTACTGAAGTAGGGCTATCTCGGCGGCGATAGCGGAATGCGGAAGCTTCCGTAAAGAACCAGCCACGTAGTGCATGTCAGCACGTGCTATCTCGAGGGCGATGACCTCAATGGGGTCGAGTTCTGGGAGGGTCATGGTTCCTTTTCTCATTGCCCACAGTGAAACGAAAGCATTTGGATGAAACGGGCAGTCTTCACAACAGTGCCAACTTGTACGTCTACTGCACTACAACTGCGGGCCTTTGCGAACACCCTCCTGCGCTCATTACATCTGCTGACCTTCCCGGGCGGATCGCCACTGGCCGCAATAGCTAGCTAAAGGCCATCCGCCAAGGGGATCCGTCGGTCCAGCCGATGCCCTCTAGGAAGATGTCTTCAGCAGCTTCTATGGCATCGTCCAGCAAAGGATCGTCCGGACTGGTCTCGGCGAATAAATAATCCGTCCAGTTGCGCTCCTTCCGGGACCATTTGGACAGCAACCCGGGATACCAATAGACCCACAGGTAGTCCAGAGCTACATGTTCGTCCAAGGCGGGCAGCAGATGCCCGATGACCGGTCCCCCGCTGACGAGCTCCAGCGCCAATCCGTCCATGGGATGAATGATCAAAAAGGCATTTCGGGACATGTTGGAGGATCCAACTTTCTGCTGCAGGGCCTCCGAAGCCTCCTTGACCTTCTTCGAGCCCAGTTCAAGAATCTCAAGGGCATTCTGTATTTTGACCTGGTACGTGTCGCCCAGCCTCACGTTGTACTCGTGCTTGCGCCATTTGCCTGGAAGCGACTTGACCTCAACAGCTGCCCGGAGCGATCCGCCGAAAGGCCAGGCACTTCGAGAGCCGAAACGCTCGAACACAAGGTCGACGCCGCCATCTTCGTCTACCTCCACGGGCAGGGAATACAGGGCTGTCATGAGAATCGCCGCAATATGCTCCCCGGATCGCACCTTCAGCTTGTCCGCCCCAGGCATCTGAACCAACACCTGCGCGGCATTGATCAGGGCCGCGGCAGACGTGGCCACCACAGCAAGCCCTTTCGGTCCGCGTTCCGGCGGAGGTTCTCCCCAAATACTTGTTTCGCTGCGCATACACGCCTTTTTAGCGCTTCAACGAGGTCCGGTCTCCTTGGTCTGCAGTGCCCGTATGAGGGCTCTCGGTCAGCGAACCAGCGTCAGCCTAGGCCGCTCGTCCACAAGCCCCAGTACTTGGCGAACCCTTTCCGGAGCCCATCTGAGCTCATTTGCCAGATCGGCCACAGAGAATCCGAACTTGTCAGCAACTTTCATTGCTTCGGTCAGCAGCATCGGGACCTCTCCCGGGTAGTTGGCCACGGACGCTTCCTGCCGGTTGCCGGACCTTAGCTTTTGATATCCACGTCGAACGGAAACGTCTGAAGCGCCCTTGAGTTCTTGCATGCGAAACACCAGAGCCTCCGGCGACACACCCCACGTCTGGCTGATTTGGCCAAGCCGTGGAAGGTTCATGGTGGTGGGGAGAACCGGCTCTATTTCTGCCCGAGGCATCAGGAATTCGGCAGCAAAAGCGTCAGCCTCGCGTTCTTGCCGCGGGTCCCCGACAGCGAGTTCACGATGGAGGATGAGATGGCCGAGTTCGTGGGCGCATGTAAACCTGTGCCGGTAGACAGAACGGGCCCTTTCCGGGGTCACGACGACGATGGGGCGGTTGAGTGCTGCCGTAGAGAATGCGTCCACTCGCGCGGTTTCATCTTCGTCGCCACGGAGAGTGAGAACCGAAACCACGATGCCATTGCGCTCCATGAGTTCCACCAGGTTGGGAACCGGGCCGCTGGGCATCTCCCAGTAGGCTCTGAGGGCTCTGGCCGCTTCTACGGCGGACATGCTGCTGTCCGCTTCGTTGAACGGGACATTCACGTCCGGGAAAGCGACCCGCTTTTCAAGTGCGAAAGTTACCTCCCACACCTGTTCGACAAAGGACGTGGCCTTGAGCCTCTCCGACGCTCGTGTCGAGCGAAGACTGCGGAAGTGGGCCTGAGAAACGTCCAGTTTTCCAATCGGCCGGCCCATCGCAAAGAAGGCAACGGGCTGCCCTAATTCCTTGGCCAGCAGACCCAGTATTTCTGGACGTGGTGTCACGCCGGCCTCGTATTGGCCGATAGCCGCTCCCGAGACACCAACCGCGTCGCCAAGTGCTTGCTTGGTAATTCCTGCCAACCGCCGCGCCTGCGTCAGCCTGGCAGGATCAAAGTAATCTCTGACAGCCTGGGCCGACATCAGTTCTTCGGTTGAAAACAGGGTGAGCTGCTTCGTCATGATCCCGATGCTTCCTTAGGCATCAGGTTGAGGCCACGGCGAGGCTCGGAATCGAAGCCCCTCGGCTCCGCCTTTGCTGCTGCATCCACTGAATCCGCATGGAACAGCTCCTGGGCGTTTTGCAGGATAAGCGTGCCGTCCTCATCCAACTGAGCATCAGCCCACACTGCATGATGCAGTGCCTGATGGCTGCTGGCATAGGCAACGACTACTACTGGGTGATGCTTAAGCGACTCAGAACCGTCCAGTTCCTGGAGAGCGTCAACGAGTTCGATTTCCTCGCGCGTCAGGGTGGCGCGGGCGCCGTCCCCGAGGTCAAGCATGCCCTGTGATGGACCCACCGGCATTGAGAAGGTGCCGATCCGGGAATCCGAAGTTCCATACTTCTGCTGACTCAGGTCGGCCGTCGCCACCCTGGAGTACCGCCAGGCAACGAGAGCCGTGCCGTTGACTACGAGTACTTTGGGCTTGCCGCGGCCAGGGCGCTTGAACTCAACTCCCTCGAGTCCCGCCACCGCCTCCTCGAGCCTCTCCTGGACGGTGTAACTCACCTGACCGTAGGACCGCTTATGCTTCGACTTGATCAGCGCCTGGCCGTCGGCATGCTCATTGTGGCAGTCCGAAAGAGTGCTACGGATGATCTCAGGAAGGCTCTTTCCGTGGGCACCAAAGCGACGAAACGACCATTCGACGTCGACCGCGTTCTTCAAAGCAACCTCCTGTAGTTTTGTACCTGAAAGCTACATGATCACTTTAGAAATATCCAAGAACGCGACACTTTCCGCGTGTCGTCCGCTCGGATGGCTCAGAGCTGGCAGCACTGTTCAGCCCGCGGCCCCGGTTCAGTCACGCTGGAGAAATGCCAGCATTTCTGGAGTAGTCAGCAGAACGCGTGGTGAGGAGGCCTTGCTCTGGATAATGATGCCGTCCAGCTCCTGGCTAGCATCCAGTAGCTTTGCGACCCAGGTGGCCCGCTGCTTGTTCACGTAGCCGATCTTCTTCGCAGGCGGCCCGGCGTAGATGGCGACTGCATTGGAGTCGTGTTCGTTGGCTGGTTCGCGGACGGCTCGGACGCGCTGCCCGTTACGGAACCTGAAGGGCTTCTCCGGGTCTTCGTAAAAGCCCATGCCAACCACGCGGAACGCGAAAATCCGGAAGTGCCGCAGGGCAAGAATGTTGTAATCAATCAGCTCCCCATTGGGCAGAGCCAAGTCGAGGCCGTTGTTGGAGGGTACCAACCTCAGCGGCGGCATCCCGTCAGGACCGGCCACCAGCTGGCTCGTCGCGGCTGCCGACGGGACGTATCCCGCGCGATAGCTCTTGACACTTTGGCCCGCGGCGGCGGCCCTAATCTTTTCCGCTTCGTAGTTGCGCACAGCGCGCGGCCGCCCGGACTGCGTGACGGGTTCAACTGGCAATGCTTCCACGGCGACGACCGGTGCCTGTGCAGGTCGCGGCCTGACTGCGGGCGGATCTGGCTCCGGGACGTTCGCTGATTCTGCATGCCCGGCGAAGGCCGCCTTTACTTTGTCCCATATCCCCATGGGCTGACTCTATCGAGTGCGGGAAACGAGCGCGTGTCCGAACCGCAGGAAGCAGCTCAATCCCGGAAGGGAACTGACTTTCCCAGCTTCAGACAAGGCCAAACTGCGGGGCTACTGCATGCTGACTGCATTACAGCTGCAGATTCGCGTCGCGGATGGTGTTACAGACGTGATCCGGTGCACTCGTCATCGGCCTGGGGAATGACCTGCGCAACTAGCGCTCTTCAGCAATGAACTCACCCCCGGGAGTCAGGCCGTCCAGTGTGTCCGCCTCGTCGAGCTCCTACTGGTAAGCGTGCATATTCGATTTCGAACTATTCGCACCAATTGAAGACGCCATTCCTCGGGTCGGAGCACACCCCAACCAGACGATCGGGACACCTTGTCCTGGCTTTCTTTTGAGAGGAGCCTAGGACTCAACCTGACAGGACGACGGTTGGAGGCGGCGGTGGCAGGACAACGGATCGGGTACGTCCGAGTAAGCACTCTTGACCAGAATGAGAAACGCCAGCTCGAAGGCCAGGTTCTGGACCGGGTCTTCACGGACAAGGCCTCCGGCCGCGACACTTCCAGACCGGAGCTTACGGAGTTGCTGCGGTTCGCCCGGGATGGGGACACCGTGGTCGTGCACAGCATGGACCGGCTCGCCCGGAACCTCGATGACCTGCGGGCCCTTGTCCAGGGCCTCACGCGTAAAGGTGTGCGGGTGGAGTTCGTCAAGGAGAGCCTGGTCTTCACCGGCGAGGACTCCCCCATGGCCAACCTCATGCTGTCCGTCATGGGTGCCTTCGCCGAGTTCGAACGCTCCCTCATCAGGGAACGCCAGCGGGAAGGCATTGCCTTGGCCAAGCAGCGCGGCGCCTACAAAGGACGGAAGAAGACCCTGACACCGGACCGGGCAGCCGAACTCGTCCAACGCGCCGGCACCGGTGTTCCGAAAGCACTTCTTGCCCGTGACTATGGGATCAGCAGGGAGACCGTCTATCAGTACCTCCGCAACGCAAAGTTGGAGTGATCCGCTCCCCTGCCTGGCCGTCAATGTGCCCTTGGAGCGCACAGCCTTTAGCTTTACAGAATCTTCATTATCGGCGTTAAAACAGGAGTTCCTGGGCGGCGTGAAGGCTTAGTCGGCAGTCGTCGTTGATTCCCGAGGCGGGTTGATGGAATTGCTCTTGCGGTTTTCGTTTAGGACTGCCGGTCTACGTTTCGTCCGTCTTTGCTCTGCACAGGTCGCAGGGGCGTTGTGAGCCATACTTGTTCGCGTCGCTGCCCCGGGATGCGACCAAGGTCGCGCATCCGCCGATCACCTACAACGATGAGTGCGGCGTGATGTTGTCCCGCATGTTTGATTACCGCATCGGCCGGTGCACTTTTAAGGCAGGCCGCCTCAGGAATTACCTTTGCAGGAGTCGTCACCAGGGCGGACGCTCGACGTGCAGCGGCGTCTTCGGCATGGGATGTTTGGCGATGGAGGGGGGTGGAACCTGCTGCCCCCGGCGCCGTAACCAACAAGGCCGAGACGAAGATCTGCCCTCCCGGTTGTCGGCCCATCATCGAGGTCGAGCGCGGTTCTTGAGGTAACACTCTTTTAGTCCCTTTCGGTGTGCGTCTGCAGAAGTCCTCCGCTCCGCGGGATTGGGTATGAGGACGATTCTCGCCGCGCTCCGGAGGCCGCGTTCCTTTCCTGATGAGGGATGTCTACGGTGCCAGCGGTGCGGTGGTTCCGCGGCTAACGATGGCGGGTTGGACAAGGGTGCGTTGGGGTGGACGGCCGGGGTCGGCTATGCGTGACATCAGAGCCTGGGCAGTGAGAAGGCCTACTTCTTCGCTCTTGTCGTCAATGGATGTTATGTCCAGGTACCGCGACTTGGCGAGAGGTGAGTTGTCATAGCCAAGTACCGATATGTCACCGGGGACGCTGAGTCCCCGGGCTTTTATCGCCGCCAGAGCCCCTACGGCCATGGTGTCGTTCGCTGCGAAAATCGCGGTCGTGTCGGGGAAGTGCTCCAGGAGGGCAACAGCGGCTTGATAACCGTCTTCTTCGGTGGTTCCGTGGCCCATTCCCCACAGGCGCAACGGGATGCCGGCTTCTGCAGTACGGGTATGGAACCCGGACCTTCTGTGGGCCGCGGCGCCCCCGGAACCGGTGAGATGACCAATCTTGGTGTGCCCGAGCTCCAGCAGCGTGTTGGCAGCGAGCCTGCCTCCGGCTTCGTCATCGTTGGCAATAAGGTCGGAGGCTTCCGGGATTTTGTCCCGCCAGCCGGCCACGACGGTGGGCGTCCAGGGAGTGTGAAGCATTGATTCCCGTGGTTCCATCGCGATAACGAGGCCCGCTATGTGCATGGATAAGAGTCTCTCCACGGTGCCTTCGCCTGCGACTACCTCTTCAGCTGAATCAGCGACCGTGACTTGATAGCCGAGTGGTCCCAGTTCCTGCTGCATCCCCCTGAGCAAACCGACAAACCAGAGATTCCGGTAATCATCGATTACCAATCCAATGCTTTTGGTTTCGCGGCTGGCAAGAGTGGTTGCTGCGCGACTTGGCCGGTAGCCGAGCTCCTGAATTGCTGCCAGCACAGCGGCCCGTTTAGCGGGGCGAACCGATGCTGAATTGGTGAGCACCAAGGAGACGAGGGACTTTGACACGCCTGCCCTGGTGGCAACGTCGTAGATCGTCGGACGGCGGCTCCTCGAGGCATCGGCGGTCATGGCATACAGCCTTTCATTTAAGGTTACTCATGACGAAATGCGCTCAATGCTCGTTGGAATCGCCGCGGTAAAACAATCGGCGGCAGCTCCCAGCGCCAGGCGTGCGGCTTTTTCCGGTTCAAGTCGGCGGTGATCGATCGACATCATTTCCACTCCCCATGGTCCTGTGTACCCGAGGGCGCGCACAGTCTTGATGAAGGCGACGACGTCAAAGTCTCCGTGTCCGCAAAGTTTCCTATGGTCGAAGGTATCCTCGTAGAGATTCTCCGAGGGCAGGGCCAAGCCGTCATCAAGTTCGACGGCAAAAATTGAACCAGGGGAAACTATATCGCCGAGCGCCCCGTAGGGGGTACCTCCTCGATAGATGTGCCAGATGTCCAGCAGAAGACCGGCGTTGGGATGGTCAACTGCACGGACCAGTTCCGCGGCACGTTGGATGTTGGGCAACATCGAGAAAGCGGCTGCTTCAAGGGCTATTTTGACTCCCGCCCTCGCGGCTTGTTCGGCCAGTGCATGGAGCCGTTCCTGCAGGGAGCCTTTGTCTACTATTTGCCCTAGAAGGCCGGCACCGACTTTTATGTGATGGGCGCCGAGCGCCGAGGAAGCTTCTAATAGTGCAGTACGTGTTGCTGTGGCTTCCGGGGTATCAGTCCACCAGCTGTCTAGGTATTCCAGTTCCAAATGGTTCAGTCCGTGGTCCAACAGCATGGCCTCGATTTGCCGGTAGCCGTGTTCATCCCGGGCTGACACTACGTCCTCGATGCCGAAGCCGATTCCCGTGTAGCCAGCCTCCGCCGCTGCCTGGATTCTCTGGCGAAGAGGTATCGGGCTCAGGGGACCTGTCCGCAGCGGCATGACGTCTCCGGCCGTAGTCCAGCAGGTTGCCAGGAAACCAGGTGCTGGATTCTTCTGTTCCATCCGATTCCTCTCGCAGGTAAGTGGTGCTGATAGGTCATCAGCGGGCCACCATCCGTGCTTTCACACAGGCGGTGACCCGCTTCAGGTCGGCTTTTAGGCTCATTACCGGCGTGTTCCGTCTGCCCCCAGCCGGTGCCCAACTTTCCGGGGCGTTCGGTGCGCCGGAGGGCGCAGGTTCACGGGTCCCCTTCCTAGGAGGAGGTCATTGCCTGGCTGCGGCTCTTCTTTTGGAATGGTGCCAGGACGGTGTTGCGTACCTCTGCGCTGCCGATGAGGAGCGCGCCGAGGATGATCGCACCGTAGGTTGCGTCGATCCAGAAGGACGGAACGTTGGAGAGCACGAGGATGTTGTTGATCATGCCGAGCAGGAGAACACCGGTTGCAGCGCCGATGATGGAGCCCTTGCCGCCGTCGAGGCTGATGCCGCCGATGACGGCTGCTGCGAAAACGGTGAAGATCAGGTTCTCACCCTGGTTGGCGGTGACGGATGCGATGCGGGTTGACAGGAGGACGCCGGCGAAGCCGGCCATGACGCCGCCGAAGACGAACAGGCCGACGGTCATCCGAAGCGTCCGGACGCCCGCAGCTTTTGCGGCCTTTTCATTGCCGCCCATGGCGTATATACGGCGTCCAGTGGGGACGTAGCGCATGAAAACGGCGGCGACGATAACGACGATGACGAGGATCCACACGTCCAGTGGAATGCCGAGCGGGGAGGTCGTACCGATGAACGCCATGCTTTCGGGAAGGTTCGAGAAGGTCTGGCCCTTGGAGATACCCAGGGTGAATCCCTGAAGGAGAATCAGCATGGCCAGGGTGACGATGAAGGCGTTCAGCCGGAGTTTGCCGACGAGGAACCCGTTGACGAGCCCGACGGCGGCCCCAAGGCCGAGGACGATCAGCGGCGCGGCCCAGGAGGGCAGGTTTGCACCTGAGCCGCCATCGGCGGCCGGGGCGATCAGCCACACGGCGAGCATGGGTGCCAGGCCGACGACGGACTGCATGGACAGATCGAAGTAGCCGCTGATGAGAATGATGCTCTGGGCGATCACCATGACACCGAGGACCGCTGAGGTCGACAGGATGTTGTTGATGACGTTATCCACCGAAGCGAAGTAGGGCACGAAGACGGTGCCGGCGATCGCGACGACGATGATGACCGGGATGAGGGCCAGTTCGCGCAGGCTGCCGCCAAAGGCCGTCCAGCGCCGCCGGGTATGCCCGGCCGAAGGGGCCGGTGTCGTTGCCGACCCGGAGATTGGGGGTGTTGCTGTGCTCATTGTGTTCTCGACTTTCAAGTTTTGCTGGGGGCGTTTCATGCAAGTGCGACGTCGCCCTGGACTGCGGCTGCGAGGTCGCTTTCTGTCCAGGGAGCGGTAAGTTCGCCTACGAGACGGCCACGGAACATGACCAGCAGGCGGGAGCAGCCGGAGAATTCGCTTTCATCCGAGGAGACGATGAGACCGGCGCGGTCATTTCCGCGCACGGCGTTGGTCACCGATGCCACGATCGATCCCTTGGCTGCGACGTCGACGCCTGCAGTCGGGTTGACCAGGATGAGCACTTTCGGATCGGAAGCGAAGGTCCGCGCCAGTGCGACTTTTTGTTGGTTGCCGCCGCTGAGTTCGATCGTCGCCTGGGAGCCGGACCGTGCCTTGATCTCCCATTTCTTCGCCAAATCCCCGTAAACGTTCCGCCGCTGTCCCCCATTGATCAACCGCAAGGAGTTCCGGAGCCTCCCCAGGATAGTAAGGGTGGCGTTCTCTTCGTTGGCCATCTCCGGGATGAACCCGGCGTCATGCCGGTCGCCGGGCAGGTACCCGATCCCGGAGTTAATGGCTTTGCCGACATTGCCGGTTGAAACGCTGCGACCAGCCACCTCTACTGTTCCCGAGGTGGCCGGAAGCAGGCCGGCGAGGGCGTCAGCGACCTGGAAGATTCCCGAGCCGTCCAGCCCGACCAGGCCAACGCACTCCCCCGGCCGGATGGAGACGTTGAAGTCCTTGACGATGTCCCCGATTTCGAGGCCGGTCACGGTCAGGATGGGCTGTGCGCCCAGCGTGGAGGGGTCGACGGGGGTTCCGCTGGTCTCGGCCGCGGCATCGACCGCACCACCGACCATGGCCTCAACGATGTCCCGGACGGTCAGGCCTTCGAGATTCCGGGTGTGAACGACGCGCCCGTCACGGAGGACGGTCACCGAATCGCAGACTTCGAAGATTTCCTCGAGGTAGTGCGATACGTAGACCACGGTGATGCCGCGGTCGCGCATTTCTCCCAGTCTTTCGAAGAGGGTTCGGGTGGCGTCCCCGTCCAAGCCTGCGGTGGGTTCATCGAGGAGGAGGATGCGTGCGCCGCTGCTGACGGCCCGGCAGATCTCGACGATTTTGCGGTGGAGCGGGTCGAGTTCGGCGACGGGCATGTCCGTTATTTCCCCGATTCCCCATTCCTCGAGGAGCCTCGTGGCTTTGAGGCGCATTGCCTGCCAGTTGACCAGACCCGCCTTGGTGGTCGGGTAGGTGCCGAGGGAGATGTTTTCTGCGGCGGTGAGGTCCGGGACGAGGGTGCTGTGCTGGTACACGCAGGCGACGTTGTCCTGCACTCCGCCGGCGTCGACACTGCCGGGGAATCCGATGGTTCCTCCGTCAGGGGTCAGCAGGCCGGTGATCATGGAGATGAGGGTGGATTTTCCAGCACCGTTGCGGCCCAGAAGGGCACGTACTTCTCCGCGGTCAATGATGAGAGATACGTCGTCCAGTGCCAGCGTTGTTCCGAAGCGTTTGCTGACCCCGTCGATCCGCAGAGCGGGTTGTGTCGTCGTGCTCATTGGTTGGCCCACAGGGTCTTGTCGTCAACGTTGGCCTTGGTCACCACCGGGGAGGGCAACGAGTCGGCCAGCTGACCGGCGGAGTTCTTGGAAATGGTGCTGCCGTGATCGGTGGCCCCTTCGCTGAACGTCTTGCCTGAGGCTGCTTCATTGGCGTACTTCACGCTGTACTTGGCGTAGTCGTTCAAGGGCTGGGCGATGGTGGCGTCCTGGTAGCCCTTGCGGATCATGTCCAGTGCATCCGAGGTTCCGTCGATGCCGACCAGGGTAACGTGGTTGGCCGATCCTGCCGGCTGGAGGCGATTCAGGTCCTGCAGCACCTTCTGGATGCCGGGGACGAAGAAGTCGCTGGCCATGAAGATGCCGTTGACGCTGGAGGAGCTCAATAGCGTCTGGGCGGCGTTGGTTGCCTTGTCCATCTCCCAGTTGGTGGGCTTTGAAACGACGGTGATGCCGGGGAATGAGGACTTCATGCAGTCGCCGAAGCCGGTGCTACGGTCGCGTCCGTTGGCAGAGCTGAGGTCACCCTGAAGTTCAAGAACGGTCCCCTGCCCCGAGAGTGCTTTGCCCATCTGCTCGCAGGCCTGTTTGCCCATGGCGACGTTGTCAGCGCGCACAATCATCGCCACGTTGCCGCTGTCCGGGGCCTGGTCGACCGTAACTACCGGGACCTTCTGATTGTTGGCCTTCTGAATCGCCGGGACAATCGCCTTGGCATCGACCGGGTTGACGATCAAGGCCTTGGGGCTCTTCGACAAAGTTGTCTGCACATCGCTGACCTGCTTGGCAGGATCGGAGTTGGCGTTCGTCGGGGGCAGCAGGTTCACGCCCTGCTTCGACGCTTCATCCTGCGTCGCCTTCGTCAGCGCAATCTGGAACGGGTCGGTGAGCTTGGAACCGGCGTACCCAATGGTCGTGCCGCCACCGCTGCTGTTGCTTCCCGGAGTGGAAGTTGATGCACAGGCCGTGAAGCTGAGGGCGGCAGCGACTCCGAGCGCAGTCACGGTGCCGAGGCGGCCAATCGAGATTGAAGAGGTCATTGGTTTTTTCCTTTGGTTATGGGGCGTCAATGCCCCGGAGGAGAGAGGGTGATGTTGCTGAACCTGATGCTGACAGGAGTGGTATTAGGACGGCTTGATGAGGTATTTCACGGCCGACGGCGAGGACCGCATATTGGTGAATGCGTCGATCGCGCCTGGCAGATCGACGATCCCGCTGATGAGCGGGCTAACGTCGACGACGCCGCGGGCAAGGAGGTCGATCGCCATCGCGAATTCCTCGACATAGATGAAGCTGCCGCGGATCTCGATTTCCTTGAACAGGAGGTCGGCTGCCTGGTAGGAGGGAGGCTTACGGGCGAACCCGGTCACGGTGAGCCGACCGTGGGGACGCAGGACCCGGATTGCCGTGTCCGTCACTTGGGCGACGCCGGTGCACTCGAACGCGAAGCGGGGGGCTGATGCCGGGTTGGAAAAATACTCCACAGGATCTACTTCGGTGGGGTTGAGAACATGTGTAGCTCCGACCTCCAGGGCCTTTGCTCGGCGTTCGAGGGAGGTCTCCACGACGGTGACCTCTGAGAGGCCGGCAGCGCGAAGCAGCATGGTCACGAGCAGGCCGATCGGGCCGGCACCGAACACGACGGCCTGGTCGCCCACGGAAGCTTCCGAGCGGCGTACTGTCCGCAAGGCAACCGCAAGTGGTTCTACCCATGCACCCATTTCCAACGAGACGGTTTCCGGAAGCCGGTGGACCATTCGCGCCGGGACGGACACCTTGCTTGCCAGGCCTCCAGGCTGGGCCAGGCCAATGACGTTCACCCAAATGGCACGGCACATGGTCAGTTCCCCGGCCATGCAGAAGGTGCACTGGCCGCACCAGCCGCCATTCGGGTTGACGCAGACGCGTTCGCCGATTGACCAGCCCTCCACTTCAGGGCCGACACCGCTAACAATGGCTGAGAACTCGTGGCCCATCACGGTGCCGGAGTGGAAGTCCGGTTCGGCGGCATGGAGGTCACTGCCGCAGATGCCGCAAAAGGCCACGTCGAGCAGCAGGTGTCCGGCTTCGAGTCCAGGTTCGGCAACCTCTGTGAACTGCTCACAGCCGGCACCGAAGACGATGGCTTTCATCAGGTTTCCTGCTTTGCAGCGGCCGCGTTGTTTTCCGGCAGGCCGCTTGTCCACACACGGTCCTCGATTGCCGGCCGGAATGCGAGCAGCTCCTGAAGGAGCTCGTCGTTGATTTCAGCGTCTGTAGCTTCAACGGCAGAGCGGAGGTGCGAGATCTTGCCGGTTCCGATCAGCGTGGTGACGCAACCGGAACGCTGGGTGGCGTACTGGTTGGCGATGAAGGCGATGTCGGCGCCACGGCTGGCCGCATGGGCGACCATTTTTGCTGCGGCTTCACGGATCGTCGAACTTGCCGGATGCTCTATTGCGATGCTGGAGCCTCTCGGGGTCAGCAGGCCCAGGGCTACAGCTGCGGCATTGATAAGTCCGACGCCGCGTTCTGCAGCGATGGGTGACAGCTCGCGTTCCAGAGTGTCATCCAAGAGTGTGGCGTGGGAGTAGGTCAGGAGAACGTCGAGCTCGGTTTCCCTCATGGCGCGGCCCATGGTGGACGGCGGGTATCCGGTCATGCCGATGTAGCGGCACTTGCCTTCCTCCCGGAGGTTCACCAGTTCTGCGTAAGAATCCTCGAAGAGTGGCCCCAGAGGGACGAACTCGATGTCGTGGAACTGAAGAATATCGACATAGTCGGTGCGCAGAAGCTCCAGGCTCTGCTCGACGCTTCGACGGATACGGGCAGGCGAAAAGTCGAAATCGTCGAACCCGTACCGCCCGGCCTTAGTTCCCAGGATGATCTCTGACCTTCTGCCGGCCAGGGCCTTTCCCAACCGCTCTTCGGCGCTTCCGTAGTACGGGGAGGTGTCGATGAAGTTGATGCCGAGGTCGAGGGCTTCGTGGACGACCTTGAGGGCGTCTGCTTCGCTCAGGGGCCCGAACAGCTCCCCCAGTGGGCCGGTTCCGAACGCCAGTTGTGAGACCGTGAGGTCCGTCTGGCCAAGTTGGCTATATTTCATCGTTCAACTTCCTTGTCAACGATGGACGCGCTGCGCGTCCCGCGGTTTGTGGCGCCTTTTAGGAGCGCTCCAAACTTATTGACCAGAATCCTTGCATCCGCTGCGCCGCTTTGTCTATAGGTCCTGACAAATTCTTTCTGGGTCCTTATCGCACCAACGGAACGTTGACGTCATGAAACATTTGCCGCCCCATTGACAGGACAAAGTACCAGTCCTAGTGTTTTCTGGAGCGCTCCAAGGAGGGCACCAGGGCTGGACGATCTGCCTTCCGGCCCCTCAATGGATTTCAAGGGAGAATCACATGACAAAGGACATTGGAGTCGCCGTTATCGGTGCGGGCATGGCGGGCAAGGCCCACGCCGCAGCCTTCCGGACCGCCTCCGCACTCTACAACCCGGTACTGCCGCCCGTGCGGCTGGTATCCATCGGCGACGTCAACGCTGAATTTGGGTCGCTTGCGGCGCGCCGCTTCGGCTACGAACGTAACGACACCTCCTGGCAGGCCATCGCCGAAGCCGACGATATTGACGTGGTCAGCGTGGTCATTGCCAACTCTCTGCACCGCGAAGTCGTCGAAGGCCTCCTGGCTGCCGGTAAGCACGTGCTGTGTGAGAAGCCGCTGAGCGACACCCTCAAGGACGCCCGGGCCATGGCGGATGCAGCCCGCAACGCCAAATCGATCGCACGCATTGGATTCACCTTCCGCCGCACGCCCGGCATCGCCTACATCCGCGACCTCATCCGTAACGGCACCCTGGGCAAGGTCCTCCACTTCAGCGGCCGCTACTGGACCGATTACGGCTTCAGCCCCGAAGCGCCTATGAGCTGGCGCTACAGGGGCGGTCCGGGCTCCGGCGCCCTTGCTGACGTCGGAAGCCACCTGGCTTACGTCTCCGAGTTCCTCTGCGGTGACATCAAATCCATCAGCGGTGGCCGCCTGACCACCGCCATCGACAAGCGGCCGCTGCCGCTGGGCGCCGTGATCGGCCACGATCACGGCGCCGTCAGTGACGTCTTTGAAGCCGTCGAAAACGACGACTACGCCGCGTTCAACGCTGAGTTCGAGCAGGGCGCCGGAAGCTTTGAAGTCTCCCGCGTCGCAGCAGGCCACGCCAACAGCCTCAACTTCGAAGTTTTCTGCGAGAACGGTTCCGCGAAGTTCGACCAGCGCCGCCCAGCCGAAATCCAGCTTTTCCTCAACGACGGCTCCGGCACCGAAAGCGGCTACCGCCAGGTCATCCTCGGACCCGGCCACCCCTACATCGGCGGCGGCTTGGCCATGGACGCCCCGGAAGTCGGATTCGGCCAGAACGACGCCTTCGCTTACCAGTCCCGCGCATTCCTCGAGGAAGTCGCGGGCCTGAGCGAGGCAGAATCACTGCCGCGCTGCGCCACCTTTGACGAAGGTGTCCGCAACATGGAACTGCTCGCCGCCGTAACCGAGTCCGCCCTCAATTCAGGAAAGACGGTGACTCTGTGAAGCTCGGCGTCTACAACGCAATCCTGCACGACCGTCCGCTGCCCGAAGCCCTGAAAGTCATCGCCGACCTCGGCCTGACCGGCATCGAAATCAACTCCGGCGGCTTCCTGGCCCCGGTGCACATCCCCACCTTCGACGACATCCTGGAAAGCGACGCCGCCCGCGACGACTACCTCGCCATTTTCGAAGGCACCGGCGTCTCGATCGCCGGCCTGAACTGCAACGGCAACCCGCTGCACCCCAACCGGGCGATCGGCGACAAGCACGCCGAAGACATTCGTCGTTCCATCAAACTCGCCAACCGGCTCGGACAAAACAGTGTCGTCACCATGTCCGGCCTGCCCGGCGGCGAGCCGGGAGCAACCGTCCCGAACTGGATCGTCAACGCGTGGAACTCAGCCGCGCTCGATGTCCTGGACTACCAGTGGGGCGTCGCCGCCGAGTTCTGGAAGGAAACCGACAAGCTGGCCCGTGACCTCAATGTCAAGGTCGCCTTGGAACTGCACCCGCAGAACCTCGTGTTCAACCCGGCCGACGTCTACAAACTCATCGAACTCACCGGAGCCACTAACGTGGGCGTCGAGCTCGACGCATCCCACCTCTTCTGGCAGCAGATGGATCCGGTAGCAGTCGTCCACGAACTTGGCCCGCTGGTCTTCCACGCGGCAGCCAAAGACGTGCGCGTCAACAAGGAAACGGCCGCCGTCTACGGTGTCCTCGACAACCGCTTCCGTCGGCTCTCCCCCGACGAGAACCGCACCAACCTTGGGGGTGACGAATGGGCTAACGAATGGCCCAAACCTGCTGCCTGGGACTTCGTCGCCCTCGGCAAGGGACACGACACCGCCTACTGGACCGAATTCCTGCGCGCCCTCCACGAAGTCGACCCTGACATGCTCATCAACATTGAGCACGAAGACGTCGAGCTGGGCCGCATCGAAGGCCTGAAAGTCGCAGCCAAGGTCCTGAAAGACGCAGACGCGGCACTGACCGTTTCGGCCTAGCACCCGGGGGCTCGCCACCAGGGCACACCGTCCAGCACCACCCCACACAAGTCCTGCCGGTCTTGCTGGCTTCCTTCCAGCAAGACCGGCAGCCCTCAAAGGAGACATATGCCTCTCGTCCGCATCGACGTCAACGAAGGCCGGAACGCGCAACAACTCCGCGACCTGAGCCAAGCCGTCCACGACGCCATCCTTGCCGAGTACGGCATCCCTGAACGGGACTATTTCCACATCCTCACCGAACACCCGCTCGGGCAGATCTTCGCCCAGGACGCCGGTCTGGGATTTGAACGCACAAAGGATGTGGTGATGATCCAGATTTTCACCCAAGGCGGCCGGTCGCAGCAGGCCAAACAATCCCTCTTCGCCACAGTCGCCGCCAAGCTGTCCGACGTCGGGGTCGGCGGCGAAAACGTCTTCATTGGTTACGTCGAAAACACCCCCGGCGACTGGTCCTTCGGATTCGGCCGCGCCCAATACGTCACCGGCGAACTATCCATCCCGAAGAAATAGCACTAAGCACCCAGCCGCAGGGCCACTCATGCCCCGGACAGCCGACCCACGGCTCCTCAGCACAAGAGCTGGGCATACCTCTTACCACCACATCTCCTCATTCCATGGTTTCCACCCCAGAAAGGTCCGCGATTGCCGTGACCCATGAGCTTCTTACGATCGGGCGCATCAGCGTTGATATCTACCCGAATGACATCGGTGTGGGCCTGGAGGACGTGTCGTCCTTCGGCAAGTACCTGGGCGGTTCACCGTCCAACGTCGCTGTTGCCGGCGCCCGCCACGGGCGTCGGACCGGCGTCATCACCCGCACTGGGGACGACCCCTTCGGCACGTATCTGCACCGGGAACTGCGCAAGTTCAACGTCGACGATTCCTTTGTAGCACCGGTCGTCGGGCTGCAGACCCCGGCGACGTTCTGCGCCATCAAGCCGGAGACCGACGAGTTCCCCCTTTACTTTTATGGCCGCTTTCCCACCGCCCCGGACCTGCAGATCAAGGCTGAAGAGCTGGACCTGGACGCCATCCGCGAGGCGCGCATTTTCTGGTCCACGGTCACCGGGCTGTCACAGGAACCGTCCCGCAGCGCCCATATCGCCGCCCATGAGGCCCGCGACAGGGACCGGCTGCGTATCGGGCAGTTCACCATCCTGGACCTGGACTACCGGCCGATGTTCTGGGCCTCCGAAGAGGAAGCCCGCGCCGAGGTAGCCAAGATCCTCCCGCACGTCACCGTTGCCATCGGCAACGACAAGGAATGTGCCGTGGCGGTTGGCGAGGGCACCCCGGACGAGCAGGCCGACCGGCTCCTGGCCGCCGGCGTGGAAATCGCCGTCGTCAAGCTCGGCCCGGAAGGCGTGATGGCCAAGACCCGCACCGAGCGCGTGGTCTCCGCCCCCGTCCCGGTCGAGACCCTGAACGGTCTGGGGGCAGGCGACTCCTTCGGCGGAGCCTTCTGCCACGGCCTGCTGTCCGGCTGGCCGCTGGCCCAGGTCCTGGACTACGCCAACGCCGCCGGTGCCATTGTCGCCTCCCGCCTGTCCTGTGCCGATGCCATGCCGACGCCGGATGAGGTCACCTCTCTGCTGGCCGAACGCGGCCGTATTGTCCCCGGCACATCCATTCCCGAAGGAGCAGCACTGTGACCCTCACACCCCTCGCCTCAAACAACGCCGTGGACGATGACCCCCGCCGCTACGAGCACCTGAGCACCATTCGGCTTCAAGATCCTTCGGCCGTTGCCCGGGCCGCTAAGTCCCGCCGCCGGCACCCCGGCCTGAAGTATGGCCAGCAGAACTTCATCGTCGCGGCAGACCACCCGGCCCGGGGCGCCCTGGCCGTCGGGGATGACCCCGCCGCCATGGCGGACCGCCGGCAGTTGCTGGATCGGCTGCAGATTGCCCTGGCCAACCCCCACGTCGATGGCGTTCTGGCCTCTCCGGACGTCATGGACGACCTGCTGCTGCTGGGCGCCCTTGAGGGCAAGCTCGTATTTGGTTCTATGAACCGCGGTGGGCTGTCCGGGCTGGTCAATGAGTTCGATGACAGGTTCACCGGCCACACCGCTGCCGCGCTGGAGGCCCTGGGTGCGGACGGCGGGAAGATGCTGACGCGGATTTGCCTGGGCGACCCGGACACCGTGGTGACCCTGGAAGCGTCTGCCAAGGCCATCGACTCGCTTGCCGAGCGGAAGCTCATCGCCATGGTGGAGCCCTTTTTGTCCAAGTGGGAAAACGGCAAGGTCAAAAATGACCTGTCAACGGATGCGGTGATCAAGTCGATCGGCATCGCTGAAGGCCTGGGGTCCACCAGCGCCTACACCTGGATGAAGCTTCCCGTGGTGGCGGAGATGGAACGCGTCATGGCCGCCACCACCATGCCCACAGTCCTGCTGGGCGGTGACCCGGCAGGTTCCCAGGATGAGGTGTTCGCCTCGTGGCAGGCGGCCCTCGCGCTGCCCGGTGTTCAAGGTCTCACGGTCGGCAGGACCCTGCTGTATCCAAAGGACGGCGACGTCGCCGGTGCTGTCGCGACAGCAGCATCTCTTCTCAACCGTCCCAACGAAGTAACGGAGTAGCCTCCCATGGGACACACCACAGGAACGCGCAGAATGACGGTGGCGCAGGCCGTCGTCGAATACCTTTCCCGGCAGTACACCGTGGACTCCGTGGGCGGTGTTGAGTACCGGGAGCGGCTCATTCCGGGGATGTTCGGGATTTTCGGGCACGGCAACGTGGCCGGCGTGGGCCAGGCCCTGAAGCAGTACCAGCAGCAGGACCCGGCCATCATGCCGTACTACCAGGGCCGGAACGAACAGGCCCAGGTCCACCAGGCCGTCGGGTACGCCCGGCACACCCGCCGCCGCCAGACCTACGCCATCAGCACCTCGATCGGCCCGGGATCCTCCAACCTGCTGACCGGTGCCGCGCTGGCCACCACCAACCGGCTGCCCGTCCTGCTGCTGCCGAGCGATACGTTCGCCACCCGCGCGGCCGACCCCGTGCTGCAGCAGCTCGAACAGCCCTACGCCTACGACCTGACGGTCAACGACGCGTTCCGGCCGCTGTCCAAGTTCTTCGACCGCGTCAACCGGCCCGAGCAGCTGTTCTCCGCGTTCCACCACGGCCTGCGGGTCCTGACCGACCCGGCCGAGACCGGCGCTGTCACGATTTCGCTGCCGCAGGACGTCCAGGCCGAAGCCTTCGACGTCCCCGCCGAGTTCCTGGCGGAGCGGGAATGGCGGATCCGCCGCCCCGACGCCGACGACGAAGACATCGCCCGCGCCGCCGCAGCCATCCGCGCCGCGAAGCGTCCGCTGATCATCGCCGGCGGCGGCGTCCTCTACGCCTACGCCAACGACGAACTCGCCAAGTTCGCCGAGCTGACCGGCATCCCGGTGGGCAACACCCAGGCCGGCGTCGGCGTCCTCCCGTGGGACCACCAGCACTCCCTGGGCGCCATCGGCTCCACGGGCACGACGGCCGCTAACGCCATCGCCGCCGAGGCGGACCTCATCATCGGCATCGGCACCCGCTACGAGGACTTCACCACAGCCTCCCGGACCGCGTTCCAGAACCCCGACGTGCGCTTCGTGAACATCAACGTCGCCCCGATCGACGCCTACAAGCACGGCACCGCGCTGCCGATCGTTGCGGACGCCCGCAAGGCGCTGGTGAAGCTGAACGCAGCCCTGGACGGTTACCGGGTCGGGGCGGACCTGGAGCAAAAGGTCGCGGCGGAGAAGAAGCGCTGGGACGCCACCGTGGACGAGGCCTTCGACACCCGGTACACCCCGCTGCCGGCCCAGAACGAGATCATCGGCGCCACCAACCGGGCCATGGACGCCCGCGACGTGGTCATCTGCGCCGCCGGGTCCCTGCCCGGTGACCTGCACAAGATGTGGCGCGTCCGGGACCCGTTCGGCTACCACGTCGAATACGCCTACTCCTGCATGGGCTACGAGATCCCCGGCGGTCTGGGCGTCAAGCGCGCAGCGATCGCCGAAGCAGCACGTACGACGGCGGCAGGCGCGTCAGGCGGACAGGTGCGGGACGTCGTCGTGATGGTGGGGGACGGCTCCTACCTCATGATGCACACCGAACTGGTCACCGCCGTCGCCGAACGCATCAAGCTGATCGTGGTCCTGATCCAGAACCACGGCTACGCCTCCATCGGCTCCCTGTCCGAATCCCTCGGCTCACAGCGGTTCGGTACCCAGTACCGGGCCCTGAATGAGGAACAGCACAGCTTCGACGACGGCGAGACCCTGCCCGTGGACCTGGCCCTTAACGCCGAGTCCCTGGGCGTGAAGGTCATCCGGATCGAACCCGGCGAGAAGGTGATCGCCGAACTCGAGCAGGCCATCCGCGACGCCAAGGCCGCCCCCGAGGGCAGCGGACCCATCCTGATCCACATCGAATCCGACCCCCTCCTGGACGCACCGTCCTCTGAGTCCTGGTGGGACGTCCCCGTCTCCCAAATCTCCGAACTGGAATCCACCAAACAGGCCTTCCAAACCTACGTCGACCACAAGAACCGCCAGCGCAAACTGCTGGGCTGAGCACACCCGCCGGGTGAGCCCGGCATAACCGTCCAAGAACCCAAGTCAAAGGAAAGACATCATGTCGACGACGACCAACGTCATCAACCACTACATCAACGGCGTCGAGACGCCGGGCACCGGAACCGGCACCAAGCCCATTTACAACCCCGCTACCGGTCAGGTCACGGCAGAGCTGCGCCTTGCAGACAAGGCCGACCTGGACAACACCGTCGCCATCGCCCGGGCCGCCGCCGACACCTGGGGTGACATCTCCCTGGCCAAGCGCACCGCCGTCCTGTTCAAGTTCCGCGAACTCGTCGCTTCCCACATCGAGGAACTGGCGCAGTTGATCACCGCCGAGCACGGCAAAGTCCTCGCCGACGCCAAGGGCGAGATTGGCCGCGGCCTGGAAGTCATCGAATACGCCTGCGGCATCCCCACCCTGCTCAAGGGCGAATACTCGGACCAGGTCTCCACCGGCATCGACGTCTTCTCCTTCCGCGAGCCCATCGGAGTCGTTGCAGGCATTACACCGTTCAACTTCCCCGTGATGGTGCCGCTGTGGATGGCGCCCATGGCCATCGCCACCGGCAACGCCTTCATCCTCAAGCCTTCCCACCGGGTGCCGTCAGCTGCCATGCTGCTGGCCAAGCTCTTCAAGGAAGCCGGCCTGCCCGACGGCGTGTTCCAGGTCCTGCACGGGGACCGGGAAGTCGTGTCCGGGCTGCTGACCCACCCGGGCGTGGACGGCATCTCCTTCGTCGGTTCCACGCCCGTCGCCAAGCACGTCCTGGAGACCGCCACCGCACACGGCAAGCGCGTCCAGGCCCTGGGCGGGGCGAAGAACCACGCCATCGTCCTGCCCGACGCCGACCTGGACAACGCTGCCGACCACCTCGCCGCCGCCGCGTTCGGCTCCGCCGGCCAGCGTTGCATGGCCATCTCCGTCGCAGTCGCCGTCGGAGACGCTGCGGATCTGCTGGTCAAGAAGGTCGAAGAACGCGCCTTGGATGTTAAGGTCAACAACGGCACGGCACCGGACGCTGAAATGGGCCCGGTTATCAGCCCGGAATCGCGAGACTTCATCGTCAAGACCATTAACGAAGCCGAAGCGGGGGGCGCCGCTATGGTCGTCGATGGCCGCGACCTGGTCATCCCGGGCCATGAAGAAGGCTTCTGGGTCGGCCCCACCGTGATTGACCACGTCAAGACCGAAATGAGCGCCTACCAGGAGGAAATCTTCGGCCCCGTCCTGGTGGTGGTACGGGTGGACAGCCTCGAAGACGGCATCAAGCTCATCAACGCCAACCCCTACGGCAACGGCACCGCCATCTTCACCTCCTCCGGCGCCGCTGCGCGGAAGTTCCAGCGTTCGGTGGACGTGGGCATGATCGGCATCAACGTACCCCTGCCCGTCCCGGTGGCGTACTACTCCTTCGGCGGCTGGAAGGCATCACTGTTCGGTGACAAGCACATCTACGGTCCCGAAGGTGTTTCCTTCTACACCCGCGGCAAGGTCATCACCTCCCGCTGGCCCGAAACCCACCACGCCTCCGGCGCCTCCTACAACTTCCCCTCCCACGCCGACGAGAGCCACAACGTCCGTCACCACGGCATTGTCGAAGGTCTCCCTGATGAACTGGCAGAAGGAGAAGACGCCGTTCCCGGCCGCGCCGATGACGACAGCGAAGGCCGTGGCCGCCGGGACTAGATCCCGGTGCGGGCTGGTTTCGTCAGCCCGCGGCAACTGTGAGGAGGCGGCGGCGTTCGCCCCGCCTCCTCACCCCGACTTCTGTCCCTACAGACCCAGTGGAGTTCCCGTGAAAATAGCGCTTGACCCTACACCGTTCCATCACAGCCACACCCTGCTTGAATTCCCCCGCCTTGCCGCTGACCTGGGGTACAAGTACCTGCAGCTCACGCCGCACAAGGACATGATCCCGTTCTTCACCCACCCCAAGGCCGACGACGACTTGGTGGCGAAGTTCCGTAAAGCATGCGCGGACGCGGACGTTGAAGTAGCCTCTGTCCTGCCCGTCCTGCGTTGGTCTGGCCCTGACGAAACAATGCGGCAGGCGGCGGTCCGGTACTGGAAACGGGCCATTCAGATCACCGTGGACCTGGGAGCGACCCAGATGAACACGGAGTTCAGCGGACGTCCCGAGCTTCCCGAAGAATCAGAAGCCGCTTTCTACAAGTCCATGGAAGAGCTACTGCCGATCTTCGAACGTGAAGGCGTGCACGTGGCCATCGACCCGCACCCGGACGATTTTGTCGAGGAAGGCCTCGCCGCTCTGCGCGTCATCCGGGGTCTCAACTCCCCCAGCGTCGGCATGACATACGTCGCCTCACACACCTTCCACATGAAGGATGACCCGCTGGCGATCATGCAGGCTGCCGGCGACAAGATCCGTGTCGTGCACGTCTCCGACACCATGAACCACCATGCCTCCCACGGCCTGCGCTACATCACCAATCCTCCGGGCAACCCGGTCCGGGTGCACCAGCACCTGAAGATCGGTGACGGCGACGTGAACTGGGACGAGTTCTTCGGTGGCCTGGGCGAGATCGGCTTCATCGACCGGGACGACACGGTCATGGTCTCCAGCGTCTTCGCGGAGGATGAGAACGCCCTTGACGTGTCCCGGTTCCAGCTCCACACTATGCAGGAGTTCGCAGCCAGCGTCTCCAGTGGAAGAGCCACGATAGGAGCCACCGCATGACGTCGAAGGCGACCTCTACCGAAGCAGCCGCAACCCGAAAGTTCATGCGCAAGATCGCCGTCTTCTCGACCTTCGGCGGGCTCCTGTTCGGCTACGACACCGGTGTCATCAATGGCGCCTTGCCGTTCATGCGGGAAGACCTGGCACTGAATGCCCTCCAGGAAGGGCTGGTGACCTCCGCTCTGCTGCTGGGTGCCGCGTTCGGCGCCATGTACACCGGCCGGCTGTCGGACCGCAATGGCCGGAAACGTACCATCCGGTGGCTCGCCGTCGCGTTCTTCCTGACCACCGCCTGTGCCGCCATCGCGCCCACCACCGAGATTCTGGTCGTTGCCAGGTTCCTCCTGGGCCTGTGCGTCGGCGGGGCGTCCGTGACCGTTCCGGTCTATCTGGCCGAGATGGCGTCCAGCAAGGACCGAGGCCGGATCGTCACCCAGAACGAGGTGATGATCGTCTCCGGCCAGCTCATCGCCTACGTTTCCAACGCCATGCTCGGAACCTTTTTCGCGGGCGACCACATCTGGCGGTGGATGGTGGCTCTGGCCACGCTTCCCGCCGTCGTCCTCTGGTTCGGCACCCTAATCCTGCCGGAATCACCCCGGTGGCTGGCCGCAGGCGGACGCAATGCCGAAGCCTTCGACGTGCTCCGCAGGGTCCGGCCGGAGCACGAACTGCAGCGTGAATTCGACGACGTCATCAAGATGGCCCGCGAGGACTACGAATCCAGCAAAGGCGGGTGGCGTGAACTCGTCGCCCACTCCTGGACGAAGCGCATCCTCATCGTGGGGCTCGGGATCGCCGTCATTCAACAGATCAGTGGCGTCAACGCGATCATGTACTACAGCACGACCATCCTGGCCGACGCCGGCTTCGGCACCACCGGGGCGCTGTGGGCGACCATCGCCAACGGTGTCGTATCCGTCGCAGCGGCATCCACCGGCATGATGCTGCTCGGGAAGGTACGCCGCCGCCCCATGCTGCTCACCGGGCTCGCGGGCACCTCCGCCTCGCTGCTCCTCATCGGCCTCGTATCGCTGGCGACCGAACCCGGGATGCTCCGCGCAATCCTTTTCCTGGCTTTGATGACCACCTTCCTGGCCTTCATGCAGGGCTCCATCGGCCCGGTCACTTGGCTCATGCTGTCCGAGATGTTCCCGCTGACCCTGCGCGGCGCCGGAATGGGTGTCTGCGTCTTCGTACTCTGGATCGTAAACTTCCTGATCGGACTGTTCTTCCCGGTCCTCGTCAGCCTGATCGGAATCTCCGGAACATTCTTCATTTTTGTGGTTCTAGGCGGCGCCGGCCTGGTCTTCCTGAAGGTCTACATGCCCGAGACAAAGGCCAAGTCCCTCGAAGAACTTGAAGAGGAGTTCAAGACCGGCGACAAGTCCGACCTCTTCAAAGAAGGCGCAGCCACGGGCCACGTTTCCACACCCGAAACACGTTCCCCAACGTCCTGACAATTGCCGCACTAAACTGCCCCGCCCGGTTTCCGTGCATCGAAAAGGTCAGTTGCGGCCGCAGCCGCGGCGGTGTTCTGCTCGCCGCCGCGGCTTCGCTCTAGCACGAGGAAACTATGACCAACCTGACCCATTACCTTTACCGACCTTCCCACGGTGAAGACGGTGCTTGCCTCGGCCGGACAGATGCTCATCATCCCGTGCAGTGGCGAGGCCAGAGACCTGTTGGAAGCGTCGCACCGCTGACCGCCCTGATGCCCGCAGGGACAACGACTTGCCCCTTCCTATCCGGTCAGGCCGACGCAGAACCGTTTTGGACTTATGGTCACGGGGCGGCTGACCAGTGAACTTCGCAGTAAGTGACACGTCGCCTGTGCCTCTGTATCACCAAGTTGCCACTGCCATCCGAACAGCGGTTGCCTCCAAGTCACTGGCAGAAGGAGCACCGGTAGGGCCTGATCATCGTCTTGCCCAGGACTTTCGGGTATCCGTGCCTACCATACGAAAAGCAATGGACCTCCTCGAAGAGGAAGGCGTCATTGTCCGAAAGCGTGGCGTTGGGACGTTCGTGGCTTCATCGTTCCGTAAGCAACCCCTTACCGTAACATTTCTTGGGAACGCTGAACTACTCGCCGAGGAGACCGCCAGACCGGTCAAAGTCGTGGCGGCCCCTTCCATGCAGAAGGCGTTTGGCTTGGGCGAAGACGCCTACATCTGGCGGGCAAGACGAAGGCAAATGTTTGAGAATCAGCCTGTGGCATTGCTGGACGACTTCTACCCGGATGAACCTTCCATGCACGATGCAGATCGACTGTTTTCTACCGACACAGCCATAGCGGCCACGAGTCCCCAAGAAAAAGTCCGACTTGTGCAGCACCAGATCACGGCCGAGGTAGCGGACCAGGCACTGTCACTGTTGCTCGAGGTTCCTCAAAAGACTCCCATGCTGGTCAAGGCCTGCACCGCCTTCGCATGGAACGACAAACCCATACGCTTCTCGAAACATGTTTTCCTCGCCAGCGCATATTTGTGCCAAGCAACGTTCTGAAGCGGCGGGTCACCGTTTCCCGAATCTGCATTTGATGAACGGGCGGCGCGCACGTGTCTGCTGGCGACGGACCTGAAGCCCGTCATGACTGTTCTGCCGCATGGACAGTTTTTGGCTGCAAGTCCTGCCGAAGCCGACCCAAATCTGTACGGCGGCTCCGACGAGACCTTGACCCGGTGTCGTTTCAGCAGCTTCTACGGCAGCCCGCGGCCCCCTCGTTTCCAACCTGGCCGTCAATGAACACAGACCTACCCTGCGATAGCTCCCCTGACGGCCAGCCTTCCAAAGCTTTGAAATGACACTCATACAGCGATAATCCAAGGAGCCAACTCCATGACCAACTGGGTCTACCCCCTGGGCACCGCCACAGACGGCAAATGGGACGTCTCGATCGGAACCTCCGATTCCTCCCTCACCGTGGACGGCTGGGCCCATACCGGACTTAAGGTAGCCAGCCTCGCTGCGGGCGCCACCGTCGAACTTCCCGCCGCGGACGAGGAACGCATTGTGGTTCCCCTCAACGGGTCCTTTACCGTGACCGTGGACAGCACGGACTACCCGCTTGCGGGACGCGCTTCGGTATTCTCCGGCCCTTCCGACGTCCTCTACTCGGGCGCCGGGCGTGCCGTGCGCATCAGTTCGGCCGACGGCGGACGCGGGGCCGTGGCAACCGCGCCCGCCAAGGCTTCGTACCCCACCCGCCTGGTGTCCGCCGCGGAAACCCCGGTGGAACTGCGCGGGGCCGGCAACTGCTCACGCCAGGTCCACAACTTCGGCACTCCGGCCGCCCTGGAAGCAGACCGATTTATCGTCTGCGAAGTCCTCACGCCCGCCGGGAACTGGTCCTCCTACCCTCCGCACAAGCACGACGAGGAGAAGGACGGCGAGACCTCCCTCGAGGAGATCTACTACTTCGAGACCCAGGTGGCAGCTGCGTCCGGCGCGCCAGCCGACGCGGATGCCATCGGCTACCAACGCGTCTATGCCTCCGACGAGCGGCCCATCGACGTCGCGGCTGAGGTGCGCACCGGAGACGTCGTCCTGGTCCCCTACGGCTGGCACGGCCCGGCCATGGCAGCACCGGGTTACGACCTCTACTACCTGAACGTAATGGCGGGCCCAGGACCGGTGCGCGAGTGGTTGATCAGCGACGACCGCCACCACGGTTGGGTCCGGCAAACCTGGGAAAACCAGGACATCGACCCCAGGCTGCCCTTTGTACATGGCAAATGATCGACGCATGAACACCTCCAACATCACCTTCAGAACCCGAAAATGGGTTCGCCCAGAAGACCTGAACGCTAACGGCACCCTATTCGGTGGGAGCCTGTTGAAATGGATCGATGAGGAGGCGGCAATCTACGCCATCCTTCAATTGGGCAACGGTCGAGCCGTTACCAAATACATTTCGGAGATTAACTTTGTCAGTTCCGCCCGGCAGGGAGACCTCTTGGAAATGGGGCTGACGGCCACGCGTTTCGGTCGAACTTCCTTAACCATGCGGGCCGAAGTCCGTAACATGATCACACGTCGGAGCATCCTCACGATCGAAGAAATAGTGTTCGTGAATCTAGGCACTTCAGGTCGACCTGAGCCCCACGGCTACACCTCCATCACCTACGACCGAGACAGAGTCCCAAGGCATCAGCCCACACAAACCGACGTATAGGTCCGAGGCCGCCCGAGACCAGTGCAATCACCTGATCCAAACGTCACTTCGTGCAAATGTGGAGCACACTCCAACCTGACGTCGTGGGGGCCTGATCAGGGAGGATTCGGCTTGTCTACCGACTGTCGTCTTGTCTCAGGACGCCCGTTGAGTCGAAAGGAGTCTCAGCGCGGCCCCTGTGGCAGACGCGGCCTTATCAAATCCGCTTTTTCGGGCTACTCGACGATTCTCGAGCTATAGATTCCGATTCCACGACTCTGCCATTGTCAGCATGAGATCTGAGAGCGTCGCGGGCCACTGTCGGTAAAACAGAGTTCCTCGTTATTCTGACGCCGAGTAAGGTCTTGACAGTAGTCATCACAAGAGCAGTGAGTCCCGTCGCCATTTTCGTCGCACCTCTTCCTCTGTCTGGCAGCAGGCCTGAGGTTCATCATTTCGGTGTTCTGTTGTCTATGGATTGCTGTTGTCCTTGGCTCACATGTCGCGGCCGCAAATAGAGACCGTATCGACCATCTGATCGCCCTGGTCGGGTCCTCGCGGCACACCTAGGACATATCGCCCCCGGCCAAAGATGCGAGGGTGATCAGGATCCGTGCATCGCGCCTCATCACCAACGCGGGGGCCGCGAATCTGCACGTTCAAAGTTCTCCTTGACATCACCTTCGTGCGCCCCTACATTTGTTGCAACCGATCTCAGCAACCGATCTCACTGCTAATCGTATAAATGCAACCGATCTCAAAGGAGAGACTCGATGATTCAGTGGCTTCTCCCACCCATCGGCGGCCCTCGCTTAGTAGGCGTCGAGTGAGCACGGCATGCTCCCGCATCAGCAACCCAGTTCACAGGAGAAATTCATGATCAAAAAGCGATGGGGCCTGGCGCTCTTCACAGCCGTCGTAGCCAGCCTTGCCCTCAGCGGCTGCGCCCCTTCAACTCCGCAGTCTGAGGGCCCGGTGACGCTTAACTACTGGGACTTCCTCGATCCCAGCCAGAACAACCCGCGCTCAAAGGCCCTAAAGGAAAACGTTGCCAATTTCGAGGCGGCAAACCCTAACATCAAGATCAATCTTTCCGTCGTGTCACTAGGCGATATGTTGAACAGGCTGCCTCAAGCCGCGGCAGCAGGCCAGGCCCCCGATGTCTTCAAGATGTACACTCCCGTCGTTCCTCAAATGGCCGCTGCCGGCGTCTACTCACCGCTTCCTGATGCTGCCTCCAAGGTGACTGACTGGCTGCGCCCAACCAACGCTCTTGCCGGTCCTGACGGCAAGCAGGTGGCCGTGCCCTATGAGTACCGGACCTGTGCCCTCTACTACAACCAAAAGATTCTTTCTCAAATCGGCGCGACCGTTCCTACCACTTACGACCAGGTAGTCGACGTTGCACGAAAAGCGGCCACTGCTGGTTTCACCGGCTTCGGAACGGGCTTCTCGGACAGTGACAATTCAGCCATCATCGGCACCTTCTTCGACTGCTTCATGACACAGGTTGGCCAAGAGCTGTGGAACAAGGATGGGCAGGCAGATTTCGCGACTTCAAAGGGAGAGGACTTTGGCAACTTCCTTACCAAGCTCAGGGACGCAAAAGCCCTTGGCAGCAACGTCGTTTCGGATACTTACGGCACCGTAGCTGACGGAATGGCAAGCGGCACGGTCGCGATGGCGGTCATGGGCACGGAACGGGCCGTCTCCTATGCCTCACAGAATCCGGACCTTAAGTGGACCGCGTTGCCGAAAGCAAACACGGGCGACACGACAGGCACCACCATTGGATGGACCTTGGGCATAGGCAACGGCAGCAAACACGCCGAGGCGGCCTGGAAGTTTATCGAGTACATGACCGGGCCTGAAGCCGGCGCGAAAATGGCCACCGGAGGCGAGGTACCCACGCGTGCCGGCACCTACCAGCAGCCGTTCTTCTCCTCGCCTGAGTCCAAAACTGTGAATGACATCGCCGCTTACGTCAAGAGCAATAGCAAACCACGCACCTACTCCAGCAACTGGACTTCCCTCGCCAGAGGGCTTTCCCAGAGCGGGCAGAAACTGATCCTCAACGGCTCGTCGGGGAGCGATTTTATCCGTTCCGCGCAGGATGCTGCCAACAAGAAGTAGCAGCCCGATAGCAGGGGATCCTGAGACATCAGGCTCCCCTCGGAAGGGACAGATAATGTCAACAAAAAGCCCCACCCGCAGCACACACAGGACCGGAGCTGCGCCCTCAGCCACCCAGGCTTTCCGCCGGGTCCGAAGGGACCGCATGGTCTGGCTCTACGTCGTCCCAGTCAGCACCATCTTCCTCTTTGTTTTTGTAGGGCCGCTCATCTACACAGTATGGACCGCCCTCCACGAGACGACTTACTACCAGATCGGTAAATTCTCGGGTCTCAACTCCTTTGTCCGACTATTCGCGGACGCCGACCTGCCCAGCAGCATCCGGACAACCCTGGTGTTCTCGCTGGGGGCCTTGGTTATCGCCCTGCCGGCGGGGCTGTTGTCTGCGATCGTGCTCAACAACCTTCACCGCTTCAAACGCTCCGTCCGAAGCCTCTTTTTGTTGCCCTGGCTGATGTCACAGGCCACTGCAGGAACAATCTGGCTGTGGTTCCTCAACCCCAACTACGGTCCAGCATCAGCCATTACCAAATCCCTCGGATTCGGTCCCACTGATGTCTTCTCGTCCCCGACCAGCGCCCTTGTTGCCGTAACCCTAATGACGGCCTGGTGGTCCTATCCGCAGGCAATGCTCCTCTTCCTGGGCGCCCTCCAAACGATTCCGGAAGAGCTCCGCGAAAGCCTCAAGGTCGATGGCGGCGGCATCTGGCACGCATTCGTGAACATCACCCTCCCCTACCTGCGCAACACGATTGTCTCCGTCGTAGTCGTTCTTCTCATGCTCTACGTACAGATGGTCACCATCATCCTGGTCACCACAAGAGGAGGTCCGATCGGCTCCACGGAGACGCTGTCCATGCGGGTCTACAACCAAATGTTCGACAAGTTCGACCTCTCCGGAGCCTCAGCCACGGCCATCCTGCTTTTTGCAGTCAACATCGTCCTGACACTCGTCGCCATTCGCTTCCGACGGAAGGAAAGCCTGTGAGCACCACCGCCCCGCGCCGACAGCGACCCGTCACCGCCGTCATCAAGGCCGTTCCGGCCTGGGCGTACATCATCCTCTCAGCGGCGGTCGTGCTGCCGCCCGTTGCGTGGATCGTATCCACATCGCTGAAAACCGCCTCGGACACCCTGGAGTTCCCGCCAAGGTGGATCCCGGACCCCTTCTCATCCGAGGGCTACGTTGGTCTGCTGACATCGACCAACATCCGCTTCTTCGTCAACTCGCTCATCTATGCCGGCGGCTCCATCGTGCTTGCCCTGGCCATCTGTATCCCGGCCGCTTATGTTGCCACGAGGTACCGGAGCCGGCGCATGGAAACCCTGATGACCGGGATACTGGTGCTGTCCATGGTCCCGGCGATCGTGGTCTTCATCGCGCTGTATTCCATGTTCGTCAAGACCGCCCTGATCAACACCTACCCCATGATGATCATCGTCTACACGGCCATTATCTGTGGACAGACCATCCTGTTCCTGCGCAACTTCATCGAGAACATCCCCGTTGAAATCGAGGAAGCGGCGGCAATTGATGGCTGCTCCCGGATACAGATCCTATGGCGCATCATCCTCCCGCTCATCCGTCCCGGCATCGCTGCCGTAGCCATCTTCATCTTCGTATTCGTGTGGAACGACTTCCTTGTCGGCACCGTCCTCGCCACGACGGAAGACATGAAGACCGTGCAGAACGGCATCGTGCGATATATAACCACTGGCTTCGGTAGCTTCTGGGGACTCTTTGCCGCATTCATCGTCGTTGCCTTCATCCCCGTGCTCTCCATCTTCCTGGCTTTTCAGCGCTGGTTCGTAGCCGGCATGACATCCGGTGGCGTCAAGGGCTAGCCGCCACAACAGTTCAGCCACCAGCAACAAGGGCCCCGTGACCGTATTTGATTGACGCTCACGGGGCCCACATGCGCTCAAGAGCTGCACGTGCCATGAGAGGGCATCCGGTTCGCCAAGTGCGTTCTCGGACCTGACACCTACAGAAAGGCTTTCCTCCGTCCGTCCTTGTCCGAATGAACTGCCGACGTGCCGACGGCTCATCCAAGACTTGTGGCCAAAGACAGTGGTGCCATGAACGTTGCCAGCGAACTGCCTGGAGACAATATCCGATGCGCCGGTGCTGGAAGCCCGGAGCCAACCCGGCAGACAAATGGTTGCGGCGCTCCCCCCACTTCTGAACCAGCGGCCGAATGCCGGATCTGCCAGGGACGTGGTTTCCGGTCTGCTCTCCCGCGTTAGGGGCGCCAGCCTCAGCCGCCAGTCCGTTCAGGGCAGAGCTGACGATTCTCGATTCTGCGGGAGCCGGCCGTGTCTCGTCGCTTTGGCTGGCGGCCGCTGTTGCAGAGCGACGATCATGGCGGATTCTGGCTGTCATTGGAGACCTTCGCCGGACAGGCAAGCTCTCGAGCGTGAGACCTGGTCCGGCTACTGCCGGGGAAACAAGCTTTGAGGGCACTGATGCTCCACGCCGGCGTCGTACGCAGGTTAAATGCAGCGTGGGCGGGCATGATACCCACCCACACTCCATCCAGAAGACTTAGACCAAAATGCGTTCTACCGGAATTTTGGCCGGACGCGCCCTGTATCTTGTCCCGAAACGATAAGGACTGACTAGGCACGACCTTCAGCGAGTGGCCTATGAGTCCTCGCCCGGCCGCCAGTCTGGCGGCTGAATCAGCTCCACACGGTTTCCGTCAGGATCGAGGAGGTAAACCAGCCACCCTCCCGCAATAGGGCCTGAGGTTGGGGCAATGGGTTCGGATACCGCGCTGTAACCAAGCGCTGTCATTCTTGCGTAAACCTGTCGCACATCGATATCCGTAAAGGCCACGTGAGCCGTCCCAGGCTGCGCCTCAGAGGGATCGACGGCTGGCAGTAGCGGCTCTGCGTGGGCGAGTTCCAGCCGAAAGGACCCGTCACTGGTAGCTAGAAGTATGGCTCTGACCTTGACGTTGGGACGGCCGTAAAGATCTCCGACGTATGGCCCCGAGGTCCAGGCATCCAAACGTGTCAGTCCAAGGCCATCCACGTAGAATCGCTCGCTGCGGTCCATATCGGTAACGTGCAGCGCGGTGTGATGATGTTGCATTGGGTTTCTCCTTAGTAGAGCAAGCTCTCCCCCAGTTGCTGAATTGCTTCTCAGGAGGGGGTAGCCCTGAAGCCTTGATGGTGGGTCGCTGCGACATTAGGCACAGCGGCACGAAAAGACCTGGCGGGTTTTTTAGGTTCCGATTCCCAGATGCGCTCCGCCTGCCACGTCGAGAGACACTCCGGTGATGTAGCGGTTGTCGGGGTCAGAAAGGAACAGGATGGCCCGGGCAATTTCATCGGCCTCGGCGAACCGGCGCATCGGCAGTTGCGCTGCCCTCTTCGCCCGGTTGGCTGCTGCGTCGGGTCCGGAGTCCCGCGCAAATTGCGCCCACATGGGGGTGTTGACCGGCCCTGGTGCGATCGCGTTCACTGAAATACCGTTGGGTCCAAGCAGTTCGGCGAAGGACCACATGATGTGGAGGACCGCAAGCTTGCTCGCGTTGTAGGGCAGGTAATTGAGGCGCGCTTCTTTGGCCGCAACCGAGGACAGGACCACGATGGCGCCGGCTGTGCCGGTCTCAATCATCGATTTGGCGGTCTCCCGGACCAGCGTGAAGGTACCGGTGGCATTGATCCTCAGGATGGAGTCGAACTCTTCGGACGTTGTTTCCATGATGTCCGGGGTGGGGCCAAGCACTCCTGCTGCATGCACAAGGACATCGATCCCACCGTGTTTGGCTTGGATTTCCTGTATGACCGTTGCGCATTGTTGTTCCGAGGTGATGTCGAGGGAGTAAAACGACTCCAAGGACTGGTCCTCTTTTGGGGACCGGTCGGCGCCGACGACGATGGCTCCCGCGGCTATGAATGCCGTGACTGCAGCGGCACCGATCCCTCCACTTGACCCCGTTACCAAAACCACCTGTTCTTTGAGGCTCATCGGCTCGCTCCGCTCTGCGCGAAGCCTGACTGCAGTGCTCCTGTGGTCGGAGCGTGAGGTGCATGCTTCATGTTCGTTTTCCTTAGTTGAAGTTGCTCGGCCGGTGTAGATAGTTCAGGTTTCATCGGTGCTAAGGGGTTGGCACCTTCCGGGCTTCGAAGGCCGCGCCTTTCGGATTGCATCGGCGATTTGCGTTGCTCGGAGCGCCTGGGCGAAAGTGACCGCGGGCATTCCACCCGCGCAGAATCTCAGGGCCGCTTCTGCCTGACGCAAGAAGAGGTCGGATGGTTCAAAATCTTGCTCGTGTTGGCTACCGTCGCGGTCCCAGAAGCGAAGGGAATCGTTGGACCACAACATCCTGCCGTCAGTGGCCAGAACATCGATGGTGAGGCTCCAATCTCCCTGATTGAGCCCTTGGGGTTCCTGCCAGGGAGACCAATAGCTCTGCAAGCTGAACACCGGTCCACGGGGAAATTCGAGAATGGACAGAACGTGTTCTGGTACTGCAGACCCGTAAAGGCTGCTGCTCGCGCTGGCGGCCAGGACATCCGGATCACCCTCGAACCACGAAGAGACCAGTTCTATGGCGTGGATCCCGTTTACCACGGCAACGCCGCCCTCTTTCGGATCAGAACGCCATAAGTCAATGTTGTCCTTATGGGCGACCGAACGAACATTTACAGCGATCACGTCGTTGTCTCGTACCCACTGTGAGAGGATTTCGACGGCGGGATGCTGGTGGAGTGTGTACCCAACCATGAGCCGTTCGTTTACTCCCGAAGCGGTAGCCAAGACGGCCGCACCTTCGGCATCCGCCGCAACCGGCTTTTCCGTCAGCACCCGAATTCCCCTGTTCAGCAGATCAGCGCAGATGGCGGGTTGCAAAGTAGTGGGCAGTGCCACGACGGCCAGGTCCAGGTCATCGGAAGGGAGCTCCTGAACGGTGGGCACCACCTGGGCTCCCAGTTCCGGAGCCAACAGGGCGGCCCGCTCGTCTTTCTCCACAAGGTGGGTGACACTGGCACCCGCCTTGGCGAATGCTCTGGCATGCCGAGATCCTGCCCATCCGGCCGCGCCGACCACTGCCACCCGCAGGGGCCGTGCCGACCGCGTCACGATGCTGGCCCCACGACAATTAGGGCAACGGTGCAAAGGGTGTGCATGAAGTCTCTCCTTCGAGTTAATTTCAAGAAATCGATGGGATTGGTTACGGACATTCGTGGCGCAGTACTCCATGTCTTCATGTGCCGTTATGGACCTTGTCCTTTCAGTGCCTGCCGCGGGACCGGCGTGTGATTTTCAAGCATCCGTGCCTTGTTGACCATGATGGCTCCCGTCACCAGCACCAAAAGCCAGGCACCGAGCATGGCGAACGAGGGCAGCCAGCCCTCCCCTGGACGGTGCAGGAGCCCGAACATGAATGGTCCGGTGCTTGCCAGGGCGTAGCCAGTTCCCTGGGCAAAGGCAGACAAGCTCCCGGAGCCGGATTGCGTTCGAGTTCGCATATTGATCATGGCGAACGCAAAGGAATAGGCACCTTGGCCCAGCCCCGCAATGATGACCCAAACCGCTGCGGTAGCTGGTGGAGCGAAGATGATGCCTCCGTAACCTATGGCGAAGGCGGCGACAAATAGGACGGCCACAGGCAGCGGGCGGGACATTCTTTGAACCACCACGGGCACAATCAGAGCGAATGGTAAGGCCAGGATTGAATAGACCGCCAGCATGGATCCAGCAGTTTCCTGTCTCATTCCTCTATCGACGAGGACAGCCGGGAGCCAAGTGAGCGCCGCGAAAGTATTGCTGGAAAATCCGGCGAATATCAAAGCCATGCCCCATCCGATTGATGATTTCCAAGGCCTGACAGCGTTCGCCCGGGACGGCAGTCCATCCTTGGTTGGAGGGGTTCCGGCGCGCCCAACCGCTCGTTTGACGCCAAGAAGGCTCAGCCATGGGATCGTGGCCACCGCGCTGAGGGAAGCCCAGATACCAATGGAGAATCGCCAGCCATAAAGAGTGCCCAGAGGTATGGCCAATTGGGCGGCCACAGCCGTGCTGACCCCCAGGAGAGTGACATGGAGCGCTCCGACCATCCCGATCCTGTCGGGAAAATACTTCATCAGGAGAGGCGGCGCGACGACATTGCCCAGACCAATCCCGAGCATGGCGACACACGTGAAGACCAAGAATGTCAGGACGCCCCCCACTGCGCGGCCGAGCTGCCCCAATGTTGTTAGCAGGAGGGCAACCAGCAGGAGGTGTTCCAGGCGCATGCGCCGCAGGAGCGGCAGCGCAAGGAAGCCCATCACTGCGAAGCTGGCGGTCGGCAGCATCCCGAGGATCCCTGTGGTCAGGGCGTCGAAGGGAAGGTCCGCGCCTATTTGACGTAAAAGCGGGGACGCCGCCGAGACCGCTTCCCTGGCGCTGAAGGCAACCAGCAGGATGCCAACAAGCGCGGTGAAACGCCCCCGAAGCGGCCGCTTCCCCGCTCCCCTGGCTTTTGGCGCACTCTGACGCAGACGAAGGAGAGCGATGTTGGCACCTCCATGTGTCCGTCGGAATTTAGCTTGCGTTGACTGCGTGGCTTGCCCATTCGCGCCCGGTTTGCTCCTCTGTGGGCAGTCCGGCGGCGGCGAGGATCTGGTCCAGCAGGCGCTGGGTGCGTACAGCTTCGCGGCCGGAAGTAAGGGGCTGAGCCCTGTCTGCGACCCGGTCCAGGAAGTGATGAACGGCGGCAGAAAATCCGAGGGTGTCGGTGGCGGTAGCCCAGCCATATGCTTCGGCGCTCAGTTCCCGTGACGTGGTGATGCCGCTGATGGTGGTGGAGACCGTTTCCGGCGCTCTGACTTCGACGGTCTTTCCGTCCCCGTAGGCGTCCAGTTTCTCATTCCACGCTCCCGCTGTGCGGGCTGCCATCAGGACACCGGTATTTCCGGTGCTGAAGCGGATGGTTGCGGCGAGGCCGTCTTCTTCCCAGGGGTCCTCGCCCGCGGCGTGGGCGGCCACATCCACGGGCTCACCGCCGCAGTACCAGCGGAGGAGATCCACCATATGGATCGCGTTCTCGAATGTCGCACGATATTCAGAACCCGGGCGGTTCTTCTGGGCGACGCAGAAGGTGGCACCTTTGTCACCGAAAACTTCCCGGCCGGCCGTATAGACGGGCGCGTACCGGCGGTTGAAATCAACCATCAGTATTCGCCCCCGCTCGTCAGCGAGATCGGCCAGACGTTCTGCCTCATCGGTTGCCGGGGCAAGCGGCTTCTCGCAGAACACGTCGACATCACGGCTGAGGCACAGCTGCACGGCGTGGGCGTGCTCGGAGCGTGGCGTCAGGACGAAGACTGCATCCAATTCCTGCGCGGCCAGCATGTCCTCTGGCGTCCTGTAGGCGGCGTTGAAGCCCCAGCGCCGGACCAGGTTGCTGGGGTCCTCGCGCCGGGACACAAGCGCGGCCAGTTCGACGTCGTTGCGTTGCACTAGGGTGGGCAATTGGGCGATGCTAGCGATGTTGCCGGCGCCGATGACGCCGACGCGGAGGCGGTTGTTGGTCATCATACATTCCTTACTTCGGCCAGCTCAGTGAGCATAGAGCGCAGGACGGTGGCGGATTGGCGGAATCCGTCCTCGGGTACGGGGAGATCCTGGGGGTGCCAGCGGTACTCGAGCTCGATGCTCAGCACGTCGTCGTAGCCGTGACGGAGCAACGCACCCAGGACTTGGGACCACGGTACGACGCCGCTTCCGACGACGCGGGAGCGGACGGCGCGTTCGGAGGCGTTGACCCGGGCTGTTTCGGTCGCGCGGAAGGCCGCATTGGGGTCCGTGAAGATGAGGTCTTTGACGTGGACGTGGCCGATCAGGTCCCCTTGAACTGCGAAGGCTTGTTCGTAGTTTTCGTCGTGTGTGAAGGTCAGGTTCGCCTGGTCATACAGGACGCGGACCGATGGTTGGGCAATTTCCCGGACCAGCGCGGCGGTGTCTGCAGCGGTCTGTGTCATGGTGCCGAAGTGGTTTTCCACGCAAAGGCTTACACCGGCCTGGTCCGCTTCCGGGGCAAGGGTTTCCAATGCTTTTCGCAGTTGTGCCCACCGTGCCGCGTGGTCGGTGTCTCCGGGGTGCCAGGATCCGGCGTAAACACGGACCCGGTCAGCGCCCAGCAGGTGAGCGGTCTCGATGGCGCCGCGGAATTCATCGACTGCAGTGCGCCATTCCGTGCCGTCCAGGGAGTTGATGGCGGTCGTGTAGGGCGTCAGACCTACGATGGGTATCCCGGTGTTTTCGGCGGCCTTGAGGGCCTCCATCGCGGCTTGCCGGTCGCCCAGTGGCAATCCGGATTTGTAGTCATTCTGATAGATGACTTCGGCGGCGTCGAGCCCTGCGGCCCGGAATAGATCAAGTGCCTGGGGAACCGTGTGGTCCGGGGTGCCTAGCGTGTGACCGGCAAGCCGCATGTTCATGTCCTTTCTGAAGTGTTTGGGGATGCTGCCCAGTCCGCGGGACCGACCAGCCGGGGCGGGGCTGCGACGCGGGACCGATCCACGATTTCCATCAGCAATCCCCACGGGGTGATGAAGTAGGTCCAACGATTGCCCGCTACCCGGGGGCTGTCGCCGGCGACTTCTTTGCGCTCACCGAGCACACGCACCCCAGGTATGTCCCGCAGCACTGCGATCGCTTCATCGACGTCGTCCACGACGAAGCACAGGTGGTGACCGCCGGCGTCGCAGTGTCGCGGCGGCGTCGTACGCCGCTCAGTGCTGCTCCATTCGAAGAGCTCGATGTTGAGGTTAGGCGGCAGGCGCAACATGGCTAGCGTGAGCTTGGCATCTGCCGGGACTTCGAAGTTTGTCGGCATGAAGTCTTCATCGGGCCCGCGTTCGGAGCGGTAGAGCTCTTCGGCTCCAAGGACGTCGATGAAGAAGCGGATACCTTCCTCAAGGTTGGGGACGGTCAGGCCAACGTGGTCCGTGTGCTGGAGCCCGGGCAAACGCCGGAGCGTCGACTCCTGCGCCCCGCTCATTGGCGCGGTCATGCTCGTGGTCCTGAGGTGGAGGCACGGACCAGGAGCTCCGGTTCGAGGACGATGTGGTCCACGGAGCCGTCCGCGTTCTGCTTCTCAGCCAGTTCGATGGCAATGTGTCCCATATCGGCGATGGGCTGCCGGATCGTGGTCAGGGCCGGGTTAAACCGGGCACCCAGGGCCAGGCCGTCGAAACCGATGACCGACACGTCCTCCGGCACCCGCACACCGCTTCGGCCGAGGGCCGAGATGACCGCAAAGGCCACCATGTCATTGGCCGCGATGATGGCCGTTGGGGGGTTGTCCATCGCGAGGTAATGTTCTGCCCCACGTGTGCCCGCATCGAGGTCCGATCCGCTGTCCAGCACGACAGGTGCGCTGCCGCTCTCGGCAGACAGCTCCAAATAGGCGTCCATACGGTCCTGGGCGGTGTGCGTGCCGGCGATGCCGGAGACGTAGCCGATCGAGGTGTGCCCCAAAGAATGCAGGTGATCCAAGGCCAGCATGATGCCGCGGCGGCTGTCGACGGTTACCGTTGGGACGGCGTCGTCCCCTTCCACACGGTCGATCACGACGACCTTGTGGCCGAAGTCGAAGCGTTTGAGGGCCTCCGTATCGACCTTCGTGGACGGTGCGACGATACCGAAGGGGGCATACATGGCCTGCATGGCGGTGAAGTAGCCGTCGGTCTTGGCCGGGTCGCCGTTGGTGACGCAGAGCAGCAGCTGGTAGCCGCGCTCGTCCGCCGCTTGCGTCATTGTCTTGGCAAGTTCTGCAAAGAACGGGTTGGTGATGTCAGGGACGATCAGCGGGATGAAGGTACTGGTTTTCCGGCGGAGCGCCTGGGCGAGTGGGCTCATCGTGTAGCCGAGTCCCTCGGCGACGCGAAGGATGTGCTCGCGTGTTTCACGCTTTACGGCTTCGGGGCGCGAGAATGCACGGGACACCGTTGACCGGTGAACACCGGCAGCTTTTGCAACGACGTCGATACTCAAATCAGGCATGTTCTCTTCCTCCGTGCTGGTTGTCATAGGCCCGCCAAATGGGGCGCATGACGTTTTCGAGCTGGGCCAGCGTAGTCAGGCCCCGGAATCCATCTTCCAGCGTTCGGGCGACGCTCCGCACGAAGGGATCGTAGAGAGGGTCGCTGTCCACGTTGATCTTGTCGACCTCGGTGGTGCCGTCCACCGCGGTGAAGGTAGCCGAACCGTCGGAGTCCACTGTCGCGAATCCTGCCTCGCCGACCGAGGTGAAGCTGCAGTAACGCTTCAGTGGGGAGTTGGGGAAGGCGTAGCCAACTTCGACGATTGCTTCGCGTCCTTCCGGTGTGGTGATGATGAGGCTGGCGTGATCCTCGACGCTCTGGTGGTGAAGAGCCGATGAGAGTCGGGAATCCACGTGGGTTTCTGTCTCACCTGTGCCCCTGAGGAACATGTCGATAAAATGCGGTCCCAGATTTGCCAGGCAGCCTCCGCCCGCCTTGACCGGGTCGAGCATCCAGGGATTGGCATTGCCGAGATACCGGTCCGGTGGGCCGGCAATAAACGACGCTCTTTGGTAGGTGGGCCGGCCGGCCTTGGCAAGCCATTGCTCTGTGGGTCCGCCGCGCTGAACCAGCGGGACGGTGGCAGGCACGCCAGCTGCCTCTGCGGCCTGACGCACGACAGAAAGCCCGTCCAGGGAAGTGCCCAACGGCTTTTCCACGACGAACGGAATGCCGCGCTGGATCAGGGCAAGACACTTTTCGGCCATACCGTCGTGGGGGCCGAAGACATAGGCGAGTCCGACGTCGGGCAGATCCACCAGCTTCCGCCAGTCTGCTTCAACCGGGGCACCCCATGCTTTCGCCAGGTCCTGCACCTGCACGCGGGATACATCGTCGTCACCGACTCCGACCATGTCGTGCTCTTCGGCCATTGCTGGCGCGCATAACGGAACATGCCAATGGGAAGCACCAAGAATGATTGTGCGTACTTTAGTCAACCGCAATACCCCCTTGTATGAGATCGGTTGCTGAGATCGGTTGCAATAACAGTATGGATGGTGGGAAAGTTTGTCAACGAACACTTCAACTGCGGCCCGCCAGCGGTGGAGGAAATTTCACTAGCCCGGGCCGGAAGAAAGGCAAGCATGTACAAGAAACTTCGCACCCTGCAGACCATCAATGAATCCGGGGCCGTCCTGATCGTCCGCCTCGAAAACGCTGAGGTGGCAGAACAAGTTGCGGAAGCAGCCATCGCCGGAGGCTTCCGGGCCCTGGAAATCACCCTGTCCATTCCCGGCGCCGTTGAGGTGATCCGCCGGCTCTCGGCCAAACATGGAGCCAACGGAGTTGCGATTGGCGCCGGAACGGTGCTGGACGAGCATTCGGCCTACGAATGCATCCGCGCCGGAGCGGAATTTTTGGTCAGCCCCCAATTGAACCCGGACATGATCCGGACCGCGAACCGGTACCAGGTACCGACCGTCAGCGGGGCTTACACGCCGACCGAGCTTGTTAATTCCGCGGAGGCGGGCGCCGACATCCTCAAGCTCTTTCCCACCGAGGCAGGCGGCATTCCCTACGCCAAATCAATCCTCGCCCCGCTCGCCCACCTGCCGATCATGCCGGCAGGCGGCGTGACTGTTCAGAACGTAGGCGAATGGTTCGCGGCCGGCGTGGCCGGTGTCGGCGTCGGCAGTTACGTGACCAAAGCATGGCAGCAAGATGGCGACTTCAACCGCGTCACCAATGCAGCCAAGGAGTTCCTGTCGGCAGTGGCAGAGGCCCGCCGATGACGGTCCCCAGCGTCTTCGTTGTTATTGGCCCGGCCGGCTCAGGCAAAACGACTGTCGCCCAAAAAACAGCAAGAGAAAACAACGCCGCATACCTCGACAAGGACCGGGTCTGCGGACGCTTTGTCGAGTTCGCCCTGAAGGCAACCGGGCACGACCCCGCCGACCGTGAATCCAACGACTACTACCGCGAGAACCTGCTCCCCCTCGAGTACGACACCCTCATGGACGTGGCCAGCGCCAACCTGCGCCTCGGCCGCTCCGTGGTGCTCGATGCCCCTTTCGGCGCCTACTTCGACGTACCGGACTTCCTGACGCAAGCGGCAGAAAAATTTCATTGGCCACCATCCGAAACCACGGTGGTCCGGGTAAGAGTCCCACAGGACCTTCTGCGGGAACGGCTCACCCGCCGCGGCCTGGAGCGGGACCAATGGAAGCTTGCCCACTGGGACGAGTACTGGTCCGTCTACGGCAGCATGGAATGCGCATGGTCCGGGGTGCGGTACCAGGACTTCAACAACGAAACACCGCTTCCTGCAGAAGGATATTGACTGAGCCGGTTGCCCAACTCGGTAGAGCCGGTTCTGGGCGTATCGTTTACGCAACTCGCCGCACGGATAGGCCGTGCCCGCCACTGAACTGACTGGCGGCAGGCGTCTGCCTCCACTGTACGAATCGGATCGCTCGTAGGCGGGGCCAGCAATGCCGGAAGCTGAGACGCGGCTCACAAGGAGACGTTGACAAGCTCCTTTTGTCGCCCGTAGGGTTGTTGCAACCGATCTCAGCAACCGATCTCACTGGTCCTGGTGATCTTAGAGACCCGGCGGTAACAGCAACTGCAAAAGGCATGAATTGCCCGGCATTCCGTTACCCCTACTCAACAAACGTGAAAATATGGAGAGTTCAATGAAGACCTCAAAGGAAGCGCTCGACAGCCCAGGCCCTTCGGCAGTGCGCGAGGAGCCCCGCCGCCACATCAACATGGTCGCAGGGACCATCGGCCACTTCGTCGAGTGGTATGACTGGTACATCTACGGCCTGCTCGCGGCAGTATTCTCAACACAGATTTTCCCCAGCGACTCCCCATTCGCATCCCTGGTCGCAGCCCTGTTGACCTATGCCGTCGGGTTTGTCGTACGCCCGCTCAGCGGAATCATCATCTCCCCCCTGGCCGACCGCTTCGGACGCCGGCTCGTCCTGACGCTCTCCATCTCCGGAATGGCGCTCGGCGCGCTGATCATCGGCCTCACACCGTCATTTGCAACCATCGGCTATGCGGCACCAATTCTCTTCCTGGTTGCCCGGATCCTTCAGGGGATCTCTGCCGGCAGTGAGGCGCAGAGCGCAATCGCGTTCATGGTCGAACACGCTCCCGCAAACCGAAGGGGCCTGTTCGGTTCGTTCTCCAACATGGCCAGTGGCCTCGCGACCCTGGCGGCGACCGGCGCCGCCGCAATCGTCACATCATCCTTCACGCCTGCTGACCTCGCCGCATGGGGGTGGCGCATCCCGTTCATCGCAGGCGGCATCCTCGGCGTCGTCGGCCTGATCTTGAGGGCACGTGCGGAGGAGACCCCCGAATTTGAGGCTGGCGCCCTCGTCGATCAAAAGTCCGCTGCGGCCCGCCTGTGGGACCTGCTTCGCGAACACCCGAAGGCTTTGCTCCAGGCGGCGGCTCTCTCCGCCCCGGCCGTGGCGTACTATACCTGGGCCACATTCCTTCCCACCTACGCCAAGTTGACCTCCGGTCGGGACCTGTCCTCCACCCTGGCCGGCAGCGTTATCGGGCTGGCCTTGCTCGTAGTCATCGTTCCGGTCTGTGGTGCTCTCTCTGATCGACTCGGCCGGCGCAAAATCTTCCCCATCATCGGCGCCATCGGCATGATCGTTCTCTTCTACCCCTTGCTCCTGCTGCTGAACCAGCCGGGCTTTGGCGTATACGTTCTGGTATCGGCGTCCGGGTGGGTGGTTCTGGGTATCTGGCAGTCGATCTACCCGACCATCCAGGCCGAACTGTTCCCGGCATCAGTCCGAGTATCCGGTATTGGCTTCGCACATCAGATCGTGATTGCCGTCTTCGGCGGTACCGCGCCGCTGGTCGCCGCCGCCTTCGTCGGTGCCGGACAGCCGATGCTCGTCGCGGTCTACATGATTGTCATCGTCGCCCTCTGCCTCGTCGTCTACTTCACGTTGCCCGAGACCGGTACCCGCGGTGACCGAGCCACCGTGGCGCTGGCTGACCCTGAGGTCCTTGAAGGCGAACACCTGGTTGCCAGCACTTCCCCAGCCACCCAACAGCCAAAGCGTTCCCTGTAGGCACGTGGGTACCAGGGGGCGCGGGCGGCTCGACAAGGCAAGAAGGCATACCTGCCAAAGGCCGTCGGGCCACCTGGCCCGCGCTTATACGATCCCTTCCCAGGATCCAATCTCCTGGCGCGCTAAATAGGCAAAGAGCAGAAAGATGTCTTCAATGAACCAAATGATTATTAATACGTTTTCCTACCTATGGTCGGCTACGGCCATCGATGCCATAGCTGAACTGGTCGACAGTGGGTACAAAACCTTCGAAGTTCCCATCAGCTCCCCGCATTGCTGGCCCGATGAAATATCCGTCCAGGAACGTTCGGCAAGTCGCGCAAGGCTCGACGAATACGGTGCGACCATCAGGTCACTGAACGCCGGCGGATACGACATCAACCTGGCCAGCCCCGGCGCCAACATGCGTCGTAAGAGCATCGATCACATCAAACAGGTGATCGAGCTGGCCGAAGCATGGAGTGTCACTGACGTGGTGATATCCCCCGGCACAAGACGCCCAATGATTTCGCCCTCACTCGAACAGACGTACGGGTGGATGTACGAAAGCCTGGAGGCGCTCATCCCACTGGCCAAGCAGGCCGGCGCACGCTTGCTCTTTGAAAACACTCCCTACTGCTTCACTCCTACCATCGAGGACCTGGCAGGCGTCGTGAGCACTATCAACGACGAAGCAGTCAAAATCGTGTACGACGTCGCGAACGCTGCCTACATCGGAGAAGATCCCGTACAGGGCCTGCGCTCCCACCACGAATCGATCGGACTTGTGCACATCTCGGATACGGGCACGGACACGTGGGGCCATGATCCCATCGGCACCGGAGTGATCGACTGGAAGGAACTGGGCAATGCCGTAAGAGACACTTGCGGCGTCAACAACGTAGTCCTTGAGATCATCCGCGAAGAGAACCCGGTACAGGAATTCAACAAGGCGATGCAGGACCTTGAGAATCAAGGCTGGGATCTGGGACATTAGCCGAGCGCTCAAGGTATGTAACCCCCACGCAAGCTAAGACACGGGGTATCCGATCGGCGCGGGTTAACCTCCAAAACAAACCCGCTTCACCGCCCCCCTGGCAGCTATAACCGCGGGCAGTCGAAACGATTTCTATTGGAATCACTAGTAAAAGGAAATGTGTGCAATGAGAGCTTTGGTGACTGGTGGAAGCAGCGGCATAGGCGCCGCTACCTGCGTGAGAATCGCAGAGGCGGCTCTGGCCCGGGGTGTGCACCCCATGATTGCCGTAGGTGGACACGAACCGAACAGCAGCCAAGACCAAATCGTTCGTTCAATCCAGTCCATGGGCGGCACTGCCATCGCGCTGGCGGGTGATTTGGGTGACCCCGACGTGCCAGAGCAACTGGTTAAGGCTGCTGTAGCTGAGTTCGGCGGCCTGGACGCCTTGGTGGCAAACGCAGGAATCGCTAACCCGGGTGCCATCTGTGACCTGTCCCTTGAGGACTGGGACAACATGTTCTCCGTTAACCTACGCGGCGCCTGGCTTCTTGCCAAAGCAAGCTACCCGCACCTAAAGCAGAGCCACGGCGCCGCCTGTTTTACCTCCTCCATGTCCGGCCAACTACCGCACGCCGGATCAGGCGCCTACAGCCCCAGCAAGGCTGCCTTGACGATGCTGGCCCAAACACTCGCACTGGAATGGGCACCTGACGGAATCCGTGCAAACGTCGTATCCCCGGGCATGACGCACACCAGGATGACCGAAAAAATGTATGAAGATCCCCAAATCAAAAAGGCTAGGGAAGACATCATCCCGCTGGCACGAATCGGCGACCCCATGGAGATAGCCAATGTCATCGAATTCCTGATAAGCCCGCTATCCAGTTACGTCACCGGCCAAGACATCTGCGTCGATGGCGGATTCTCAAAATCCATTCTTAGCCACATCCCCGGTCGACCCAGCTCCAAATCCTAACGACCGGTCTGTGCAGGCCAATTGGAAAGCGACGTAGGCACTCGTACAACAACGGCAGCGCGCCACCGCATCGCTCCCCCGCCGACGCCGGACGACAGCAAATAACTTTGCCCGACAGCAGGGGACAGCGCCGTTGCGCTCGGCGGCGCCGCCCCCTGCTGGAGGTCCCGTCGTCCGCACCGGCTCGACGGTGCGGACGCCCGTCCCGCACCGCCAGCGAATGCAGACGGCGCGAGGCTCCTCTGTCCCCCGAATGTTCCCGTCCTAGCGCCCCGGGTGGCCAGCCCCGTCGAACCTAGAGCGAGCCTGATAATGCGGGGAGTGTCCCGGATCACCGGGTCTCGGGTGATCAGTGCTATTGGTTAGGGAGTTGTTTGTCGCTGCCGACGGGTTGGAAAGGCCGAAGCGGCCCTCGCGTAGGCGAGCGTGCGCAAAAAGGATCCCGACTTGAATCAAACAGCTAGACCTCTCATCCCGGAGCAACGCCATCAGGAAATTTTGAGGCTCCTGCAGCGAGAGGGCGTGCTCAGCATCCGCAGCCTCACCGACTACATGAACGTTTCCCATATGACGGTTCGGCGCGATATCACGGCTCTGGAAGACACGGGACAAGTCGTCTCCGTACAGGGCGGAGTCCGTCTGGCGAAACGGACAGGCCAGACTTCTCTCAAGGGACGGGAGCTGAAAGCACGTCGCGAACTGCCCCGCAAACAAGCCATAGCCGAACTGGCTGCGCAGTTCGTCGAGGACGACATGGTGGTCTTCCTGGACTCGGGGACCACCTGCCAGTCCCTGGTACCCCACCTCGGCCCACGCAGGAATCTCACGGTCGTCACTAACAACTTTTACGTAGTGAACGGCCTCTTCACCCACCCCCACATCGAGGTCATCCACACCGGGGGTGCCGTAGACCCAAACAGCGGTTCCAGCGAGGGACGCCTTGCAGCCGACGCAATCAAAAGCGTCAATATCGACCGGTCCTTTCTCAGCACCGAAACCTGGGACATATCCCGAGGCGTCACAAGCTCGTCGATGGACAAAGTTGAAGTCAAACTCGCCACCCTGCAGGCCTCCACCTCCTGTTTCCTACTGGCAGACAGCACAAAGTTTGGAACGATCTCGAAATTCCGTGTCGCTGCGATCGACCAACTAGACGCGGTCGTCACAGACGAACAACTTTCCCACCACATGCAGGAGAACATCCGGGACCGAGGTGTTGCGGTCTATGTGGCCGCACTCCGCAAGCGCACCTCTACTGGATTCTGATCCGTCGAAAAAGGCCGTCTATATAGGGCACACCCCAACCTGACGTCAGATTCCGGATGAGATATGCGTCAGAATAGGGCCTATAAGGGGCCAATAGCACAGGTACGACGAACTGTCTTAGACCTAATCTGACAGTTCTCCTTTGACGGACTTATGGCATCGGTCCGCCGCCGTTAACTGGCACCCGCGGTCATGCGGTCCTTTGCTAGGGCTCTTGCTACCCGGCTTTTCCCGGAGCCCAGCCCAAAGCCGGCCCGAGCTTCCCCGCCATGTCCCTCAGGATCTGCACGTTGTCCTCGTGGTCAAAGCTAAACGGCAATGCGAACGCCACCTCATCCACCTCCCGGAACCCGGCGTGGGCGTACAGCTGCTCGGCTATCTTCTCGCTGCTGCCAATGAGATCAGCAGCGAACATCATCCCCCGTGGCCCCTGCGGAGCAGCAGTGCGCGGCGTGCGTTCGTCAGCGTACCGCTGGTACTTCTCCCGCTGGGCCGCAGTCGCCGAGTCAGTCGGGATCACCACCAGGCCCTGCGAGACCCGGGCGCCAGCATGCCCGGCAGCATCAGCCGCTTCACGGAACGCCCGGATCTGTGACTGCTGGACCAAAGCGAAGTCAGGCTCCTGGTCCTTGTCGGGGAAGATCACGCTGCTGGAGAGCAGGTTGAACCCACTCGAACCTGCCCACACCGCTGACTTCGTACTCCCGGCCCCGTACCACAGCCGGTCCCGCAAACCAGGCGAATGCGGCTCCACCCGGTTGGAGAACTCCTCCACCACCCCTTGCTTGCCCGAGAACTCCCGCACCGGCTCCCCCGCCACCAAGCGCGCAAACCGCTCCACCCGGGCGTAGCTGAAGTCCTCCACGTCCGCGGTGTCCGGGTACAACTCATGCTTCACCGTGTCATACTGCATCGGCTCCCCCACACTCACCCCGGGGTTGATGCGTCCCCCGGCGAGTAGATCAACGGTGGCCAAATCCTCCGCCAGGCGCAGCGGGTTCTCCCAGCCCAGCGGCGTCACGGCAGTGCCCAGCTCAATCCGCGAGGTGCGCTGGCTCGCCGCGGCCATCACCGCTACGGGGGAAGAGATCCCGAACTGCAGATGCCGGTGGCGCAGCCAGGCACTGTCGAACCCCAGCTGCTCGCCCAACTCGATGATCTGCAACGTGGACTCGTGGCCCGCAGCCGGATTGGCCGGATCAAACAAACCAATGGTCAGAAACCCCAGCTTGCGCAGGGGACGGTCGGGATGCGGCATCGGCTTCCTTCCGGAGCAGGCTACGTGGCTGGTTTCAGACTAGGCGGCAGGTCCTCACATAAACGAACAATCATTGACGCACATGACGGCAATGTGGTTAGGCTCACCACGGGCAGGCGACGGCGCCGCCACAGGAGGAATACATGTCACTGCAGGAAATCGAATTCACGTCCGCAAACGGCCGCGACACCATCCAGGCCTGGGTCTACGAACCCATCGGCCAACCCAAGGCAATCGTGCAGCTGATCCACGGGCTCGGCGAGCACTCCCGCCGCTACCTCCACCTCATCTCCACCCTGGTGGACGCCGGATTCATCGTGGTGGCAGGTGACCACGCCGGGCACGGCCGCACCGCCATGCAGCAGGGCACCTGGGGCGACGCCGGCGAGGACGCCGCCAAGGTGGTGGTCGCGGACGAGGTCACCCTCCAGGCCAAAGCCAGGGAAGCACTCCCCCAGCTTCCCTACGTGGTGTTCGGCCACAGCTGGGGCTCCATGATCGCGCGCGGCATGGCAGTGGACCCACAGGCTCAGCTGTCCGGCCTGATCCTCTGCGGAATCGCCGCCCAAATGAGCGGCATCGAAACAACGATCAACCGGCCGGAACTGGCGCGGCTTGCCGCCGGCGCCGGCGCAGCGGACGCCGCACCGCAGGACCTCGTGGGCCAGCTGTTCGACGGCTTCCTAGGCCGCTTCGGCGACAATCCCGGCCCCACGGCCTGGGTGGCGCTGGACGCCGACGTGGTGGCCGACCACGCCAGGGACCCCTTCAACAACTTCGGCGCACCCCTGAGCGCCCGGTTCCTGCAAGGCTTCGTTGACCTCTACGACCACGTCAATTCCGACGACTGGTACAAACAGCTCCCCGCGGACCTCCCCGTCCTCATCCTCGCCGGCGACCAGGACCCCGTGACCAACTACGGCGAAGGCGCCTACCACGTGGCCAACCGCCTCACCGATTCGGGCCACGCGGACGTCCGCACCCGCGTCTTCCCCGGCGTCCGGCACGAGGTGCACAACGAACCCACCACCCGCGCCGAAACCGAGCGCGAAACGGTCGAATTCATCCAGCGCGTCACCCAGCGGCAGGATTCCCCAGCCCCGTAGGCAGCAGGCTGGCCGTCCCGGAGGAAAGCACCCCTGCGGAAAGGTACGACGACGGCACCCGCCCCGCCGCCGTCGTCGAACCTTCCAGCCAAGGCAGTCCGGTACGTCAGGCCTGCCGTGCCTTCCCCGGCCAGCGGGGCAGCCGTGAAAAGGTGGGCCCCGCGGGCGCCGGAATCTTGGCAGGGTCGGCGCCCGGCCGCCGTCGCCGCAGCTCCAACGCCAGCGCCTCTTGCCCACGCGCCATCGCCCACCGGTGGTTCGCGGCAAAGGCCGGCTTGAGCAGCCAACTCAGCCGCCGCAGCAGCGGTTTCGCGGCACTGACCCGCCACTCATAGGAGACCACCGTTTCGGGCCCGTCCTGCTCAAAAGTCCAGCGGCCGGCGCCGTTAAGGTCGCCCCGAGCCGAGATGGCGAATCCGTGTTCCGTGACGGGCTCGGTGACGGTGAGCTGCCACGTGAGCGTGTACGGCAGCCAGCCTTTGGTGTGTAGGTAGAACGCCTTCCCGGTACCGTCCGGGTTGCCCGGATCCAGCTGCTCAACAGTCAGATACACCGACGGCCACCAGCGGGGAAGCGTGCCGGCATCGCCCAGGATGTCCGTGACCTCCCGCGGGGTTCCTGCCACCCGCCAGACAGTCAGGAATTCGTAGTCAGTGCTGCTGGTCGAAGTGCCGGCCATAGGTGCCTCCACGGCGAGGATGAATAGGCGGCCCACAGTACTCACGCCGCTGTTTGCGGTCAACGGGTGGCTGTAAACCGCCTACTGGCGCACGGGCCGGGACCTGTACACATGGCCCGGGACCAAGGGCGTTCCCTCGAAGAGCTGCGGGACGGACACCAGCTGGTAGCCCTGGGCCTGCAGGGTGGACATCAGCTCCTGTTGCCCGGCGATCGTCGTCGGCTGGACGTCATGCATGAGCACCACCGCGCCGGGCGTGATCTCCTTGAGCACTTTGGGCACGAACACTGCCGGGTTCTTGCTCTGCCAGTCCAGTGAGTCCACGGCCCAGATGATGAGCGGCTTGCCCACAGCGCCCTGCACCGCGGCATCTGCCGCGCCGTAGGGCGGCCGCATCATGGCCGGGGTGGAGCCGGTCGCGGCCAGGATGGCGGCGTCCGTACGCTCCATCTCCTTCTTGACTGCGGGGATGGGCAGCTTGGTCAGGTAAGGGTGGCTGAACGTGTGGTTGCCGATCGCGAAGCCGGCGTCCGCCACCTGCTTCGCGGTTGCCGGGTTGGCGGCCGTATTGGACCCGGTCATGAAGAACGTGGCCTGGGCCTTCCGCTCTGCCAGGATGGCCAAAAGCTGCGGCGTGGTGCGGGCGTCCGGCCCGTCGTCGTACGTCAAGGCGGCGCACGGGACGATGTCGCAGTTCACGTGCCTGGCTGCCGGTGCTGTCGCGGGACGCGGGACGGCGGCGGCGTTCAGCTGCCCCAGGACCTGCCGGCCGTAGTCGCTGAGCACCGCGCCGGCATCGGCGGCGTTCATGGTCAAGGTCACGTTGCCCCCGGGGTTTCCCGGAACCTCCGCGGACACCGCCAGCTCCCCGGACGGTTTCAGGACCAGGTCGCCTACCGGGATGTCCTGCCGGACGGGGGTGGCGATCTGCGCTGGAACGCCCACCATGCGCGACTGGATGCCCGGAACCGCCTCCGGCCGCACCAGCTCCGCGCCGCCACGGACAGCCCCGGAAACCGTGTCAACATAGACGGTTTCGGATCGCTCTGAGGCGGTCCCGCCCGTCCCGGACGTCCTCACTTTTTGGCGGACAACTATCACTGTTCCCGCAGCCTGAACGGGCGCCGCGGACGCCGTCAGCTCCTGGCCCGTGGGCTGCTGTGCGTTCAGCGCCATCGCGGGCCGGTACCGGCCGCCCGCCGGGGCAGCGGCATCGAGGAGTCCCAGCAGCCAGGAGTCAACGTGCGTGTTCAACCCCGGCACCCCGTCAACGTAGGTCCAGGACGCATGCACGTGGTGCTCCCCCACGCGGGCCGTCAAGGCCATCCCGTATCCGCCCGGCACCTGTACCGGCCCGTCCAGCGCATCAGAGAGCGGCTGGGGCAACGCCACGGTCTCCGGTTGGCTGGAAACCCGTTCGTGGGGGTGCAACGCCGGGTACGGCGCACCGGCCATGCTGTCACCACTGCAGACGAGAGCCGCTACGCAAATCGCCGCCAGGAGGACATGCAGGCAGGCGGCAGCTACGCTCCCGCGGGTGCGCCCCATCCCCAGCCCCATCGATCCGCACGCTCCTCAGGTGTTGACCCTTCGATTGTCCCTTACTGAAGAGCCCGGATGGTGAAACCCGGGGGGCGTTGCCTGGAACCGGGGGTGCTGGCGCGCTAGATGGTCACGTTGAGCCCCGCCGTGTAGCCGGCCGCCGCCGAGCCGGTCATGGTCGCCAGCTGGTAGATGCCGCCGTCGTCACCGAACACGTTGTCCGACTGCAGGGTGGTGCGGGTCATGTTGGTGACGCTCTTTTCGTATCCGGGGGTGGCATAGACGTCGTCGCAGGCCGCCTTGGGCAGGGCGATCTGGGAGACGGCCAGCACCTGTCCGGCAGAGGTGGCATTGTTCATGGACTCGAAGACCTCAAAGTGGATGTGCGGCCAGCGCCCGGAGTAGGCGGCCGGAAAAATGGACGTAAAGGTGACCTGCCCGTTGGCGTCCGCTTCCTGCACGCCGCGGAGGTAGTTCTCGTTCTTCAGGCTGGAGTCGTACATCGAGTACTTCCCGTCCCGGTCACAGTGCCAGGCGTACACCGCGGCGCCGGCCATCGGGGTGCAGCCGTTGGCGTTGTCCAGCAGGGTGAGCGTGAACGTCAGAGGCACACCCTCCGCCGTCGCTGACGCGCTGCCGAAGCTTGAGGTGATGTCCCGGCGCACCACGCCGGAGGCTTCCAGGACGTTCGGCCCGTTGGAGCCGTCGCCTGGGTAGGGGCCCGCGGTTTCCTCCGGAATCTCCACCCCGCATTCGGCGATGGCCCGCGTCAGCGTTGGCGTGGCGGCGGCGGCAGCGGAGCCCGTGGATGCTGCGGCGGAACCTGAGGACGCCGCCGAAGAAGTGGCTGACGACGTAGCCGACGACGTGGACCCCGTGGTTCCGGCAGGGGTGCAGGCGGCGAGCGCGGCGGCCGCCCCGCCCGCACCCAGGAACAGCCCCAGGGTGCGGCGGCTCATCAGTGTGGTCAGATCGAACTCCAGCCCGCGGTCATGGTTGGGATGGGGCTGGTCGACGTCGGGCTGATCGGGTGTGCGTGAAGTGGTCATGGTCCAAGGAAACCGCATGCGGCTATGCCGGGGGCTGGTGGTATCTGTGCCCTTGCTGTGCGTCCTGGCAGGCTTCATGCTGCCGGAGCCTGCCCCACGGAAGGCTCGACGACGGCACCCACCCCGCCGCCGTCGTCGTCCGTTCCAGCAAAAGCAGCCCGGCGCACGAGGCGCCGGAAAAAGCGAGGCGGGGCAGGCCCTTGGGAGCCTGCCCCGCCTCTTTGCACCGGCTGATGACCTGCGCCCGACTTTCGGGTTTCCTGTTGCGATGGAGTATGCAGGAACATCTGCCGGCGGGTCTTTGTGCGGAACGCCCGCGGCCGTCGGTGCGGCCTAGAGCGTCCTTGGATCTTCGGCGTACATCTTCAACCTGATGTTCAAGGCGTCGGACATGTGGCGGGCCGCGATCTCCCCGGCGAGGGCGGAATTGCCGTCCCCTATGGCGGCCAGCAGGTCGGCGTAATCCGCCAGCACCACCGGCCACCGCCCCGGGTAGGTCAGGGTGGTGAGCGTGTACCGGCGGACCTGTTGGTCCAGGCGTTCCAGCAGTCCGATCAGCGACGGGCTGTGGGTGGCGCGCCACAGCTGGGTGTGGAAGGCGCGGTTGGTTTCCGCGAGCGTCCGGCCGTCGCTGGGGTCCAGCTGCTGCATCTGCGTCAGCAGCCCCGTGAGCAGCTGCCGGTCCAGGGCGGTTGCCTTGACGGCGGCCTTGGCCGCGGCGGCCTGCTCCAGGATGATCCTCGACTCGTAGATGTCGATGATTTCCTCGGCTGAATGCGTTCGGACCACCACCGCCTTGCCGCGCCGTTCCACCAGTCCGTCCTGTTCCAGCCGCTGCAGCGCCTCCCGCACCGGTGTCCGGGAGGCCCCGTACCGCTCGGTGAGCTTGGCCTCCGTGAGCGGCTCGTCAGGCGCAAAGACGCTTGCGAGGACATCCTCGCGAAGCCGCTGGTGGATGGGAATGGCCACTTTTTCCTCTTTCCGTTGCTGGTGGGGTTGCTGGGCTGCCTAGGCGATGGAGCCTGCGCGGCGGCCGAAGACGGCTCCCGCCGCAAGCCCGGAGCCGCCGGGGTAGTTTCCGCTGAACAAACCACCCAGGGCTTCACCACAGGCATAGAGCCCATCAAGCGGCCCTGCGTCTTCGGTCAGCACACGTCCCCAGGTGTCTGTCTTGAGGCCGCCGAATGTGAAGGTGATGCCGCAGGTTACCGGGAACGCGTAGTACGGGCCGGTGGCGATGCTTCGGGCCCAGTTGCTCTTCGGCGGCTGGGTATCCGCCCGGCGCCCGTCCTTGACGTTGGGGTCAAACGGGGCGCCCTCGGTGATCGAATCATTAAAGCTCTTCACCGTCTCCTCCAGCCCCTCAGGGCTGATGCCGGCCTTCTGTGCCAGCTCGGCAAGACTCGGCGCAGTGACCACCGAAACCCCCGGCATGTCGTACTCCTCCGCTCGCAGCATGGGACGGGAGGAAGCGTCAAAGATCTGGAAGGCGGCGGAGCCCGGCTGGGCAAGGATGTCCCGGCCGTACTTCGCATAGGTGTAGTTGCGGTAGTCGGCGCCCTCGTCCACGAACCGCTTCCCGTCGCTGTTCACCACGATGCCCAGCGGGTACCCGCCGCGGGTGAGCTGGTTGGTGAGTTCCAGGTTGCCCTCGTTCTCCGGGTGCCAGGCGTCCCAGGCGACGCTGTGGCAGGTTGACCAGTCGCCGCCCCTGGCCGCGCCGGCGTCCAATGCGGCGACGATCATCTCACCCGTGTTGCCCGGTGTGCCGCGGACCTTCGCGTTCTGCCAGCCCTCCCCCAGGTGTTGGCGGCGCAGTTCAGGTGATGCTTCAAAACCTCCCGAGGCGAGGATGACCGACTCGGCCCGGAGCTCACCTTCTCCGGATGAGGTGCGGTACCGGACTCCGCGGACGCGGCCGTCCTCCTGGATCAGTCCGGTGGCTGCGCAGTCATAGATGACCTCAACGCCCATGCGCTCCGCGGCTGCCCGGTGGTCGGTCATGAGCCCCTTTCCGCCTGCCACGTTGCCCACGTGCAGCCCGCCCCAGAACAGATACCCACCGTCCTGGGTCCGGTACGCCTGGCGCTCATACATCAGCCGGTATTTGAGTCCCATGCCGTGAAGCCAACGCAATGTCGGGTTGCTTTCGCTGACCAGGACCGCGGACAGTTCGGGGTCGTTGCGCCCTTCAGAGACCTTGGACAGATCGGCAAGGTACTCGGCAGCGGTATAGGCGGGGACTTCACTGACGGCGTGCCGCTCGTCAGGCTCCACGAATTCGGTAAGCTCCTGGAGCCCGTCATGGGAGATGCGGGTGGCGCCGGCGGTGTAGAAGCTGTTGCCGCCCGATGCGGCTTCCCGCGCCTTTTCGAGCAGGACGACTTTCCGTCCGCGCTCTGCGGCTGCAAGTGCTGCCGCAAATCCGGCGTTGCCGCCGCCAACCACCAATACGTCGCTCTTGATCATCATCAATCTCCTCAGCTCCATCGCTGTACACGATTGTATACATAAGTATGCCGTCGCATGCAATGACGTCTTGGCGCAGGCTTAACGCGGCTCGGCGGGAGCGGTTTAATGCCGGGATTTGTGGCTACCCCAGGCGTGGGTGGCTGATTTCCTGGGCGTCGATGTACATCTGGATGCGGATGTTCTTTGCCTCGTCCATGTGGGCGCTGGCGATGCGGCCGGCCTCCTCCGCGTTCCGTGCGCGGATGGCCACCAACAGCTCCTCATGCTCCTTCAGTACGCGGTCCCAGCGCTCCTTGGTGGAGAGCGTGGTGCCGGGGTAGCGGATGAAGTGGACCAGGATCCGGTCCAGCAGGTCAAGGAGGGCGGCGCTGTGGCTGGCGGCCCAGATGCGCTCATGGAAGGTGCGGTTGGCTGCGGCCAGTTCAGCCGGAGTGGCAGCATCGAAATCAAGGGTGACCATGGCCTGGTGGGCGCGGTCGATCAGCATCAGGTCCATGTCGGTGTGCCGGAGAGCCGCTGTTTTTGCGGCCGCCTCCTCCAGGAAGGTCCGCACCTCGTAGAGGTCCAGCATCTCCTCCGGGCGGTACTCCCGCACCTGCATTCGCGAACCGTAGCGCTCCACGAGCCCCTCGGTTTCGAGGCGCCGCAAGGCTTCCCTGATGGGCGTCCGGGAGACGTTGTACTTCTTGGCCAGGGCGCTTTCAACGAGCTGGGCACGGGGAGGCAGCTCCTGCGAGATGATGGCGTTCCTGATCATCAGGTAGGGGCTTGTCTCTGGTTGCGACGCCACGGGCGGCCTCCGGTCTTCATGCAAACAAGCGGCAGGACGCGCCGGCGCCATACCTTTAGCCGCAATTCTATCGCACTGCATACCGTTTCGGCGCGCTGTGAACACCGTGCCGATTTTCGGCACACCCGCTGCAGCAGGAAGCTCGTTAAACCACCTTCCCGGTATTCATATTCGAGGGACTGTTGCTTAAGTCATACCAACGGTATACCGTTTGTGACCAACGCCATACAGCAGGGCATGTACCGGATTCTGGTTTGCTCAGCTTTGAACATTCACCCGGCGGCTGCACACGGTGGCACGGGTATTTTCAGGAGAACCAATGACGCTTCTATCCAGGGAAGAGCCGCAGGCCGGCACCCTCCCCGTCACCCCGGTGCCGGCCACCCTCGTCCGTGGCGGCACCAGCAAATGCTGGATATTCCGGGACGAGGACCTTCCGTCTGACGCCCTGGAGACGGACCGCCTCCTTATCCGCACCTTCGGTTCGCCGGACCTCCGCCAAATCGACGGAGTCGGCGGCGCCTCGTCAACCACCAGCAAGGCCATCACCGTGGCCGGCACCGACCCGGACGGAACGGTCCGCTACAGGTTCGCCCAGGTGGCCATCGACAAGCCGGCAGTCGAGTGGGCCAGCAACTGCGGCAACTGCGCAACGGCGCTGGGTCTGTACGCGCTCCACGCCGGGCTGGTCGCTCCCACAGGGGAAGTCACCCGGGTACCCATCCTGAACACCGTGACCGGGCTGCGCCTGATTTGCGAGATCCCCACACCAGGGGCCAAGGTGCCAGCCTACGGCGGGCGGCGACTTGACGGCCAGCATTACCCCGGCGTCCCCATCGATGTCATCTTCCAGAAAACCTCATGGTCCACTTACGGAGCACAGTTCCCTACAGGCAACGCCATCGATGACATCGAGGTCGACGGGCAGCGGTACCAGGCGACACTGATCGACGCAGGCGCCCCGGCTGCACTCTTTGCCGCACAGGACCTGGGGCTGGACGCAACCGGCAGCGAGGACGCTTTGGAGGCGCTGGTCCGGATCGCTCCGCAGCTGCGCGCTGCGGCCGCCCGCAGGATGGGCCTGCCGCAGGACCTCAGCTCCATTCCGAAGGTAGGCATCGTGGGGCCTCCGCCTGCAGGCGCGACCGGCGTCTCGGCCCGGATGATCTCGATGACCGCACTGCACCCAGCCATCGGCCTCACCAGCGCGGTCGCCGTCGCTGCCGCCTCAGGAACAGCAGGCAGCGTGGTGCAGCGCAGCGTAGTTCCGGCGGCGGAGGCCGGACTCTTTATCCACTTGCTGAAAGGCAAGACGGCGCTGGCATTGGATGCAGCCGATCCCACCGAAGTCTCCTTTCAACGCTCGGCCCGCGTCATCAGCGAAAGCACCATCCTGGTGCCCAGTGACTGAAGAAACCCCTACCGGAAAAACCCAGCCAAGGAATCAGCCATGAAAATCAGCATTCAAAACCTGCAGCTGAAGTACGGAAGCTTCACTGCCATCGAAAACCTCAACCTCGACATCGAAGACGGCGAGGCCCTCGTCCTGCTGGGCCAGTCCGGTTGCGGCAAGACCAGCACCATGCGCTGCATCGCCGGCCTGGAGGAACCCACGTCGGGGCGGATCATCATCGACGACGTGGTGGTCTTCGACTCCGAAAAGGGCATCAACCTGCCCCCGAACAAGCGCAACGTCGGCATGGTCTTCCAGTCCTACGCGGTATGGCCGCACATGACGGTGGCCCAGAACGTTGCCTACTCGCTCAAGCAGAAGAAGCTGTCCAAGAGCGAAATCGATGAGCGCGTCATGGAGGCCCTCACGCTGGTGGGCCTGGAGCCCTACGCGGACCGCGGCGCCAGCCTGCTCAGCGGCGGCCAGATGCAGCGCGTCGCCCTGGCGCGCAGCTTGGTCATGCGGCCCAGCGTGCTCATGCTCGACGAACCGCTCTCCAACCTTGACGCCCGCCTGCGTGACCGGCTCCGCGTTGAACTGCGTGAAATCCAGCTCCAGCTGGGGCTCACCTGTGTGTACGTCACCCACGACCAGCACGAAGCCTTCGCCCTGGCAGACCGCATCGCCCTGCTCCAGGGCGGCCGGATTGTGCAGATGGGAGCCCCGCAGCACATGTACGAGGCACCCGCCAGCGCCTCGATCGCCCACTTCCTCGGCGTCTCCAACATTATGGACTGCACCCCGGAGGGCACCGCCACCGGGTCCACCACCGCACGCATCACCAACAGCGAGCTCACCATCCAGTCGGCGCAGCAGGCCAGCGACGCCGGCACATCCCCCAAGGTATGCATCCGGGCCGAGGACCTGCAGATCACCGCCATGCCCACCGAACACCCCAACTCATGGCCGGGAACGGTCCGCGTGGCGGGCTTCCAGGGCAACGACATCCGGTACGCCATCCAGCTGGAATCCGGGCCCGAGCTGGACGCGCTGGGGGGACTGCGCCGCGGCGAACAGCACAAAGTGGGGGACCGCGTGTGGGTGACCGTCAACCCCCGCGAAGTCCAGATCCTGCCGGCTGAGGTCCTCGCATGAGCCTCAAGACCACCGAGGCGGCCACCCGCGCCGACGCCCGCCTCGCACCCACGCCGGCGCCCCGGGACTACCGTGCAGCCCGGACCCTTTCGGGCCTCCGAAAGAACACGCCGGGCCTGATCGTCCTGGTCATCCTCGGCGTCCTCATCGTTCTTCCTCTTGCCCTCGTCCTGCTCGCCGCCTTTTCGGACAGCGTTCCCCGGCCCGGCAGCATCTCGCTGGGCGGCCTGACACTGTCCAACCTGGCACTGCTGGCCACCCCGGAAGCACTCGGGGCCCTGGTCAACTCGCTCATGGTCGGTGCCGGCTCAGCGATCGTCGCCCTGCTGATCGGGGCATTCCTGGCCTTCGTGTGTGCCCGCTCCGATGCGCCGTTGCGGAAGTTCATTTTCTTCATCGGGATGGCGCCGATGTTCATCCCCGCTTTGGTGGGCGCATTGGCCTGGTCCCTCCTGTGCTCGCCCAGCGCCGGGTACATCAACATCTTCCTCCGCGACCTGGGCATTGATGCCGCCATCAACATCTACAGCCTGCCGGGCCTGGTGTTCGTGCTGGGAATCTTTTACGCCCCGTACGCTTTCCTGCTGCTGCACAGCTCGCTGTCCATGATGAACGCCGACCTCGAAGAGGCCGCCACCGTCCACGGGGCCCCACTGCGCACCATGCTGCGGACCGTCACCCTGCCCCTGGCCCTGCCGGCCATCCTGGGCTCCGCCGTCCTGGTCTTCGCCTTGACCATGGAGAACTTCCCCGTGGCCCAGGTCATCGGCAACCCCGCCGGCGTGGACACCCTGCCCACCTACATCTACCGCCTCATGAGCGCCACGCCCGCCAAGAGCAACCAGGCGGCGAGTGTCGCCGTGATCCTGACCGTTGCGCTGATGGCCGTGACCCTTATCCAGCAGCGCATCATCAACAAGCGCAAATTCACCACCATGACCGGCAAGGGCAACCGTCCCCGCCAGGTGCCGCTTCGCAAGATGCGCTGGCCGTTCACCATCCTGGCCCTGGCCTACTTCGCCGTTTCGGTGGTCCTGCCGATGCTGGCCCTGCTGGCCGCTTCGATGCAGGCCACCCCGTTCGTGTCCTCGATGTCGCAGCTGCTCGAAGCCAACTCCCTTAGCTTCGCGAAGCTGATCGAGGTCCTGGGATCCAACGACTTCCAGCTCGCCCTGAAGAACAGTGTCCTGGTGGCCCTGATCGCAGCCTTCGCCGGCACCACCCTCAGCTTCATCGCCTCCTACATCCGGTACCGCACCAAGTCCAAGGTGGGACGCCTGATCGAGCTGGTGGCCATGACCCCTCTCGCCGTCCCCGCCATCGTCATGGGCATCGGACTGCTCTGGACCTGGCTGCTGCTGCCCCTGCCCATCTACGGCACCCTGGCGATCCTCGCCGTCGCCTGCGTGGCCGTGTTCATGCCGCAGGGATACCGCGGTGTCTCCGCGTCAATGCTCCAGATGGACCAGGACCTCGAAGACAGCGCCGTGATGCTCGGCGCCGGGCGGACCCGGTCCGTCCTGGATGTCACCCTGCCCCTGATGCGCGTGGGCATCATGTCCTCGTTCCTGCTGTTCCTCATGCTCTCCATGCGTGAGCTCAGCGCCTCCATCTTCCTCTTCACCTCGAACACCCGGATCCTGTCCATCCTCGTCTTCGACAACTTCGACAACGGCCAGAGCCAGGCGGCTGCCGCCGTCAGCGTCCTGTACTGCCTCGTCATCGGAATCCTCGCCGTCATCGCCCAAAAAGTCGGCGGCGAACGCAAGACCAAGAACTGACCTCCCACCCACCTTTGAAGGGACACCACAATGAAGTTAGCGTCCAAACTGCCCGCTTTCACCGCAGCCGGAGTGTTGCTCGCCCTCAGCCTTGCCGGCTGCGGAAGCCCCGCCCAGAGCGCCGGCGTGGTCACGGCCACAGCCACCGTAAGCACCGATGACGGACTGGTGATCAACGGCGAGTCCATCGCTGACAAGGCCACGTACGAGAAGGCGAAATCGCAAACACTGTCCCTGTACTCCGGCTACACCGACTCCTCCGAAAGCGCACTGGTGGACGCCTTCACCAAGGACACCGGCATCAAGGTCAACGTCGTCCGGCTCACCCCGAACAAGCTCTCCGAGCGCGTACTGTCCGAGCAGGGTGCCGGCAAGCTCAGCGCAGACGTCATCCGCACGTCCGACTACCGGATTGCCAAGTCCATGGAGGACGCCAAGGTCTGGAGAGCCTATGACGTACCCGGCGCCTCGGCCCTCAAGGACGTTTCCGTGGACGGCGGCCAGTTCACCCGCATGTTCAACTCCGTCTACACCCTGGGCTACAACACCCAGTTGGTGAAGGAAGCCGATGCCCCCAAGTCATGGGCGGATGCCGTCGGCGGGAAATGGCAGGGCAAGCTGGGCATCGTCCAGGGCGGCTCGGGCGGGAGCACAGCTGCGCTGAACAGGTTCATGGAAACCAAGATGGGCGGCAACTACTTCGCCAAGTACGCTGCGCAGAAGCCCAAAATCTATGACTCCCTGGGCGCTGAAGCCACGGCGCTGGCCCGCGGTGAAGTGGCCGTAGGCACGGTCACCATCAGCGGCACCAACATCTCGGCCGTCCAGGACAAGGCTCCGGTCAAGTTCATCGTCCCCGAGGAAGGACTCGTCTCGTACGACTACTACCTGGGCATGACGGGCACCGCCACAAACGTGGAAGCCGCGAAGGTCTTCATGAACTACAACCTTTCCAAGCAGGGCCAGCAGGTCTTCGCGCAGATCGGTGAATACCCGGTCCGCGCCGACGTGGCACCGCCCACCATCATGGGCGTGACGCTCCCCGCCGTCGATTCCGGCAAGGTCTACCGCATGCAGAACACCGACGCCGCGACCTACGGCAAGGACGACCTTGCCAAGTGGAACCAGGTCTTCGGCTACACCAAGTAACCCCGAAATCCCACGCCCGGGGACCCGGCCTCCGCCGGGTCCCCGGGCTTCTTGTTTCACACCACCATCAGGAGCCCTGTGACCGCCGTCCACGCCGCCGCACTTCCGGTACCCCGGAACACCTCGTCCCTGCTGGTCCTCCAGGACGGCAGGACCGTCGTCGAACTGGGCGACACCACCCGCGCCAGCTACGTCGCCTCTATGCGCAAGAGCCTGCTCTCGGTCCTTTTCGGCATCCAGGTGGACGCCGGCACGGTCAGCCTCGACGCCACCCTTGGTGAGCTCGGTGTTGACGATGTGGGCGGCCTGCTGCCCATCGAGCGGACGGCCCGGCTCCGTGACCTGTTGACGTCGCGGTCGGGGGTCTACCACCCGCCGTCCAGCCCGGGCAGTGACGAGGATGCTTTCCCTGCACGTGGCACAAAGGCGCCCGGGCAATATTTCGTCTACAACAACTGGGATTTCAACGCCGCCGGCGCCATCTTCGAGAAGGCCAGCGGCCTGGCCGTCTTCGATGCGTTCGAGAAGCACCTGGCCGGTCCGCTGGGGTTCGACGACTACGTCCCCACACGCCAGCAGATGCTCGGGGACGACCAAAAGTCCGCCTTCCGGGCTTACCACTTCTTCCTCTCCGCCCGGGACCTGGCGAAGATCGGGCTGCTGATGGCTGCCGGCGGCCAGTGGCAGGGCCGGCAGCATGTCCCCCGGGAATGGGTCAGGGAGAGCGTGGCCACCCATGTGAGGCGCGCAGACATGGCGCCGGCCACCGGTTTTGGCACCTGCGACTACGGCTACCTTTGGTGGCTCCCCCGGGAATCCGGCCCGCAGTGGGAAGGGGCGTTCCTGGCTGCGGGCAACTACGGCCAGTTCCTGCTGGTCCTGCCGGCGATCGGGAGCGTCATTGTGCACCGGCGCGTCGTCAGCGACAGCTTCGCCATCGCACGGAACACCCGCACGGCAACTGCCTCGACGGCAGGCCCTGCTCCGGTGAACCACTCCGAATTCATGGACCTTGCCAGGGCGCTGGTTGCCGGGCCCCTGGCCCGGTAGGCGTCAGGAAAGGCACGGTACGACGGCGGCCCCATCCATTGTCAGGAAGCCGCGCCCTTGGCGACGGAACGGAACACCTTGGTTGCCTGCTGCGCGGCGGGGCTGAGCCTCCGGTTTGCCAGGTGCGCAAGAAGGATGCGGCGCTTCGGAGCCCCCGCGAGCGGGACTGCAACGACGTCGGGGCGCAGGGCCGTCAGCGCCAGCCTTGGTGCCAGCGCGATCCCGATACCGGCCGCCACCATGCCCTGCGTCTCCTGGTAATCATTGGCCGCGAAGGCGATCCGCGGCTCGAACCCGGCGTCGCGGCATACCCGGCTGAGGACATCGGCCACGGGGTGCTCATCGCGCACCACCCATTCCTGGTCGCTCAATGCGCCGATGCGGACCGAGCGCAGTTTCGCAATGGGGTGCTCACGCGGGACCAGCAGCATTGTTGGATCGTTCATCAGCGTGGCCAGGGTCAAGTCAGGATCCTGGATCTGCTGCCAGGGGTAGTCCCACAGCAGCGTCAGCTCGATTTCCCGCCGCCGCAACCGTTCCAGCAAACCGTCCCGCCGGGCGCTCACCACCGTTACCGCCACCTCCGGATGGCGGGCGCGGAACGCCAGCACCACATCCGGCATCAGGGAGGCCCCGCCGGTGGGAAAGGTCCCGAGCCGCAGTTGGCCGCGCCGAAGGCCCGCGAACTCCCCCATTTCGGCACGGGCAGCTTCCACGGTCCTGTCGATCTCGTCGGCGTAGTGCAGCAGGGCGTGCCCCGCCTCGGTCAGGACCACGCCCCGCGGGTGGCGCTCGATCAGGACCACACCCATCTCCTGCTCGAGTTTGGCGATCTGCTGCGACACCGCTGACGTGGTGAAGGAGAGTGCGGCGGCAGCGGAGGTCAGGGAGCCGGAGCGGCCCACCTCGCGGAGCACGTGGAGCCGGTGGAGGTCAAGGATTGCCATGCATTGAGTTTAGCAAAAGTAGATAGTCGTCCATTTATTTGCGATTGTGCTGAAGGCTGCCATCCCGGATCGTAGAAGGACAAGGTGCTGTGAAGTAGGGCACCTGCAAGTTACGAGGGAGAAATACAGTGGGACTCAAAGGACATTGGTACCGGGGCGGCACCAGCAAGTGCTGGCTCTTCGATGCCAGGGACGTGGCCCTCCACGCCCCCACCCGCGAGGAAATCCCCGCACTGCTGTCCGCCGCATTCGGCGCAGCGGATGCGCGGCAGCTGGACGGCGTCGGGGGCGGAACGTCCACCACGTCGAAGGCCGCGGTCATCTGGGCCACCCCTGGCGCGGAGGCAGACCTCGACTACCTTTTCGCCCAGGTGGGGATCGGCGACCCCACCGTTGAGCTGGGTTCCAACTGCGGCAACTGCGCCACCGCCATTGCCCTGTTCGCAGTCCAGACGGGCATCGTTCCCGCCGGAGACGGCATGACCAAGGTCCGCATGCGCCACGTCACCTCCGGCGCCGTGCTCAGCGGAGCGGTTCCAACTCCCGGCGGCCACATTCCCAAATCGGGCCTGGCACGGGTTCCGGGCAGCAGCGCCGCCGGTGTTCCCGTCAGCCTCTCGTTCCACGGCCCCTGGGGCCAGAACACCGGCGCACTCCTGCCCACCGGCAACACGATGGACCAGCTTGAGGTCAACGGCAGGAACCTGGACGCAACGATGGTGGACGCCGGCGCCCCTGCCGTGCTCCTCGCAGCCGACCAGGCCGGCGTCGACCTTTCCTCGATGACGGACAACCTCTCCGCGCAGCTGCCCACCCTCATTGCGGCACGGGCATCAGCAGGCCTGGTCATGGGGCTGCGCAAGCCTGAGGATCCGCCGCAGAACGCGGTCCCGAAAGTCGGGGTTGTGGCGCCTGCCGGGGACTACATCGCCGCGGACGGAACCACCATCACCGCCGGAAGCCACGACGTGCGGGTGCGGATGCTGTCCATGCTCGCGCCCCACCCGGCCATCGGCCTCACCTCAGCCGTGGCAGTGGCCCTCGCAGCCTCGCAGCCGTCGTCGGTGGTAGCCAACGCAGCAGCCCAATCATCCTCCGCCGGCACCGGAACTCCCCGCTTGCTGCGGATCGGGACACCTGCCGGCGTGATCACCGCCGAAATCATCACCGATGACACCGGCACCGTCAGCGAAGTGGCCCTCCACCGGGCAGCCCGCCACATCGCCACCGCAGATATCGACGTGGCCCCGGCCGCCGAGCTGTCTGCCTAACACCCCTATCTCTTTGCCCCATCATTAAGGGGCCGCACCAACCAGGAAGTTGTTCAATGAAGATCAAATCCATCCTCGGACACCTGTATGTCCAGGTACTCATCGGAGTCGCCCTCGGCGTCGTTGTGGGCGCGCTGTGGCCGGACCTCGGTTCGTCCCTCAAGCCCATCGGCGACGGCTTCGTGAAACTCGTGAAGTTCATGATCGCCCCCATCGTGTTCTGCACCATCGTCGGAGGCATCACGTCGCTGAGGGACACCAAGAAGGTGGGCCCCACCCTGATCCGTTCGCTGGGCCTCTTCTACGCGCTGACGGCACTCGCCCTGGCCCTGGGCCTGGCCGCGGTGACGCTGTTCCAGCCCGGCGCCGGGATGCACATCGATCCCACGCATCTGGACTCCTCGGTGGCGCAGAAGTACACCACGCAGCTGCCCAGCAGCAACCCCGTGGACTTCATCCTCAGCATCATCCCCACCACCTTCGTTGGCGCCTTCGCCGATGGTGAAGTCCTGCCCGTGCTGGTCATTGCACTGCTGTGCGGCTTCGCCTTCAGCAAGCTCGGCGCACCGGGCCAGCTGGCCCTGAACGTGGTCAACAGCTTCAACAAGCTGCTCTTCATCATGTTTGGCTACATCATGAAGGTGGCTCCGCTGGGAGCCTTTGGGGCCATGGCCTTCACGGTGGGCAAGTACGGCGCCCACTCCATCGGCAACCTCGGCATGCTGATCCTTGCCTTCTACGCCGCCTGCATCGTCTTCGTGGTGGTCGGCCTGGGCATCCTGGCCAAGGTGACCGGCTTCAGCCTGTGGCAGATCCTGCGCTACTTCAAGGACGAATTCCTGATCGTCCTTGCCACGTCCTCCAGCGAACCGGTCCTGCCGCGCCTGCTGTCCAAGCTCGAGCGGATCGGCTGCGACCGCAGCGTTGTAGGACTCGTGGTCCCCACCGGTTACTCCTTCAACCTCACCGGCACGGCCATCTACCTCACCCTGGCCTCCCTGTTCATCGCCCAGGCCTGCGACATCCACCTGAGCTGGGGCCAGATCCTGCTGATGCTCGGCATGATGCTGCTGACCTCCAAGGGCGCGGCGGGCGTCACCGGCAGCGGCTTCGTGGCCCTGGTGGCCACCCTGACAGTCATGCCCACCCTGCCGGTGGCCGGCGTGGCCCTCATCGTTGGCATCGACCGGTTCATGAGCGAGGCCCGCGCCCTCACCAGCACGGTCTGCAACATCGTCTCCTGCGTGGCAATCGCCAAGTGGCAGGGTGAGCTGGACATGGTCAAGCTCCGCTCCGAGCTCCAGGCGGGCTTCGTGCCCACCGAGGCGGAGAAGGTTCAGCTGGCCGAACCGGCCCTGGCCCACTAACCGGCCGCCAAGCCACCACCCCAGGGTTTGCCCGGGACCCCGGAACGGGTCCCGGGCAGATCCCTGAGCGGGGTACTACTGCACAAACCCACACGGAAAGGACCCGCCAATGAGCCAGCGCCAAACGGAGCAGGACATTGCAGAAGACTGCGATGAAGGCACCTGCTTCTACTGCCAGAGCCCGGAAACCGACTAGCGGCCCAGCTGTCGGGCCCTACACCCACTGCTCCCATACCGTCAGCTGCAGGGTGACGCTCCCGGACGAACCAGCCACCACAGCACCAGCCCCCACGGAAGGTTCGACGGCGGCACCTACCCTGCCGCCGTCGTCGTCCCGTCCGGCAAAACCAGCCTTCCAATTAAAGCCAGCCCCGCGGGCAAAACCGGCCCAGCGCATCACGCCCGGACCGCCTCAGCAGCCTCATCGGCGGTACGCACCGGCGTTTCCAGCCCCAGGTGCTCGCGGAGCGTGTTCCCGCGGTACTCCGTGGGGTACACGCCGCGTTCCTGGAGTTCCGGGACCAGATGGTTCACGATGTCATCCAGGCCGGTGGGGATCAGCCACGGGGAAATGTTGAATCCGTCCACGGCGCCCACCCGCGCGTACTCGGCCAGCTGGTCCGCCACCTCAACGTACGAACCGGTGAAGGTGGAATCGATCCGCGCGGTCTTCGAGGTGACGAACTGCCGGATGGACAGCCCCTTGTCCTTGGCTTCCGCCCGCCACTGGTCCGCCAGCTGCCGGGCCTTGGCGCCGTGGAAACCGCTGCCCCGGGTTTCGGACGTTTCCTCCACCACCGGATCGATCTCCGGCAGGGCGCCGTCCGGATCGTAAGAGGACAGCTCGCGGCCCCAGAACTGCTCCAGGTAGGCAATGGCCTGCTGCGGGCCGATCTGCAAGCTGCGCACCCACTCCTTCTTCTCAGCGGCTTCGGCGGCAGTAGGCGCCAGGATGAACTCGCTGGCCGGCATGATCTGCACGGCGTTGGCGCCACGACCGGCGGCCACGGACCGCTCCACGAGGTCCTTCCGGAAGTCCACGGCGTCGTCGAACTTCGGGTGGGCAGAGAAGATCACGTCCGCCTGCCGGGCTGCGAAATTGCGGCCCTCGGGCGAGTCGCCGGCCTGGAACAGCACCGGCCGGTACTGGGCGCTGCGCGGCAGCCGCGGCGTGACGTCCACCGTGTAGTGCTGCCCCTGATGCAGCACCCGGCGGGCAGGGCCGTTCGGCGTCTCCCAGGAATCCCAGATCCGTTTGGCTGTCTCCACGAATGCTTCGGCGTGCTTGTACCGGTCGGCGTGGTCCAGGTAGCCGCCGCGGCGGAAGTTCGCACCGGTCCAGGCGTTGTCAGTGGTCACGATGTTCCACGCCGCGCGGCCGCCCGAGATCAGGTCCAGGGAGGCGAGCCGGTGCGCCAAATCGGCGGGATCGTTGTAGGTGGTGTTCTGGGTGGCCACCAGGCCGATGTTCTTCGTCACCGACGCCAGGGCGGCGAGCATGGTTTGTGCATCCGGCCTGCCCACCACGTCCAGCGCGTGCGGGCGGCCCAGGTGCTCCCGCAGGCGCAGCCCCTCGCCCAGGAAGAACGCGGCGAACAGGCCCCGCTCCGCGGTCTGGGCGATCCGGCGGAACGATTCGAAGTCCGTCTGCGAGCCCGATTCGGCGGCCTTCCAGATGGTGCCCGAGTTGACGCCCTGGAAGAAGACCCCAAACTGGATCTGGCCGCTCGGGGTGAAGATCTCGGATTTAGCACGGGTGTGCTGTGTCATGTTTTTCCCTTACTTTCCGGCGCCGGCAGGCGCAGCAGCGGCGGCGGTTGCATAGCGGCTGGCCGGGCGCTCCAGGCCGAGCAGGTCGCGGAAGGTTCCGTCCTGCGCCACCGGGCGGAGTGCTCCGCGGCGCCGCAGTTCCGGAAGGACCAGCCGGCCCAGTTCCTCCACGTCAACAAAGAGCGACGCCGGGTGCAGCCGCACGCCGTCGGCCTCCTTTAGAAGGTCGGCGAGGAAGTCGGTGAGGCCGGCCGCAGAACCTGCGAAAGCCGCCCGGCCGCCGTCGAACGATGCGTCCCGCGCCGCCGCGTCCTGGCCGCGGGCGTCCAGGACGACGTCGAGCTCGGCGATCACGGCAACGGACGCCCCCACCCGGGTCCGGACGTCGCGGACCTCAGCCGCCAACAGTTCCGCTGCGGGCGCGGACACCAGCACGGCATCCACCGCGTCCGCCCGGACTTCGCCGAGCAGGGACGCGGGAACCAGCACCGGCAACTGCCCCTGGAGCGGCCGCGGAATGATGGATGGCCCCTTCACCGAGTACCCAACACCGGCAAACCCGGCAGGCGTCTGGAAATCAACGTAGTGCAGCTTGTCCACGTCGATATACCGGCCGGTGGCAACATCGCGGATCACGGCGTCGTCCTCCCATGAATCCCACAGCCGGCGGGACACCTCGATGGAGGCGGCCGCTTCCTGCCCCAGCGCCTCGCCGGTCACGGCGGAACGGCCGACGGCGGCAGCCGCTTCAGGTGCGTCGGCGGCGGTGGCGATCCACCCGGCCCGGCCGCGGGACACGTAATCCAGGCTGGCCAGCTGGGTGGAGACGTGGAAGGGCTCGGTGTAGACGGTGTCCACCTCCGGGACCAGCGCAATGGTATGCGTCACCGGCCCCGCGAAGGCTGCCCGCTGCAGGGCGTTGGCCCGGCCGGGAACCGGTGCGTCGGTGAAGGTGGCGGCGTGGAAGCCGGCCGACTCCGCTGCCAGCACGGCGCGGGCAAGGTCCGCACCGTCCCAGCCGGCGCCGTCGAGCTCGATCGCCAGGAAGCCCGGCTTTTCAAAGTTGCTCACTGCTGGTCCTGACGTTCGTAGGGAATCTTTTCGCCGGCTTCGATGGCCACGGGCAGGCGGTTTTCGGCTGGCGGCAGCGGGCAGGTGGCCAGGTCCGTGTAGGCGCACGGCAGGTTCACGGCCCGGTTGAAGTCCAGCAGCACGGACCCGTCCGCGGCGGGCACCACCGAGAGGGAGCGGTTGGCCGCGTAGGTGGTTTTGCCGGAGGTCTGGTCGGTGAACAGCACGGACAGGGAGCCGGGCGCGTGGCCGTTGAACGCGGTCAGCGCCAGCTCCTGGCCGGCCAGCTTGAAGCGGATTTCCCCGGGTGCCTCGTAGACATGCTGGATGCCTTCCACGGCTGCACCCACGGTGGTGGGGCGCGGCGCCTCGAACGGCACGAAGGTTCCGCGGACGGCATAGGCAGCGTCCGGGGAGTAGGTGGGCGTGCCTTGGTAGGCCTGCAGGAGCGGGTTTTCGGGGTGACGCGGCCGCACGATGTATTCGCCGCCCCGCTTGGCCAGTTCAATGACGGTCTCGCCGGAGACCAGGTTGATGCCGCCGCGTTCTTCGACAGGCCCGAACTCCAGCGATGCGCCGGATTCGGTGTTCAGCTCCGTGCCGTCCTGCTGCAGGCTGTCACCCGGTTCCAAAAGGACGCGGACGACGTCGGCCGCCACGCTCCAGGTGCCCGGCGCACCCTCCAGCCGCGCGGGTTCGCTGCCCAGCCAGTGCAGGTGGGTCACCGCCAGGAAGCCGTGCGGGTGGGCGCGCTGCTGTTCGTGGGCGGCGTGCCATTCCTGCCAGTCGGCGTCGAAGGACTCGAGGGCGGTTTCAGTGTGTACGGCGTTCATGAGGCCTTCCCGGACGGTGCGGAGGTAGCCGTTGCCTGGGTGGCCGCGAAATTCTCATCGGTGATGGTCTTGGATTCGGGCAGGGCTTCCTCGGACAGGCCCCAGCGCTCCAGGACCTTGCCGTAGGAGCCGTCCTTGATGGCCGAGTTGAGGGCCTCGGAGATGACCGGCGCCAGGCCGTTGCCGCGCAGGGTGGTGGCTGCCACCAGGGTTTCGGACGGCCAGCCTGCGTTCACTTTGCCCACCACCTTCAGGTCGTCCCGGGTGTTTTCCCGGTACACGGTGGACGGGTAGGGGGCGATGTTAAGGTCCGTCCGGCCGGAGGAGAGCGCCAGGATGGTGTCGGCGTCGGACGAGTAGTACTGCAGCGTTGCCGGGGCCTTCCCCTTGGCCTCCAGTTCCTTGTTCCAGGCCAGCAGGATCTTCTCCTGGTTGGTGCCGGACCCAACGGAGACCTTCAGGCCGGAGATGTCGTCCGCGCCCTTGATGTCATAGGTGGCCGACTTCTTGGCCTCGAAGCCCATGTAGGCGGCGCGGTAGCTGGCGAAGTCGAACAGTTTCACCCGGTCCTTGTTCACGCCCACGTTGGAGAAGACGGCCTCAAAATCGCCGGACTGGGTCTTCAGCGGCCAGTTCTCCCAGGACGTGACCTGCACGTCCAGCTCCAGGCCCAGTTTGTCCGCCACCAGCTGGGCGATGTCCAGCTCGGAGCCGATCGGCGTCTTGTCGTCCGTGGCGTGGAAGGACAGCGGGATGGAACCGGCCGTGGTGGCCACCGTCAGCTTGCCGTCCTTGCTGATCAGGGCGGGAACCTTGGCGGCGAGCGCCGGGTCCTTCTCCGCGCGGATCCGCTGCTGGTCCGGGGACGTGTTGTAGACCACGCCGTTGCGGGCCGCCGTCGTCTGCGCGCCGCCGCTGGGGTTGCCGGCGGCCGAGGCGCCGGGATCGGCGCACCCTGCCAGCGCAGCGGTGCCAAGGAGGACGACGGCGGGAAGCACCGCGAGCGCGCGGCTGCGGCGGAGGCCGCGGGTGGAGAAAGCCATGGGAGGTCCTTAGATGTTGAAGGCCGGTTCCAGCACCTTGGAGAAGAAGCTCCGGGTGCGCGGTTCCTGGGGGTTGCTGAAAATTTCCTTGGGGGTGCCCTGTTCCACGATCTGGCCCTGGTCCATGAACACCACGGTGTCCGCCACGTCGCGGGCGAAGCCCATCTCATGGGTGACGATGATCAGCGTGGTACCGGACGTGGCGAGTTCGCGGATGACGTCCAGCACTTCGTTGACCAGCTCGGGGTCCAGTGCGGAGGTGGGCTCGTCGAACAGCAGGATCTTGGGATCCAGGGCCAGGGCACGGGCAATGGCGACTCGCTGCTGCTGGCCACCGGAGAGCTGGCGGGGATAGGCACCGGCCCGGTCCTTGAGCCCCACCCGGTCCAGGAGTTCCAGGCCGCGGCGGCGGGCCTCCTCCTTGGACCGCCCCTGCGCCACGACCGGGGCTTCCGCCACGTTCTCCAGGGCAGTGAGGTGCGGGAACAGGTTGAAGTTCTGGAACACCATGCCGATGTCGGTGCGCTGTTTCAGGATCTCCTTTTCCCGCAGCTCGTGCAGCCGGTCGCCGCGGAGTTTGTAGCCCACCAGCTGTCCGTCGATGGTGATGTGGCCACCGTCCACCTTTTCCAGGTGGTTGATGGTGCGCAGCAGGGTGGATTTGCCGGAGCCGGAGGGGCCCACGATCACGGCCACCCCGCCCGGTTCCACGGTGAGACTGACGCCTTTGAGGACTTCCGTGGGGCCGAAGGATTTGCGCACGCCGGTAATTTCCACCAGGCCGCGGGTGGCTGTGGGGGCGGTGAGGGTGTCAGTCATCAGGGGTTCCTCCGGTTGGGCACTGCCGCGTGGGTGGCGAAGAATTTGCGGGCCTTCTGCAGGGGCGTCAGCGGCAGGTTCCGCACCGCGCCCTTGGAGTAGTGGCGTTCGATGTAGTACTGGAAGACGCTCAGCACGGAGGTGATCACGATGTACCAGAGCGTGGCCACCAGCAGCAGCGGCAGGACCTGCTGGGTGCGGTTGTAGATGACCTGGACCGTGTAGAACAGCTCCGAGTAGGCCAGGACGTAGACGATCGAGGTGCCCTTGACCAGGCCGATAATCTCGTTGAAGGCGGTGGGCAGGATGGCGCGCATGGCCTGCGGCAGCACGATCCGGGTGGAGCGGCGCCAGGCGGGGATGCCCAGTGCGGCCGCCGCCTCCAGCTGGCCCTGGTCCACGGACAGGATGCCGCCGCGGATGATCTCCGCGGAGTAGGCGGCCTGGTTCAGGGTCAGGCCCAGGACGGCTGCGGCGAACTGGCTGATCAGCGTGGTGGTCTGCACTTCGAAGAACCGGACATCGGTGAACGGGACACCTAAGCTGATCTTTTCGTACAGGTAGCCCAGGTTGTACCAGAGGAGCATCTGGACCAGCAGCGGCGTGGACCGGAAGATCCAGGAGAACGTCCAGGACACCGAGACCAGCAGCGGCGAGGCCGAGAGCCGCATCAGCGCCAGGATGAAGCCCAGCACGAACCCGAGGACACCTGAGATCGCAGTGAGCTTCAGTGTTTCCACCAGGCCGTTGACCACGGACTGGGCGGTGAACCACTGGGCCACAACCCCCCACTCCCAGCGCGGGTTGGTGGCCAGCGACCATGCCACGGCCAGGACACCGAGCGCGATGACGGCAGTCCCCACCCAGCGCCACGGATGCTTGGCGGCCACCACCCGGTAGGACGAGTAGTCCTTTGCCACCCGGGGCGCCGCCTCCATGGCGGAGCCGCCGGCGCCGGACGTGCCTGTTCCTGCCGGCGGCGCTTCCGCCGCCGGTACCGGCTGCGACTGTTGGGACTGCGCCACCCCTGTTGCTGAACTCATGCGCCACCTCGCTTCTCGTGCTGGGTTTTCCTTGTGTGCCGCTGCCCGTCGATACGGGGCGTGGCGGCCGGTGCTGGCTGCAAATCTAGGACCGGCCGGAACGGGCCAGCAAGGCGGCAGGTTGCAATACTTCACGGGACTTCGCACGGCGTCATGCGTCGGTTTTTTGCGTCCCTTAACGCGCTGTGACGCGGCGTTAACGGCCGTGACCAGGCGCTCGACCGGCGTCGTCACGGCTGCCTAGCATGGGCAATCAACCCAGCCCCGGCCGTCAGGAGTACCCATGCCAGCCACCATCCCGGCCATCGTCTTCATTGGCGGCGGACCGCGCACGGCGGGCGTGCTCGAACGGATCGCGGCCAACCGGCCGGACGTCTTCGCCGGCCCGCTGCAGCTCCATGTGGTGGAACCGCACATCCCGGGTTCCGGCCGCATCTGGCGGTACGACCAGGACCCGGGCCTCCTGCTTAACTCCATGGCCGCGGACATCACCATGTTCACCGACGATTCCGTGGACTGCGCCGGACCCGCGGCCCCCGGTCCTGGCCTGGCCAAATGGGCAGCGGGGGTGCTGGATGCCTCCATCATCGACGTCCCGGACTTTCCGCAGCCCCTGTGGGACCAGCTCAGGGCCCTCACCGGCACCACGTTTCCCACCCGCCGGCTGCAGAGCCAGTACCTCGAATGGTTCTTCCGCCGCGCCGCCAAATCGCTGGGCCGCAGCGTCACCGTGCACCGCACCACGGCCGTTGGCATCACGCCCCGGCCAGGCGGCGGGCACGACGTCGAGCTGGGCAACGGCCGCACCCTGCACGCGGACATCGTGGTGACGGCGCTGGGCCACACGGATTCCCGCCCGGACGCCGTGTCCGCGGGGTTCTCGGACTTCGCCGACCGGCACGGCGGCTACCACGCGGCACCCAGCTACACCACCGACGTCGACTACTCCCCCATCAGCCCGGGGCAGGACGTGATCGTCTCCGGGATGGGCCTGGCCTTCGTGGACCTGCTGGTCCTGCTCATGGAGGGCCGCGGCGGCAGGTTCCAGGAAACGTCCGACGGCGGGCTGCGCTACCTTCCGTCCGGGCGCGAACCACGGCTGTGGGCCGGCTCCCGCCGGGGCGTGCCCTACCACTCCAAGATTTCCGCAGCCCTGCGCGGACAGGCGCCGGGGCCGCTGCAGTTCTTCACGGCCGCTGCTGTGGATGCCCTGCTGGAGCAGCACGGAGAACTGGACTTCCGCCGGGACCTGTGGCCCCTCATCGCCAAGGAAACCGGCTACTGCTATTACCGCGAGCTCCTGACGGGCACTCCCGAACGTGCCGCCATGGGGTGGAGCGAGTTCGCCGCCCGGTACGCGGAGCTGGACTGGTACAGCGGCGGGCGCGAATCGCTGGTTGCCGCCGCGGTCCCCGACCCAGAACTGCATCTGGACCTGGAGCGGCTGGACCGGCCCTTCGACGGCCGGGCCTTCACGGGCCACCAGGACGTGCAGGACGCCGTGGCCGGCTACATCGAACACGACCTTGCCCTGCGTGACAGCCCGGACCATCCGGAGACGCTCGCGCTGTTCCTGGCCCTGCTGCACGTATATATGGAAGTGGGCCGGGTGGTTCCTCCGGAGCGGTTGAACGCGCGCTCCCAGCACGTGGTCCACGGCTGGTGGCACGGCTTCTTCAGCTTCGTCGATTCCGGACCCCCGCCGCACCGTATGCGCCAGATGCTCGCACTGCACCGGGCCGGCCTGCTGCAGTTCCTGGGCCCGGGCCTGGACGTGACCGCCGACGAGACCACAGGGACCTTCGTCGCCACATCGCGGCAGTCCGGGGTCACGGTGTCAGCGACGGCACTGATCGAGGCACGGCTCCCGGCCACATCCGTGGCCCGCTCGCTCAACCCGGTGCTCACCTCGCTGCACCGAACCGGGTTGGGCAGCGAACAGCAGCTGCTGACCTCGGACGGCATCCACTCCACCGGAAAACTGCTGGTCTCGGCCCGGCACCAGCTGGTGGACTCCGGCGGCGCAGCCCAGCCCACCCTCTTCGCCGTGGGCCCGGGAACCTCCGGGTGGGGCGCCGGCGCCTTCGCCCGCCCGCACACCAACGCCGCACCGTTCCGCGAAAATGACGCCTTGGCCCGGACCGTCCTCGCAGCTGCCCGGGACCTGGCCGGCGCGTCCGCCCCGGTCCCCGAAGAACCGATAGTTTCAGAACCAGCAACTCCCCAGCCAGCCGCCGTCGGAAAGACCTGATCCGTGACAAGGAATGACCAGTGACCGCAGAACCCGGCCTCCGTCCCAGGCCCCTGGACCCCAACGCCCTGACGGTCCTCAGCCTGCCCATGCACGATCCCCGTGTCCGCCCGCTCCTGGACGAGCTCGCCGTCGAATACGACACCCGCTACGGGAACCTGTTTGGCCGCGGCGCCGCGGCCGAGGAACTGAACCGCTACCCGGCGGCCGAATTCGAAGGCCCCCATGGCGCCCTCCTGGTGATCCAGGAAAATGGCGAGTCGATCGCCGGCGGCGCGTTCCGCCGGTACGACCCCGCCACGGCGGAACTGAAACGGATCTGGACCCACTCGGCCCACCGCCGTCGTGGGCTGGCCCGCGTGGTGCTCGCCGAACTCGAGGCCCTGGCGGCCGCCCGAGGCTACACCAGGCTGCACCTCACCACCGGGCCACGGCAGCCGGAGGCCAAGCACCTCTACCTGAACACCGGTTACCAGGCGCAGTTCGACCTTGCGGCGGACCCGGAAACCATCGGGCCCCTGGCGTTCACCAAGGACCTGCCCACAAGGCCGCTGAACTGACCGGCCGGTACCGTCCCATCCGGGGCAGCCCGCCGCTAAGCTAACGCCATGGCCACGAAAACCACAGCAGAGAAGCTTGCCACCATCCAGCAGGGCTACACGCTGGAAGGTGCCACCATCGAGCTGGGGGCCGCCATCATCGACGGCGAACTCCACAAGGACGCGCCGGTTCGGCTGCCGCTGGCCATGATGAACAGGCACGGACTGGTGGCCGGCGCCACCGGTACGGGCAAGACCGTCACGCTGCACATGATGGCCGAACAGCTGTCCACCGCCGGCGTCCCCGTCTTCCTGGCCGACATCAAAGGCGACCTCTCCGGGTTGGCGACAGCCGCCGTCGGGAGCGACAAACTGACCGCCCGCACCCAAAGCATCGGCCAGCCCTGGGCGGGGAAGGCGTTTCCGGTGGAATTCCTGGCGCTCGGCGGGGACGGCAACGGTGTCCCGGTCCGCGCCACGGTCACCTCCTTCGGTCCGGTCCTGCTCGCCCGGATCATGGAGCTGAACGACACCCAGGAATCCAGCCTGCAGCTGGTCTTCTATTTCGCGGACAAGAACGGCCTGGAGCTCATCGACCTGAAGGACCTGCGTGCCGTCATCCAGTTCCTCACCTCGGACGAGGGCAAGGACAAGCTGGAGGAACTTGGTGGCCTGTCCAAGGCCACTGCCGGGGTGATCCTGCGCGAACTCGTGAACCTGGAGGCGCAGGGGCTGGAGAAGTTCTTCGGTGAGCCGGAATTCAATACCGCCGAGCTCCTCCGCACTGCTCCGGACGGCCGCGGTGTGGTCACCTGCCTGGAACTGCCCACCCTGCAGACCAAGCCCATGCTGTTCTCCACCTTCCTGATGTGGCTGCTGGCGGACCTGTTCGAGGACCTGCCCGAGGCCGGCGACCTGGACAAACCCAAGCTCGTGTTCTTCCTCGACGAGGCACACCTGCTCTTCAACGGCGCCTCCAAAGCTTTCCTGGACGCCATCACCACCACGGTCCGGCTGATCCGGTCCAAAGGCGTGGGGATCTTCTTCGTCACCCAGACCCCCAAGGACGTGCCCGCCGACGTCCTGGGCCAGCTGGCCAACCGGGTCCAGCATGCCCTGCGCGCCTTCACCCCCGAGGACGCCAAGGCGCTCAAGGCCACGGTGTCCACCTTCCCGGTCAGCGACTACGACCTTGAGGAAATCCTGACCTCGGCCGGAATCGGCGAGGCCGTTATCACCGTCATGAATGAGAAGGGGGCGCCCACGCCCGTTGCCCTCACCCGGCTCCGCGCGCCGGAATCCGTGATGGGTCCTGCCGAGGACGCGCTGGTGCGGAGCACGGTGGCCGGCTCGGCGCTGCTGGGCAAGTACGGGACGGCCGTGGACAACCCCTCCGCCTACGAAAAGCTCACCGGCAAAGGGGCGGCACCCACCGGCCCGGCCGCGCCGGAACCGTCCGCCGCGATGCCGGGGGGCCAGTCCGCGCCGGCGGCCTACGACGTTGACGCCGAGGCCCGCCGGATCGAGGAGGAGATCCTGGGCCGGCCCAGCAGCCGGCCCGCGCCAACCCCGGCCCCAGCAACCCGCGCTCCCCGGCCGCCCGCCGAGCCCCAGCCTCAACCCGAGCCCGGCGGCATGATGGGTGATTTGGGCGGCGTGCTCGGCGGCGCCCTGGGTGGCGGCCTGAAGAGTATGGCGCGGTCCATGGGCACCCAGTTGGGACGCGAACTGCTCCGCGGCGTGTTCGGCACCTCTTCCACCCGGCGCCGCCGCCGCTGACTCCCCCGGCTCCGCTGAGTCCGGTGCTCTGCTGCCGCCTGGCCGCCGGTACGTGCTGCGCGCCGACGTCAGGCCCCACCCGCTGACCCTGCCGGCCACCCGCCGTCGGGCCTTATCGGTGTCCCGGACGCCGGATTAGGGGGGACACCAACTTTAGAGTGCGTCCGCACTGCCGTTACTGTAAGAAACGTGCAGATGAGTCAAGCGTTGGTGAGGATCGCGGCCGGATGGCTGCTGGGCCTCATGCTTGCCATCGCCGGAGCCGTCGTGGCCATTAATATCGTCAACAACACCGTGGCCAGGCCGCAGCAGCCGGTCAGGGAGTACCTGGACGCACTCAGGAGCGGTGACGGCGGACGGGCGCTGGGCATCCTGCGCGCCACTGTCCCGCCCGGCAACGCCGCGATGCTTGACGGCACCGGGCTGCAGACGGCCGCGTCCCGGCTGTCCAACGTCGACGTCGGCGATCCCGAGGAACGCCCCGGCAACCAGGTGATGGTGCCCCTGGAGTACACGATCGACGGCAGCCGGCTCCGCACCGAATTCCTGCTGCAGAAGACCGGCACCGAGTGGCTTTTCTTCAACACCTGGGCTTTTGTCCCGTCCCGGCTGCCAACCGTGGACATGACCGTGGTTAACGGCAACGAGGCCACCGTCAACGGCGTTCCGGTGAACATGCCGGGCGGCCGCAACTCCTTTGCCGTCTTCTATCCCGGCGAGTACGAGGCATCCCTGAACGGGCAGTACTTCTCGGCGCCCGCCACCCGCGCCACCGTCACCTCCAAGGACTCCCCGGTGGCTCCGCTGAACCTGTTGACCCAGGCCACGGACAAGCTGAAGAACGATGTTGCGGCCAAGGTCCGTGAATTCCTTGACGGCTGCGCGGCAGAGGCGGTCAAGGAACAGAAGCTCCAGCCGGATTGCCCCTTCTACTACGCCAGCAACAACAGGGTCCAGGACGGCAGCATCAAGTGGACCGTGACCGAGTACCCGGGCGTATCGGTGGAACCGTTCGACGGCCGCTGGGTGGTGGCACCGCTGGACGGCAAGGCCAAGGTGGAGGCGCTCCAGCAGAATGCCTTTACCGGGGCCTGGTATCCCTTGGACGCGGAGGTGGACTTCAGCTTCACCACCCGTCTGGACGTAGCCGGTGACACCGTCAAGGTCACCCCGATGCTGAGCTTCTAGGCCCCTCCCCTACCCGTGCCAGACTGGCCCGGTTTTAAAGCCCTCACTGCCTTAGTCTTGGCAGCATTAGACCCAATAACGGCGAAAACTGGGCTGGTTTGGCTGCGGCCAGCGGAGGGAACCCCGCGCCAGCACCTCTTGCACCTGCAAAAGGACAGATTCCGGGGCGTGGACCACGTCATCGTAGAAGAACCTGAGTACAGGCAGGCCGCAGCGCACCGCCATGTTGTCCCGGCGGCGGTCCTTTTTGAATTGCCGTGGTTCAAGATGGAAGGCAATTCCGTCGATCTCCACGATGAGGAATCCCTCCAGCAGAAAGTCCACACGGCCAATGCCGTCAATCCAGACTTGGGTTTCGGTGGCTATGCCCGCGTCCCTAAACAGCACCCGAGCCAGCGTCTCCAGCAGCGAGTCTGCGCCGCGCTCCACTTTGGACACAACGGTCCGTGCCTTGCCGCACCGCTTCCCGTCCAGATGCCGGAGAAGGTACGACAGCTCGATATCGCCGCGGTTGAAGGCACACTCCACCATCACGAGCGACTCAAGCTCGGGCAGGCACAGCAGCGCATGGAGGAGAACATCCGGAAGTGCCGCCAGGGTCCGGTGGGGTGGCGGCTGTGTCAGGGGCAGGCGGTGGCTGATGCAGCGGACTGCACTTCGCCCGTTGCTTTGCCAACAGTGGGGCCGTGTGGCGGGCCGCAGCTGCCACAGGCCGTACTTAGGCGCGGCCGAGGCACACGTCAACAGACCACGTACACGGCCGGCGGCCACAAACTCCGGGTCAGCGCCCGGCACGGCCAGCAGCCCTTGCCCCAGCCGGACCACGGAGCCGCTGCGGATCGCCCGCCGGAGCCCTGTCTCTGTGCCGCCTTCCGCCAGCACATCGCGCCGCAGCAGGACTCCGCCGGCTGACGTGATGATTTCCGTGACGTCCATCCGACAACACTGCTGGGAGTCGGGCGCTGACGGGAGGAGAAAGTCAGCCTATGTGGATACTGGCCCAGTTCTTGGCACGGCAGGAAGAGAACTGGCCCGGTTTTCAGGTTTCGAAGGCCGAAAACCGGGCCAGTTCAGCAAACCAGAGGCAGTATCAGTCCATTCCGCGGAGGTCCAGGACCAGCTCGGTGTCGCCGTCGGCCTGCAGGACCACCGGGATACCCCAGTCCTGCTGGTAGAGGTGGCAGGCTGCGTGGTCGGGGATCTCGCCGTCCTCGGTCTCGGGTCCGTCGCAGGCTGCGGCACGGGCGGTAATGTGCAGCACGCCTTCCGGGACGTCGGGCGACAACTCAAGGGTGCGCAGCAGCCCCACGGACGTCCCGCCGCCGGAGACCAACAGCTCGGGCGGGGTGGAGGAAATCTTCAGCTGGGTGGGGTCTCCCCACCTGTCATCGAGCTTCTGCCCGGTGGGAGCCGTGAAGCGGACCGTCAGTTCCAGCGGGCCCGAGGCCACGGGGCTCTTGGGCCGCTGGGTCTGGGATGCGCCTTCATCCACCTGCTGCGCTTCCTTGGGAATGGGAACGTACACCAGCTGGTGCTTGTTGGCCTCCACCACCACCAGCAGCGGCTCCGAGCCGGCGGACTGCGTGTGGTCCACGATCACGTCGGAGGGCTCAGCGAGGCCACGTGCCAGCGTGGACACCGTGCCGGACGCGGGGTCGTACCGGCGCACGGCCCCGTTGTAGGTATCCGCAATGGCCACGGAACCGTCGGGCAGGACGGTCACGCCCAGCGGGTGCTGCAGCCGGGCCTCGGCGGCGGGACCGTCGCGGAAACCGAAATCGAACAGGCCCTTGCCGACGGCGGATTCAACCGTCACCGAGCCGTCCTCGCCAACGACCAGCTTGCGGATCGCGGACGTTTCGGAGTCCGCAACCCAGATGTTGCCGTCGGCGTCCTCGGCCAGGCCGGAGGACTGGGCGAACCAGGCTTCGTGGGCCGGACCATCCAGCAGTCCTTCCAGCCCATTGCCCGCCACGATGGAGACGGCACCGGTCAGGGGATCGAAGCTGAAGATCTGGTGGGTTCCGGCCATCGCCACCACCACCGCGTTCAGTTTGCGCGACCAGACAACGTCCCACGGTGAGCTCAGCGAGACCTCAAGGGGGTGTCCGCCCAGGCGTCCGGTGAAGCCGGCTGCCTCTTCGTCCACCCGCGCGGGTCCGGTCTCCAGCAGGCGCTGGATGCCGTTCCCGGCCAGCGTGGAGGCTTTGCCTGAACTGAGGGACAGCCCGCGGAGGCGGTGGTTCACTGAGTCTGCAATGACGACGTCGTACCCGGCTTTGGCTGCCACATCTTCCGGGAGGAGCACCAGGCCCTGCGGCTCGTTGAACCGGGCGGTGGCATCGTCACCGGCGGCCGGACCGTCGGCGTGGCCCTTGTTGCCGGAGCCGAAGGTGGCCAGGACAGTCGTGAAGTCCGTACCGAGCTCCACCAGGCGGTGATGCCCGGTGTCGGTGACCAGCCAGGAACCTTTGGCGGCGGCATCCGGGGAGCTGCCGGCGTCGGACGTTCCCGCCACAACCGTGGAGCCGCGGCCCGGCGGCAGGAACAACGCCTTGCCCGGGAAGCGCAGCGTGCCGGAGGTCGCCTCGGGCGCCACGTACGGGCCGGAACCCCGGTGAAGGGTGCCCTTGGCCTCGTGTTCGGCGATGAGTTCGGGGATCAGCACCGCCAGCCCGTCCGCGTGGCCCTCGCCGGACAGGTGCGCCACGATGTAGCCCTCGGGGTCGATGACCACCAGGGTGGGCCAGGCGCGGGCAGTGTAGGCCTTCCAGGTGTCCAGCTCGGGATCGTCCAGGACGGGGTGGTGGATCTCGTACCGCTCCACGGCGGCGGCCAGCGCCACCGGATCCGCTTCATGCTCGAACTTGGGCGAGTGGACCCCCACGGTGACCAGGACATCCGAGTACTGCTCTTCCAGCGGCCGCAGCTCATCCAGGACGTGCAGGCAGTTGATGCAGCAGAAGGTCCAGAAGTCCAACAGCACGATCTTGCCGCGCAGGGCTTCGAGGTCCAGGCTCTTGCCGCCGGTGTTCAACCAGTTGCGGCCCACCAGTTCGGAGGCCCTGACCCGGGCGTGCGTGCGTACGGTTTCGCTCATCAGCGTCCTTCCAGCTTGTTGCGGTCAGCCAGCTTGGCGTCGCGTTCAGCCAATTTGGCAAACATATCGTTGTAAGCGGCCAGATCGGCGTCGTTATTCCTGTCCGCCGCCCGGTCCACGCGTTTTGTCTCCCGCTGGTCCGACCTTGACCACATAATGGCGACGCCGATCGCCACCAGGAGCGTGGGCACCTCGCCGATGCCCCAGGCCACAGCCCCGCCTGCTTGCTGGTCACCGAGGGCGGAGGGCCCCCAGGCGCGCCCGAGGTTGCCGAAGTAGTCGGCCGCCAGCAGACCGGTGCCACCCATGATGGAGACGCCGAAGAAGGCATGGAACCCCATGGTTGCCAGGAGCAGGAGGAGGCGCATGGGGTAGGGCGCCCTGCGCGGCAGCGGGTCCGTACCGATCATGGTCAGCACGAAAATGTAGCCGGTGAGCAGGAAGTGCAGGTTCATCAATTCGTGGCCCACATGCTCGCGCATTGCATACCCGAACAGGTCCGAGTAGTAGAACAGCACGATCGAGCCGGCAAAGTTGGCGGCCGCGAACAACGGATGCGTCACCAGCTGGGAAAACTTCGAATGCACGAAAACCATCAGCCACTCGCGCGCACCCCGGGAGCCGTCACTGCGGGCGGGCAGTGCCCGCAAGGCAAGTGTCACCGGCGCTCCGAGCACCAGGAAGATCGGCGCCACCATGGTCAGTGCCATATGGTCCACCATGTGCGCGGAGAAGAGGACTCGGCCGTAGACCGACGGCGGCCCGGACGTTATGTACGTCAGGACAACCAGGCCGATGACCCAGTTCACGGAACGGAACCACTGCCAGCTGTCGCCCCGGCGGCGGACCTTTGCCACGCCCAGGAAATAGGACACCAGGCCGAAGAGGGCAACGGCGACCCAGAGCCAGTCCAGGCGCCACTCAGTGAGCCAGCGTTCCGGCGTGAGTTCCGGGGGGAGTTCATAGCCGCTGAGGATGAAGGCCGGCGAAGCATCCGGCGCCAGCGTGGTGGGCTGCGGCGGGGCGGACCGGCCCAGCGCCACCGCGATGCCGGAGGTGGCACCCATAACCAGCAGCTCGGCCAGGATCAGCTGCCACAGCACCCGCCGGGAGGACATGGCGGCGCCCTTGCGGCCAAGCTGCGGAATGACCCACTGGCGGTGCATGAAGCCAATGCCGCCCAGCACCACGGCCCCGGCCGTCTTGGCAAGGATCAGCTGGCCGTACGCCGATCCGAAGAGGTCTGCCCAGCTGGTGACGCGGATGCTGGCGTTGATGATGCCGGAGGCGAAAACCAGCACGAAGGCGAAGCCTGCCAGTGTGGAGAAGCGGCGGAGGGTCGGTTCGGTGATATCAGCTGCCGTGCCGGCCTTGGGTCCGGTGAGGATGCCGGACAGCATGGCCAGGATAATGATGCCGCCCACCCAAGTGCTCACGCCCACCAAGTGCAGGCCCAGAGAGTTGATGGCCCCTTCGTGGTCTGAGGAACTTGACGAGTGCCCGATCAGGGCTGCCGGGACCAGGCCGACGAGGGCCAGGATGAGGGTGAGGAACAGGCCGCCGGTGGACCTTACGCCAAAGAGCGCGGTTGTCACTACGGCGGCGATGATGGTGACGGCGAGCCACGCCCGGCCCGTTTCGATATCCGTCATGAAGTACACCAGGGCTTGGGTGAACGCGGGGTCCCCGGAGAGCCCCTGGCCCGCAACATCGGCGTAGGTGAGGACCAGGACAGCAATGGCGGATAGCGTCCACACTGCGCCCGCTGCGGCTGCCACGGCCAGGACACGGGTGAAGGCCGGGTGCTCGGGGCCTGCATCCCGGGATGTTTCCCGGTCGCGGCTGCGGGCGTTGAGGTTCTTGGGGAGGATGCCGACGGCGAAAATCAGGCCGCCGACGACGGTGGCCAGGGACACGTTGTGTATGGCCTTGCTGATGGGAAGGCCCCACCGGACCAGGGCGCCGGGATCCGCGACGCTGCGGGCTGCTGCCGCGCCGGAGAAGAGCAGTGCTGCCGTGAGGCCCAGGATGAGGGCTGCCAGTCCCGCCAGCTGCCAGGGCAACGGGATTCCCCTGATCCCGGCGTCCCGGACCGGGGCTCCCTTGCCAGGTTCGGACTGGGGCGCGGTGGAACGGGGTTTTGCGGCAGAAGACACCATTCCATTGTCCGCTACGCCTGCCCGGGCGGCGAATCCGGATTAAAGCCAAGGAGCGGCAACCCATGGGGTTGCCGCTCCTTTCCAGCCGGCTGCGCGCCGGACAGGGAGAATGCTCTACTTCTTGGAGACAGCAGCCTTCAGCTTGGAGCCGGCGGTCAGCTTGACGCTGTGGCCCGCTGCGATCTGGATGGTTTCGCCGGTCTGCGGGTTGCGGCCGGTGCGAGCGGCACGGTCGGTACGCTCCACGGCGAGCCAGCCCGGGATGGTGATCTTCTCGCCGGCGGCGACAGAAGTCTCGAAAACCTCGAACAGAGCGTCGAGGACGGAGTTGACGGCAGCCTGGCTGGTGCCGGCCTTGCCAGCTACCTCTGCAACAAGTTCACTACGGTTCTTAGCCATTTATGTCCTCCTGGACGATTCTTGATTCTGAAGCCTGCACGCGGCATGCGCGCAAGCCACTGTTCGAAAACTTACCAGCTTGGGACGTTCCGATCCGCAAATTCCGCGTGTTTCCGCGACTTTTTGAGGTTAATCACCGAATTCGGAGGCTATGTCCACCCCTTCACGGTGGGGGGTGGTGGTGTTTTTAAATGTGGGAGGCCCCAACCGTGTGGTTGGGGCCTCGACCAATG